>JAVHPE010000098.1:0-3740 GCA_036170475.1 Bacteroidia bacterium | reverse complement strand
GCAAATAAAATAGATTTCATAAAGAGAAAATATAATCAAATCGGATATCTAACTAATTTATTAAAAAAACTAGATGACATCGTTTTTGTAAATAATGAACTTTATTTCACAGAAGATGCGAAACAAATATTTGGAGAAAATTTAGAAGTCGCAACTAGACAGAGGAATCCTTACCTTCATTTATTGTATAAAAATCAATTGCGTGAAGAAAGTTTTTCACTGTACAACGAAGAGAAGTGTATGGTAGAAAAATTAGCTTATCCAGTTTTAATTGCAAGTCACATCAAACCATTTATAAAATCCGATGACATTGAAGCTTATGATGTAAATAACGGATTTCTGTTAAGCAGAAATATTGATTCTTTATTTGATTTAGGATACATAACATTTGATAACAACGGGAAAATAATTTTTTCTAAAAAACTACCAAAAGACGTTACCAAATTTGTATCAAACTATAGCTTAGAAAAAATGTTTTTAAATGAAAAACGGAAAGAATATTTAAGGTACCACAGAGAAAATGTTTTTGAAAAAAGGTTCAATGCGATAGCCTGACAGTCATTCATATTTGCAAGCCACACAAGGCGACACTATAGAAAAAAAATAAATAGATTTTACAACCATTATTTTATTATTTTTGAGACCCATCATAAGGTGATTCTTGAGGAATCAAACAATTATAAAATTAATTATTCCGGATGAAAAATAAAATACAAGAACTTAGCAAAAAGGTTGCTGAAGCACAATTGGGCGGCGGAGAAAAACGCATCGCATCACAGCATAAAAAAGGAAAGCTGACAGCAAGAGAGCGCATTCATTTTCTGGTGGATGAAGGTAGTTTTGAAGAAATCGGAATGTTTGTAACGCACCGCTCTGTTGAATTTGGTATGGAACGTGAAAAATATCTGGGTGATGGTGTAATAACAGGTTATGGCACTATAAATGGCCGCTTGGTATATTTGTTTTCTCAGGATTTCACGGTGTTTGGAGGTTCATTAAGTGAAACACATGCCGAAAAAATTTGCCGTATTATGGATTTGGCAATGCAAAACGGCGCGCCGGTAATAGGCTTGAATGATAGTGGTGGAGCACGTATTCAGGAAGGTGTTGTTTCACTAGGCGGTTATGCTGATATTTTTTACCGTAATACCAGGGCATCGGGTGTAATCCCTCAACTGTCAGCAATAATGGGACCTTGTGCCGGTGGCGCCGTGTATTCTCCCGCCATCACTGATTTTATCATGATGGTGGAAAACACTTCGTATATGTTTGTTACCGGACCAAACGTTGTAAAAACGGTAACGCATGAAGAGGTAACATCTGAAGAATTAGGAGGAGCATCTACACACTCAACAAAATCAGGGGTAACACATTTTTCCTGCGCCAATGAAATTGCCTGTATCAATAATATCAAAGCGTTACTGAGTTATATGCCTCAAAATTGCGAAGAGGGTGCGCCAAGTATTGTCTATGAAAGCAATGGTAATGAAAAACGGCCAGAACTAAGTGCAATTATTCCAAAAAACCCAAATCAACCCTATGACATGAGGGATGTAATTAATGGCGTGATTGACCTGGGCTCTTTTTTAGAAGTGCATAAAGATTTCGCCGAAAATATTGTAGTCGGCTTTGCCCGATTAGCAGGTAAAAGTATCGGAATTGTCGCGAACCAACCCGCTTTTTTAGCCGGTGTGTTGGATATTAACTCATCCGCTAAGGCGGCTCGTTTCGTTCGCTTTTGCGATAGCTTTAATATTCCTTTGCTTGTGTTTGAAGATGTTCCGGGGTTTTTACCCGGTACAGATCAGGAATGGCACGGTATCATCAGCAGCGGTGCGAAACTATTGTATGCTTTCTGTGAAGCAACAGTCCCTCGTATCACAGTTATTACACGTAAAGCCTACGGTGGCGCTTATGATGTAATGAATAGCAAACATATTGGTGCTGACATGAATTATGCCTGGCCATCGGCAGAAATTGCAGTAATGGGAGCAAAAGGAGCTACTGAAATAATTTTTAAAAATGAAATTGCCGCATCAGATGATCCTGCTGCAACCCTTGCCGTAAATGAAAAAGAATACATCGAACATTTTGCAAACCCATACCGTGCCGCCGAAAGAGGTTTTATTGATGAAGTAATACATCCGGAAAATACCCGTGAAAAATTAATTAACGCTTTTGCCATGCTTAAAAATAAAGTAGATAAGTTGCCAAAGAAAAAACACGGAAATATGCCATTGTAATTAACAAGACTTTCTTATAAAAAACAGAGGTGTGGCGCACCGTAACATTATTTAACATGTCGGTGTCTTACCCTACTCTTGAACATTTTTAAATCCAAACCTTCGTTTTACCTTTTCCAATTTTCAAACTTTGGAAAAGGGTTACCGCATTTATTTTATCGTAACCAATTTCTTCCCATCACTAAAACCTTGTGCCGTTTGCAAATTATAATAATAAACCCCGCTTTGTAAATCTTCTGTTGAAATTGTTAAACTATTAAAAGTGTTATCTACATTAAAACGTTTTACTTCTTTGCCTTGCGCATCATAAAAAACTAATTCTCCATAATTAACTCCCTTTGGTAAAGTATAATCAATTTTTGTAGAAGACCTTGCCGGGTTTGGGTATGCCATTGAAGTTCTTAAACTGTTATATTCATTATTGGGCATAGCTGTTATTCCTGTGGTTAAAGTGCCTGCCAAACTATACACGTACGCACTACTATCACTACTAGATCCACTCAATATTAGTTTTGTACCTGCACTTGTGTTGTATATTGGGGACTCAGCTTGTGGGACACTGCCTCTAAGAATCGGACCTTGATCGGTTGCCGTAAACAAGATGCTCCCATCCTCATTAACCACCTGTGTAATGAATTGACCACTATTTTGGTCGACATATAGAAATTCAATTTCATCATCTGTATCAAATAAATGTTGAGATATGTACGTAATATTCATAAAATTTTTTGAGGGATTTAGATCTGTTGCAGCCGCAAAAGATATTGTCTTCCAAGGTGTATAATTCAAATTATAGAATTTAAGCAATTTATTAGTCTTATCAGCAAATACCAATTTATCACCATCCACTTCCAGCTTCACAATATATAGTTGTTGCCAGCTATTCCAATCAGCATAATATCCTGCCAAACTGTAAGTTTGCTCTAATGTTACTTGTGCCTTTGCATTTATTGTAAATACAATATATATAATAATAAATATTAATTTTTTCATGATGTTTTTTTTGTGAATGTTAATTTTACAAAATCGAAGCACCTTGCTCACAGAACGTTAGCAAGGTGCTTTGATAGGATTATTTCGCTTTAATCATTTTCTTTGTTTCCAGAACTTGTCCGTCAACAATCAATGAGTAGGTGTAAATGCCATTGGTTAAATCATTGGCAAATACATTTAATTGTCCTTTGCCCTTTTCAGTTAAATCAACTGTTTTGATGATTTTTCCTGATAGCTCCAGGAAAATAATTTGTGCGCGGGTAACATTATCGGGTAAATAATAATTGATAGTTGTATTTTCCGCGAAGGGGTTAGGAACATTTTGGTTAAGAATTACTATGTTTTTATTACTTAATTCAACACCAGTAAGTATTGTATTTGCCTCCCAATGTAACGCATATAAAATTCCCGTGGAGTTGTCACACTGCAATTCAATTAGATTATCCAACGAATCAGCCAATACCGGAAATAGTGGACTTGAAATAATGTTTCCAGTAGTAACGT
>JAVHPE010000097.1:0-17362 GCA_036170475.1 Bacteroidia bacterium | reverse complement strand
AAAGTGAAATTGATATTTTTTGTTTTGTTCAAGTTATTTTGAAAACTTTCCTTACATTTAGTTTGTTATTTAGTTTGTTATTTTTTTTGTTATAATTTGAATTCAAAGCATCTTCATATTATCTCTTTTGATATCCCCTATCCAGCAGACTATGGTGGGGTAATTGATGTTTTCTATAAAATAAAAGCATTGCACGATGAAGGTATAAAGATTCATTTACATTGTTTTGAATATGGCAGGACAGAGGCACCTATTCTCGAAAGCCTTTGTGAAAAAGTATATTATTACAAACGGAAAATGAATAAAACACAGTTGTTTAATTCAATCCCATTTGTAATAATAACACGTTCTTCAGAAAAGTTAATGAAGAATTTATTACTGGATAAACATCCTATTTTATTTGAAGGTCTTCATTGCTGTTATCATTTGAATGATAAACGTTTGCACAATCGGGTAATAGTTGTTCGTTCGCATAATATCGAACATGATTATTATAAAAATCTTGAAAAAATTGAAAAATCTTTTTTCAAAAAAACTTATTTTAAGGCGGAAGCAAAAAAACTTGAACTTTTTGAAAAGATATTAAATAAAGCTTCTTACATCGCAGCTATCTCATCTGCTGATGCTGAGGGTTTGTCAAAACGTTATAAAAATGTACATCACATTACAGCATTTCACCCTGATGGAAAGGTAAAAATAAAAGAAGGGAAAGGACGATTTTGTTTGTATCATGCCAAATTAGAAGTTGGAGAAAATAATGAAGCTGCAATTTATTTGGTAAATGAAGTCTTCTCGAAAATTAAAACGCCTTTGATTATTGCCGGCCGAAAACCAACTGCTGAATTAATAGCTGCTGTTGCCAACTATCCACATATTCAATTGAAAGCAAACATTACCAAAGAGGAAATTGATACGCTGATAAAGAATGCACAAATAAATGTGTTACCCACTTTTCAGGCAACCGGAATAAAATTAAAATTGCTGGCTGCATTATTTAATGGAAGACATTGCATTGTAAATTCACCAATGGTAGCCAACACAGGTATGGAGACTCTGTGTTCGGTTAAAGATTCAGCGGAAGCTATGACAAAAGAAATTTTACGTTTGTTTGAATTGCCTTTTAGCATGAAAGAAAAACAAAAACGAGAAACCATTCTTTACGAAAATTTTTCTAACAGTATTAATGTAAAAAAGCTGGTAAATCTGATTTTTCCTCTCTTCTTTTGAAAGAGCCTGGCAGTAGGGTTAAAAAGATAAAGCTATTTATTTATTTTCAAAGGGTATACGATTTATTGCACACATACTTTGTTTATTGAATTTCCTTTTTCAGTGACAGTATGGACAAAGTATAAACCATTACTATTGTAAAGTTAAGTGTAATATGACGTATTATTTATATATTTGCAAAAACCAAAAACATTTTGCAAATGATACATTATACCATTAAATTAACAAAATCAGAAGTAGAAGAGCTTCATAGTATAATAAGCAAAGGGTCTCATACTTCTCAAACATTTCGGATCGCTTATATTCTTTTGAATTGTGATGTCGGAAAATACTCGGACAAAGTAACGAACGAACAAATTAGCAAAGTATTGAAAGTAGGGATGCGAACAATCGACAGGGTTAAGAAAAAATTTATTGAAGAAGGTTTTGAGGGAGCATTGGAAAGGCGGCCGACCCAACGTATTTACGAAACGAAAGTAGATGGAGATATTGAGGCAAAATTAGTAACGCTATGTTGCAATGAGCCACCTAAAGGCTATGCCAAATGGTCCCTGCGATTATTGGCAGATAAAATGGTAGAATTAAAATATGTGGAAAGCATATCACATGTAACTGTAAGGAGTGTTTTAAAAAAAACGAACTTAAGCCTTGGAAAGTAAAAGGATGGGTAATCCCCACCGGAGAAAACCGGAGAGTTTGTAGCAAACATGGAGCGAGTGTTGGATGTTTATAAAAGACCGTATGACAAAGACTATCCGGTAATTTGTATGGATGAATCTCTAAAGCAATTAATAGATGAAGGACGACCATCAATTGCAATGAAGCCAGGGCAGGACGCAAGAGTAGATTATGAGTATGTACGGAATGGAGTAGTAAATATATTCATGGCTAACGAACCATTAAAGGGAAAACGGATTGTAGAAGTAACAGAATATAAAAACAAAAAAAGATTGGGCTATGTTTGTAAAAGGCATTGCTGATGAACAATATCCCAAAGCAAAAAAGATAACATTGGTAATGAATAATTTCAAAACGCATTCGGCATCTGCATTTTATGAAACCTTTGAACCGCAAGAAGCCAAACGAATATGGGACAGATTTGAATTTGTATTTACCCCCAAACATGGCAGTTGGTTAAACATGGCTGAAATAGAATTGCACGTATTGAATGGACAATGCCTAAACAGGCATATACATACAATGACAAAAATAAAACAAGAGGTTAATGCCTAGCAAACACGCAGGAATAATAAAAACAATAAAATAAATTGGCAGTTTACTAACAAAGAGGCGAGGGTAAAATTAAAAAAACTGTATCCGTCAATTTATGATTAACATAACACTAGTCTGAAAATGGATTTTATTGCTATTTCAAACTTCGCTAACAACATTATCTCCAAACTAAAATTTTTAAAGCCGACAAAAACATCGTGAATTTTTTAGAATAGCAAATTGTTTTTCGGTAATAAAAAAAACATTTACCCTAATTATGAATTCAATTCTTTTAACATTTACCCTAATTTTATGTTGAATAATTAAGATAATTACCCTAATTTTGTAATATGTTTAAACGAACCATAGTACAAGAGCTCGATAAATGGGCAAAAAAAAAGAATAGAAAGCCTTTAGTAATAAGAGGTGCAAGGCAAGTTGGTAAAACCACAGTTGTAAATCAATTTGCACAAAAATTTGAACAATATATTTACCTGAATTTAGAACTTCCGTCCGACCGTAAACCGTTTGAGAATTTTAAGGATTTAGAAACATTAGTGCAGGCACTATTTTTTTTGAAAGATAAAGAATACTCAAAAAGAAAAAAAACTTTATTATTTATTGATGAGATTCAGGAAGTGCCTGAAGCATTTAATATTTTGCGTTTTTTCTATGAACAAATGTCTGAAATACCAATTATTGCAGCGGGTTCATTGCTCGAAACAATTTTTGACAATAAATTAAGTTTTCCGGTTGGCAGAGTTGAATTCTTAGTCGTAAGACCTGTTTCCTTTATTGAATTTTTGGGAGCTACAGGCGAATTGTCAGCCTTAGAGCAGATTAATCACATTCCATTAAAACCATTTGCACACGAAAAACTATTAAATCTTTTTCATACCTACGCTTTAATTGGCGGTATGCCCGAAATAGTTAAAGAGTATGCCGAAACAAAAGATATAACGGCTTTAGGTATATTATACGATTCGCTTATAACATCATACATAGATGATGTAGAAAAATATGCGCATGGAAATACACAAGTGCAAATAATAAGGCACGTTATAAAAGCAAGTTATTTTGAGGCAGGGAAGCGTATTAAATTTCAGGGCTTTGGTAAATCCGGTTACGGCTCAAAAGAAATTGGCGAAGCTCTGCGAACATTAGAAAAAGCTTTGCTGCTTAGTTTGATTTATCCAACAACTAGTGCTAAACTGCCTATAATACCAGAGTTACAAAAATCGCCACGATTACATCTATTAGATACCGGCTTAATGAACTATGTCGCAGGTATTCAAAAAGAAATAATTGGAACAAACGACTTGAATAATGTTTATCAAGGAACGGTAATTGAACATTTGGTAGGGCAGGAATTGTTGGCTTGTAATTTTAATGCCATGAGCGCATTAAATTTTTGGGTACGAGAAAAAACAACATCAACTGCCGAAGTAGATTATGTAATTGCTTATGATGGAAAATTAGTAGCGGTAGAAGTAAAATCAGGCAAAGAAGGTAAACTAAAATCGTTACATCTGTTTATGGATGAATCGCCCAATGCAATTGCAATTCGTTTTTATGCAGGAGAATTGTCAGTAACGATAGCAATAACACCTAATGGCAAAAAATACCATTTATTGAATTTGCCTTATTATTTAGTTTCTCAGCTTCATAAATACATTGAATGGTTAAATAAGGATGTTGCTAAAAATAGAAACAAAAAATATTCATAGTCGTTAAAAAAAGGACTTTTCTAACCAAAAAAGTAAATTCTATTTTTTCGCTAACGCTTGATTTATCAGGGGATTTAGAGGGGGAAAAGAAAAACGGCAGCAGAAAATTTCTGTTGCCGTCGTCTTCAGTAGCGGGGACCGGACTCGAACCGATGACCTTTGGGTTATGAGCCCAACGAGCTACCAACTGCTCCACCCCGCAATATATCTTTTGGTATGTACTTTCAATCAATGTAAAACAACCGTCTGTTGTTTTATTTCGGGGTGCAAAGATATATTTTGTTTCTTTGTACTCCAAATAAATATGACAATTAATTAATAAATGGCGCATAAGGCTGGTTTCGTGAATATTATTGGTAGCCCCAATGTGGGTAAGTCCACACTTATGAATGTTCTGGTTGGTGAACGCCTTTCCATAATAACGTCAAAAGCACAAACCACCCGGCACCGAATCATGGGAATTGTGAATGGAGAGGATTTTCAAATCGTTTATTCTGATACTCCCGGGGTGCTTAAGCCTAATTATAAGTTGCAGGAATCCATGATGAATTTTGTTTACACTGCAATAACGGATGCTGATATCATGCTTTTTGTTACCGATATTTTTGAAGACGTTAAAATAGAAGAACAGGTTCTTAATAAAATAAAAAATGCGAAAGTTCCTGTTCTGTTACTCGTAAACAAGATTGATCTGGCTGTTCAGGATCAATTGGAAACAAAGGTGCAATACTGGAAAACTGAAGTTCCAAATGCCGAGGTAATACCTGTTTCGGCTTTAGAGAAATTTAATGTCAATTATATATTTGATCGTATTCGGGCTCTTTTGCCTGATGGCCCCGGATTTTATGCCAAAGATGAATTGACTGATAAACCTGAAAAGTTTTTTATTTCGGAAATTATTCGTGAAAAAATACTGATGAATTACAAAAAAGAGATTCCTTATTCAGTAGAGGTGGTTGTAGAATCATTTAAAGAAGAAGAAAAAATAATAAAAATACGTGCTGAAATTTTGGTAATACGTGAATCGCAAAAAGGAATTATCATTGGACACCAAGGTAAAGCGTTAAAAAAAGTTGGAACTGAGGCTCGTAAGGATATAGAAATCTTTTTACAAAAACAGGTTTTTCTCGAACTTTTCGTTAAAGTAAATAAAGACTGGCGTGATAGTGATAATCAACTGAAACGTTTTGGATACACGAGTTGATGTGTTGATATGTTGATGTGCTGGTGTGCTGATATGTTGATGTGCTGATATGTTGATGTGCTAATTTTAGAATTAATAGATTTAAACTTTTCGATGTCCCGGTAGGAGCCTCTGGGTTGTGTAGCGTTTGCGTGAGGGATTCCTTCGACAAGAGCTCAGGATAAATTCCGCATAAATCCTTTTCTTTTTAGAAAAGATTGAAGTGGAAAGCCCGACCCGAAGGGACACGCCCCAATAAAACGAATTATAATAAAAATTTTAAATTGACATGGCAAATATAGTAGCAATAGTAGGGCGTCCGAATGTAGGGAAATCAACAATTTTTAATCGTTTGACGGAGAGCAGAAAAGCGATTGTTGATGCAGAATCAGGTGTAACACGTGATAGGCATTATGGTAAATCGGAATGGAACGGCTTGAAGTTTTCTGTTATTGATACCGGGGGATATGTTAAAGGATCAGAAGATGCATTTGAAGGGGAGATTCGTAAACAAGTGAAGTTGGCTATTGATGAGGCAAATGTAATTTTATTTGTACTTGATGTTTCGGAAGGAATAACAGAAGACGATAAAGTAGTGGCGGATATATTACGAAGAGGCAAAAAGAAAGTATTTGTTGTTTCTAATAAGGTGGACAATTTTGTCAGGCAAGGCATGTCGGGCGAATTTTACGCTTTGGGCTTAGGCGAACCATATAACATTTCTGCCATCAGCGGAAGCGGAACCGGTGAACTATTGGATGATGTGGTAAAGGTGTTGGATGCGGATTTTAAGGAAGAGGAGTTAGCCATTCCTAAATTTGCTATTGTTGGCCGTCCTAACGTTGGAAAATCATCATTAATAAATGCATTACTGGGTAAAGAACGAAATATTGTTACCTCAATTGCCGGAACCACGCGTGATTCAATAAACACCAGGTATACTGCTTTTGGGCACGATTTTTTATTGATTGATACTGCGGGGATCCGCAAAAAATCAAAAGTAGAGGAAGATTTAGAGTTTTATTCGGTAATGCGATCTGTCCGTGCTATTGAAGATTGCGATGTTATACTGCTTTTAATTGACGCCACCTTAGGATTAGAGGCACAGGACATCAATATTTTCCGTTTAGCAGAAACAAATCGTAAAGGGGTAGTGATACTTGTAAATAAATGGGATTTGGTAGAAAAAACAACAAATTCCACCAAAGAATATGAAGAAAAAATTCGCGAGAAGCTGGCTCCATTCCGTGATGTGCCTATTGTATTTACTTCAACATTAACCAAACAAAGAGTATTAAAAGCTATTGAAGTGGCTGAACAAGTTTGTGCAAATCGTACCCAAACAATCAAAACCCGGCATTTGAACGATGTGATGTTACCAATAGTTGAAACTCATCCACCAGCCGCAATTAAGGGGAAACACGTAAAAATTAAATTTATTGCTCAGTTGCCAACTCATGCCCCAACATTCGCTTATTATTGTAATCTGCCCAAATATGTTACTGAAGCGTACATACGTTTTCTTGAAAATCGAATGCGGGAGGAATTTAGTTTTTCAGGAGTACCCATCCAGATATTTATGAGAAAAAAATAGCTTTAACTTGTTTTTGTGATTTATTGACTTATTTACAGTACTCAAAATTTTAAAAAATTAATTTGTTGAATTGTAGAAAAATATACTTATTTGTTTTTTTAATTAAACTTATGTATATATTTGCGTAATTAATTATTCTGTGTGGCAGGTCTTATTAATTAAAGTAGCATTTTATGGTGTTAGATATATACGGTTTCTACGATAAAATGGAGCAAAACAATATTATGCTCTCTTTTAAAGGGGATATTACATCGGATTTGCTAACCTCTATTTTGCAAATTATGGAAGCGAAATTGGATACCTGGCAGGAGGAACCTAAAGTTAAAAAGAAGGTTTACAATGTGCTTGTTGAATGCCTGCAAAACCTTTACCATCACATGGACGAGATAGCTCCCGATCAAGATGACAGGATTCGTTCAGCGATTTTTATGATTGGGAAAATAGAGGGTGATTACAATATCATTACCGGTAATTATATTAAAAACATTAATATCCCCAGCTTAAAAAAGCTATTGGAAGATATTAATGTACTTAACAAAGACGAATTGAAAGAGTATTATAAAACAGTCTTAAATAATGGCGAAATGTCAGAAAAAGGAGGAGGAGGGCTGGGTATGATTGATATTGCCAGGAAGACTGGAGGAAAATTACAATTTCATTTTACTCCGATTGACGATAAATATTCATTTTTTAGTTTAAATATAAATATTACACAATAAAAAATAAAAGTAGATAATATGGAAGCAATTGCTATTGAAGGAACACCAAAAACCCCTACTGTTAGTTTTGATACAGGTAAAGGAGTTTTAGAAATTAAAGGGCGTTCGATCCCCGAAAATTCTATTGAGTTTTATAAGCCAATAGTTGACTTGTTAGAAAGATATGCAAGTAAACCACAGACTGAAACTAATGTGAACATACAATTGGAGTATTTTAATACAAGTTCTTCAAAATGTATTTTGGATGTATTTAAAAAACTGGAAGGTATCAATAAGGGCGGAAGCAAAGTGGTCATTAACTGGTATTATGAAGAAGATGATGAAGATATGTTAGAGGCTGGAGAGGATTATCAGGCAATTATTAATGTGCCTTTTAAAATGGTGCAGGTAGTTGATTGATCTTGTTTAACTTTGCAAAATTTACTATTCTTATTCTTAATAAATAAAAAAAGAACTTCGCATGATGCGAAGTTCTTTTTTTGTTTGCCAATATCTTTTTACTCTTTTTTCTACACAGTAATACCTGTTTGCTGACTTGCTTTTTGTAGTTCTATGTCAAATTTTGTAGTTAAAAGATCATCCCAACCCAGTATGCTTTTCATATAAATTAACAGTTGTGTTTCCCACATTTTTACTGTTTCAATATCAAAATAAAGCGCAGCTGTTCGCCTGATAAAAAAATCGGAAGGTGTAAAACACATTTCATTTTCGATACAATAATGCAACTGAGCGCAAAGCAATAAAGGAATAGGAATATGTTCTTGTTTTTTTAATTTTTCTAAACTATTAAAAAGGCTGTCAATATTAGAACCATAGCGGTTTAAAAGCATTTCTGTTTCCGCTGTTGTTAAACCAAGTTCTTTACCGCGAATAAGTTTGCTTTTTGTAAAGTCGGAAAATTGAGCAGCACCGCCCACTTTACCACCAGAAAGCGCCATGTTTTCAGTTGAACATTCAGGAATATTTTTTCCTTCCGCTTTTTTAATTTTTTTACCGATGAGATCAACAATACGTTGCGCCATTTTCCGATAGCCGGTAAGTTTACCTCCCGCAATAGTAATCAGTCCGGATGCGGATTCAAAAATTTCATCTTTACGTGAAATTTCTGAAGGTCCTTTCCCTGGTTTTTGAATCAGCGGTCTTAAGCCTGCCCAGCTTGATTCAACATCGGAAGCTTCAAGATGAATAGTCGGAAAAACATCATTCACACATTTTAAAAGATAGGTTACGTCTTCCCTTGATACTTGTGGATTTGCAATGTTTCCCGAATAAAATGTGTCTGTTGTACCGATATATGTTTTCCCTTCACGAGGAATTACAAATATCATTCGTTTGTCGTATGTATCAAAATAAGACGATTGCTTTAAGGAAAGTTTTTGCTCATTCACAACAATATGAATGCCTTTGGTAATGTGTAATTTATGCTGGTTATCAATAGTGCCTGAACCGGTAAGAGGTTTATCTAAATCATCGATCATATCCACCCATGGGCCGGTAGCATTTACAATATATTTTGAGCGTAATTCAATTGTTTTTTCATTCAGTTGATCACAAACCTTAAGCCCTGTAATTTTATTATCGGTGTAGATGAAAGAAACAACTTTCATATAATTGATTGCAGCAGTTCCTTTACTAACAGCTTCTTTAATTACTTCAATCGTCAATCGTGCGTCATCTGTACGATATTCATAAAAAAGAACACCGCCCAATAAGTTATCCCTGCGCAACAATGGTTCAGCAGCAATTGTTTCCTCCCTGTTTAAGACACGATGTTTTTCTTCTTTTTTTACACCTGCCAGGAATTCATAAATTGTCATCCCTAGCCTTGCGGTAAATTTGCTTAATGAACCATCCTCAACAATAGGTAAAAGTAGATGTTCTGGTTTAGTGAGGTGAGGTGCGTTGTGATGCACGATTGCTCTTTCTTTTCCAACTTCAGCAACCAGTTTAAATTCAAATTGTTTCAAATATCTTAATCCGCCGTGAATAAGTTTTGTAGATCTGCTGGATGTCCCGGCAGCAAAATCCTGCATTTCAATCAGTGCTACTTTAAGTCCTCTGGAGGAAGCGTCTAACGCAATCCCCGCTCCGGTAATTCCTCCACCTATTACTATTATATCGAAAGAGGATGTACTCATTTCGCTAATAATTGCTTGCCTGTTTTTTGCTGAGAAAGAATTCAATGTTTTAGTTATTAGTTATTAGTTATTGGCTCATGTTACTCATTGCCCCATCGGGGCATAATCTTGGTAGAAAAGGAACACCAAAGTATCTTCAAGCCCCATCGGGGCGAAATATCACGCTCCTCTGGAGCTAAATAATAAGGGGATTACTGTTTCCTACCAATATTTAGCCCCTCTGGGGCGAATTTGCATAATATCAGTTATTAGTTAATACGGTCATTTCTTTAACAACTTATTTTTTCAATAATTTTTTTTGGTTTAAATGTAATTGCCGCATTTACAGCGGTTTTCCAGCCTTCATATAATTCGTTTACTTTTTCTGAATCAACACTTGGTTTGAACGTTTTATCCACCAGCCATTGACTTGCTATTTCTTCACGGTTTTTCCAAAACCCTGTAGCAAGTCCTGCCAGATAAGCTGCACCTAATGCGGTGGTTTCATTTACAACCGGTCTGTCAACAGGTACTTCTAAAATATCACTTTGAAATTGCATCAGCAGGTTGTTGCGGGCAGCGCCACCATCCACTCTCAGACTTTTTAACTGAATGCCCGAATCCTGCTCCATTGCCATCAGCACATCTTTTACCTGATAGGTTATCGCTTCCAAAGTAGCTCTTATAAGATGTTCTTTGGTTGTTCCGCGGGTAAGTCCAAAAACAGCACCACGCACTTCACTATCCCAATATGGGGTTCCTAAGCCAACAAAAGCAGGCACAACATAAACCCCGTCTGAAGTAACAACATTTTTTGCATGAGTTTCGCTGTCTGCTGCTTCTTTAAAAAACTGAAGACCATCACGTAACCATTGTACTGCCGATCCAGCTACAAAAATACTTCCTTCTAAAGCATATTCCACTTTACCATCTAATCCCCATGCAATGGTTGTAAGTAATCCATTATTCGATTGAACAGCTTTTCCTCCTGTATTCATCAGCATGAAGCAACCGGTACCAAAAGTGTTTTTTGCCATTCCTGCTGTAAAACAAGCCTGACCAAATAAAGCAGCTTGCTGATCTCCGGCTATACCTGATATCGGGATTTTAACATTATTTAAATTAGCGTATCCGTAGAGTTCCGATGATGAACAAACGGTTGGAAGAACTGATTTAGGAACGTTTAAAATGTTCAGCAGCTCATCATCCCATTTCAGCTCATGAATATTATACATCATGGTACGTGAAGCATTGCTGTAATCTGTAACGTGAGCTTTGCCTCCTGTTAGTTTCCAAACAAGCCATGTATCAATGGTCCCGAATAATAATTCGCCTTTCAGCGCTTTTTCTCTTGCTCCCGGAACCGTTTCCAATATCCATTTTAATTTTGTGCCGGAAAAATAGGCATCAATCAACAAACCTGTTTTGTTTCTTACTGTTTCATTTAAACCTTTGCTTTTTAATTGGTCGCAAATCTCAGCAGTTTGCCTTGACTGCCAAACAATGGCATTATAAATC
Source organism: Bacteroidia bacterium (assembly GCA_036170475.1). Taxonomy (GTDB): domain Bacteria; phylum Bacteroidota; class Bacteroidia; order 2-12-FULL-35-15; family 2-12-FULL-35-15; genus 2-12-FULL-35-15. The sequence goes on along the minus strand of JAVHPE010000097.1, from coordinate 6,065 downwards.
GGCAGACCTGTATTTTTATCCCATACAACAGTAGTTTCACGCTGGTTGGTAATACCAATAGCAGCAATATTCTCCGCTTTATATTTCGATACAGTTTCCTTTACAACATCTTCAACCGATTGCCAAATCTCCATTGCATCATGTTCAACCCATCCAGGCTTTGGAAAATATTGCGTAAATTCTTTTTGTGAAATATGTACAACTTCTCCGGCTTTGTTAAAGAGAATAGTTCTGGAACTGGTAGTTCCCTGGTCAATTGATAAAATATATTTTTTTTCCATCGGTAGTATGAATTACATAGTTGTGATATTTATCAAATCTAAAAAACTAAAACGCTTTTTTAGATTTATTACTTCAACCTACTTTTCCATTGCGTCTTTTTCCTCTTTAATAATAGCAAGTATTATTACAATCAAAACAATAGGGGCAATTACCCATAATAAGGGATAAATTTCTTGTTTAAATAAAGCTTTATAAAGAAGTGTTCCTAACAAACCACCTAATAGAGGACCTACAACAGGTATCCAGGCATATCCCCAGTCAGATTTACCTTTCCCGATTATCGGTAATATAAAATGAGCAATACGAGGACCAAGGTCACGTGCAGGATTAATTGCATAACCTGTGGTTGCACCAAGAGATAAACCAATAGCCACAATCAAACCACCAATTATTAAAGGATTTAAACCATCCGAAAACTTATTGGCGCCAATGGTTAATAGTCCAAACATTAAAATAAACGTACCAATAATTTCGCTCAACAAGTTAGCCCATGTTTTACGGATTGCAGGACCTGTAGAAAAAACGGCAAGTTGAGTTGCCTGATCTTTGGTTTCTTTCCAGTGAGGTAAATAGTGTAACCAAACAATTACACCACCCAAAAACCCACCCAGAAGTTGTCCTGATAGATATACAGGTACTTTTTCCCAGGGAAAATCACCAACACATGCCAATGAGATAGTAACTGCTGGATTAATATGTGCACCACTTACACTACCCACAGCATAAATAGCAACAGCAACGCCCAATCCCCATCCACTTGTAATAACTATCCATCCGGAATTTTCAGCTTTTGTCCCTTTTAATATTACTCCAGCTACCACCCCACCACCAAACACAATTAACAGCATCGTACCGATAAATTCGCCTAAAAATTCTGACATATAGTTCTGTTTTTAAAAGTTAAAAATCAATTTGAAAGGTAAAGATAATAATATCAATTGTTCAATTTAACAGTAGGCAATTTAAAAGCAATTATACAGTTGACAATTTATCAGTAGGCAAAGAAATCCAACAAAATTGCCTACTGCATAATTGTAAAATTGGTTTTAAATTGCCTACTGCAAAATTGTTTAATTGCCCAATTGATCTATTTCAATTGTTCATACAAATCAGGATAATCAGTGATAATTCCGTCAACCCCCATTCCTTTTAATTCCTTCATCTTTGGAAGATCGTCTACTGTCCATGGAATTATTTTAATCCCTAAATTTTTACATTCTTTGACAAGATCCGATGTTACAGTTGAATAATCGGGAGAGTAAATAGTAGGAGTAAATCCCAAATCTTTTAATCGGGATGAAAAAGATTTAAGTGACGGAGGTTCGTATAAATAGGCTGTTCTGATGGAAGGATATTTTTTATGCAGGTATTGCAGGGTTCGCATATCAAAGGATTGAATAATAACTCTTTCCCCGATTTTTTTTTCATTTATAACCGCCATAATCAAATCCACAAACTCTTCCGGTTTCGGATGATAAATATCATCGGTTGGGGCTGTACTTTTAGTTTCGATATTGTACTGGATAGGGGGGAGTGATTTGGCTTTTGTATATGCTTCCGCACTATCAATCACATCAACCAGTTTTGGTTTATGCGCTTTCATTTTTTGCTGCTGTGGAAATCGCGGATGCGGTTTTAATCCTACATCAAACTGCTGTGTTTGCTCATAAGTCATCTCATAAATATTTAAAGATTTCTCTTCACTTTCTTTTACAAAACTTCCATCAGATTTTGTGGTAATTTCATGATTAAAAAATGGTTCATGGCTGATAATAACTTGTTTATCTTTGGTAATAATGGCATCCATTTCCAGTGTGGTTACACCTAAATCAATTGCTTTTTTAAAAGCAGGAATTGTGTTTTCAGGCATCAAGCCACGACAGCCACGATGACCCTCTTTATCAAAACCAACAAGCGCTACAGAGGAGTTTTGTGATGTCACATTAATGACGCAGGACAGGAGTATGCTGCTCATAAAAAAAGAGATTTTTTTCATCGTATAAATATTATTCCTGAAATTGTAATTAACAGAAAGGTATGTTTTGAGAGCAAAGATATAAACTAATTTGATTTCTGAATTGTTCCAATAAATGCATTTGAGCAGATTTCAAATGTTCAAAGGAACTGCCGTTATAGAAAGTTGCCCAAGATCCGCTAGGTTAATTGAAATTTTTTTACAATTAATTTTATGCACAAAAAAAAGGCTGATAGAAATTTTGATGTATTAGATGAAAAGGGTAAAAAGGCTTGTTGTGATTACAATTTACCTGCTCCTGCCAATTCGACGCCAAAAAGCAACTGTTCTGATTTTTGCAACAAAATTAAGATTTCAACAAAAAATACCTCCTAATTTCATTCTAATTTTGTAACTTTGCAGCTCGAAAAGCCGAATAACAAGAGCGATTTCTTTTAAAACACAACCATGCGCCCCAAAATAATAAATAAATTTTTTTCGAAAAAACTAACCAATTAAATAATATTCCTATGGCATTTGACATTGAAATGATTAAGGCACTTTATGAAAAACTGCCTGCTAAAGTTGAAACAGCACGCAAATTATTAGGTCGTCCACTAACACTGACAGAAAAAACATTGTATGCTCATTTGCATTCCGATCAAAAAAAGGAAGTATTCCAACGCGGAAAATCGTATGTTGATTTTACACCTGACAGAGTTGCAATGCAAGATGCAACAGCTCAAATGGCATTGTTGCAATTTATGCAAGCCGGCCGTCAAAAAGTAGCTGTCCCATCTACCGTTCATTGCGATCACCTGATAACAGCTAAAAATGGAGCTACTGAAGATTTAGCATTCGCCAATAAAGAAAGTAAAGAAGTATATGATTTCCTAGGTTCCGTTTCCAATAAGTATGGAATAGGTTTCTGGAAACCGGGTGCAGGAATTATTCATCAGGTAGTTTTGGAGAATTATGCCTTCCCGGGAGGGATGATGATTGGTACCGATTCACACACCGTAAATGCAGGAGGCTTGGGTATGATAGCCATTGGTGTAGGTGGTGCTGACGCATGCGATGTAATGGCGGGGTTAGCTTGGGAATTAAAATTTCCTAAATTAATTGGAATCAAATTAACAGGAAAATTAAATGGTTGGACTGCGCCGAAAGATGTGATTTTAAAAGTAGCCGGTATCCTTACTGTAAAAGGAGGAACAGGTGCCGTAGTTGAATATTTTGGTGAAGGAGCAACATCCATGAGCTGTACAGGAAAAGGCACTATATGTAATATGGGTGCCGAAATTGGTGCAACTACTTCTACATTTGGTTATGACGCTTCCATGGAGCGTTATTTAAAAGCTACCGGCAGAGCTGATGTTGCTGAATTAGCGAATAAAGTAAAAGAGCATTTAACAGGTGATGCGGAGGTGTATGCAAATCCTACCAAGTATTTTGATGAGGTGATTGAAATTGATTTATCAACACTGGAGCCTCATGTAAACGGTCCATTTACTCCGGATTTAGCAACGCCTATTTCTAAATTAAAAGAAGAGGCAATCAAAAACGGTTGGCCATTAAAAGTTTCAGTAGGCTTATTGGGTTCATGTACCAACTCTTCGTATGAAGACATTTCCCGTGCAGTGAGTATTGCAAAACAGGTTTCCACTAAGAATTTAAAAGCAAAAGCGGAATATTTAATCAACCCGGGATCTGAACAAATTCGTTACACGATTAAACGTGATGGTTTTTTAGATGTGTTTGATAAAATTGGAGCGAAAGTATTTACCAATGCTTGTGGACCATGTATCGGAATGTGGGATAGGATGGGTGCGGAGAAACAAGAAAAAAATACCATCATTCATTCCTTCAACCGGAATTTTGCAAAACGTGCGGATGGAAATCCAAATACTTACGCATTTGTTGCATCGCCGCAAATAGTAACAGCCATGGCTATTGCGGGAGATTTAACTTTTAATCCTTTAACAGATTATTTAACAAATGAAAAAGGAGAAAAAGTAAAATTAGATGCACCGTCAGGTGACGAATTACCGACAAAAGGCTTTGCTGTGGAAGATGCAGGCTATCAGGCTCCGGCAAAAGACGGAAGCTCCGTAACGATTATTGTATCGCCAACTTCTGATCGTTTGCAATTATTGGATCCTTTTGCCGCATGGGAAGGCTATGATCTTAAAGGTTTAAAACTATTAATTAAAGCGAAGGGAAAGTGTACTACCGATCACATCTCAATGGCGGGACCCTGGTTAAAATATCGTGGACACTTAGATAACATTTCAAACAATATGTTAATTGGTGCCGTGAATTTTTTCAACGACAAAACTGATACTGTTAAAAATCAATTGACAGGAGGATATGCTTCAGTTCCCGCTGTGCAAAGAGCATACAAAGCTAAAGGATTAAGTTCAATTATAGTAGGGGATGAAAATTATGGTGAAGGATCATCACGCGAACATGCCGCTATGGAACCTCGTTTTTTAGGTGTACGTGCAGTGTTGGTAAAATCATTCGCTCGTATTCACGAAACAAATCTTAAAAAACAAGGGATGTTAGGATTAACATTTGCCGACAAAGCAGATTATGAGAAAATTAAAGAAGATGATTCAATTGATATTATAGGATTGAAATTATTTGCACCAAACACACCATTAACAGTGGTTTTAAATCATGCTGATGGAAGCAAAGAAGAAATAAAAGTAAATCATACTTATAATGAGCAGCAAATTGAATGGTTCAAAGCAGGTGGTGCTTTAAATATTATTCGTGCGAATGTGAAAGCGTAAGCAGTGGAGATTCTAAGAGGCGGTAAGTAAGTATTGAGATAAAAAATCGGCACTATTAAAATGCGTTACTAAACTTAGTAACGCATTTTTTTATTCCTTATAACGCCATCAATCCATCAATTCCTTTCATCTCTTTATATTTTTCGATGATGGAATCGGCATTAAGCATTACTTCTTTAACTGTAATGCTAAAGTATTTTCCGTTGGTTGATTCTTTATGTAAAATAATGGCTTCGTCTGAAAATTTTGATTCAACCATTGCTATTTTCTGGTTATCGGCAGGTATAATAAATTTAAACATATAAACTAAAGGCCAGTTATTTTCTTTGTTTAAAAGTTCACGAAGTTTGTAGAATTGTTCCTCTTTATTCATATTGCAAAGATAAATTTTAATCCAATTAGTTTATTAATTTTGCACAGGATAGCACTATTTATGAAAAAGTATAAAATAAAGGGCGAATATATTCATCTCAATCAATTGATCAAAGCGATGGGGTGGAGTGCTAACGGCGCAGAATCAAATACTTTTATTGATGCCGGTTTGGTAAAGGTAAATGGCGAGACAGAGTATCGGAAACGGAATAAATTAGTGCCAGGTTATTGTATTGAATATAATAAACAAAAAGTTGAAATTGAATAAAACGGTTTGGAAATGAAAATAAAAAAAAGCGTTCTGCAATTTTGCAAAACGCTTTCTTATAAATTTGTTACTATTTAGGTAGTCTAATAATAGGGCTTTTTACCTAATTAAATTCCTCTAAGTTATAGAATTCTTAGTCCTTTTAAGCATTTTACTTTTTGTCTTGAAACAAAAAGTAACAAAAAATTCAAGAAAAGGTCATCGGCAAACGCACAAGCAAATGCTGCCTCCGCTACCTTTTCTGGCTTATGCGCCTTTCAGATTATAATTTTTGCTAAATCAGTTATTAATTTAAAAACAATAAAATGGTATAAGGGAATAGACCTAAACTGTAACATAAATTTAAAAATTAAATTACCAGATTTCAGCTCTCTCGGCTTTAGTACGGTAC
>JAVHPE010000096.1:0-3783 GCA_036170475.1 Bacteroidia bacterium | reverse complement strand
ACTATTTATAAACATAAAAAGGTATTTGCTTGTAATAAAAAGGTAAACAAATTCGTAGTAATTGATAGTGAAGAGAATCGCCAATTCTTTAGAAAATATAAATTTAGATTAGATTTACAATCAGAAATAATAATTGTTTAATATGGAAAATCAAACTAAAATTAAATGTCCAAATTGTGGAACAGCAATAGATGTAGAAGATATTCTTTCACATCAACTAGAAGAAGGTATTAAGAAAAAATTTAATGCTCAATTAGCAGATGAAAAAAAGAAATTCCAAAAAGAACGTGAATTTTTAAATAAAGCTAAAGAGGAGTTTGAACAAAACAAACAAAAAGAGAATGAACTTTTCCAGGAAAAATTAGAGGGCAAATTAAAAGAAGAGAAAAAACAACTGGAAGAAAAACTGAGTAAGAAATTTAAAGACGAGCAGTCCGAACAATTTGCAGGGCTTCAAAAAGAGCTCAACGAAAAATCGGTACAGATACAGGAGTTAAATAAAACCAAAGCGGAAATTGAAAAACTAAAACGTGAAAAAGATGAGTTAAAAGGCTCTATTGAAGCAGAGTCACAGAAAAAATTAACTCAAATGCTAATTGAAGAAAAAGAGAAAATCCGGAAAACAGAGGAAGATAAAAACGAGTTACGTTTTAAAGAACTTCAAAAACAACTAGAAGATCAAAAGAAATTAACAGAAGAAATGAAACGTAAGCAAGAGCAAGGCTCTATGCAATTACAGGGTGAAGTAATGGAGTTGGCAATAGAAGAATGGCTATCAGCACAATTTCCATTAGATACAATAGAAGAAATAAAAAAAGGTGCAAGAGGTGGTGATTGCATTCAAATAGTAAACACAAGAACAAACCAGTGTTGTGGCTCAATTTATTACGAAAGTAAAAGAACAAAAGATTTTCAAGCAGGTTGGATTGAAAAATTTAAAGCTGATATAAGAGTGAAGGGGGCAAATATTGGTGTGCTTGTTACAGATGCAATGCCAAGCGATATGGATAGAGTTGGTTTGAGAGATGGTATTTGGATTTGCTCGTTTGATGAATTTAAAGGTTTGTGTACCGTGCTCAGAGAATCAATTATTCAAATTAGTAATGCCTTGGCATCACAAGAAAACAAAGGTGACAAAATGCACATGCTGTATGATTATCTAACCGGCAATACATTTCGCTTACAGGTAGAAGCCATTGTTGAAGGCTTTACACAAATGAAAATTGATTTAGAAAGCGAGAAAAGAGCGATGCAAAGTATTTGGAAAAAACGCGAAAAACAGATTGAAAAAGTTACCGTAAATACTATTGATATGCACGCATCAATAAAAGGCATTGCCGGAAATGCAATTCAATCTGTGAAATTATTGGAATTACCGGAACCAAAAATTAATAATGACGAATTAGAGTTAACAGATTAATATTAATGTTAAAAATGACATACAAAATTTATTATTTTTATAATGACACAAAAAGAAATACAATTAATTTTACAACAAGGCGAAGGCTATAACATAGAGTTCAAACGTGATATACCTTCAAAACTAAGAGAATTAACAGAAGAAATCTGTGCATTTGCAAATGCAGCAGGTGGTATTTTGTTAGTTGGTGTAAATGATAATAACACCATTAGAGGAGTTCAAATCAACAATACAAGTCGTTCAAGGATACAAGATGCAATAAATACCATTCAACCAAAATTAGATGTTAAAATTTCGGAGCATACCGTAGAAGGTAAAATTATTATTTCTTTGGAGTGTAAATCAGGCAATCAAAAACCATAAACGGTTTCGGGTGCTATCTATGTGCGCAATGGTCCTAATAGCGAAAAGATAACTGCCGTAGACCAGATGCGAGATTTCTTCCAACAATCAGATAGAATTTATTTTGATGAGGCTGTTTGTAAACAGTTCATATATCCGGCAGCTTTCAACAAAAAGTTTTTCAAAGAGTTTTTGAACCTGTCTAAAATATCGGATTCCCTACCGGAACAAACTTTATTAGAAAACTTAAAACTACTGTCCGGCAAAGGCAATTTTAAAAACGGAGCGGTATTATTTTTCGCAAAAGATGTACAAAAATATTTTGAGCAAGCAATAATACGCTGTGTGCTTTTTAAAGGAACAGATAAGCGTTTTATCATTGACGATAAAATAATTACAGGCAATTTGCTTACACAATATAAAGAAGCCCTCAACTACATCATTTCAAAACTCAATTTGAGTTATGATATAGAATCGCAAAAGGGTGGAGCAAGAAAAGAAATTTTAGAAATCCCTGAAATTGTTTTTAAAGAAGCTCTTATAAACGCTTTAGCCCATAGGGATTATTACGAAAAAGGAGCAACCATTAATGTTGAAATATTTGATGACAGAATTGAAATAACAAACCCCGGTGGATTGGTAAAAAGTATTGCAAAAAAAGAGTTCGGCAAACGCAGTTTATCACGCAACCCCTTAGTATTTGGGTTGTTCGAGAGAATGGATTTAGTTGAAAAAATTGGTTCCGGTATCAGTCGTATGCGTAATGCAATGTCAGAAGTAAATTTATCTGCACCCGTTTTTAGTTTAGAAGGAATGTTTGCTGTTATCTTTTACCGCCCCATTGTTTTTGATAAGTGGTTAGAATTATGGTCTGAATCACTTACAGACAACCAACAAGCAATATTAAAGGCTATAAATAAAGACAATAAATTAACCAAGCCTAAACTTTCAGAAATAGTTGGTATAGGTAAAACTGCCATAGATAATAATCTTTCAAAACTTAAGGAATTATATATATTAAATCGTGAAGGTTCAGACAAAAACGGATATTGGATTATTAATTTGTTTCCTTTAAAATAGCAAAGTGGGTGGTAAGGTGGGTGGTAAATATTATCTACACGTATTGATTTTAAAGGGTTGTAGCAAACAAGGTGGGTGGTAAGGTGGGTGGTAAATCTCAAAAGCCAACGCAATTTGCAAGCACATTTAAAAACCGCGCAAATCAGCGCACAACCAAAGTTTTTAAAAGAGTTACAAAGCCAACACAAGAAAGAATTTCAATTTTTTGCCGCCGCTTTAAAAAATTAAAACACCCGACACACCAAGCCAAGAGCGAAAGTTATTAAATCGGACTTTTTTATTTTAATATTATGACCGAGGAATTAAAGAAAAAGAAAATAAAAAAAAGCTACGACACGAGAGTAAAATTTATGGTTCGTAAAGGTTTATTACCCGACATCTACCGTAAACAAATTAGTCGTGGCTTAATAAGTAAATGGAAGCGCGAAGCACCCGACAAATATGTGGGTTACGAGCTCAACGACATCAACATCGGAGAAGTTTATGAGCTAATGAAGAAAGTTTCAGAAGATGAAAAAATGCAAAAGGCTTTAAAAACATTTTATCGAATAACTAAAACTTTAAAAGATATTATCGGCACGGGGCGCGAATATATAAACATCCTGCGAAAAGAAAAATTGAGAGTTGTAAGAATTGTGGAAGGTGCAAAAGATAATTTAGGAATCACAAAAGCAATTAAAGTATTTGGAATAAGCGTAAGCACCTACCGTATTTGGGCAATGGAAGTACATTTTAAATGCGGACAATCAATTACCAAATTATGTAGCAATGCCTATCCGCAACAACTTACACCAAAGGAAGTACACAAAATGCACAAAATGTTATCCGAAGAAAAGTATTTGCATTGGCCTATTATTTCTGTTGCATATCACGGAATGAAAACAGGCAAATTAAAAGCACATCCCAATACTTGGTACAAGTACGCAAGGCTTATGGAAATG
>JAVHPE010000095.1:22272-105128 GCA_036170475.1 Bacteroidia bacterium | reverse complement strand
ATGGTTTAGATATCGTATCAATAAAGGAACTTTTAGGCCATTCGCATATAGAAACTACAATGGTGTATTTGCACTCTCGACAAGGTGTAAATAGTAATGGTCATTGTAGTCGCTGATACTTAAAAGACCTTGAACAATTTCAGGATTGTTCCGGATTGTCAGTTTGAAAACTTGTCGGTCAGTGAGCTTACACTCACTTGCCCAAATGAAACGCCAACCTTTCTGCTTGGTCGTGTTTTTTTAGGTCTGCCTTAGTTACCGGATGAACATCAGTCGGAAAACTGTCGCCTGAAATGGTATTGAGAATGCTATTTGTTAGCTTGTCAATCTCAACCAACCATGAAATATTGAGGATTATAGGCATATGGGTGGCGAACAGTATCTTTCATTAAAATATTACCAGATGATGCATCGACAAAAATTAATGTGTCAGGTTCCGTTATATTTGCACCTAAGGACATAAAAATATACCTGCCGTTAATTTGGTCGAAGCTCGAAAAGGCTTGTGGAATATTATTTCCATTAACAGAATTGCTGAGAACCGTAATTGCTTGATTTGTCAGGTTTAATTCAACAAAACCAGTAGGAGTAAGTCCAACAATTTTATTATTTGCTTGATAAAATTCTGGCTCATGAAAGTAGCCATTGCAACAATTAAAGTGTAGAGTCTACAAGTCAGCAAACATAGGTCGTGGCATTTAGTATTTATTTCTTTTCTGCGTAATTGTCTACAAGTCAGCAAACACAGGTCTTGGTGGTTAGTAAGTTCAATGCCGACTCAAGGTTTAGTTTTTTAGTATTTTTTTTGTTTGAGATTCCTTCCCCAATGTTTGAATAAAATACATTCCGTCAGATAAGTTTGTTATTGAAACTTTAACGTTACCATCTGTTAAATTGCCACTTTGCACAATTTGACCAAATAAATTCACAATAATATAGTTTACCTTTTCGGATTTATTACTTGTTTTAATAGTAATTTCAGAGGAGCTTGGATTAGGAAAAACCATTAAGTAGCTCTCAGCAACATTTTTTTTGATACTAGTAGTTGAGTATAATGTGTCCTGCACACATCGTAGAGAAAATCCATGCGGCTTCTCGTGATAGAAGCGGAACACATTGGCTGAGTCGAAATCTAAGTGATGATTCCATGCATTAGTGGGGGATGCTCCTTCAGTAGAAGTCCACCAGTCACCGAACTTACGAAAATTTTCAAATACTCCTTGAAAACTGGTGCCACCACCTAAAGCTGTGAAGCCGCTACTGTTTGTGCCTATGCTGGGAAATGCCCAGTGTTGTAACCCTGCTTCTTTGAGGTTGTTGCCTTCATCAGTTCCAATATAAACATGATAACCATCAGGTATAGTTGTGTATGTGAAAGCCTCTGGGGTGCTGCCAACGTTTCTTTCTAACAATGTCCATTCGTAATGACTTGGCACATGCCAGCCACAAGGGCAAATACCTTGTACAGGGATGTTACATGCTGGTTGAGAAGAATCCGGACCGTTGCAAGCCGCTGCCCCATTCATTATCTCTGTCCACTCATATAATCCACCATAAGTGTTACAATTAGAGGGTAAATCGCCATAGCAATACTTTTGTGTCCCGGAAGAATCTTGTCCTGTTGCGATAGGAGCGTAAGTGCCATAATTTAAGTTCTCTGCCATCCAGCATTGGGAACCTATCCGAACGGTTTGGTATGTTTTACCATCTCTTGAATCTGTAAAAGTGCTATCACATGTGAACGAGCCTGAAAGTGTTTTAAAGGTACTTGTGGTATTCTGTGTTTGGCTTCTTACATTTGCTGAAAGCAAAATGATAAGAACTGTTGGTAAGAGAGTTTTTGTTTTCATTGTAGTTTTTTAGTTAATATTATCTATGACGCTGAAAATTTGTAAAAGTTTAATTTATCATTTTGTTTTCGTGCGTTGCCTAGGCTTCGTGTGGTAGGAAAAAATACAAATGTGCTATCAAAAGCGTTAGCTTAATAGGCTCCCAAAAATTTATGTCCGTTGAAGTGAACTAAATGGTCTCGGTGGTCTGCCGTCCACACTTCCGTTTCCCAAGCAATGTCTATCTGCCATTTCCTAAAATCATTTCTTGTCAAGAAAGCTGTTACAAATATTAATTCCGCTTTACAGTCCTTCAACATTTTTCTTAATTCCAAAACTCTCGTTTCGCTCATTGGTCCTGAACTATAAACTGCTTCAATTAAGTAGAGCCTGCATTACTCCATGCATCTGTTTTGTATGTAACAATTAATTTTTTAAAGTCAGAATGCAAAGCATAACCTCTTGTTGGGTCGTTGGTTGCAGAACCCTTATTCACCCCACTGTTTACAATAATGTCAGCTAATACCAAAAGTTTTAAATCTTTTCTTCTAATGTCATCATACGAACCCGAAGAAATATTTTCATCAAAATTGTTGTTTACAATATTGATGATGTCTCGTGATTTTAGATTTGCATTTTCTTTCGCTTTACTCCAATCTTTCGTAACATCAGCAACAGCAAGAAAACAAACCGCCATTCTTTCTAAACCCCTTTCAGTTTTGGTGTTCATAGGAATTCCAACACTTTCTAAAATTTCAAGTGCTTCATTAATTATTTTCTGAACTGATTTTGATTTACTACTTTTTGTGATATAGTTCTTCATATTAAAAAAGGGAAAGTACTTGATTTGGCTGCAAATTATTTTCAATAATTTCTTCAGGCGAATATAGTTCGTCCATTTTATAGCATTCCTTTAAAGCCAATGCCATTTGATAAGCTAAAAGAGGTGGAACTGCATTTCCTATTTGGTTATATCGCTGTGTTTCATTTCCAATAAACTCATACCAATCTGGAAAACTTTGCAGTCGTGCCGCCTCATTGTGCAATAATCTTCTACGTCTACCGTCTTTCAATTTCACTCGTTGCATATCGCCGGCGGCAATATTGCTTAGGTAATGTTGGCTGCTGGCGTACTTTCTTTCGAAATCATTGTCTTTCGGTCGTTTTACAGTCATTGTCGTTATAATTTTTTTCCGTTGGCTTGAATTCTTTGGGTTTAAATTTTTTTATAGAGTTGGAGAAAAAAATTGAAATTATTTCTTGCGGTGGTTTTACATGCTCTTTTAAAAACTTTGGTCTGAGTGCTGGCTTTAACGGTTTTTAAATGTGCATGTAAAATGCGTTGGCATAATGCTTTTCTATTTTTATTCTTTCCATTTCAGTTGGCGTTTTAGTTTTTACTAATCATCATAATGTCCGCGGCATTGATGGATAGTTATTTTCTCTTTGGTATAGGTGTATACAATTCTGTCTTTTTTAATAATGCGTTTTGAAGCCCTTCCTCCAGTGCTTCCAAGAGGTTCTGTGTGTCCTTTGCCACCTTTAAAAGGATTGTTCACAATGTCCATAATGAGTTCTTTTACCCGAATAATAAATCGTTTGTCATCATGGTACCAGGATAAAAGCTCATTTACCGCTCTTGTATCAAATTCAAATTTGTCAGGAGAAAATACTAATGCAATATTTGCTTCACAATTAAGTTGGATTCCGTCGTAAAGAGCAAGCAATGTAGCTTTTACACTTAGCCAATTGGTTGTTTTTATTAGTGAATTGAATTTCATTTTATAATTATTCTTGACAATAGTATTATTTCTCTGCATTGGCGACTATCAACTTTCTTTTCGTAACAATTGTGGGGACACGTTCCAATACGCTTTATCTCCGATTTTAACGGAGGCTGTTTTATGATTCAAACGTATAATAATTCCTATGCGAACAATTCCATCGCTTCCATTCCATGAAACACGGTCGCCAACATTAAATTTTGACATAGAAAAAAGAGCGCCTGCTTTGTTTATTAATCGTATTCGTTCAACTACCATTTGATTGAGAATGGTAAGTTCATTGCCGGATAATCCTTCCAGTAACGGTTCAAATTTGCGAATGATGGCATTTGTATTATCAACTTCAGACATTGTTAAAATTGTTATTTCTTATTGATTCTTCAATAACGATACTCCATTTTTTCTCTATCAATGGTTTGATTTTATAGAACTTACTTTTTAATTTTTTTTATTTCCTTGTCAAAATCCGATTCAATTAATTTATCTTGAATAATGCGATACTTCTCATATTCACTTTCCGCAAGAGCAATGGCAACATCGTGAGAAACTTTACCTTGATGTTTTAGCACTTCTTCTTCGTTGAACCGTAAAAACGCATCTAATTTTAATATCCAGTCTTTCATATACATTACTATTCCTTTCATCGCTTGAATTTCTGCATAATCCAAATACATTGTTACTATTCGGTTTAACCCGTCTAATTCTTTTTCGTTAAGATAATTTTTTGCAACGCCAATATCTGTTTTTCTGATTTTTCCTTTTGGCGCATTTTCCCAGGTAGTTAAACCCATATTTTCTTTAGAACCGTCAACTCTTGCTGCAATTATTTCAGCGGCTGTATGTCCTGTTATTGCCCAATGCAGTTTGTTTTGAACTGCTGCAAAAAAATCTTTAGTGGTTTGTTCGTTTACAATATAATCGGCACTGCATTGCGAATATATATCTGTAATTTTTTGATAGAATCGTCTTTCGCTCGAACGGATATCGCGAATCCGCGCCAATTGCTCTTCGAAATAATCTTTCCCAAAAATATTGTTCGGGTTTTTGAGCCTTTCATCATCCATTGTAAATCCTTTGATGATGTATTCCTTTAATCTTTCTGTTGCCCAAATACGGAATGCCGTTGCCTGACTGCTGTTGACACGATAACCTACGGAAATAATAGCATCCAGATTATAAAATAATGTCTTATACTTTTTTTCGTCTGAGGCAGTATGTTCCAAAATGGAACTAACTGAATCTTCCTTTAATTCACCTGATTCAAAAATATTTTTCAGGTGTTTAGTAACGGCTGGTCTTTGCACCCCAAACAAATCAGCTATTTTTTGTTGGGTAAGCCATATTGTTTCGTTTTGCAAATAAATTTCAACCTTTACTTTGCCATTGGGTGTGGTGTAAAGCAAAATTTCGTTGAATCCTTCTTTTGCCGGTATTTGTTTTTTAGCCATTGCTTATTTTACTACATTAAATTTCTCATACTCCGCTTCACTCAATGCAAAATCTTTATCTATAATTTTCACTTCATCATAAGTAAGTTCATGGCAAAACCACAAACCCATTTTAGGTAGTCTTCGTGCCAACTTTGTTTGTATTCTATATTATGTTGTTCGGGCATTTAATTTTTTTTTAATTTATCATATATCTTTTTAACCGAAATTGTATCACTTTCTATTTCTTATTGCGTCAAGCATTTTTATTATTCTTTCAAAATAATCTGTAAATGTCTTGTCCTGAAATAGGTTGACACTTTTTTTAGTTAGAAATTATGAAATTTATCATTGTCTTAGATTTTCTTTGGGTAAGTTTTTTTAAGCATATTGAACTCTAAAAATATCAATGGGTTATCGGATTGACTCCCCATTGAATTGACATTTTTGTCGTTCATCAAGTGTATCCCTAGCAAGTTGCTCTTCAGCATAGCTTGATTCCGTTTAACTTGACGATTCAAAGGTATATTAATTTTTTGTTGTACTTCTTTCGTCCTCCCCATTTTTTCATTTTAAACTTACCAAATGTATGCGCATCAACAGGTGTCATCATTTCACAGCTTAAATGGGGGCGAAAAGAATTATATGTTTCTATAGCTTCTTTTATTTCCTTTACAGCTTGTATATGATTTATAAAACCTTCTCCAATGTCGAATTCGTCTTTAAGTATTCCGTTTACCCGCTCTGCTATTGCGTTTTCGTATGGGTCGTATACTTCGGTCATACTAGGACTAATTTTATTGTGTTTTAAAACTGCGATATAATCCCCATCGCAGTACTGCAAACCTCTGTCTGAATGATGTATAAGTTTTCGATTTGTATATTTTCGCGACTTAATTGCCATCTCTAATGCTTTTAAAGGGTCGGATTATTTTTCTGCGTAATTGTCTACAAGTCAGCAAACACAGGTCTAACCGTTATGGTCTGAAGCGATGTTGCCGATTCGTAAAAAAAATTGTAAAATTAAAAGTGGCAAAAACTAATAGATAAAAATTTCTGCCTCTGTGAAAGGTTTTTGCCACGACCTATTTCAATTGCGGACTCAAATGATGAAGCTTACTATGAACGGCCATATAGCATATTTAATGTTGGCGGTTAGTTGTTTCTTTTTCTTTCCACGTTACAGTCCGTAAATATCCGTTATTCTCCGTAAATGTCCGTGTTTTGAGTTGCATTTTTCTGCGTTACAGTTCGCAAATACCCGTTATTCTCCGTAAATGTCCGTTCTTTACGTTGCGTTTTTTTCTACGCCACAGTCCGTAAATATCCGTAACTCTCCGTAGTTTCTTTAAGCAATTTGAATTTGATGATTTTTTAATTCCACCCTAAAACTTACTTTAGCTTTTAAAGCATTAAATACACGCAAAATAGTCTCCATTGTGACATTGGTCGCACTGTTCTCCAATTTAGAAATTTGAGCCTTTTGCACTCCAATTAATTTTCCAAGTTGTTCCTGTGTTAAATTACGTTCAAGTCTAACTTGTTTAATCATGTCGCCTAATACTTCAAGTTGCAATTCTTGTTCGTACTGGTCACGTTTAACTGTCCCACGTTTCCCGATGAACTCATCTTTAATGTCTTCTAACGTGTATAGCTTCATTTTACTCACGGTTGCCATAATAATTATTTTTTAAGTTTAAAATATTTTTGTCTTAATAATTCCGCTTTTTCAATTTCTTTCTCGGGAACTTTATCTGTTTTTTTAATTATTCCATGAGTTGAAATAACTAATGTTTCAGATTTGTCCGATTTATCCCAAAAAGCAAAGAGTCTGTAATAGGTCTTGTTATAAAGGGTTCTAAATTCCCAAATTTCGCCTTTCAATTTTTTGAATAACTCTCGGTCGTTATGCAATTTGGCACGGTCGATATTGTAAATAATTTTGTCTTTAGATTTTTGGTCAACCCACGCAAGGAATTCACGCACATCTTCCATAAACAAAACATTAAACTTAGGTGTCATATTGTTTCATATAAAGTTTCCCTACAAAGATACAACAAAAGTTGCAATAAATGGAAACATTTTCGGGAAGCGGTTTTTTTTACAATTACCGCCAACGGCAAAATAAGCGACTGTTGCAAGTATTTCAATTTTAATTTCCCGAAGTATACTTCTTGAATTGTGTATTTAAGACAAAAGGCGGAACATTTACGAATGAATGATAATAATTCAATTTACCAACCTCTGGCTAACCGCTTCATATAAAATGATACCGGCGGCAACCGATACATTCAATGAGCCTATTTCTCCCATCAAAGGAATTTTAGCTTTCGCATCTGACTTTTGGAGGTATTCATTTAAAATGCCATCTTCTTCCGAACCCATAATAATGGCGGTAGGCACCGTAAAATCAATCTGGAAATAATAATCCGAAGTTTTTTCTGTACAGGCAACAATTTGTACACCACATTCTTTTAAAAAGTCAATTACAGTTTTTACGTTTTCTTCCCTGCATACCGAAATCTTGTGTAATGCACCGGCAGAAGTTTTAATCGCATCCGCATTAATTTGTGCCGCACCATGGGAGGGTATTATGATTGCGTTAACACCAGAACATTCGGCTGTACGGGCTATCGCACCAAAATTACGTACATCAGTAATTCGATCTAAAATCAATAATAAAGGAACTTTTCCGCTGGAGATAATAGCGGGCAATATATTTTTTATTTTATGATACGTGATTGCGGAAATATATCCTACAACACCCTGATGATTTTTTGTGGTAAGCCGGTTCAGTTTTTCAACAGGGACATATTGAAACGTAACGTTATGTTGCTTTAAAACGCCCATCAACTCAGAAAATAATTCGCTTTTTAAACCTGATTGAACGAGTAGTTTATCAATTTCTTTACCTGCCCGGATAGCTTCAATAATGGGTCTTAGTCCAAATATTAAACTTTCCTCTTCTTTTTTTTGTTGTTTGGTTTGCATTTTTATTTTGTATTAAATGTTAAATGTTAAATTGTAAATAAAATGAATAATTCAACATACAACATTTAACATTCATCCTGATTTTATTAGTTCAATCCTGCAAATACGTTCTTCCTTGTCGCCAAATATCAACTGCTGTGTACCATGATTGTTTATAAACAACAGAGCGGTCGAGTGTATAATCATTATTTGTAAAAGGATTATTTACTTTGGAAAAGGAATAGGAAAGAGAATTTACATTATTCTCCTCACCATAAATCCATGTTTCAGAATTTGCTGTTTTATAGATTACATTGGGAGATCCGAAAATCAGATAAATCATTCCCCTATCCGTTTTCCATCCTTCTAAATAGGAAGTAAAATATAGATTTTCATCCTGCACCCGATTGTAGTATTTACGAATTATTTCTTTCGCCCTTTCTTGATTTCCAGTACTATTTACCCAAAATTTTTCAATAGCCGCTTTTTTATTGGCACTTGTATTTAACTCATCATATTCTTGTTTTGAAGTGATAAAGCGTAAAGGAGCTACCATATCCTCCGCTTTTTTTACCTCTGGAAAAGCGTCTGAAAAATTAAATAATGTTAAGCCTATACGTTTTGATGTATCTAACTGAAAATGATAGAAACCTTTTTTTTGTGCGATAAAATTACAACTGCCATCAACTGACAATTGAAGCGTAAATGCGCTATCCTGTTTATATTGAAAAGGTCTTGAATCACTTACTGAGAATGGGGGAGAAGCTAGTGGAAAATCTCGGGTATAATACCGTACATACAAGTTTACTCCAATTTTCGCTTTATAATTTATAGTAATCTCTTCACCTGTTTTTAGATAATTACGAAATAGTGGCGCATCTGTTTCTTTGGATTTCACCAGAAAATTCTGACGATTCAAATCATTATCTTTTTCTATCGCGATAACAGTTAATACATCTATATTCCTATTCAAATCAGTAATGGTTATACGCAAAAAATAGGTATGTGCCGCTGCCGCTTTTATGTTAATTTTCCCGATTAAAAATTTATCTGAATTATCATTATTCATATCAACCAACCTTACAGAGGCGCTGTCAATAATGATTTTAGAGTCATACGTTGGCAATAACCGGTATGAAATTAATACATTGGAATAAAAATTAATTCCGTCAGGGCGCATGTATAAAAGTTCTTTGCTGCTGATTTTAAAATGTAATTCAGTAATGGTATCGCTTACATGAAATATCGCAAATTGGGGGTGAATAGCATTCGCATCGCGCTTATAAACTATATTCGGGCTTGTAGTGCTTGTTTTGCGTGGTGTACCGCATGAAGCGATAAGAATACAGAAAGCCAGACAGGAAATTATTTTTTTCATTATGATTCGTTACCTTCCATAAATAATTGTGAAGGCGCGTCATTTTCTAAAAACTTAGCCGGAATTTGTTTTTCCTTATTGGTTTTTGCACCTAATTTTTTAATGTTTTCAATTCTTCTGACCAGGTTTCCACTACCTGTGTTTAGCTTATTAATTGCATCCTGATAGGCTTTGCTTGATAATTCAATTCCTTTTTCAATTTTTTGCATATCTTCCAAAAAGCCGACAAATTTATCGTATAATTCACCCCCTTGCCGGGCAATTTCCATCACATTTTTTGTTTGACGCTCCTGTTTCCATAGCGATGCAATGGTACGTAATGTCGCCAATAATGTGGAAGGACTCACAATTACTATTTTTTTATCCCACGCGAAACTAAAGAGTTCCTGATCAGCCTGAACTGCAATACTGAACGATGATTCAATAGGTATAAATAACAATACAAAATCAGGGGTATTTATATCAGGAGAGGATTGATAGTCTTTACTGCTTAATAATTTTACATGATTGCGGACTGATAAAAGATGATCTTTAGTGAAGCGCTCTCTTTCTTCATCAGTAGCCGCATTCACACATGCCTCATATGCTATCAGCGATACCTTTGCATCAATTATGATATGCTTATCATCCGGAAGTTTTATCAGAGCATCCGGCTGAATTCGGCTTCCTTCGCTGTTGGTGGTACTGAATTGTGTTAAATATTCCTGTCCTTTTACTAAGCCTGAACGTTCCAGCACTTTTTCCAAAATAACTTCGCCCCAGTTGCCTTGTTTTTTATTATCTCCTTTTAATGCTTTAGCGAGATTATTAGCATCCTCACTCACTTGTTTATTCAAATCAATCAAATTTTTTATTTCCGCTTTTAGTGTGATGCGTTCGTCCGATTCTGTCTTATAAGCTTTCTCCACCTTGCTTTCAAAATCCTTAATTTTTTCTTTTAGCGGGTTTAAAATAATTTCCAGATTGTTTTTATTTTGATCCGTAAATTTTTGCGATTTCTCATCTAATATTTTATTCGCGATATTTTCAAACTCCGTAGTATATTTTTTATGAACATTTTCGAGCTCTGATTTGAGTGTGGTAAATTTTTCTTCCTGTGATTGAAATACTTGCTCAGCCTTTGCAAGCCGACTATCAGCTTTACTTAATTTTTCCTTCTCAATATTAATGTCCTTTAAATATTTTTCACGTTCTGAAATTAATTCTGCTGACAATTGTACTTTAACGCTTTTCAATTCATTGGTAAGCCGTTGATTTTCTTTTTCAGCATTAGCCATATTAGTTTGCAGCACAAGTTTATCTTTATCCAGCTCAATAATTTTACTATCCAACAGGGAGGTATCAGCACCTGTGTTTTGTTTTGATTTATAAAACAGAAATGCAATTACAAAACCAAAAATACAACCTAAGGCAATAAATAAAAATTCCATAATTATTCTTTTTTCGAATGGCTAATTTAAGAATTTATTTGGTTGGATGGGAGAAGATTTTCTAAGTCATTATGTTAAGAAGCCATCGCACATATTTCGACAGGCTCAATATGACTTACGTGCAGTTGGTATATCAAAAATAATTAACAAAACCAAAGTGAATTTTACCGCTTCTAAGCTGAATAGGATTATCGAATTGTTTACCAAGTGCATAGCTGATTGAAAAAATGCCGGCTTTAGTTTCAAAGCTAATGCCGGCGCCAAATCCAATTGGAGTATCGTGTACAAATGTACTCACATTATTTTTTTCATAATATGCGCCATCTCCAAACACATACAAATAAGAATTTTGTTCCAGAATATACCGATATTCCAGCGTGAATATTGAAAATGCCGATGCGTAAATGGATTCTTCATCAAAACCACGTATTGTTTTTAGTCCTCCAATTCGTAACAATTCATTTTGAAAAATTGTTTCTCCATACAAAAATGCCGATTGTATTCCCATCTTAACAGTACTTCTATCCTTAATAGGGATAAACGCACTTGCTTCTATATCCGCATTGTATTGTGTTGAATTTAATTTCAACCCATCATACACTATAGGGTTTAATTTTGCATTTTTTTTAATATTTTTTGTTCCGGCACTTGCATTACCCAAAAATGAAAATCCTTTGCGGGGATTTAAACGATAATCTAATTTTTCATATTTTAGTCCGATACCATACATATTATTTTGAATATCCGCATTAAGCGGTAAGGTTGTTGAATATTCTAGCCCCTTTGTAGAAAGCAATGTAGATGTTTTATTATTATAGAAAATTTTGAAATAATTTCCACCTGTAAAAATGTACTGAAAACCAATGTTTTGATTTATATCCAAAAATGTTGTGTCTTTTTTATAAAGTTTTAAATTATAGTCAAGTCCAAACGGAGAACGTAATAAAAATGGATATACCAAACGCAATTTTAAATCCTGTGTTTGTGTTTGCAGTCTGCGCCAGTTCAAATCAATTAATTCTCCTCTGCCTAAGCCATTCTGCAATTTTAAACTAACATCTCCGGTAAAAGTTATTTTCCCTGTTTTATTATCCGGCAAAACCCCAATGATACCGTTAAACTGGCTGGCATTTTTTTTCTCGAGATATAAAATAAGTTTGTTAAAATTATTAGTAAACAGTATTGTTGCTGGCTTTGAAGAGCGGACAAAAGGGATTTCCGTAATACGTGTATTTACTTTTTTCAATTGACCTTCGTTATACAAATTACCCTGTTTTATTCCAAGATAATTATATAAATAAACAGCTGAAATTTTTGCTGTTCCTTTTACTATGATACTGTCAATTTTTTCTTCCGAATGTTTGGTAAGTTTAAGTTGCGCTGAAATATTTTCTCCTGAAATTACTATACTGTCAAGCTTTATAGATGCAAAAGGATAACCATTGTTCTCGTAATAAGTAATTATTTTTTCCTGAATATGTTTTACACTTTTATAATATACCGGCTGATTGTTAAATAGTTTTTCTCTATAACCTATTTCACTTAATATGCCTTCATCAATATTACCTCTTTTTAAATAAGCCCATTTATACTGCAACCCAAAAGTCAAATATGCTTTCAGGGTTAATGAATCAGTAATTAAGCTATCATAATGGGCGGTTAAATATGCTTTATCAAAGCAAGCAAACAATACGTTTCCGAGTCCTTTTTCACGTTCATTTTTTTTTACAAAGGATTTTATATAGGAAATTTTATTGAGAAGAGGTAAATCATTTACAGTGATAATTTCCAATAAATAGTTACTGTTTTGACTACTATTTTCTTCAACAGACTGAGCACATACGCTAACTTTAAAACAGAGCACAAAAACAAATAATAACTCAAAAATCAGAAGAAATTTTAATCGCATTGTATAAAGATAAGTAATTACGCAAAACGAAAAATAATGTGTTTTATTAAATTTTCTGATAAAAATTAATAAAGAAGAAAATACTTGACTATTCTAATAATATTATTAATTTTGTTGAAAACAAAAAAGGTTATATTTTTTAATAAACATCTTTAAAAATGACGAAACCGATATTAACAATTTCATTACTTACCGCTTGTATTTCTTTAATAAGTTGTGGTGAACCGGACAAAACTCCAACTGAAATACCTGTGAATTATGTTAAAGTAAGCACTGTTTTAGATACTGAGCTGAATAGTAAGTTATATAATATTCCTTCACCTATAGAAACTTTTACCATTCTTAAAATGTCAGGTGCGGCTTTTGATAAATCGTTGCTTAATTCCCCAAAAAACATTTCAAAATATATTTCCAGTTTTTCAAAAGCAGTCAATTTGGGAACTTATTCATCTGATTTATCTTTTTGTTTATTGTACAAGGAGAATCAAGATATAAATTTTTATTTAAAAGATGTAAATGAACTTACTGCTTCTCTGGGTATTGAAGGAGACTTTGCGCAAAGAATGACACAGCGATTAAAAGCAAACGCCAATAATTCAGATTCAATTATGCAAATTGTTGCTGAAGCAAGCGTTGACGCCTATATGTATTTAAAAGAAAATCAACGAAATAATACTTCGATTTTGATTACAGCCGGAGGATGGGTTGAAGGAATGCATTTTATCACTAATATGGCGAATAAAACCCAGAAGTCTGAAATTTTTGGCTTAGTGGCAAGTCAAAAAAAAGTAGTAAAAAACTTAATCAAGATGCTTGAAAAGTTTAGTTCTGACCCGGAGATTTCCGGTATTCTTGTGGATATAAAAGATATTTCGGCAATTTTCGATACCTTAAAACCTGCTCATGATGATGCTGTAGCCTCAACTGATAAAAATGTAACAAGCGTGGGCAATAACAAATCGTATGAAGTTACTAAGGAACAATTAAAAGCAATTCTTGAAAAAGTTGAAACATTAAGAAATAAATTAACAAGCTAATTATATATATGGTTATGAAATTATCACTAAAAAAAATAAGAACAGTAATTGCAATATTTATTTTATTTTTTGCAATTAATACTTTAGGAGTTGCTCAATGTAGATCCATCGTTAAAGTAGGAATTCAAAAATTGCTACCCTATACCCATAATGGGCAAATAAATAATGTTACTATTAAAGATGGGAAACCAACAGAAATTCATTTAAGCTTTTATAAAGGCTTGTATTATAAATTACAAATCTGTTCTGAAAAATCCGTCGGGAAAGTTAATTTCAGAGTACTTGATGAAAGCAATACAGAAGTTTATAATAGTGCTACCGGTGGTGAAAGTGTGGATTTTTGGAATTTTTACTCTAATTCATCTCAGGACTTAGTGATTGAATTAAAACCTGTAGATACTACTTCTAAGGGGGGATGTGTAGCTGTTTTAGTTGGAATGCAAATACCAAAAAGCAATAACCCGATCAGAAATTTATAGTTTATTTATTCTAAAAAAATCCCACAATTTTTAAATTGTGGGATTTTTTTGTTTTATACCAAATTCAAAAACAAACCAATGTATTTTATTTTAAAGTAAATTTTTTCCAACGTTTGAAACTTCGGAAAAGGTAAATCTACAGTTTAGATTAAAACATAAAGAGTTCAGGCAATTCAACTTCCTTTGTTAACTCCTTCTTTTATTATTTTCAACGATACTCCTGAGTTTTTCAACCGGGTTCTGAATACGTGAAAGATATATGATAGCAGCAATAACAAATGGTTTGTAACCAGCTTCAGAATAAGTGGAAAGACGGTATTTTTCAAATACATCTTTAGATACCTCACCTTGCTCACAACTTACACCTGTAATGTCGGCAGGCAGGCAGTGCATATACAACGCTTTACCATTTTTAGTCGTTTTCATTTTGCTTTCATCACACTCCCAGTTTTTGAATTTTGCATTATTAGCCAGACATTCTTTTTCAAGATCTTTTAGACCCTGTTTATCATTGTTGTTTAATAATACCGTTCTGCGCTTCATAACATTAAATGGAGCCCAAGATTTAGGATATACTATATCGGCATCTTTGAAAGCATCTTCCATATTGTTTACAATTTCAAATTTGCCGCCACTTTGTACCGATTGTTTTTTGGCTTGTTCAATAACATCAGGGATCAAGCCATAACCTTCGGGATATGCAAGTGAAACATTCATTCCAAAGCGTGACATCAATCCGATAATTGACTGAGGTACAGAAAGCGGTTTACCATAACTTGGTGAATATGCCCATGTCATTGCAATCTTTTTCCCACGTAGGTTTTCAACTGATCCGAACGTATTTTTCAATTGCATTAAATCAGAAAGCGCTTGTGTAGGATGGTCAATATCACATTGAAGATTAACGATAGTAGGTCGTTGATGAAGAATGCCATTTTCATAACCTTCCTGCAAAGAATTACCAAATTCCTTCATGTATTTATTGCCTTCACCCAAAAACATATCATCAC
Source organism: Bacteroidia bacterium (assembly GCA_036170475.1). Lineage (GTDB taxonomy): Bacteria > Bacteroidota > Bacteroidia > 2-12-FULL-35-15 > 2-12-FULL-35-15 > 2-12-FULL-35-15. The sequence continues at coordinate 89,875 of JAVHPE010000095.1, read as the reverse complement.
GGATACCGATAGTTTCTGCAAGGAATGAAATCATATTGGCTGTTTCGCGAACCGTTTCGCCATGTGCAATTTGTGATTTTTCTTCATCTAACTCGGAAAGTCCTAATCCCAGTGCATTTGCGGCAGAAGCAAAACTAAAACGTGTACGGGTGGAATTATCACGGAAAAGTGAAATCGCCAAACCTGTGTCAAAAGATTTAATTGAAGTGCCTGACTTATGCAAGTCGCTCATTAATTGAGCTACGTCAAGTACAGCTTTTATTTCATCATCTTTGCGCTCCCAGGTTAAAAGGAAATCACGGTTAACCATGTCTGTTTTTAGGTTACCAAGAGAATTTAGCAGCAGTTCTGCCTTTGATTGTGTGAGTGTGCTCATGTTTATTTTTATTTGATGGTTTATTTTTATTTGTCAGATATATTAAGGTCCATTGTTTATTTATTGTATTCTTTGTGTTTCTTAGTGTCTTTGTGCCTTAGTGGCAATATTTTTTAGCCACAAAGACTCAAAGACACTAAGGTTTAATATGTTTCAAATTAAGTATTACTCCATTAAATTAACAATACCTTATTTTGAACTGATCGCCCTTGCCGCAGGAGAATCTTTCATCGGCAACTTATATCTTCTGATGCCATCGAATTTATATAAAGCACCTGCTACCGCTCCTGCTGTTGGAACAAGCCCGACTTCGCCAATACCTTTTGCTCCAAACGGACCTTCAGGTTCATTTTCTTCAATTAATAGTATTTGTGTTTCCGGCATATCCTTGGCACGTAACATACCAAGTGACCGGAATTTGAAAGATTCAGGTACGCCATCTTTTAATTTTAATTCTTCTGTAAGCGCATAGCCTAATCCCATGTGTATAGCGCCTTCCAACTGACCTTCAATCATTTTTCGGTTGATGATCCTGCCTACATCATGTGCAGCAACATATTTTTTTAATTTTCCCTTATCATCCAAAATACATAACTGGGTTGCAAAACTGAATGACATGTGTGTGATCGGCTTTTCTGCCTTGGCTTCCAATGAGGTTGTATAATCAATTACAACTTCACCGAAATATTTTTTACCCTTAAGTTCTTTTAAGTTCAATCCTTTATCCAAATCTTTCTTCATTTCCTGAGCCGCTTTAATCATGGCTCTTCCTCCAAGGACTGTAGCCCTTGATGCGGTGGTCATTCCACAAGGAGTTGGTTCTGTGGTATCAATGTTTACCCTTACAATTCTGGCATCTATACCTGTAACATCACAAAAGAACTGAGTCATAATGGTGCAGAAACCTTGCCCCATTTCAGTAAATCCGGTATTGATAGTAATGGTCTCATCCGGATTAACGGTAACCATCGCCTGACCTTTTTCAATCACACCATTACCGATACCCACATTTTTAATTCCGCAGGCAATCCCAACATTTTTAGATGAGTAATATATGTCCTTTACTGCAAGCAACGTTTTCTTAATGCCTACCGCTTTATCAAAAACCTGACCTGTAACAAAAGTATCACCTTTGTCAACAGCATTTCTCCATCTCATTTCCCATCCATCAATACCGACTTTCTCTGCTAGAATATCCATCATGCCTTCCATTGCGAAGGCCGCCTGATTGGCTCCGAATCCGCGCATGGCGCCACAAGGGAGGTTATTGGTATAAACAGCAAGTGCCTCCACATCGGAATGAAGTATGTTATAAGGTCCGCAGGCATGGCCTGCAGCGCGCTCTATCACTTTTGTTCCTACAGATGCATAAGCACCTTTATCACCAATCATCCGTGCTTTAACAGCCGTTAATTTTCCGTTTTCATCGCAGCCAACAGTGTAGGTCATCTTAATAGCATGACGCTTTGGATGCATTCGGATACTTTCTTCCCTATTTAAGGTAGCCTTCACTGGCTTCCCGGTAAGGAATGTCATTAAAGCAACATGCCCCTGAACGCTTAAATCTTCTTTACCTCCAAAAGCACCGCCGTTGGTGATGAGTGTAACTTTGATTTTATCTTCACTAATATTGAGGAGGGATGCAATTTGTTTTCTGTCATCAAATATTCCCTGTCCCTGGCTTAATACTTCAATAATTCCATCTTTACTACTTGCAATCGCACTTTCAGTTTCTAAAAAAGCATGTTCAATTACCTGTGTTTCAAAGGTTCTGGTTTCAACAAATTTTGAATTTTTAAGTTGTTCCTCTACATTCCCTCTTTTGATAATTGAATTTGCGAGTAAATTCACATGATGGTCATGAACCTGAACAGCACCCGGTTTCAACGCTTCTTCCGCATCAAAAACACCCGGAAGAATTTCATAATCAAGGATAATTTTTTCAAGTGCATTACGAGCCGTCTTAACATCAGACGCAACAACCCCAGCAAGTATATCACTTATGCAGTGTGTAATCTGTCCTTCGGCAATAAATGTAGGCCAGTCCTGATAAATAGTGCCCTGATTGATTTGTCCCGGAACATCTTTTGCAGTGACTACCTTCGTGACACCGACCATTTTTTCAGCATCAGATGTATTGATTTTGTTGACTTTGATACGTGGATGCGGAGAAAATAAAAAAGCTGCATACTGCATTTCAGGGAGTGTGATATCGTCAATAAAAGGACGCTCGCCCAAGACAAATTTTTTACCATCCATTTTCGGCAGGCTTGTGCCTATCTTGCCAGAATAATCAGCTTCAGGGATTTGTTTACCATTGAAAGCCTGAGCAGCTAATTCAATGGCATCAATAATTTTCACAAAACCGGTGCAGCGACAAATATGGTTATTTAGCGCATTGGCAATTTCTTCTCTGTTAGGAATCGGATTTTTATTAATAAGATGCTTTGTGCGAACAACTATTCCGGGAATACAAAATCCGCACTGAAGACCTCCAGCCAATGTAAATGATTTTGCGAAGACGTCCCTTTCTTTTTCAGTAAAGCCTTCCAGCGTGAGGACATTTTTTTCATTAGCGCTTTTTGCAGGAACAACGCAGGATGAAACAGCTTTTCCATCCACAATGACAGTGCAACAGCCGCATGAACCTTGAGGAGCGCAACCATTTTTAGGAGATGTAAGTCCTGCCTGCTCGCGAAGGACAGTCATGAGTGATGTATCATTGTCAACAAAGCCCGAAAAGGCTTCTCCGTTAAGATTAAAATCAAGTTTTACTTTTTGTCCGGTTTCTGTTTGGCTCATCTGCTGGAATGGGTTATGATTGGTGTGCTTCAATGTTTACGAAATGTACACGGCTTGTGTTTAACATTCCTTTCAGCAAGACTGACATGGCATGGTAGTATTGCATGTCAATCATTCCTGTTTTTGAATTGATCAATGAAGCTTTTAATATTTCATGTGTACTTGCGTTTGTTTCAATGGCTGCTGTGTTTGAACTGAAAACATTCCTGTTCAAAATAGAATCCCCAGTCAATTCAAATTCCTTGTCCTTGAACCGGCCTGTCAATGAAGATTTATTTTGCTTGAAGTCAAGATAAAATCCGCTTTGATTTTTATTAAGTTTGAATGCCTCCAACGATCCGAAAAATTTCGGTTTCTCGATATAAGGTCCCCCGTCTTCCGGACAGAATACATCGCAGTTGCCGCACTCGTTGCAGGCATCTGCAAAGTTTGCAATCTGATTTTTTTTCTCAATTTTAAAATGTCCTCCATCTGTTTTTTTCCATCCCGTCTCATTCACTTCAATGTTTGAATAGTCAAGTTCAACAGCTTCTATATCAAAAAAGAAATTAGCATTATTTGGGCAAACAGGAATACATTTATCGCAGTTAAGGCAATCCCAAAGATGCAGGTGACTTCCTACTTTCCTTGGAGCTTTGCTGTTATTGATAGATTGATAGCGAGGATTCTCGATGCTCCTTTTCAGAAGTTTAGAAGTATTGGCAATGACCGCTTTTTCAAAATAATCCCCCCTGCCCCCTCCTTCGACAGGCTCAGGACAAGCTTTTTCAAGGGGGATTGCATCAGTTGCGCTTCCATCCTGAGTTAATCCCCCTTGAAAAGGGGGGCAGGGGGGATTATTAGCTGATTTAATAATAAATTCTCTAATGTTTTTTGAACCGCTTGTTTTCATCTTCATTTCTAAATTCTGAAGATATTGCGGTAGTCGTCCATACCCTTTTGGTCTTAAAAGGTCGGTACAGGTGGTAACCGGCAAAAGTCCGATGGATACACAATCAGCAAAATTATTTGCATCAACGCCTGCTGAAAAAGAGACCGGGAAATTCGCGCCAAAGGTTTTTCTCCATTCATTTACCAAGGCCAGATGTAGGATGTGTAGAGGCTGACCAGATAAATATTGTAAATTGCTTTTCAGAAAACCACCTTTATTAACTACTTCAAGTGTGTTCCCAAATTTAACACCCAATTTTTTTCCTGACTTAGCCGCTTTAACTTGCAATCTTTTTATCATTTCAACAGCATCATTGTAGGCAATGTTTGCTTTATAGGCGTTTTCATTGACTTCAATATATGTATATCCAAGCTTTTCATGCAACAGGTACTCGAGTTTTTCCTTACCAAGCATGGTAGGATTCATCTTGACAACCACGTTAAAATCCATTTCGGAAATAAGAAATTCGCAGATGCTTTCAATTTCTTCCGGCTTTGTTCCATGAAAGGTGGAAAGCGTTATTGTTTCGCTGATTTCAGGATTGAAATACAGGTCTTTGTAAGCTGTAAATTCGGATGGAATTTGTTTCCTGTATTCTTCAATAATAGAACTTGCATTCCGCATAGAATGCAGCCAGTTGCGCATCTTATCTGATTGTATCCCGGCAAGGTCATAGCCTACGCTGAGATCTAAAATAGTATCAAATTGTTTGGCAGTATACGATTTAGTTTTGTCGGAAAGAAACATCCAATGCTTCAGAATTTCAATAATCATCGAAGCTTTCACGTATTCATGCAAAGACTCATCCAGTAAAAGTTCCTGTGACCATTCGGTATTGAAACCGATGGTAGCCATATCTATACAAGGTCTTGCAATTTCAAGCCTGTCGTTGAGCTGAACGGTTTTGAGTTCCAGTATTCTTGATCCGGCAAGCCAGGCGAGGATAATATTCTGAGCGAGTTGTGTATGAGGTCCAGCTGCCGGGCCAACGGGGTTTGCAGCATTTTTACCAAGAAAATTTACCGATAAATCAAATTCATTTCCCGGTTGGTACATCTTTTTTGAGGACAAATCAAAGATGGAGTCGGTCTTTTTATATTCGTAGAAAATTCTCTTTAAAAGTCGGTCAAACGGTATCGGAACTAATTCGGCCATAGTATAAATTTAATATTTCAATATTGTTGAATTTGGAGACGCAAGATAAGGAATGTTTTTTCGTTTTTTGAAATTATTGAGGGAAATTGCTTAAATAGCAATGTTAAAATTGATTAGTGTGCAAAAGCAAATAATTATTTAAAGTGCTTGTTAATAGAATCACATAAGCCTTGAATTTGCGATTGTGTATTGAAAGCATGAATACAAATACGTAAACGTTCTTTTCCTTTGGGAACGGTCGGACTAAGAATAGGGCGTACATCATACCCGCCTTGTTGCAATATGGAAGCAAGTTTTTTTACCTTGTCATTTCCGGTAACAATGATACTTTGTATGGCACTATTGCTTACAATTAATTGTGCTTTTGGATTTTCTGAAAGATGGTTTTTAAAGTATCGGATAAGTTCATGAAGTTGTTTGATCAAGTCTTCACTCTTCTGAAGTAATTGATAGGCTTGGTTCACAGCAACAAGACTTTTTACCGGCAAGGCAGTAGTATAAATAAAAGAGCGGGAAAAGTTGATCAGAAAATTACGAAGCAAATCGCTTCCAAGTACGATAGCACCATGGCATCCAAGTGCTTTGCCAAAAGTATGAATACGGGCAAAAATATCCTGTTCCAGATTCAACTGGCTTACAATTCCTTTGCCATTATTGAGTGTAATGCCTGTTGCATGAGCCTCATCAACAATTAAATTGGCATTGTGCTTTTTACAGAGTATAGCAATTTCTTTTAATGATGCCGTATCTCCGTCCATTGAATAAATGCTTTCAACAACAACGTAAACAATCTCTTTTGCTATTTTCAGACGTTCTTCCAGATGTAAAATGTTATTGTGCCTGAACATAAAAGCGGAGGCTGATGATAATCTTATTCCATCATGCACTGAGGCATGTATCAATTCATCATAAATGATAGTATCCCCTGTTTGCCCTAAGGCAGAGAATAAACCCACATTTGCATCATAACCCGAATTATAAATTAAACCAGCTTCTGCATGGTGAAATGTTGCGGTTTTTTTTTCTAATGTTTCGGCATAAGCTGAATTGCCCGCTAATAAACGAGAACCGGTTGAACCGGAGAGATTTGAGATTTGAGATTTGAGATTTGAGATCTCAAGTTCGGTAAAGTCAATTAATTCTTTATTACTGGCAAAACCTAAATAGTCGTTACTACAAAAATCAATCAACTGATTATTAATAACTAATTTACGTAACGAACTTTGTTCTATCCGTTTGTGAAGAGAACCGGATAAAAATTTATCAGCGGGAAAAACAATAGATGTTTTTTTTATTTTTTTATTTTTTGAATGAATCATTTAAGCGATTTCAACTATTTCAAACTCCAACTCTCCAACTTTCTAACTCTCAATTTGTTTAGATGATTTAGTTGGAGTTAATCCGAAAGTTTTAAACATTTCCATATCCGTATTAAAATCCGGATTAGGGGTTGTTAATAATTTATCTCCGGCAAAAATTGAATTAGCGCCAGCCAAAAAGCATAAGGCTTGTCCTTCTAAACTCATTTGTGTGCGGCCTGCTGAAAGCCGAACTACTGTTTCAGGCATAACAATACGTGTGGTGGCTATCATACGCACCATATCCCAGATAGGAACAAGTGGCTGGTTTTCCATTGGAGTGCCTGCAACCGGAACCAACGCATTTATTGGAACTGATTCAGGATGAATTTCCATAGATGATAATGTTTTCAGCATATTAACACGATCTTCAATGGTTTCACCTAAACCGATAATACCTCCGGAACAAACAGTTATTTTAGCTTTACGTACGTTTTTAATTGTATCTAATCGATCATTATAACTGCGGGTAGTAATAATTTTTTTATAGTTGTCCTCTGATGTATCCAGATTATGGTTATAGGCATATAACCCGGCATCTGCAAGCTTTTGTGCTTGTGTTTCAGTAAGCATTCCTAAGGTGCAGCACACTTCTATTCCTTTTTCGTTTACGCCTTTTACCATTTCCAGCACCCGGTCAAAATCGCTGTTATCTCTTACTTCGCGCCAGGCTGCTCCCATACATATACGAGATGCGCCACCTGCTTTTGCCCTGTCAGCCGCTAATAACACCTGACTTACTTCCATTAACTTTTGTATTTCAACATCGGTATTATACCTTGCTGCCTGAGAGCAATAACTGCAATCTTCAACGCAACCACCTGTTTTTATTGACAATAGCGAACTTACTTGAACTTCAGCAGCATCATTAAACTCACGGTGAATTTGCTGTGCACGATTAATTAATCCAAGTAAAGGCGAATTATATATATCAAGTATTTCTGTAACTGTCCAGTTATGTCTTGCTGTTGTCATAATTTTTTTTCGATTGAATGCAAATATAAAAATAATTATTGATTTACTGTTGCAGTTTGAAATACGAGTAGAAGTATTTTACTGATTAAATCAGTAATTTAATTCAAATTACCATAGAAAAATCTACCTAAATCTGTGCTACCTTTGGTAAAAAAATTACTAGTTTTCCATTATTTAAGGAAATGGATTTAGGAGGAGGTTTTAAAATTTAATGTAGTAAAATGAAAGATATAAAAAAATACAAATTAATACTGGCTTCCAAATCACCGCGAAGACAGTATTTGCTGAAAGAATTAGGCTTTAATTTTGAGGTACACACTAAAGAGGTAGATGAAAGTTTCCCTGAAAATTTAATTGCTCAGGAAATTCCTCTTTATTTATGTAGAAAAAAAGCGGAGGCATTTGATAAGGAGCTAAGCGATAATACCATTGTGATTACCGCAGATACCATTGTTTGGATAGATAATCAAGTACTCAATAAACCTAAAAATTATGAGGATGCTGTACGTATGCTAAAAATGCTTTCAGGAAAAAAACACGAAGTATATACTGGAGTTTGTTTAAAATCAAAACATAAGACAAAAACATTTTACGCATTAACCCATGTTTATTTTAAAAAAGTATCTCAGGAAGAAATTGAATATTATGTCAATAATTTTAATCCTTATGATAAAGCAGGTGCTTATGGCGCACAGGATTGGATTGGATACATCGCTATTGAGAAAATTGAAGGCTCTTATTTTAATGTGATGGGACTGCCTGTAAAAGAATTGTATGAGGAATTATTGAATTTTTGTTACTATTTAGGTAGTCTGATAATAGGGCTTTGCACCTAATTATATTCATCTAAGATATAGAATTCCTAGTCCTTTTAAGCATTTTACTTTTTGTCTTGAAACAAAAAGTAACAAAAAATTCAAGAAAAGGTCATCGGCACACGCACTAGCAAATGCTGCCCCCGCTACCTTTTCTGGCTTATGCGCCTTTCAGATTATAATTTTTGCTAAATCTGTTAGTTTTATTAATTTTAAAAACAATAAAATAGTTTAAGGGATTGGACCTAAACTGTAACGAATTTTTAAATTGTTACCACTTTGTTCGACAAATATTTTATCCATGAAAATCAAAAGTATGACTTTTGTTTTTCATGGTAATTATTCAGAGAATAAAATATTCTTTTTGATTTCGGACAGAGTTATATTAAAAATTTACTCCAAGATTCGATCCTGTTCCATTGAAATTTACTAACTTCGTTACCCTATGAAAAAAGTAGCCTTCTATACACTTGGCTGTAAGTTAAATTTTTCCGAAACCTCTACCATTGCACGTTTGTTTGAAGAACAGGGTTACCTTAAGGTTGATTTCAAGGAATCTCCGGATGTATATGTTATTAATACATGTACTGTTACTGCCAATGCTGATAAGGAATGTAAACAAATCGTAAAGTCGGCATTGAGCATTTCTCCTGATGCATACATCGTAATAGTGGGATGTTACGCCCAATTAAAGCCTGAAGATATCGCTAATATTTATGGCGTTGATTTAGTTTTGGGTGCTTCCGAGAAATTCAAATTGCTTAATTACTTAAATGATTTAACAAAAAAAACAAAAGCTGAAATTTATAGCTGTGAAATTGAAAACGCGAATTTTTTTGTTGATTCATACTCTATTGGTAACCGTACACGTGTTTTTCTGAAAGTACAGGATGGGTGCGATTATAATTGTTCATTTTGCACTATTCCATTAGCCAGAGGCAATAGTCGCAGCGATACTATTAAAAACGCGATAAAAAATGCAAACGATATTGCAAAACAAAATATGAAAGAGATTGTCCTTACAGGGGTTAATCTGGGTGATTTTGGTAACAACGAATCTAAAACAAGTAATCATAAAAAAGAAACTTTTTTTGATTTAGTAAAAGAATTAGATAGTGTGAAAGGTATTGAACGTTTCCGGATTTCTTCCATTGAGCCAAATTTATTGAAAGATGAAATTATTGAATTTGTCGCACAATCAAAAAGATTTGTTCCGCATTTTCATATACCATTACAATCGGGAAGTAACAAGATGCTAAAGGCTATGCGCAGACGTTATTTGCGTGAATTATTTTCCGAACGGATTGCAAAAATTAAAACATTAATGCCTCAGTGCTGCATTGGTGTGGATGTCATAGTTGGTTTTCCGGGCGAAAGCGATGAAGATTTTATAGATACTTATAACTTCCTGAATGAATTAACTATTTCTTATTTACATGTTTTTACCTATTCCGAAAGAGATAATACTGATGCCATTCATCTGAAAAATATTGTTCCTGTCGCTATCCGTAAAAAACGAAATAAAATGTTACGTATTCTTTCCGCAAAAAAGCTGAGATATTTTTACGAACAACATTTAGGCGAAACACATACAGTATTATTCGAAGCGGATAAAAAAGATGGCTTTATGCATGGCTTTACCGACAATTATATTAAGGTAAAAACTCCATACAACCGTGACTTGATTAACCAATTGAAACAAGTAACTCTTAAAGAATTGGATGCGGATGGCTCCGTTTTAGTTAAGCATTATGCTGAAGATATTTTTACTGTGGACTATAAATAGTGTCTGTCTGAAAAAAAATTCTCAAGGTAATAACTTATTCATATTTTTACTACCGAATTTAATTTTTAGCGTGACTGGTTTCATTCTTTAGTTTTAATTTGTTCGAACAAACATTTATTTATTCATTCATTCATTCATTCATTCATTCATTCATTCATTCATTCATAAATAAAACATAAGCTAATGCTCAGAAAAAGTTTAACCGGATTTTTAATCCTTCTTTCCCCCTTGTTGTTTTCTCAGGTACAACTTCGTATTATTTTAAAGGATGGTAATATCGTTTTAGGCGCTGCCTCATTATCAAAAATAAATCTGATTACTGATTACGGGAAACTGGATATTCCTGTTAAGGATGTATCAAGTATAAAAATGGGAGTAAAACAGGAAGATGGAGAAACCGTAAAAACAGTTGATGTTGTTGAAATTAATTATACCTACAATATTGCCGGTCAGACAAATATTAAATCATTGGAAATAAAAACAGAATATGGTGTCTTGACTATTCCTGGTGAAAAGATGGAAAGTATAGAGATATTTAATACTGCGGACGGACAAACAGCTTTTAAACTTATTGGATCAAAACATATTAGTAGCAATACTGCCGGTGGATGGTTAAACACAGGAATTATGGTTAAAAAGGGACAAAAACTTTCTATTTCCGCAAATGGACAAGTAGTCCTTGCAAGTTTATCAGGTGCAAAATATACTCCTGATGGTAAAACTGTGGGAGGAACATCTACAACCGCTTCTTCCTATGATTATGCTCCCCTTTCTGTGGATGATTCCGCAACAAACAATTACACGTATCCAACCTACGGAAATGTAGTTTTTAAAATTGCTGAACATGGAGTTATGACAAGAGCAGGAGAAAAGTATTCAGGAATCTCTAATGATACTGGAATATTATATCTTTCAATCTATGAAGAAGTTTATAATGCGCAAAATGCGGGAAGTTATTTGGTAAAAGTTGAGCTAAAGTAATACTCTCCTTTATTTACAATCCATACAAACAACTTTTCCAATTCCATCATTTTTAATTTCTTTTATAGTGGCTCCTCCTTTGTATTCTACGCCACCTATGCCTGATGCGTCAATCGTCAGTTCCTGCGATGCAAATACTTCTGCGGCACCAACTCCACTTGTATGTAGTATTAGTTTTTCTGATTTTAAGTCGAAGGCATGTATTATCCCAACACCATTATGATTAATTGTTGTTTCTTTTACAAGACCCGATAATAATAAGGCACCAACGGTTTTTGATTCGACTGTTAATTTATCTGCTTCCAGGTTTATTTCCGTAGCACCTACACCTTCAAAATTCAAATCAAGATCTTTTAAATGCAATGTATTTGTGCTTTTCAAACTACCTACTCCAACAGTCTTTATACTTGAAATTGATACAAGGGTTATAAACACATCCAATTTGGTCATTTTGTGGACAGAAGTGCTATCCTTCATTTTTACCTTCAATGTATCGTTTTCAACAACTGTAATAATTACTGGTAAAATATTTTCATCGGTTTCTACTTTTGCACTTTCTTTACTTCCCTGCTCCAGAATAACATTAAAAACTCCATCTATTGAAATTGCATTGAACGATTTTATTTCACGCAACTCAGAAACGGTTTTTCCGTTACCGGTTATTTTCTTTGAACCATCACCGGTTGAAATGGTCATATTATCGCAGCTCGCAAAGAACAGTGCAATCACTGCTATTTTACTCAATTTTGAAATCATGTTTAGTGATATTAATAAATTTACTGACAGTTTCTTATAAACAAATATAGATAATTTACACCATTCAGGATTATTTTTGGGCATGCCCCTTCGCTGCGCTGCGGGTCGGGCTTTCCATTACAAGTCCTCGCTGCGCTGCGGGCTTTCCATTGCAATCCCTCATGCAAATAGAGGCAACCTCAAGAACCTATTAAATCCTGATGACGGGTTAAATTGCTTTGATAGTTAGAATTAATTCTGAACATTTTAAATTTTTCAACAAAAAATAATGTAATTATTTAGTATTCAAGCACTTGTTATTAACATTCCAAACAGCACTTCAAACCAAACAAGCATCTCACTATATTTGACTCCCTAATAAATTTGAAACTCAAAAAAGATGCTTACAAGAATTTCCCTTATCAACTCGAAAGGCTATGGTAAAGCCGAATTGAAACTAGACAATTGTGATTCAATGCAATTGGTCGGACCGAATAACATCGGGAAAAGTACCTTGATTTATGCTTTGAACTTTTTGTTTGTTGTTGACGGACAAAAAATGTCGTTCAGCGGGCAACGCAAAGGGGATAAAGAAACTATCCATCACTACTTTCCTACTCATAATAAAAGTTTTTTAATATTCGAGATAAATAAGCTGGGCTACTATTGTATTCTTGTGAAAAGAAATACAGATGGCGAATTGGAATACTATAAAATTGACAGTGAATACGATGAAGAGTATTTCTTTGAAAACGAAGGTACACATCAACGCTTATTGAATTTTGATGAAGTGATCGGAAAACTTATTGAAAGAGGAATTGCACATAGCAAATTTGCTACTAAATCAGATGTCTTTAATCTGGTATACCATCGTGGAATAAAGAATAATGCTGTGGTATGGCTGGAAGATACCGTAAAAGCAGATGGTTTGAGTAATAATTTTTCAAAAGTATATCGTTATTTAATCAACTCCAAGTTGATTACAAATAAAACGCTAAAAGAGTCGTTGATCATTGCTGATAATCGTGAAAATGAAAGTTTGAATTTCTCTCAAAAAAACAAAAAAGATATTACTGATTTATTGCGTATTAACGAGGAAATTAAAAGTATTAAGTCGGTACGTACCGATTTCCTTGAGTTTCGCGAATTAGTTAAAGTATATAATTCAAAAACAAAAATCGTTAGTGAATTAATTTCCGCTTTTAATTATTCCTACACCTCCGCGATTCCTGAATTGGAAATTTCTTCTATCGAAAGAGGAAGACACATTGCCGCGGTGCATAACGAAATTAATGAGATATTAAAACCTAAGGAATTAAATTACGCTTCTTATATCGGTGAAAAAAATGCCGAAATAAAAAACAAAACCAATCTGTTGGTTGAAAAACAAGCCGCATTGAATGAGATTCTTAAATTTGAAACGGTTGATTTCTTGAAAGAATCATTACGCAATTTGGATAAAGATCGTAAGGACATTGAAACACGGTTTACTACCATAGAGATTCAAAAATTATCAAGTAAACAACTTGAAATGCGAATTGATAAATTAAATTACCAAATCGCATCACTCGAAAATCAAATTGATAATTACAACAATTTATTGATTCATAAAATTTCGGATAACGAAGATGTGAAGCAATTGCTTAATTCTGTCCTTTCAGAACAGGTTACAGGCTTGCCAAGTAAACAAATCAAAAAACCAATCAAAAAAATTTCAGCAAAACTACTGGCGATTTTTGATGGCGAAATTGATATCACTAAAGGAATCACACTGAAAGAATTCAAATCAGTTAAAGAATTGAAAGATGAATTGAAAGGATTACAGCTAGAGAAAAAACAAACGGAAGAGCTATTAAAAACGGTAGCTGACAAAGAAAAAATTGATTCAAAACTGAAAGTGATTTTAAGTGAAATTGAATTAATTAAAGAAAAAGTGAAACAGATTGAAAGCAAACCTGCATTGGAAAAGCAGGTTCGTTCCATCACGGATGATGTTAGATCATTAACGTTGGAAAAGAAAGAACTGGAAGAGCTTTTAAGTTCCTTGGTTAAAGAAATTTCTCAAAAACAAATTATGTTTGACAAATTGCAGGAAGAAAAACGCAATCTGGAAGTTCGTGTTAGAGATTTGAAAGCTCGAAAAATTGAAGTGGAAGCTATTAATCTGGTGCCTACTGAATACGAAACAAATGATAATTTGGATTATATCTTTTCTAAAATTTCAATTCATCAAAAAGACAGAATTGAATTAAAAGTAAAAAAAGATGCCATATTTGATAATTTAAAATATCGTTTACGCAATAACAGCGCTGACATTGAGCAGTTTATAAACTTTGTGGAGGATGAAATAGCCTGTTTATCTGATAAAGAACGTAGCATCGATGGGTTATTATCCAGTATTTCAACACAATTTGCCAATCCTGCTTACACTTTGCTAAAACGCTATGAAGAGTTTAAACAATTTGTTTATACAAAATTCAACGAAAAACTCTCGCAAACGCGTATCTCCAATATAGAATCAATGAAAATTGAATTGTTGGATAACGATCGCATCATTGGCGAGTTAAAAAAAATCGCCTCTATTCAGGAGTTCAATGGGCAAATGAGTTTTGAGTTTGACCAATCCGAAAATTTAAAAGTATTAAATACCTACCTCGACAGTGGCAAAAAAGTAAGTTTTGATGAATTATTTAATATAGAATTATTACTTCATATTAAAGGAACCGATAAACGTGTAGATCTTGCAAATCAGGTTGAATCAGATGGTACCGACCGAATGATTCGCTTGGTAATGATTATGTCCATTATCAATCGCTTAGCTGTTGCGGATGAACACAATAAAATCGCGTTGTTTATTGACGAGGTTGCAACCATTGATAAACAAAACCGTCCGGAGATAGTGAAATTTTGTAAGGAACATAATTTCCTACCTATTTTTGCTGCACCTGACGCAGTTGAAGGGTTTAATAAATATTATTTTATTTATCCATCAAATGGAAAAGTAAATATCAATGAAAAACAGAATGCTGTTGTCGTTGAAAGAAATGGGGCTGTTCAACCAATTGCAAAAACAATAAAAAGTAAATAATAACTATCCCCTGACAGGGTTTCAAACCCTGTCAGGGGTTTAGGCATTTGGATAAAAGTGTAATTCAAAGCTGTTTGGAGTAAAATAAAATTATGTAATTTAATTGGAATCGTAATTTATATTGGACCATAAGCCCTTACAGGGTTTGAAACCCTGCCAGGGTAGACGATTATTTATAATTTTAAACAAAGAAATAATTTTCAAATGAAAGCTGAACCAAGAACCATACTGCGCTTTTTATTAGAGTATTTTGATATTATCAATGAATTGTATGAAACACAAACGAAAGCCGGTGTTATTACTTTCGAAACGTTAAATCAAATTACTTCTAAACACAATAGTGATATTAAATCTCAGCTTATCGACTATAAAATATTAAGCGCGGTTAATGATAATTACGAAATACGGACTGTTTATTATAACCTGATTGAGTTTATTTTAAGTGAGTTTAAGCCAATGTTGCCTGAGACAATTGAAAAATATCATGTTTCAATCGCTGAATTATTTCGTAAAATTAAAGAGAATATAAAAGGGGATAAAGTAATTTTAAATCAACGCTTAATTGAATTGTCCAATGAAATTAGGGCATTCTATGAGATGGTAGAAAAAAATACCATTAGTTTGTTGAATGAAACGCGTGAATTAAAAGCCAATGTAAAGAAAATTGATTACCGCGAAAAGATTGTCCGTGCTTCAAGATGGATTGATGAATATATTATTCCACTCAACAAAATTCTGGACATTAATCATACCACATCTATTACTAATAAATTATATGATATATCTGAGTTTTCAAATAAATATCGTTTGAACTGCGATGAGGAAAATTCACGTGTTTTATTTGAAAAACTTTATTTTCAATTGATTCAAGTGAATGATAATTTATTAAAACAATCAAAAATTTTAACCAATGAATTACTGCCGCTAATAGAACGTATTCGCACTGAATCAATTATTCTGACTGGCTGGATAACATTCCTGAAAAATCCTTATAAACAAAAAGTACCTGAATTATTTGAAGCTAAGAGGACAAATATTTATTCCAACAATACTTTCTTTAACGCTTCAGAAATTTTTGAACAATTTAAAAATGATCCTGCAGTTTATTTTGAGGAAGAAATTAATACGGAAGAAAAATGGATTTTTGATAAAGAATTTTTTACTCATAAATTAAAATCTAATTTGCCGGTAAGTGATTTTTTCAAGTGGTGTAACAAAACGCTAAAGGAAGAATATAAGAAAGTAGAAATTGAAAAATTCTTTGCACTTACCACGTTGGCTTTTGATGAGGATATTGAGCGAGATTTTGGTAAAAAGCCTGAATTCGACAAAATAAAAATTAACGATTTAACAGTAACTGTTCCTAAAATAACAATCAATAAACATGGAATTTCCTAATCATCATCGCCAAATTGTAGAAGATTTAATGAGTGGTAAATTTATATTACCACAAGAGCGTACATACGCAGTTCTGAAGGATAACGAACAATCGTACACCTATTTTTTTAAAGCATCATTCAACTATGATTTAAAAATCACTCAGGATTTTGTTTATCTGGTTTCTGATGAATCCAATGAAATGTTGTCCCGTGATATCTGTATATTTTTTGCACTTTTAAGCTATGAGCTTGACCGAGATGGAAAAAATTTTTTAGAACGCATTCAATTTAGTGAATTTGAAATTGAAGAAATCGAAAATTATTTTACTAACTCATCCTATATTGATTTAATTTTATCAAACAAACAATTAAAGGATGCTGACTCACGCAAGAACTTCATTAATACGCTTAATCGTAGGAACATTATTGAAAAGACAGCTGATAATCGTTTTATGTTTACATCCGCTCATAAATTTTTTATGGACTTTGCAGCGGATATTGTGAAGTTTGAAAATACTGAGAAGGAGTAAAGGAACGGTTTTTAATACAGAAACACAGAGTTCACAGAGTTTCAAATAATTTTCTTCCGTGCTTCTTTGTGTTCTCCGTGTCTCCGTGGTTATTTTACTTTTCTGTTGTTTTTTTGAGACTTATTTTACCCCAACAACGCTTTCTCAGCTGCTTTCAAAATAGCAAAAGCTTTTTCAGTTGTTTCTGATTCCGCATAATTCCGCAATACAGGTTCTGTACCGGAAGCGCGTATCATCAACCAATCTCCATTTTTAAAGAAATATTTCCAGCCATCTATTGTTTCAACATGATCCACTTTATACGGTCCGAAAGCGCTGTATTTATTGTTCTTGCAATTTTCCACAATTGCCACTTTTACTGTTTCTTTCAGGTGCATATCACTGCGTTCAAATTTGAATGGACCAACAATTTTATACACTTCCTGAATTAAATCATCTAATGATTTCCCAGATTTAACCATGTATTCCCATATCGTTAATCCCATCCAGATACCATCGCGCTCAGGGATATGACCTTTAATTGCTATGCCTCCACTCTCTTCGCCACCAAGCAAAACATCTTCCGAAATCATAATTCCGGCAATATGTTTAAAGCCGATTTTTACAACCTGATATTCCAAACCATAATATTCACACATTTTTTTTACCCGTGGTGTTACCGAAAAGGCATTGACTATTTTCCCGGTAAATTTTTTCTCTTTAACTAAATAGTTAATCAATAAAAGTATGATATGATGTGAATCTACAAATTCTCCTTTGCTGTTGTATAAGCCTATTCTGTCAGCATCTCCATCGGTTGCTAAGCCGCAATCAATATCACCGCTCTCAGAAATTAAAGAAGAAAAGGGTTGTAAGTTTTTATGAATTGGTTCCGGAGCCTGCCCCTCAAACCCGGGATTTTCATCACAATGTAAAAAGGTAATGTCTGGTAAAATCCTGCGCATTACGTTTTGTCCGGCACCATACATGGCATCATAAGCGAAATTCATTTTTGTATTTCGTATGGCATCCATATCAAAGTTTTTCTCCACATGATCAACATACATTGTTTCTAAATCAACATATTCAATCAGCCCGGATTTTACAAAATCTTCAATCGAAAGTTTATCAAGACCAATAGAGTTTTTCGCAGGAATATTATCTTCAATTAGTTGAATATCCTCCGACAATAATGGGCCTCCAAACCCCCCTTTCAATTTATAACCATTGTAGGATGGTGGGTTATGTGATGCAGTAATAATAACTCCTAATGAAGTGCCTAGTTTTTTTGCGCCTAAGGAAATCATGGGGGTTGATACAAAATCTTTTGCAAGATATACCTTGACACCACTATTGGCAAGCACTAAAGCAGTGGTTTCTGCAAATAGCTCACCTGCAAACCTGGTATCATGTCCAACAACTACTGTTGGTTTATCAAAATTTTTCTTTACCCATTCAGCTGCTGCAATCGTAACTCGTGCAACATTGTCAACAGTAAAATCTTTTGCTATGATAGCTCTCCAGCCATCTGTTCCGAATTTAATTTTTGTCATAAATTATTTTTTAAGTTTTAGTGGGTTTTGCCGATTGTCCCAAATCGAAAGGATATAAATTGAATTTTTATCAACTACATAAAATAATGAATTATGCTTTGTCAAAACACATTCGTGAGTGCCATGTAAACGTTGTGATTGTTTGTAAAGTAATGGAAATTCTGATATTAAGGATAATTGTTCTTCTAATTTTACAGAAAAACTCTTTAATTCTTTTTCAGTCCAATTACTTTGCAAATATTTAATTATCGAATCTAAATTAAAATCCGCTTCCTCCGACCAAATAATTTCTAAAGCCATTTTGAATAACGCTTCTTTACTTTTTCATGTGGAATTGTTTTTCCCTTTTTTACATCCTCTAACCCTCTCTCTATAGAAGCTATTTGCTCATTACTCAAATTGCAAAAAAAGTCATCACTTTGCTCTTTTTCCAAAAGTTTTTTGATTTTTTTCAAAAGTGCTGAGTCTTGTATAGTTACAAGCATTTTTATCAACTCTAATTTTTCTGCCTGAATATTCATTTTTAAAAATTTTAAACAAAATTACGATTTTTTTTCTATCAATGAATTCCTCTACTATTCAAAGCATCACGATATTTTTGTGCGAACACACAATGCTGTTCATAGCTGGTAGAAAAATAATGTTTCCCGGATAAGTCTTCCTTAGCGCACATAAAAATGTAATTATTTTTATCATAATTGAGAACGGCATCAATTGAAGATTCCTGAGCAAAACCAATGGGACCTGGAGGTAAGCCTTTGTTAAGATAAGTATTATAAGGTGATTCATAATGTGTTTGTTCAAATGAAACACGTTGAATGGAAAAATCCCCAATCGCAAAAATAACGGTAGGATCAGATTGTAATAATTTATCTTGTTTTAAACGATTAATATACAAACCTGCTATTATTTTCTTTTCTGAATTATCGCAACACTGCTCTCCCTGAACAATAGATGCTAATATAGCCACCTCTGTTGGCGAATACTTAATTTCAATAGCTTTTTTCTTACGTGCAGTTGTCCAGATTTTTTTGTACTCTTTATACATCCGCTCAAAAAATTCATCTACAGAAGTATTCCAATAAAATTTATAGGTATCAGGGATAAATAAAGTTTGCACGTTACCAGCGTTGAAGCCGTATTTACTTAAAAAGTCATTATCATTCATTGCTTTATAAAGTGAAATCGAATCAGCTTCAATTCTTCGGCACAGTCTGGAAATAAGCTGATTGGTGGTTTTTATTCCATTGAAATTCAGTTCGACAGGCTCCTGAATTCCTGCTCTTAATAAATTAATCAATGCATTATTGCTCATATTAGCTAATATGCGGTATTTACCAGGTTTTACCGCATTTTTATATTTCTTTTTTTCTGCAAGGAATTCAAAAGTTGATTGATTTTTTAAAATACTATGTTCATTTAAAATATCCATAACATCTGTAAAGCTTGATCCTGTTGGGATATAAATAATTTGTGATTTTTTATCAATTGAATTAATATTGGGTTGATAAATAGTTTTGTAGGCATAATATCCTCCTATCCCACCAACAATTACCAGAATAAGAAATAACGCAATTATTGTTTTTTTGAAAAATGAGTTTTGTTTTATTTTTGCCATAACTATTCTCTTCTGATAGGGGGGAACCCTTATTCCTTTATAATTTTTCTGATTACCACATTAACTTTACTTTGTATTTGCAAATAATAAATACCTTTGGATAAGATGTTTATATCGATATTATTTTCACTTTCTTTTAAATTTCCTTTCAAAACAAGCTCTCCAAATATATTTATAATTTTATAATCCGTATTTTGAAACTTACTGTTTAAAAATTTAACTGTTAAAACTGAATTGGCAGGATTGGGATATAGCACCACATTATCATTCGTTATATCATCCAGTCCTACGGTAATACTGCCATTTAAAGAAAACTCAGAAGTGTTCCCCAATAAGTCGGTAGCAGTAGAAGTAACAATATCAGAGCCTGTAAGGCAGGAACAACTAAATGCCCAATTGCCGGCAGCATCAGCTAAAACGGAGCCAATGAATTCTTTCCCTTCTCCATAGCCTGATGCATCATTATCCGATTTGAACAATTCTATTTTTATTCCGTTTGCTCCGCCAAATACTGTATAATCAATAATTCCGGAGATAGTTGTAACTCCGTTGGAAGTATTCAGATTCAAATTCTGAATCACCGGAAAATTCATCAAATCATTTGGTCCTGTGTCCGCATCTCCTATATCATTACTTGTTGGTCCCGCTGGCCAAAGGTCAATGCCGAGTCCTGCATTATTATAAATGGAATTTTCAGTAAAAATATTATACAATTCCGCAGGGGTCATAACCGTAATTCCATTACCACCATTATTGGCAATGATATTACCTTTGCCCGGTTTGCCTATTATATTATGCTGTGGACCTTCGCCTATTCTGATTCCGTCAAATACATTTCCGAGAGCCTGAGTTCCGGTAATATCTGTTCCGATTTTATTCCTAACCACCATATTGCTATCGCTTCCACTAAGATGAATAATAATACCATTTTGGCGATTTGCTGAAACCACATTGCTGTCGATATAATGTTTATAAGAGGGTCCGTCTATTACTATACCAATTGAATTTGCCAAGGGCAATGTACCCGAAACATCAGTCCCAATAAGATTTCCAATAACAGTATCTTTTTGTGTTCCCGGATTATAAAGAAAAACTCCATAACCGGAATTGCCCGACAATAAATTGCCGGCTCCTGCATGTTGTCCGCCCAGACGGTTATAACTTGCACCATCATCAAATAAAACTCCGTAAGTGTTAGGAATTGAATCGGTACCTGTAATATCTGTCCCCACATAATTTCCAACGATAATATTGTAACTGCACCCTGTACCAAACACCGGAATTCCATAGGCATCATTACCGGAAACATAATTTCTTTCAGCGGAAGTATAACCGCCAATCAAATTGTATTTTGATGTTCCCTCAATACTGATCCCATCAAAGTTTCTAACAGCGCCATCACCAGTGCGGTTGAGCCCAACATAATTTCCTTTAATAATATTGCTGTTAGAATTTACTACGCGAATTCCAACATGATTATTTCCTGAAAAAATATTTCTATCGCTTATGGAGGATCCCCCAATGGTATTGTGGTATGGACCACTCAATAATTCGATGCCATGCGTATTACTCAAAGTGTCGGTAGCATTATAATTGCAACCAACATAATTCTCTGCAATAATATTGTCGTGGCTTGTGCCTGAAATCTCTATGCCAACCGTAAATCGTCCAATGATAAAACCTTTGATGGTTGCCCCGGAAACATTATATAAATGAAAAGCAAAATCAGAAACGTACAAATTATTACCATCAATCAATATTTCAGGTCCGAGAGGATTCGTATCTCCCTGATTAGTAGTTTGTGTAGTTCCATCAATCAATACATTGTTCCTCGTAATAATTGGCAATGTGGCTGTTGGAGTGATTTTCCATACCCCTTGTGAGGAAATATAATTTGGATCTGTAGTAGGAATATTAAATGAAATGGTATGTGTACCGGGGTATATATTCACATCGGTAATTGCTTGTCGTAATGAACCGGCTCCTGAATTGTTTGTATTTGTTACCGTATAAACAGTGGCATTTGAAATATTAACAACAATTAAAATAAGGAAAAGGGAAAAGGAGTATTTGTTTGTCATAATAGTGTTTAATCCTGACAGATTATAAAAACCTGTCGGGATTTGATTAGTTAGTAATAATAATTTTAGACGTTTTGACTGCCCTTCCTTCTTCTGTAATAGCAAGGAAATACAAACCTTTATTAAGATGAAGTTCGGAAATATCATAATTCAATTCAACTTTACCTATGCTAAATTTTTTGTTCTCAATAATCTTAACAAGTTCTCCTGTAATTGAAAAAAGATTAATCTCGACATTCTTTTCAGACAATGAATAAAATGAAATTTTCAATTGGTCACTTGCTGGATTAGGATAAACAGAGTATTCATTACCGGAATTATTTTCATTCACACTTACCGTGATACCTATGTTCTGTGCAAATTCTGAGGTATTCCCTTTAACATCAGTTGCCGTAGCAGTTACCATATCACTTGAAGTTAACCCTGTACAATTAAAACTCCAGTTTCCGGAACTACCTACTACTACTGTATCTCCAAGAAAGGCAGTCGCATCCCCGTGATTAAACATATTGGTTCCGTTGGATTTAAAGAGTTCAATTTTAATTCCATCAGGACCACTGTATGTTGCACAATCCATCGTTCCGGTAATGGTTGCGATTCCGCTTGACCAATCAAGGTAAACATTTTGAATCACAGGGTAATTCATCAGTTCATTGGAACCGATATCATTATCTGAAACATCGTTATTATTAACACCATAAGGATAAAGATCAATTCCCATTATTCCATTACCATAAATCTGATTTGCGGAAATTGTATTGAACACTGTTCCTGTATCAATAACAGCAATACCAATGGAATCATGATTTGCGATAATATTCCCTTTGTTCAAAGCACCAATTATATTATATTTCGAGCCTTTTGCAATAACTATTCCCGCGGTATTATTTTTCAAAATCGTAGTTCCATCCATAGAAACACCAATCTTATTGCTGTAAACAGTATTGCTGTCGCATTGTTCATAAAGAATAAGTCCGCAGTAGCTATTTCCACTGATCACATTATTTTCAATATTATTTTTACTTGGGCTACTTGCGAAACCAATACCATTATAATTAGGCAATGCAAGGGTTCCGCTGATGTCTGTCCCGATATAATTTCCTATAATATCATTTAAAGAAGTATATGTATCAGCTACTTCAATTCCATCAAATCTGTTACCCGAAATAATATTCCTATCTGCTGTCGTTGTTCCCCCAATAGTATTGTGTTTTGTTCCTCCCCCAAGGATTAAGCCAATTTGATTTGGTACTGAATCAGTTCCTGCTGCATTAGTCCCAATTTTATTTCCGTTAAGGACATTGTAATCGGTGCCTGTGGTAACAATAAATATTCCGTAAGCACGGTTACCTGAAAGAACATTATTAATGATAGGATTATGATTAGAACCCCCATCCATACAAATACCTGTTGCGTTGGGCATTGGGTTATTACCGGTTGCATCCACACCAATATAATTCCCAATAGTGGGATTATAGGAAGAGTTACCATAATAATCATGACCATATATCCTGTTTCCGGAAATTACATTTCCTTCTCCTGCACCGTATCCACCGGCAGTATTGTATTTTGAATTTGAATTAAAATATAAGCCATTGGCTTGAACAAGCGTATCATTCGACAATTTTAAAGCATTCATGCCTGTTACATCAGGACCAATATAATTTCCTTTTACCGTATTACTGTCAGACGATTCAATACATAATGCCATTTCAATATTTCCTGAAATAATATTCCGTTCACCCGGAGTAGAACCACCAATGGTGTTTTTATTGGCATTGCTCTTTAAATAAATTCCTGTATAATTACTCAATATCTGAGTCCCTTGAAAATCTGTTCCGATATAATTTCCAATTATTGTATTTAATCTTGTTCCTGAATATGCCAAGGCGATTCCTGCTGATTTATTTCCGGAAATTAAATTACCCTCACCTGTATTGCTTCCGCCAATGGTATTTCCGGAAGTTCCGCTTAATAAAATTCCATTCGCGTTTGGTATAGAATCAGTTCCGGAAATATTTGTTCCAATGTAGTTTCCTTTGATAGTCATGTTTTTAGCGTTTGGACCTAAAATGGAAATTCCACCATCACTATTACCAGAAATGATATTTCTTTCCGCTGCCGAAGCACCCCCAATAATATTATTGTAGGAATCATTGATAGCAATACCATAGAAATTTGGAATGGTATCAGTTCTGGCAATACCATTAATATTGATACCTATATAATTTCCTTTGACAGTATTATCATGTGAAACATTTGTATTAATGGCAACTCCGGCAGATAAATTTCCTGAAATAATATTTCGTTGTAACGCTGTATTTCCGCCAACAGTGTTATTTGCTGATGAATCAATAGCCACACCGTAGTAATTAGGAATAGCATACATTCCTGTTCTATCACACCCTATTTTATTTCCTTGGATAACATTGCCATTTGATTTCCTAACACCAATACCTGCCGTAGTATTTCCAGAAATAAGATTGTCCTTTATTGTATTAGTTGCAACATCCCCATATAGTACAATTCCAATATCATTAGAAAGTGCGGCGCTACCATCGTAATTTACTCCAATATAACAATTTGCAACCGTACAAGACCCACTTGGAAAAGTACCATACTTTGTAAGAATAACACCATATTGAAATCCATTTATTATCAAGCCTTTTACACTACATCCGGAAAATGGGAAACACAAAGCATAGGACAGATTAGCGGTACTTTTAATGCATATTTCAGGACCATTTGGATTTGTATTTCCCGGCTGTGTTGTACCATCTATAGATACAGAAATACTATTAACAGTAGGAAGTAAAGATGCAGGAGATATGGTAAAAACACCCGTTGAAGCATTGTAATTTGGATCGGATGTAGGAATATTAAATATAATATTATCAGCATCATAAGGATTAGTTCCTGCGGAAGTAATTGCCTGACGCAATGATCCGGAACCTGCATCCAAAGTATTAATCACTGTAAAAGTACTTGCATTTGTTTTAGAAAAAACAAGTGCAAAAAAACAAATAATAAAAATTTTGAACAAAGTAGTTTTTGATTTCATGAGCAGTTATTTAATTGTACAGGCAAATATACAAAACCTAAAGATAAAATTTCCAATCTAATAATTTGCTTAATTTCGTATGCCTTTTGCTGGTATAGCATGTGAATAATAAATTGAATTTAATTATGATTAAATTAATAGAATTATATAACAACAAAAATGTTGAATTTAATAAACAAATTGTTTTTCAAAAAAGCAGGATAAATTTAATATTTTACAGTCGATCGATTATATTTATTGTTGCAATAGTCGCATTTTTTTATCTCTTTGGGCATCATCCTATTATTTCATTTATTATTATTCCAATTACTGTTATACTTTTCCTGATTCTTCTGTCAATTGAAATTAAAATTGCAAGAGAAATCACATTTCTGCATAACCTGATTAAAGTAAATGAAATAGAAATTGTCTTATTAAATAACAATTATGAAAAGCTAAATGAAGGAAATGAGTTTATTGATAAACACCATAATTTTATTTCTGATCTGGATATTTTCGGAAAAAGATCCATATTTCAGATTCTAAACAGAACCTCTACCTATACTGGCAGAATGAAGCTTGCGGGCTGGCTTGCAAACCCATTTACAGATAAAGATGAGATCACTGAACGACAGCTGGCAGTAAAAGAACTTTCTAAAAAACAGGAATGGTGCCGGCGCTTTGTCGCACTTGGTTTTGGAAATGTAGAAGGCATTGCTGATAAGGATGTCATCAAAGATTGGCTGGAGGAACCTCTACTTTTTTCTTCCTCTGTTTTCAAAATAATTAGTTGGGTATTACCTGTTCTCACTCTTTCAGCGGTAATTCTTTATTTTATTAATTTTTTACCGATAGGTTATTTCGCTATTTTATTTTTATTTCAGCTAATAATTGTTGGTCTCAACACAAAAAAGATTAACCGTATTCATGATCGCTTAAGCCGGAAATTCGACTCTATCAATAAATATGTTTCCTTAATTTCCAAGGTGGAGTCAGAAAAATTTGAAACAAAAAATTTAAGCAGTTTGAGTGCAAGCTTTACTAACAATCAGGAACCGGCAAGTGGCAGCATTGGCAAATTAAAAAAAATTGTGAATTTATTGGATGCCCGTATGAACATAGCTGTGGCATTGCTACTCAATGGAATTTTTCTTTGGGATATCAATATGATGATAAGGGTAGAAAATTGGAAAACAAATCATAAAGAAAAATTCCTTAAATGGATAGATAATATTGGCGAATTTGATGCCTATATTAGTATTGCTTTATACGCTGCTAACAACCCTACCTATGCATTTCCTGAAGTGGATACTAATACATTTGTTATTGAAACAGAGAATGTGGGGCACCCATTAATAAACGAAAATCGGCTAATTAAAAATAATTATCATATTACAGGGAAACCGAAAATTGATTTATTGACGGGTGCAAATATGGCTGGTAAAAGCACTTTTTTAAGAACCATTGGAGTTAATCTTATCCTCGCTATGATAGGTGCACCGGTATGTGCAACAAAATTCAGATTTACTCCTGTACGATTGTTTACAAGTTTAAGAACGAATGATTCATTGCAGGAAAATGAATCATTTTTTTATGCGGAATTAAAACGTTTACAATTGCTGATACATCAGTATGAAAAAGGCGAAAATGTTTTTTTCTTACTGGATGAAATTTTAAAAGGTACTAATTCCAAAGACCAACATACAGGTTCAGAAGCTCTGATCAAAAAAATTATTAAATTAAACGGAGTCGGAATTATTGCCACTCATGATGTTGAACTTTCCAAATTATATAATCAGTTTCCTGAGAATGTGAGAAATTTATGTTTTGAAATTACCATCAGCGATGATAAATTAAATTTCGACTATAAAATAAAAGAGGGAGTTTGCAGTACAATGAATGCCTCTTTTCTGATGAAAAAAATGGGAATTATAGATCTCTATTTGCCTTCTATTTCCAATGAAATGAATAGTTTATGAAGTTCAAATTACGAAATATTATTTTGTTTTCAGTTTTTTCAGTTGCACTGCTGTCAATAGTTTCTTGTGACCATTCAAACCAATCGAAAATTACTAATCCTCAATCATTAAAGGGTAACTACTTAAATCTCAATGATACTGCTCATTATGTGGGAATGAATCAATGTAAACTTTGTCATCAGAAAATTTATGATTCATTCATACAAACAGGAATGGGTAAAAGTTTTGATTATGCAAGTAAACAAAAAAGTTCAGCAAAGTTTGATAAACACTCGGTAATTTATGATAAATATTTGAATTTCTATTACTATCCTTTTTGGGATGGAGATAGCATGAAAATTATGGAGTTTCGTTTGAAAGGGATGCCTGTCCGAATGAACAAAAACATTCGTTCAGGTGGGGATACCATTTATAAACGTATTGAAAAGGTTGATTATATTGTAGGTTCCGGGCAACATACCAATTCGCACATATCCAGCACAAATGGTTATTTATGTCAATTGCCAATGACTTATTATACACAAAAAGGGCAATGGGATTTCCCTCCAGGGTTTGAAAATGGCTTTAATACTCGTTTTTCACGAAAAATTGGTTTAGAATGTATAAGTTGTCATAATTCATTACCTGATTTTGTGGAGGGTTCAGAAAATAAATTTGTTAAATTACCAGAAGGTATTACTTGTGAGCGTTGTCATGGTCCCGGTGGCATTCATATTCAACAGCGTTCAACGGGGGTAAAAATTGATACATCAAAATACATTGATTATTCTATTGTTAATCCTGGTAAATTACCAATTGATTTGCAATTTGATGTTTGTCAACGATGCCATTTGCAAGGGAATTCGGTATTGAAAGATGGGAAATCATTTTTTGATTTTAAGCCCGGAATGAAATTATCGGATTACATGATCACTTTTCTCCCACGTTACAAAAATGCTGATGAAGAATTCATAATGGCTTCACATGCTGACAGGTTAAAGCAAAGCAAATGTTTTATAAATAGCTTTAAACCGGAAAATGATGTCAATTCTTTACGTCCCTATAAAAATTCTTTAACTTGTGTTACCTGTCATAACCCGCATGTAAGCGTAAAAACAACTGGTACGGAAGTGTATAACAATGCCTGTAAAAATTGCCATGGGAAAATGAACCAAACTTTATGTGCGGAAAAACAGGAACTGAGAGATAAGAGTAAAGATAACTGTGTTATATGCCACATGCCCAAATCCGGGTCTATAGATATTCCTCATGTTACAGTTCATGATCATTATATCAGAAAACCGATCAAGAAAGAAAAATCAAAAAAACAGAAAGAATTTATTGGTTTAGGGGCTGTAAATGAAAAAAATCCGAGTGTTGAAATAATGGCAAAAGCGTATATTCAACAATATGATAAATTCGACAATAAGCCTGCCTACCTTGATTCTGCAAAAAAATATTTATCGGATAAAACTACAAATGATGTGAATCAAAATTTCGAAATATTGGTACACCTTTATTTCATCAGGCATGATTTTGCTAAAATCATCATTTATGTAAATCAGGTAGGGAAAGAAAACCTATTAAATACCATTCTTACAAAAAAGTCTTGGGACAACGCAAATGCGTGGACGTTATACCGTATTGGTAATGCGTATTCCAACACAGGTAAAATTCAGGATGCTTACGAGTTTTATAAAAAGGCAACTGATTTAGCGCCCTATATTGCTGAATTTAAAAATAAATTAGGGGCTTCATTATTGGCGCAGAATAAGGTTCAGGATGCGGTTGTAATTTTTTTAGCATTAATAAATGAGAACCCTGAATATGTGCAGGCACTCAATAATTGGGGTTATGCTAATTTACTCCTTGGAAAAAGTTCAGAAGCAGAAACAATCTATAGCCGGGCGTTAAAGCTTGATCCTGATTATGAACCATTACTGATGAATGTTGTCGGCTTATCTATTTATAAAAAGAATTATAAGAAGGCAAAAGAGTTATTAAAACAAGTCTTAAAGAAAAACCCGGTTAACCTGCAAGCGAAGCAAGTATTAGAGCAATTAATGAGAAATAAATAGCGTGTCGTATGGCTTGAGTTCTAAGCGTTACATTTCGTAAATTCTTATTAACTCAATAACATGATTAACATGAGAATGTGCTCTGCCCTGGCATATTTATTTCCTTTCTTGATTATCAAATTGATTTCTTAAATTTGTATTTCAAAAAAATATTCCAGCACTACTTTTAGATTGAGTTGGAGGATTAACCAATAAAAATAAGGAAATGAAAATATCATATAACTGGCTAAAAAATTATATTAAGACCGACTTGTCTGCCGTTGAAGCCGGAACATTCTTAACCAATTGCGGACTGGAAGTGGAGAGCATTGAAAAATTTGAGTCCATTAAAGGAGGTTTGGATGGATTAGTCATTGCAGAAGTAAAAACTAAAGTAAAACATCCGGATGCTGATCGTTTGAGTATTACAACAGTTGATATCGGCACAGGAACTTTATTAACCATAGTTTGTGGTGCAAGCAATGTAGCTGTTGGGCAAAAAGTGGTAATAGCAACTATTGGGGCAATGTTATATCCAAGTATTGGAGAACCCTTTGAAATAAAAAAATCTAAAATTCGAGGGCAACTTTCAGAAGGAATGATTTGTGCTGAAGATGAAATTGGGCTCGGCACATCGCATGAAGGGATTATGGTACTTGATGCTGCCGCAAAAATTGGAATGCCGGCAAAAGAATATTTTAAGGCAGAAGAAGATTATGTGTTTGAAATCGGGTTGACTCCTAATCGTGTTGATGCCGCTTCACACGTTGGTGTTGCCCGTGATTTGTCAGCAGTTTTAAATCTAATAAACCTGAAATCTGAAATCCCGAAATCAAAATTAGAATTACCTCCGGTAAATAATTTTGCTATTGATTCTACTGATTCAAAAATTGAAGTTATTGTTGAAGATTCAATTGCCTGTCCTCGTTATTCAGGGCTAATAATTTCTGATATAACAGTTGTAGAATCCCCTGTTTGGTTAAAAAATCGCCTGAAAGCAATCGGTGTTCGCCCTATTAACAATATTGTGGATATTACTAATTATGTTTTGCATGAATTAGGTCAGCCCTTGCACGCATTTGATGCTGGCAGGATAACAGGGAATAAAGTAATCGTAAAAAAAATCGCGGATAAAACTAAATTTAATACATTGGATGGAGTAGAACGGGAATTGTCAATGGATGATTTGATGATCTGTAATGCCGAAAATCCAATGTGTATCGCAGGTGTATTTGGTGGAATAGATTCTGGTGTTACATCAGCTACAACAACTATTTTTCTAGAGAGTGCGTATTTCAGTCCAATATCCATTCGGAAATCATCAAAACGTCATAATTTAAAAACAGATGCATCCTTCCGCTTTGAGCGGGGAACTGACCCAAACATTACTGTTTATGCTTTAAAGCGGGCAGCTCTTTTAATTAAAGAAATTGCAGGTGGAAAAATTTCATCGGAACTGATTGATATTTATCCCAAGAAAATTGAAAATTTTAAAATTCCTTTTTCTTATGAAAAATGCGAACGCCTGATCGGTAAAAAGATAGATACTGAAATTATTAAAAATATTATTACCTCCCTGGGTATTGATATTGAGCATCAGGGTAATGATGCGTTGCTGCTTGTGATACCAACATTTAAAATGGATGTATTGCGTGAACAGGATGTTGTGGAGGAAATTCTTCGTATTTATGGTTACAACAATATTGAAATTCCAACTTCCTTAAATTCTTCCATACAATATGCTGAAAAACCTGATAAAGAAAAAACACAAAATACTGTTTCTGAATTACTCTCTAATAATGGTTTTTCGGAGATGATGTGTTTGTCTTTAACGAAAGCTGAATATGCCGGTAAATTAAATTCATTGAATGCCACACAAAGTGTTTTAATGATGAACCCCTTAAGTGCGGATTTGAATGCACTACGTCAAACTCTTTTATTTAGTGGATTAGAGGCTATCGCGTATAATCAAAACCGTAGGAATGCGGATTTAAAAATTTATGAATTTGGTAAAACTTATATAGCTATTAATGACGGAGAAGCCACTAAATCTGCCCGAAAGGACGAACTCATTCGTTCAGGCGGGCACATTGAAACTAAGCATTTATCCCTATTTATTACAGGTCGTAAACAAGATGAAAGCTGGAATGTAAAAAATAATGTCGTTAATTTTTATACGATGAAAGGCTTTGTTGTAGCTATTTTGGAGCGTTTAGGAATTAATGAGCTGAAATTAGCGGAATACAAGGGGGATTTGTTTTCTCAAGGGGTAAGTTTTAACAGGGGAAAAAAAACATTGGTTGAATTTGGAACAGTTTCTAAATCTGTTTTAAAATCAATGGATATTAAACAGGATGTTTTTTATGCCGATTTTAACTGGGATTTTATCATGGAAAGTTTAAAGAATACCCGTCTGATGTATTCCGAAGTACCTAAATTCCCTGAGGTCAGAAGAGATTTAGCTTTGTTAATTGACAAAGCAATTCAGTTCGAACAATTGGAGCAACTGGCATATCAATCTGAAAAAAACTTATTGAAAAGTGTTAATCTGTTTGATGTATATGAAGGAGATAAACTACCTGCTGAAAAAAAATCCTACGCATTAAGCTTTACATTACAAGATGAAAATGCTACACTTACGGATAAACAGATTGAAAAAATTATGGAGAAGTTGATAAAAACATATCAGGAAAAAGTAGGAGCGGAGATAAGGTAGGTTAGGCATAACAAATAAAAACGAATTTACGAAACTGAGTAAAAATACTAGGTACACAGTTTCGTAAATTTGTAGAAGAGTCGATTATTTGTAAATTAAAATCTTTCCAACTTCGAGAAAAAGAAATCCCCTTCAATCTGTGCATTCTCATCACTATCAGATCCATGAACAGCATTAGCCGAAATTGATTTTGCATAAATTTTACGAATAGTCCCTGCATCCGCTTTTGCAGGATCCGTTGCTCCAATTAATTTTCTGAAATCGACAATTGCATTTTCTTTTTCCAAAATAACAGCAACCAGAGGGCCAGAGGACATATAGGTAACCAATTCGCCATAAAAAGGACGTTCTTTGTGTACTTCGTAAAATGCACCGGCAGCTTCAGCTGAAATCTTAGTGTATTTCATCGCGACAATCCGGAAACCGGCATCGTTGATCATCTTTAAAATTCCACCAATGTATCCATTTGCCACAGCATCAGGCTTAACCATTGTAAATGTTCTGTTTGTTGCCATTCTTTTTAAGTGTTAATTTTTGATTTTTTTGATTTTATTTTTCTCTTGTATTTATTGCCAATTACTAATTTAGCTGATTTTGTTGTCCACGAAATTAGAAAAAATTTATTAGTTTTTCATAAAATTATAGTGAGATGCGATATATGCGCCTTGACCTTGGTTTTGAAGATTATTTTTGTTTTCATTTTATTACTCAATACTGAAATCCAAAATCTATTAATTTTAGCCACAAATGAAAGATGCAAAAGCC
Organism: Bacteroidia bacterium; assembly: GCA_036170475.1. Lineage (GTDB taxonomy): Bacteria > Bacteroidota > Bacteroidia > 2-12-FULL-35-15 > 2-12-FULL-35-15 > 2-12-FULL-35-15. The sequence continues at coordinate 57,197 of JAVHPE010000095.1, read as the reverse complement.
GGTTAAAAATTGTAAATTTACCGACCAATCAAACTAAACTGCAATTGAACGCAAATCAAGTTAAAGAAATAAAAGAGCTTTTAAGTAAGTCTAAAAACATAGTAATTGTTACACATTGGTCGCCTGACGGTGATGCCATGGGGGCTTCCCTTGGTTTATATAACTATTTAACCATTAAAAAACATAAAGTAACAGTTATTACGCCAAATGATTATCCCTCCTTCCTTTTTTGGCTGCCCGGCAATAAAAAGGTAATTAACTTTTCTGACAAAACTAAGGAGGCTAAAACAGCCGTTGCAAAAGCGAATATTATTTTTTGTCTGGATTTTAATTCACTCAAACGGATTGATGCATTGGGCGAGGAAGTAGAAAAAGCTAAGGGGGTAAAATGTATCATCGACCATCACCTACAACCAGAGGACTTTGCAGATTACATGCTTCACAATATAAAAGCATGCTCCACCTGCGAACTTGTATTTGATTTCATTGAGCTAATGAATGATAAAAAAGTTATTAATAAAAACATTTCAAATTGTTTATATACTGGAATAATGACAGATACCGGTTCTTTCCGTTTCCCATCCACTACCGCGAAAACACACAAAATAATCGCGGAATTGATTGAAGCGGGAGCAGAAAATGCCGCAATTCATAATCGTATTTATGATGACAATACTGAAGATAAACTGAGATTATTAGGCTTTTGTCTGGCGGAGAAATTGACTATTTTAAAAGAATATGGAACAGCTTTTTTTAGTTTACGAAATGATGAATTGACCCATTTTAATTATAAAAAGGGAGATACTGAAGGTATTGTCAATTATGCTCTTTCCATTGAAGGAATTCGTTTTTCCGCCTTTTTTGTGGAACGTGATGATGAAATAAAAACATCCTTTCGGTCGCAAGGTAATTTTAATGTGAATCTTTTTTCACGCAAACATTTTAATGGTGGCGGACATGCAAACGCTGCGGGAGGTATGAGTGATTTATCGTTGGATGAAACCATTATTAAATTCGTTTCATTGTTACCTCAGTATAAAAAAGAACTGAGTAGCCCATCCCAGCCGAAGTCTATCCCAACCTCCCATAAACAGAGGAAACTAAGCATTAAAAATGAAAAAGATAAATGAAAAAGGGGAAAGTTAAAGCTGGCAGGAACCAACTCACTTTATTTTCCTTTTCTTTTGGAGAGGGGATTAAGGTAAGAGGCTTTGAGATGAGCTTCTTTTGCTTTTTACTTTTCGTTTCTGTATTTCAATCCTGTAGCGACGGGCATAAAAAAACAACGAAGAATACAAATATACAAGGCAAAGAATTTCAGGACAAATTGATTAATGCCAATAAAATGTACGTTCGGCAGGAAAGTGATGAAATTGATCAATATATTGCCCATCGTGGCTGGAAAATGACTACTACAGGAACAGGGTTACGTTATATAATAACAAAAAAAGGAACGGGTGCTCCCGCTTTGCCCGATAAACATGCTAAAGTAAATTATAAAATAAGTCTGCTTGATGGAACACTTTGCTATTCATCTGATTCAACAGGGGCTAAGGTTTTTTTGATTGGACAGGATAATGTAGAAAGCGGCTTGCATGAGGGAATTCAACTCCTTCATGTGGGGGATAAAGCGATTTTTATTTTACCATCCTATTTAGCGCATGGATTAATGGGTGACGATAGCAAAATACCTCCAAAATCTTCTGTAGTTTATGATATTGAATTATTATCTATTCGTTAAATTGCCTAATTATTTCTAAAATAGTTTATGAATATCAAGGTTACCGTTGTCTTATTTATTTCTTCAATCTTAAGTTCATGTTGGGATAATTCACCCTTTAAAGGCTACACTCAAACTGCTTCAGGACTATATTATAAGTTACAAACGATTGGTGACGGGAAGAGTAAACCTTCCCCCGGTAACTTTTTGCAACTTAAAATTACCTATAAAACATTAAAAGATTCTGTTTTTTTTGACACCTATTCTTGTAACGAAACAGGAATGGTTATTTTGCCTTTTAATCGATCCTCCTTTGTAGGAAGCTTTGAAGAAGGCTTAACCAAAATGAATGCAGGAGATAGTGTATCCTTTATTGTCAATGCTGATTCTCTCTTTAAAGAATTTTTTAAAACAGAACTCCCGCTTTTTTTAAATCGGGGAACTGCTGTTAAAATGGATATAAAATTAAATCGCATTTTAACCAGAGAAGAATATATTGACGAATTGGAAAAATACCATGTAATTATTGAAGACCGCGATATTGAAGAATCACGCAAGCTTCAGATTTATCTGGATACCAACCAAACTCAATTTTACCGTCTGGATAATGGCATGTATTATTTGCCAATAAAACAAGGTACCGGTGATTACGTGGAGAGTGGAGATATGATAAAAATACATTACAAAGGCTATTTTTTAAATGGAAAGCAATTTGAATCTACTTATGAACGCGCGGAACCTTTGGAATTTAATTTTGGCGAGGAAGGACAGGTAATTAAAGGTTTTAACACAGCAATAAGATTAATGAATGAAGGGGCAAAAACAAAATTTATTATTCCTTCATGCCTTGCTTATGGCGAAACAGGCTCTTCAACCAATATTGTTCCTGCATACACAACTGTTATTTACGAAATAGAATTATTGAATTTAACAAAACATAACGGCAAAATAAGCGGCTGTTGCCGCTTTCGTAAAAATAATTATAAAATTACAAGTGGCAAAAACTAATAGTTAAAAATTTCTACCGCTGTGAAAGGTTTTTGCCACGCCCTATTTTCATTGCGAACTCAAATGATGAAACTTACTATAAACGGCCATGTAACTTAGGTGATGTTAGGCACCAGGGCGTTTCTTTTTTTTCTTACTATGAAATGCGACTGTGACAAAGTTAACAGAAATGAGTGACGGTGTGCGGGGAAAGTCACTTGTTTTTAAAAGTGCGTTGGCAAAAAAAACAAAATTTTCTTTTTGCGTGGTCGGGGTGTGTCGGATTGAATTGCACTTTTCTGTCTGCTTTGTCCGTTTATTATAGGGTTCTTTCCTTTTTTCCTTACGCCTTGTGTATAACAAATAGATACATGTTAGATATGAGATATGAGATGGGAAATGTGAAATAGCTTTCCATATTAAAGAATGTTTTTTCTCAAATCTCACATCTCAATTCTCAAATCTATACTATATTTGCACCTTGAAAAAAATTTATTAGTAATAAATGTCACAAAAATAAAATTCACAAAAATAAAATGAAAAAACAATTTTCTAAAAAAGTCGCGTTTGCAGCTATTGGCGCTGTATTAGTAGTTACTGCATGTAATAAATCACCATACGCCGGTTATGAAAAGACCGAAACCGGTGTATATGCTAAGTTTTTTAAACAGGAGTCAAAGGGAGTTAAACCTAAAGAAGGCGATATTGTTAAATTATCTTTGGCATATAAAAACAGCAAAGATTCTGTTTTATTTGATTCAAAAAACAAGAACCCGAATGGTACTAATTTTATTGAGTTCCCTTTAGGTAAATCAACATTTAAAGGTAGTTTCGAAGATGCATTGGCAATGATGTCTGTTGGTGATAGCGCCAGCTTTATGATCAGTGCTGATTCCGTTTATCTGAAAACTTTCAGAACTAAAACTCTTCCTCCTTATATCCAAAAAGGAACGATGCTAAATTTTGAAGTAAAACTTGAAAAAATTACACCAAAGGAAGTGGCAGACAAAGAACGCAGTCAGAAAATGGAAGAGCAAAAAGCTATGATCGAACTTCGTAAAAATGAAGAACCTAAAGCTTTTGCAAAATATTTAGAAACTAATAAAATTACTGCAAAACCTACTGCAAGCGGATTATATTATATCGAAAAAACAAAAGGGAAAGGATCTAAACCAACTAAAGGAAGTAAGGTAAAAGTAAATTATACAGGACGCTTATTGGATGGAAGTGTTTTTGATACCAGTGATGAAGCAGTTGCAAAACAAGCAGGTATCTATAATAAAGAAAGAACTTATACACCAATTGATTTTCCTTTAGGGCAAGGGCAGGTTATTCCAGGTTGGGATGAGGGTATTTCTTTAATGAGTGCAGGCGCAAAAGCGCAATTAATTATTCCTTCCTCTATAGGATATGGAGAGCAAGGTGCAGGTCCTATTCCTCCTTTTTCACCATTGGTTTTTGATGTTGAATTAATAAGTTTTTAACGGAACTCAATACTAATTTATTCAATATGAAAAAAGTAGCAATCCTTATTTTAGCATTATCAGCAATTACGATGAATGCTCAGGTAAATGGGAAAGGTTTAAAAGGGAATAACCCGACTACCGGAAAAACTGTAAAATCCTCTTATCCGGGTTATAAAAAGACTGAAAATGGCTTGTATGTTAAATTTTATAAACAGAATGAGAAAGGTGTTAAACCTAAAGAGAGCGACGTTGTTAAAGTAGTATTGTTGTATAAAACCAACAAAGATTCAATATTATTTGATTCTAAACAGAATCCGAATGGAACTGACTTTATCGAATTCCCCTTGGCTAAACCCACATTCAAAGGAAGTTTTGAAGATGCTTTATCTATGATGTCGGCTGGAGATAGTGCCAGCTTTTTGATTAATGCGGATTCTCTCTTTCTTAAAACTTTTGGTTCTAAAGAAGTTCCCGCTTTTATTGAAAAAAAAAGCATGTTGAATTTTGTTGTAAAACTTGAAAAAATCACTTCCAAGGAAGAAGCGGAGAAAGAAAACACTAAAAAAATGGAAGAGAAAAAAGCGATGATGGAAAGCCTTAAAAATAATGAACCATCTACATTAGCTAAATATCTGGAGGAGAATAAAATTACAGTTAAACCCACTTTAAGTGGTTTGTACTATATTGAAAAAACTCCCGGAAATGGAACTAAACCAACAAAAGGAAGTAAAGTAAAAGTAAATTATACAGGTCGTTTGTTAGATGGAAGTGTTTTTGATACCAGTGATGAAGCTGCTGCAAAACTAGCAGGGGTATTCGATCAAAGAAGACCTTACCAACCAATAGAATTTCCTTTGGGAGAAGGAAAAGTTATCCCGGGTTGGGATGAAGGCATTTCTCTGATGAGTATTGGTACAAAAGGACAATTAATTATTCCTTCTTCCATTGGATATGGAGAACAAGGTGCAGGACCAATCCCTCCTTTCTCAACATTGGTTTTTGATGTAGAATTAATAAGCTTTACACCTGCTCAATAGAATTACTAAATAAACTGTAGATAATAGATTTGCAACTCTCTTTATTGCTTATAAAATTTAGTATCTCACTTTGAAATCTTAGCTTAAATACTAAAGTTTTTTTACTATGAAAAAAATTGCAATCATTCTTTTGGCATTTATTGCAACAAGCGTAAATGCGCAGGAAAAAGCAAAAAGCGAGAAAATAATTAACCCTAAAACTATTAAAACAGCTTCTGGTTTGGAATATACCATTACCGAAAAGGGAAATGGTATGAAGCCCAAAATTGGTGATAAATTAATGGTTAAATATATCGGAAAATTAACAAATGATTCTGTTTTTGATAGTTCTTCCAAACATGGTGGAGTATTTTCATTTAAACTGGGTACAGGTCAGGTGGTAAAAGGCTGGGACGAAGCATTTCTACTCCTACAGGTTGGAGATAAAGCAACAATTAAATTTGGTCCCGACTTAGGTTACGGTAATAATCAATCAGGTCCAATACCTCCTAATTCAACACTTATTTTTGATGTTGAATTAGTGAATTTAGTCGAAAATCCACTTGCTTGGGATGTAAAAGGAAAAGATACAATTACAATGACCAGCGGATTAAAATATTGGATAATAAAAGAAAATAAGTTGGCTGAAAAATCTGCAATGGGAACAAAAGTTACGCTTCATTACAGCGGCTTTTTTAAAGATGGTTTGCCATTTGATTCTTCAGTAGAACGCGGACAACCATTTACAGTAAAAATGGGAACAGATCAACTTATTAAAGCTTTAGAAGAAGGTATTGCACTAATGCACAAAGGAGATAAATTCAAATTTTATATCCCATCCAGATTAGGGTATGGTGAATCCGGGCATCCTCCTGTTATTCCGCCTAACTCGGACTTAATTTTTGATATAGAAATTTTAGATGTTCAGCCGATAATTGCTCCGGCACTTTTTGATATTACAGGGAAAGAAATGAAAACAACACCTTCCGGGTTAAAATATTATGAAATAGTTAAAAGCAACAGCAACAAAAAAGCTACTGCCGGAACAAAAGTTGAAGTGCATTATTCAGGCTATTTAGCTAATGGAAAAATGTTTGATTCTTCCGTTGAACGTAATGAACCTTTTGAGTTCGAATTGGGAAAAGGGCAGGTTATTGCAGGTTGGGATGAAGGTATCGCATTGATGAATGTTGGTGATAAATTACGCCTGATTATCCCTTATTTTTTGGCGTATGGCGAACAAGGTCGTCCACCAATGATTCCTGAAAAGGCTGAATTAACATTCGATGTTGAATTAATTGGACTGAAATAATTTTTTATTTTTCCTGTTAAAAAAGCTCCTGAATTATTTCTGGAGCTTTTTTGTATTTAATAAAAAATTCCTAAAACCCTTTCAATACATGCTTTGCCCTTGCATGAAATGCGATAGAAGTTTTTGGCATTTGATCTTCAATAGCTGCTTTTAATTCATTTTTTAATTCAGGATGTTTTTTGGCAATATTTGCAATAGCTTGCATGGCGTGAACTTTTACAGCCACTGTTTCCTCTGAAGAAAGCAGTAAATCAAAACAAAGATTTACCAACTTACCTTGCAGTTTTTCAGGAATGTTATGCGAGGCCAATACTAAAAACATATTTCTCTTGATGCCATCCGTATCGAATTTTTGGATGCTGGCAATAAACAGTGGAATATAAGGGTTCAATAATTCGGGGTGCTTTTTATTTATTGTCGACAATAGCCACGATGCACGCTGTGGTAAAGGTGCTTTTTCATGGTAAATTATATCAATAATTTTTTTGAATTCAACAGCATTGTTTCCAATTGCTTTTGCTATAGTATCTGTATTAGATCGGGAATGTTCTTTGAGAAGTTGTTGAATGTAATTCATAAAAAAAATATCTTTACTGCAATTATAAAAATAAATAACTGAAATTTACAACTGGTATTAAATAATGCTCTCCACAATAAAGGAATATTTCAAACTCGACAAATCCATGCTCAATCTGATTACTGTTGAGTTTTTTGTCCAGTTGATTAATGTTACGTTTATCGCTATTCTCCCCTTGTATATGAAAGCGGAACACTATAGTGATGCTGAGTATGCTCACTTTACATCTTATAGATATTTAGGAATGCTTGTTCTGGCTTTGTTTCTTGGGATGCATATCAAAGGCAGAAAAATAGTGCCGATGTTTTATATTTCTTCAATTGCAACTCCATTATTTGCAATACTGATATTAATCGGTGTGAATTTTCATAGTACTGCCCTGTTGCTGGTATCGCATTTATTATGGGGAATAGCTTACACCTTTATTCAAATACCTATTTTACCTTTTATATTGCGCAATTCTCCAAGAGAGCAACATACTTTTGTTATTACCTTAAATTTTGCAACTTGGAGTATCGCAAGTATTATTGGAAGCTTGATAATTGCCATTTTCAATCGCATAAATCCTATTGTTTTCAGCGAACGAAATTTATTGTTTAGTATTGCTGCTCTGGGGTTTCTGGGTATATATTTTGTCTTGCGAATAAACAAAAATGAATATATTCCCATAATCACAAAAAAGCGTAGCAACTTAAAAGATTATGATTGGAAAATAATAATGCGTGCAATCATTCCTACCGCAATTATTGCTATTGGTGCTGGTTTTACTATTCCTTTTATGAGTTTGTTTTTTTCGAACGTACATAATATGAGTACTTCAACATTTTCGTTTCTCAATTTTATTACCGCTGTTTTGGTAACTGTTATTGCAATGTATGTCCCCCGAATTAAAGAACGCATCGGTTATCAAAAAGCAATACCGACAACACAATCATTTGCCATAGTTGCTTTGATAATAATGGCTACTACTCAATATTACAGTTATTTGAATATCGCCGTTTTTGTCGCTTCTCTTTTTTATTTATTACGACAACCCTTAATGAGTCTGGCAACGCCTATGACATCCGAAATTACCATGAAATATGTTGGAGAACGTAATAGGGAAATGGTAAGTGGTTTAACCTCCGCTCTTTGGTCCGGTTCAGCATATTTTAGTGCCATTGGCTTTGGAATTCTTAGACATTTAAATGTTGATTATGTAAACATTTTCTGGATTACAGCCGGAATGTATATGATAGGAGTTTTTTTGTATACTTTACTGATAAAGGATTATAACAAACGAGAGAAAGCCGGATTGATTCCACACTCGTAACAATTTTCGATTTCGCAATTACAGGTCTCAATTTCAATTAAATTTGCAAGATGAAAAAAAATATTTTCCTATTCATCACAGTACTATTGAGCATTTATGGGACTGCCCAGGAATCAGCGAAGAGAATAAATTACGATTCTCTTAAAGTAATGCCTCCATTCCAATATTATACAATTGATGGAAATGCTTTTACTCAGGCTGACTTGAAGAAAAAAAAACAAACAGTTTTTATTTTCATTAAGATGGGCTGCCCATATTGTGCAGAAGAAATTGAAATCATTAAAAAAAATATAAATGATTTTTCTCACACTCAATTTTACCTGATCTCAAGGGCAGATTCTTCCGAATTGAAAAAGTTCTATAGTGATTATGCCCTTATTATGTACCCTCAAATAAATATTCTTTGGGATAAAGACAGGCGATATTATAAATACACCATAGCGCGTGTAACTCCATCCATACATATCTATGATAAAAAGAAAAGACTTTTAATTTTTTCTGAGGGAGTAATGAACAAGGAAGAACTGCTGAAATATATTGATTGAGACGGCAATCTGAATTTACAATTCCCCAATATCTTCATTCCACAATTTCTGATTTTTCGATATAAACTCCTTCATCATATCTTTACATTCATCCAGATTCAAATCAATAACCTCTACACCATGAGCCTGCATAAATTCTTTAGCACCAGGAAATGTTTCGGATTCACCTGCATACACCTTTTTTATCCCAAATTGAACTACAGCTCCTGCGCATAAATAACAAGGCATTAGTGTGGAATATAAAATAGCGTCTTTATAATTACCTACCCGCCCTGCATTTCGCAAACAGTCAATCTCGGCATGAGTTACCGGATCATTATCCTGTATCCGTTTATTATGGCCAACTCCTATGATTTCCCCTTCCTTTACCAATACACTTCCAATCGGGATTCCATTTTGACTATTGCCTACCTTTGCCTGTTCAATAGCGGCTTTCATAAAATCATCCATAAGCTATTTTTAAGAAATTATTTTTGCATTGCTATCTACTCATCCAAAATGCAACGAACTGACAAGCCACTGCCCATACTGCCATCATCTCTACCCATATCACTTACACTATGGCTCAAAGTGCGCCCCCATGCTTTATTATTTTGTGAGCCTGTAGCACTCCAGAAGCATCCATTATTCCCTTCATAAAGAAAGGGTCCGACATTATATCTGTAACCACCCGGCAGACCTGAAAATCCACTTTCATTTGTCGCATATTCAGTTATTTTCCAACCTCTTTTCGCTTTAATTTTTACTCCTGCCTCTTCCTGTCCAAGGTTAGCGATTAACTGATCCCATTCATCATCTGATGGTATATGAAAACCTTTAGGCGCTAATCCCCGAGGGTCATTTACCGCATACCAATTGTACAATTTACCATACTTAATTCCATTTTCTAATTTATTTGCATAATAACACCAGGCGCCTGTTTTTAGTTTCGACCATTCAGTCCCACTTTTTACTTGTGGTATTGAATCTCCATTTCGATAGAAACTTACATTCAGGTTTTCAGCCATCCATTTTTGGCTTTTTATTTTTACGATTTTAAAGATTCGCCTGTCCTGATCATTTATTTCTTCTGTCGAAGTAAATAAGATTAACGCTAAAAATACACTAAATAAAGTGATACCCGTTTTCATCTTTTGTAAATTTTAACACTTGTTTTTTGCTTTTCCCTCAATAAATAAGTTAACGATAACCCCCTATGGTTATCGGGAATAATTACAAATTGTAAAAATGATGCATTTCTTATTGAATTTTTAGTGTTTTTTCAGATGTTATAAACATTCAAAAGTTAATAGCGTAATAGTTGAAGTTATTTTTTGGATGCAACAATGTATTATAATGATTATTTGCAAAGAGATGAAAACTTACCTGCTTTCAGTATATCTTTGCCAAACAATTTTTAAAACAATAAAAATGAAAACAGCGGAAATAGTAACAGCAAAAGGTACAATGAAAGTGGAGTTTTACGAACAAGATGCTCCGGGAACAGTAAAAAATTTTTGTGACCTGGCAAAAAAAGGATTTTATAATGGACTTACATTTCATCGTGTAATTCCTGGATTTGTTCTGCAAGGTGGATGTCCAAATGGTAATGGCGGCGGTGGACCCGGATATAAAATTAAATGCGAATTAACAGGAGGTAACCAATTTCATGACAGAGGTGTGCTTTCAATGGCTCATGCCGGTAAGGATACAGGAGGCTCACAATTTTTTATTGTAATGAGCAGGGCACAAACAGCTCATTTGGACAGAGTACATACCTGTTTTGGTAAGGTAGTAGAAGGACTTTCAATTATTGACCAGATAAACCAGGGCGATGTGATTGAAAAAATTATTATTCACGAAACACCAACTGTATAATTTATTTTAAAATTTTTTTCAAAATTTTATTTCGGTTTTTACAAATTGCTGTAAGTCTGGAAAAAAAGTTCTGAATTCATTTTCAAATAAGAAATAATGTTCTTTTAAATCATTAATAGCATATTCCATATTTGATTGGAAGGATGCTCTGCGGGACATTCCATAGAGCACCTTCTCAATACCTTCTAATTTTGAATATGCAAAAAGTATGTTGTGTTGTAACATGTACTTGGTGAAAAGAGCTGATTTAGCTGGTAATAAAGAATAATTATTTTTTATAATCGTGTAAATATTTTGTGTGAACTGGTGCAATTCATCATTGGAATAAGCCTTCCAATTGGCTGCTAAATAGTGATCATAATAAATATCCACAATTACACAGGCATATTTCTTATACTTACCACGTAAACGTTGTTTGCTCTGTTCCACTATAGGATGTGCATCAGTAAAAGAATCAATTTTACGATGTAATAGTATTCCTTTTTTTATTTCAGGTGGGAATAGGTTGAAAGCACTGCCTTTTACAGAATCGGCTATAAAATTGCCAATAATAATTCCTTCTGAATCCCCTGACAAATATAGGTGAGATAAAAAATTCATTTGCTTTTTTACAATTCTTTGGCTTTATTCCAATAAACATCCATTTCAGCCAAGGTCATATCACTTAATTGTTTACCCGATTTACCAGCTTCGCTCTCCAAATATTGAAAACGCTTTATGAATTTTTTATTTGTTTTTTCCAATGCATCTTCTGGATTAATATCCATAAAACGTGCGTAATTAATCAATGAAAATAGTACATCGCCAAACTCTCCTTCCATTTTTTCTTTCGATATGTTTGAATCAATTTCATGTTTAAATTCCGCTATTTCTTCCTGCACCTTTTCCCATACCTGTTCGGGCTTATCCCAATCAAAACCAACAGCACGGGCTTTTTCCTGTATGCGTGACGCTTTAATTAATGCCGGCAACGAGGCTGGAACTCCTCCCAAAACCGATTTATTACCTTCCTTCAATTTTAATTTTTCCCAATTTTCTTTTACCTGCTGTTCGTTTTCCACAATTACATCGCCAAAAATATGCGGATGACGAAATATTAATTTCTCACAAAGTGAATTAATTACATCCGTAATATCGAAACCTTTGTTAAGCGTGGTTGTTCCATTTTTAGTTTCAGAAGCGATTCGTGAATAAAAAACAATATGTAAAAGAACATCACCCAATTCTTTTTTTATATTCAACATATCTTTTTCCATAATGGCATCAGATAGTTCGTATGTTTCTTCAATTGTTAAATGCCGAATACTTTCAATAGTCTGCTTTTTATCCCAGGGACACTTTTCACGTAATTCGTCCATTATAGTTAATAAACGTTCAAACGCTTTTAATTTTTCTTCCATTGTTTTTTTTAAATTACATTCGATATACTTTGACAAACTTTAGCAAAATTTTCTACCGAATTTACTAATTATCTCATTTGGATGTGTAAATTCTTGTAATTTCGTTAGTTGCGTAATTGCTTTTTAAACCAATAATTTTAATAATTTCGCTAACTAAAATTTTTTATTTTTCAAATGTTTAAACAGAGTAAGCTGCTTAGGATATTAATAGTGTTAGTTATATGGATATTGCCGGCTTCATCAATGGCTCAAAATATGCCGGGACATGATTTTTTACTATCCGGACAAGGGCATTATGGTTTTATCATTAGTCATCGAAATAATATGGCGAATGTTATTAAGGGGCATATTTATGGCGCAGAGGTAAATTATATTTTTCGTACGGATGGCACTAAAACATGGCAGCAAATCCACAAATATCCTGAAATTGGCGTTTGCTTTTTGCACATGTATCTGGCGAATCCTCAACAACTGGGCAATCTGGAGGCTTTTTACCCATATACAAATATTCGTTTAAATAAACTTTATCGGAAAGCCCGATTGAATTTTCGGATTGGAGTTGGATTGGCCTACCTAACGAAGGATTTTGATAGAATCGAAAATCATCAAAATGGAGTCATTGGTTCTCATTTTAATGGCTTTGTTAACTTCCGGTTGAGTTCAGCTATAATGATTTCAAAAGGATGGAGATTGGATGCAGGTGTTGGCTTAACACACGCTTCTAATGCGGCAATGAGTACACCCAACTTAGGCTTAAACATGGCTACTGTTAATTTGGGCTTAGGGTACGCTTTTGGTAATAAAAATTGCGTATACAAAAAGGATACGATTTATCCCGCGAAAAAAATTTGGCAACCTTCTGTAATTGGTGTTTTTGGGATTAAAGAACTTGAAAATCCAGGGGGGCCTGAATATTTTGCATACGGAATTCAGGCAAATTTATACCGAACATTAAATTATAAAAACAAATTAGGTGGTGGTATTGAAATTGCGTATAACAATGCTACCAAACAAGTATGGGCAAATGATTCCATAGTCACGGATAAAATTACCGATATTGCTCAGTCCGGGGTAAAAATTAGTTATTCTTTTAATATGAACAGACTTTCGTTGCCTGTTGATTTTGGTATTTATGTGTATAAAAAACAAGCCTATAATGGAATATTTTTTCATCGTGTTGGGTTAAGATATTTGGTTACAAAACACCTTATCGCAAATTTTACACTTCTTACACATTGGGCTAAAGCCGATTATTTTGAATGGGGCTTAGGGTATCAGTTTTAGATATGAGATATGAGATATGAGATATAAGATGTGAGATTGAGATTGAGTATATTATTTGGGAGAATTTCAATATTTTTTTTTAAATAGTACCAAAATGAAAAAAATAAAATACAGTAAAATCAGTATAGCATTTTTGTTAATTGTTCTTGTTTCTTCCTGCAAAAAAGAAAACAGGTGTGATTGTATTAAGAGAACAGGTACGATTATAACCGAAACACGCGCAATAAATGGTTTTGACAAGTTTTTTGTTGAAGATAATTTGAACGTGTTTATTTCACAGGATTCAACCTTTGAAGTAAAAGTGGAAGCAGGAGAAAATATAGTTCCACTTGTTGAAACAGTAGTAACGGATGGAACTTTATTTATTAGAAATAAGAACCGCTGTAACTGGACTCGTAGTTATAAAAAACCTTTAAATGTGTATATTAAAATGCCGGTAATAAAATTTATTACTTCTAATGGAACCGGCAACATTAAAGGGTTGAATACGATTACTACTGATATGTTTGACGTACAAACAAAAAATTCAGGGAACATTGAATTAGTCGTGAATAACTCAAAAGTAACCTCGCACATGCATGGCTCAGGCGATTTAACTTTATCCGGCTATACATTTGAACACAATTGCGATATTGGAGGCACTGCATTTTTAAATTGCCAGGACTTACAAACTAATATTACCAGGATTCATACTTTCACTACCGGTATATGTACTGTTAATACAATTAATTTAACATGTCTGATCGATTATATTGGTGATGTTTATTGTTACGGAAATCCTGTAACAGTTCAGGAAACTAAAAAAGGGACAGGACAACTGTATCTTAAATGATAAAAAAAATATTTTTTTTAAAAATACATTACTTAATCAGACTCATAATTTTCTGGATGTTGCTCTTTGCTTTTTTCAGAGTAGTATTCATTATTTATCATCATATTAAAATTCCAGATGGACAACATTCAGAAACGGTTTTAAGTTTTTTTTATGCTTTGCCACTTGATTTTTCTACCGCCTGCTCTGCCATTACTATTCCCTTTTTATTATGGGCTTTTCAGCAGTTTTATAAACATAGATTTATTCATCGCATCAACCTTATTTTTAATATAACCTGCATGGTTATGGTGTCAATACTTAGTATTGCTAATTTAAAAATGTATGGAGAGTGGGGAACTTTACTAAGCGCAAGAGCTTTTAATTATTTATTATATCCCAAAGAAATTCTTTCATTTATCTCGGTATGGACGGTTTTGCTTTTATTTTGTATTTGTGGTATTTTTATTTATTTTGAAATAAAATTTTATCTCAAATTCATCACAAATTTTTCCTATCCCATTGAAAATAAAAAAGTAAAAATTATTCAGATACTACTAATACCGGGTCTTTTAATTGTTGGTTACAGAGGTGGTTTCCAGCTTGCACCTATTAATGAGAGTAGTGCTTATTATTCTACCCTGCAAATAAATAATCATATTGCAACTAATAATATCTGGTTTTTAGCACATAGTTTTGCTGAGGCGAATGACAAAAAAAATCCCTATCTGTTTATGGATAGAAAAAAAGCAAAAAGCATTACCGCTGACTTGTTCCCGACTTCTTTCGATAAAACACAACTTCTATCAAAAAGCAAAAAACCTAATATTGTCTTTATCGTCCTGGAAAGTTGGACAGCTGATATAATAAAAGAGTTGGGTGGCGAAAATAATGTTACACCGCATTTTGACGAATTAAGCAAGGAAGGATTGTTGTTTACTCAAATGTACAGCAGCGGATTCAGGACAGAACAAGGGTTGGTATCAATATTAAGCGGTTTCCCTTCCCAACCAAATAATTCAATTATTACTACCCCAAGCAAATCCGAACAGCTGCCCTCACTGAATATTGAGTTAAGGAAACAAGGTTATCAATCGTCATTTTATTACGGAGGGGAAATAGAATTTGCAAATATGAAATCCTATCTTTTAAATACACAATTCGGAAAAATAATCGATAAAAATAATTTCGATAAAAGCCAATTGAACAGTAAATGGGGAGCACATGACGAATATGTTTTTTTAAAACAACTCGATGGATTGCAAGATGAAAAGCAACCTTTCTTTTCAATTGTTTTAACGTTGAGCACACACGAGCCATTTGAAGTAACTATGCAGACACCTTTTAATGGTGGCGAAGAGCAGGAACGTTTTAAAAAGGCAGCCTATTATACCGATTATTGTTTATATAATTATTTTACTGAAGCAAAAAAACAACCCTGGTATAAAAACACCTTGTTTGTTTTAGTCGCAGATCATGGTCATCATCTGCCAATGAACAGAAATTTGGATTTCCCGGAAGGTCACAGAATTGCTGCAATGATAACCGGTGGAGCTCTTGTTGATAATTTACGCGGAAAAGTTTTCGATAAAATAACTAATCAAAATGACATACCAGCTATCATTTTAGGTGCTTTAAAATTACCTCACAGCAATTTTGTATGGAGCAAAAATGTTTTTAGAGAAGATGTAAAAGGATTTGCTTATTATTCAAATGAAAATGCCTTAGGCTGGATTTCACCACAACAAAACATTGTGTATTCGTTTAATACAAAAAAAGTGCAGGAATTACAACCGAAAACGCAAACAACCTTAAATGATACTGTTTTGACTCAGGCTAAAGCCTATTTGCAAACTTTGTATGAACAATATTTGGCGTATTAAACCAATTTGAAAATGTGCTAATTGATTATTCTATAAGATCATTTTCAAATTTTCAAATTAATAAATTTTCAAATTAACAGATATGTTAAACAAAAAATGCACATGCCTGCCGCTTCTATTACTTGTTTTTTTATTGTTGAATACAATTTGCTTCGCACAAAAAAAAAATAAATCCGGTTTGTGGAAAGCCCTAAATACCCCATCCAATATAGATACTACAGTAGACGATTATTATGGAAATAATACTATCCGTTATGATGATTATGTTTATAAACCATCAATTAAAACAGTATTGCTGCATGATGAAAGTTTTGAATTATCTCAACCTATCCTTAATCTTGATTTGGAACAAAAATTAAAATTAAGTTTTGATGATTTGGATGCTGATTTGAAAAACTATTCCTATACTATAATTTTATGTAATTACAATTGGGAACCTTCTGATTTGGTTGCTGCTGAATATATTGACGGCTTCGCGGATAATACTATTAACGATTACCGTTATTCTTTTAATACGCTTCAAAAGTTTACACATTATAATGCTGTTTTTCCAAATAATACTACCCGCATTACTAAATCCGGTAATTATATTTTAAAAGTGTATCTGGATGGAAATCCTGATAATATTGTCATTACAAGGCGTTTTATGGTTTTTCAAAATAAAATAATGATTGATTCAAAAGTTACTCCTGCAAGCATTATTTCCGATAGAAATTTTAAACAGGAAATAGATTTTACAATTAACCATACTGGCTACACTATTACAAACCCTTTTGCTGACTTAAATGTAGTGATAACACAAAATAGTCGTTGGGATAATGCTAAAACCACTTTAAAACCTTTATTTGTAAAAGATGCGGAACTTGTATATGATTTCGATGAAGACAATGTATTTACAGGTGGCAATGAATTCAGGTATTTTGATATTAAAAGTATTCGCTATCAGTCTGAGCGAATTGCTAAGGTAAATATTGATTCCTCAGGAAATCAGGTAAATTTAGTATCGGATGAAAAACGAACATTTAAAAGATATACTACTTATACTGATATTAATGGAAATTTTCTGGTAAAAGTACAAGAGGGAAATAATAGTGAAGTGGAGGCTGATTATTGTTACGTACATTTTTTTCTTCAATATGATGCCCTGTTAACTGATGGTAACTTATATGTTTTTGGTGCATTTAATGCATGGAAATGTAATCAGGAAAATTTAATGCATTATAACCAAAAGCGATTTGGGTACGAATGCACTTTGTATCTGAAGCAGGGATATTATAACTATGAATATACGTTTTTGAAAGATGGTGTGACGGCTGCCGATGAAACGTTAATAGAAGGAATGCACTACGAAACCGAAAACGATTATACAATTTATGTTTATCACCGCCAACAAGGCACTTTTTACGACCAGTTAATCGGAGTAAAACGATTAAATTCCATGAGATAAATATCCTTCTGGTTTAAGGTTTGTGGCTAAGACACTGAACCTGAAACTTTTTTAAATTAAATCCGAAATTTTTTTACATTTGCAACCTTTTTTTATTCTTTTACATCTAACAGGTAGATTAAGAATAAAGGAAAATTAGAATTTAATTTAATTGTAAAAAGTTATCAGATTATTCGGTTTAAACTTTCTGGCTTAATACTTGTTTAATTGAAAAAGTAATGTTTAATATTATCTCGGTAATATTTTTCACATACTAAAATATAATGTTATGGGAACGCAAGCCACACAAGCAACGCACGGTATAAAAATAAGTGTTGAAACTAAGTTTCACACGGAGCATTCAAATGCGGAAAACCGTCATTTTCTTTTTATGTACATTATAACAATTGAGAATAAAAGCGATTACGCTGTTAAATTAGTTTCTCGCCATTGGGATATTTTTGATTCAAGCAACGAGTTTACCAATGTGGATGGGGATGGTGTAGCCGGAGAACAGCCAATGCTGGAACCAGGGGAGGTTTTTGAATATGAATCTGCTTGTACTATTACTACCGATATTGGTAGAATGAGTGGAACCTATTTAATGGAACGGAAAATTGATAAAGCCCGCTTTTACGTTATCATTCCTGAATTTGAACTGATTGTCCCGCAACGCTTGAATTAATTCAGATATACTGCCTCTTTCCCTTTTTTATCAATTTCAACAGTAATATGCTCCTGCAATGTGGTGGATAGGGATAATCCCACAAAATCAGCTTTAATCGGATATCGATTGTGACCACGATTTACCAAAACAGCTGTAGTAAGACGTTTAACAGGACTGGTTAAAAATGGTTTCGCACCAAAAATTAATGTTCTGCCGGAGTTTAATACATCATCAACCAGGATAATTACCTTGTTCTCTAATTCTTTATCGGATAATGCAATTTTTATCTCGCTCGAAAGTGGATTTTTTTTATCAATAACAATTTCGATCAATTTTGTTTTAATTGGCGAAATATGCTGCAAAACATCCGCAATACGTTTGGCAAGAATAAAACCATTTTTTGAAATGCCGGCAATAATTATTTCCTTTTCATCGTAATTGTTCTCGTATATCTCGTAGGCAATACGGTTTATTTTTTGTTGAATTTGTTTGCTGTTTAATATTAAGGTTTTACTCATAATTTTTTTTCATATTAACTATTAATGCGTCCTATTTAAAATAGATTTTTACTGCACCTAAAAACTCATCGAAACAAGCATTATTCCCTGCTACAATTTCCTTCCCGAAAATATAATTATCAGCTCCTTTAAAATCAGTCACTTTGCCACCCGCCTGCTGTATAATAAATGCTCCGGCAGCCACATCCCATGGCTGAAGTCCGTATTCATAAAACCCGTCAAAACGACCACACGCGACATAAGCCAAATCAGTTGCGGCAGAACCTGGTCTTCGCAGGCCATGGGTGGTTTTCATAAAATGTTTGAGTAAGTCTAAATATTCATTTTGTCGATCATAATCATAATACGGAAAACCAGTAGCAAGCAATGAATCGGATAATGTTTTAGCATCAGAAACACTTATTTCCTTTTCATTCAAATACGCTTTACTTCCTTCCCATGCGTAAAAACATTCATCTTGATTTATTTCGTAAACCACGCCCAGCACTATTTTATTGTTATACATTAATGCTATACTAATTGCGAAACATGGAATTCCATGTATGAAGTTTGTAGTGCCATCAAGGGGATCTATTATCCAATTATAGTGAATACCTTTTTTTGATGAAGTTCCTTCTTCAGCAATAAAACCAGCTTCGGGCAACAGTAAACTTAACCCCTCTATTAATTTTTGTTCGGAGGTTTTATCAACGTATGAAACAAAATCATTTTTACCTTTTATTTCGATACGATCGGCTGAGAAAATTTCTCCTTCCTTTTTTATAAAAGCTCCAACTTTTTTCGTTAGTGTACATACAGCTTGGCAAAGTTTTTGCATCGAATGATACTATAAAAATTATTTATTGGTAAAATTACAACTTTTAACAACAGTGTACTAACCTGCTAAAATATAAACACGACTTTCTTATAAAAAGCGCATAGCCGCGAAATATGTGTAGAATGCAAATTTTACCTTGTTTTATTAGGTGCAACGTATCCGAAATATTAAATAGTGTTACAGTGCGCTGCACCTTTTAAATTTTTTTTTGGTAATTTATACTACAAATATCAAGGTGCACTTCACAAAGTTTTTTTATAAGAAAGCCCTGAAAATATAAATACATTCCTTGATATATTAATATAAATGCTGATATTGAATGATATACATAGAGCTTGTTTTCCCCTTTTGTTCAGGGTTGTGTAGTCTTAGATTTTAAGAAAAATTTTCAGTATTTTTGTACCGACCTAATGAAGAAAAAAAAAATTATATTGGCAGTCCCCAAAAATATCAATGAAATTATTTTATTGGTAGTATTGTTTTTTTCTTCAACTATACTATATTCTCAAGTTGCTCCGAACTTAAACGTTACATTAAAGTTAAAGATCAAAGAAGGGGATTTAAAAAACTCGCAAATCTCTATTACAAAGAAAGGGGCACCTTATAAAGTAATTGACCCAAGTAAAGGTGGATATGCGGTTGATTTGAATTTAGGATATGAATTTGAATTTACCTACTCGAAACTGGGGTATATCACTAAAATTGTTCTGGTAGATACTCATGTTCCCGAACATAGAGAAAATGGAGTATTTGAAAAACTTGTTTGTGAGGTAGAACTTGAAAAACAACCACAGGAACATTCAATAAATCATTCGCTGCCAAGTGCGAAAATTGCGTATAGTAATAGCAAAGGGGACTTTAGTTTTGAGAAAGAGTATGATCCTAAAGCGGAAAAAACGCGGGAAAAAGAAAAAAATGCAGTCAGCCAGAAAGCAAAAATAACACCGGGTACTAATTCACAAAACAATGCGATTCCGGTAATAATTAAGCAATCGGAGAATAAAACGGAGTCGCCTTCCTATAAACCTGCTGTGAAAAACAGAGAAGAAAAAGTTATTCAGGAAGACAATAAAAAAATTACCATAATAACGATTAATAATGGTGTTAAAGATTACATCTACAGAAAAGAAGAATATGGTTGGGGTACTTATTTTTATAAGGATAATAAAGGCATTACAGAAAACACCTTTACCAATGAAACAAAATAATTAGCACATTTTCAAATTATTTTTACGTTCTAATTTTTTAAAATACCAGAGTCCTGCAACACCCAGCAAAAACAATAGAGTTGAAATAAGTTCGGCTTGAGTAAAGGAAAAATTTCCAATGTGATAGAGTGTGTTTACACGAATTTTTTCAATAAAAAAACGCTCCACACCATTAAAAATTAAGTAAATTGAAAATAACATTCCCGGTGTTTTAATACGTTTCCGCAGATACCACAGCACAAGAAATAAAATGAAGCACATTATTGTTTCATAGATTGGAGCCGGGAATACCGATGGTACCAGGTGGTTACAATATCTAAGGTCAAGGCAATTGGCAATTGGCTCGCCTATACTGTTCACATTATGCGGATAATCATAACTCCACAACCAATCAGGTATCCAGTTTAACCAATTCGGTTTCGGGGAAACATTATTTATTCCCCAGTCCCCATCACCTGCAACCTGACAACCTATGCGGCCCACCGCATACCCAATCATTAAAGTTGTCGCTGAAGTATCAATTAAATGGGTAATAGTAATTTTATTTTTTTTACCATAATAGATTAAGGCTATAGAAGCAACAATAAGTCCACCATACATTGTTAAGCCACTGAATGAAATCAATGAACCAATGGGGTCTGCAATAAAATCATCCCAGTTCTCAAGATTATGAAAAATTTTAGCTCCCACTAAACCGGCAAAAGCCGCAATGAGTGTCAGATTCCCAACATGCTGGTAGGGATGTATTTCCTCCTCAACCCAAACAGGTTTCTCTAATTTCATTTTTTCTTTTTCACGATATTTCAAATAAGCGGAAAGTGCGGCAATGATAACTCCACCCACTACATTACCTTTCATTGAAAGCAAAAAACTTTGCGTATTCTCTGTAAATGCTGTAAAATTAAGGAGAACGAATACAAGCTTATATCCGAGTAAAAAGCCAATAATGGCGGAAGTAACAAGTTCAGCTGTTGTCGCTCTTAATCCAACCAACGTTTTTGTGATAGTTGAATGTAAAAGACCTTCTTTTTCTTTTCTTTTTAATTCCAATGACCAAACATAGGAACCAACTATAAATGCGAGTGCCGCGAAAAACCCAAAACTCTGAATCATTTTAAGAAAAGGGAGATTCAAACCAAATAAATCTTTGACAGCGTAATATATTGATGGATACATTTATAGTATGATTTTGTTTAACAATTGTAATAGTAATAAAAAATGATAGTAAAGTCACACTACTATTTAAGGCAACGAATTTACGAAAAATTGCTTCTTAAATGTACGAACCGCATTTTCACTCATTATACCTTGGCAGTAGGGCAATCAAAAAAGTGAAAAAAAAGAACTTCGTCTTCGACAATTATACTTTTATTGCAATAATAATTTTGAATTTATTTAGTATCTTTCGGACTGTAATATTTTCAAAACAGTATACTAAGGCAAAGACATTACAATGAACAACATTAATTTATTTGTGTAAAAAAATCCTGTAGCGCAAAATTATGCACTCATTAATAACTATAACAAAATGATAGCCACAATTGAAATAAGTATGTACCCTTTAACAGAGCAGTATAAACAAAAAATAATTGATTTTATTTTACGTATCAAAAAAAATAAAAACATACGTGTGGAAGTGATTGGCTTGAGTACACAATTGGTTGGGGAATACGATTTGTTGATGGATGTTTTAAAAAATGAAATGCGATTCGCTTTTGAAAATGAAAAAGCCGTGTTCATTTTGAAAATTGCAGGGAGAGAAATGACCCGAAAAACATTGCCTGATGTGCTAAAGTAAATTTATAAATAAAATTGAATGTCTTTAAAATTACATTTAGTACATGAAAAGAACTCTTCTGTTAATTTTTATTATCGCAATAACCTCAATCTCTTTTGTTAAAGATGGAAGCATTTTAGGTCAACTATTTCCTTCAATGGAATGCGAAAATTACAATGGTGAAAAAATAAATTTACCCATCACAGCTAAAGATAAATACACAGTACTAGGAATGGCTTTCAGCAACAGTGCGGAAACTGATTTAAAAACTTGGATCACGCCTGTTTACAATAAGTTTGTAGTTAAGCACGATAACAAAAATGCAGGCGCATTCGATGTTAGTTTTGATTATGATATTAATCTCTTTTTTATTCCAATGTTTACCGGGTTAAATCAATTAACCAGTAAACAATCGAAAGAAAAAATCAGGAATAATACCAACAAAGAGTTGTTTCCATATCTTTTGTTTTATGAAGGAGCCAAAACCTATAAAAAGGAATTGGATTTTGAGAAAAGTGATATTCCTTACTTTTTTGTTCTCGATAAAACAGGGAAAATTGTATATGCTACATCCGGAAAATATGATGGTAAAAAGCTGGACAAAATCTTAGATATTCTTGAAGAAAATTAATGATCGTTTTTTTATACCTCGGGAAACTCTGCCTACTCATATTATTTGAGCTTTGAGAGCTAAGTATAACTGGGTGTACGACAAATTTCCCTAAATGCTTTAATTTCACCCCTTCGGGGTTTTACCATTACGAAATGTTCCATTGTGCTATAATCATTTCATCCCTTCGGGATTTACTAAGTAATGGATACAAAGCCCGAAGGGCTTTTATTATTATAGAATAAATAAAGGTTGGTTTTGTAAAACCCCAAAGGGGTGGTATTAGGGAAATTTGTCGTACATCCGTATAACTTAGTCTTATTCAATAGAAATTTAATTTGTTAATTTCCTTTATTATACTATCTTTACAATACCTTAAATTCAATCCTGTTTTTCGCGCAAAATAGCAACTTTAAAACAGAAAGAATTATCATTACCCAATCCTATTTGGTTTTCTATCGTGTTTGTTTATAAATGAAACCTAAAAAAATGAAACATGAAAACAACTACAATTTTTCTCTGGACATTTATTCTTACCGTTTTTTCTTCTGGAGTATTCTCACAGTCAACACCTCCAGGAGGTAACCACAATGTATCCATTGATATTGCAAGATTAGTTGCCCAAAATCACTATTTTACCTATTGCAATCTGATACACAATGTGAATTATGTGGACATACATTTTTCTGAAGAAAAGGTATTTGTGAGAAATTCAGACACTCTCTATTATATTTTTAATTGCGAAAACAATAAAGGATTTGTTATTGTAGCTGCTGATTTTAGGGTGCAGCCAATACTTGGGTACTCATTTGAAGGGTATATAAATGATAATGATTCAAATCCGGGACTAAACTATTTTCTGGATAATTATAAAGAACAAATTGAATATGTAAAAATTAATAATCTTCCTATTGATGCTTCTATACAAGCAAATTGGAATGATTATATTCAAAAAAATAAACATTCATCTCAAACTATAGCTTCCGTCGCACCTTTGTTAACAACCAAATGGGCTCAGGGCTGTTATTACAATGCTTTGTGTCCCTCTAATTCAGGCGGGTCTTGTGGAAAAGCTTTAGTTGGATGTGTTGCAACAATGATGGCACAGATTATGAAATATTGGAATTATCCGGCAACAGGAATAGGATCCCATACTGATTCGAATAATAGCAATTTGACTGTATATCCAGGAACAACAACTTATAATTGGTCATCTATGCCGAACACCGTTTCCTCTGCTAACACCAGTGTAGCCACATTGTCATTTCATTGCGGGGTAACTGTTGATATGAGTTACGGAGGAAATTCAACCGGATCCGCAGCTTGGGATTCAAAAGTAAGGAACGCTTTGGTAAGTCATTTCAAATACTCCAGCCAGGCTGTGTATGTTTATAAAAGCAATTACACGACAACAGCCTGGAATGCTTTATTAAAAAGTGAAATTGACAATAGCAGACCTGTTGCTTATTCAGGGCAGGATATCAATGGAAATGGAGGTCATGCTTTTGTTTTAGATGGTTACTAGGGGAGCAGTAATTTTCATTTTAATATGGGATGGGGAGGCACTTCAAATGGTTATTTTTATGTAAATGATATTTACCCGGTTTTGGGAAGCACCACCTATCATTTTAATAACAGTCAGGCTGCAACCATTAAAATACTTCCGAATTATCCTGCTCCACCTGTGCCTACACTGAGCTCTAATGCCTGTGGTCCAAAAACACTTACAAGAACGTCGCCTCCTTCCGGTGCAATTTATTATTGGCAGGGAACTACTTGTGGAACAACAACCAGTTTTGGTTCTGCTTCAAATTATACTGTTACCACTTCAGGAACATATTATTTAAGAGCAAAATATTCATCTGGTGGGTGGTCGCCCTGTGTTTCCAAATCAGTAACTATAAATCCATTACCTGGCAATCCTCCTATACCTGCTACCACCGAAAACCCTTGTGGCATTCAAACATTAACAAGGGGGACTCCTCCAACTGGTGTTACTTTTTACTGGCAAGATACTGTCTGTGGAACTAATACCGGCAACTCAGGTTCAACTTATACCGTTTCAGCATCAGGAACGTATTATCTGAGAGCCAGGACAGGTGCGGGATGTTGGTCAGGCTGTACTCCAATAGTTGATACCGTGAATCCGATGCCTGCGCCTTCTATAACGGGGCAAAACTCAGTTTGTTCCAATTCGAGTGGTACAACTTATTCAGTGCTAAATTCTGGAAATAACTTTACCTGGTCAGTAAGCGGAGGAACAATTGCTTCCGGACAAAACACAAATTCAATTACAGTAAACTGGGGAACAGCAGGTACAGGAGTTGCAACTCTCAATGAGACTATTGCATCAACCGGTTGTTCAAGCACAACAACATTAAATGTAAATATTAATTCAAGTTTAAACCCTTCCATCGCATTTAGCGGCTCCACTAATATTTGCTTTGGTCAAAGCATAGTACTAGATGCGAGTGCCGGATTCGTTTCTTATTTATGGAGTAATGGTGATACGACACAAACTACGACAATTTCAACTTCTGGAATTTATTCTGTTGCCGTAACCGGCAATAATGGATGTACCGGTTCTTCTTTAGTTCCGATAGCTGTTACGGTAAACCCAAACCCTTCAGCAATAATCACTCCGGCTGGTGCAATAACTTTTTGTGAGGGAGATACTGCACTTCTTACAACACCAGAAAGTGGTATTGTTTCGTATTCATGGAGTAATGGAGAAATTACACAAAATATTTCAGTTTCCGATTCAGGTAATTATTTTGTTATTGTAACAGACACAAACGGTTGCTCAGGCACTTCGGCCACAACGACTGTAACAGTTAATCCTTTGCCACCGGCTCCAAGTATTATTATTTATGATGATACACTGATTTCAAGCTCTTCAACAGGTAACCAATGGTATTTGAATGGTGTATTAATACCCGGAGCTACCTCTCAATATTACACATTGACACAAAATGGTTCCTATTCAGTATCGTATACTGATTCTACTTTTGGATGTTACTCCTTATCTGATACAATGAATTTTAATTCTGTAAGTGTGGAAACAATTTCCAATGATCAACAATTGAATATCTTTCCTAATCCTGCAACTAACGTCTTAAACATTTCTTTTGATAATCTTAATACAAAATCTTTTCTGCTATTATTGCTTGGTATAAATGGACAAGTAATTTATGAGGAAAAATTATTTTCGTTGAAAGGAAATTACACTAAAGAAATAGATTTGCAAAATGCAGCAAAAGGAATATACTTCGTGAAAATTATTACGGATACAAATGTTATTATTAAAAAGGTGGTAAAGAAATAAATGCGGATTGTGGATTTTTGATTTCGGATTTTTAAAAAAACAGATTTAGAAGACAATTTGAAATAATTATTCCATTTTCCGATTAAATATAAATTTTGCCTATGAAATTAATAGCAAAGAAATTTAGTATACTGTTTTTACTTATATTTTCTTTTGGAAGCATTGCCAGAAGTCAAATAAATAAGTATCGGAATATAAATGAGCCCATTTCCATTGATGATACATCTTCACAACTAAATCCAATAAATGAAGGCACCCTCTCCTTTTTTGTATACGATGCTGAAAATGGCTATGGTATTCAGACTGAAATTGTATTCCGAACTGAAAAAGAATTCATTCGATTGCAGACCAATGAAAATGGGCATTTGCAGTTTAAAGGGAATGAAGGGAAATATAATGTGACAATATCCTCAGCCGGTCACCAATCTCTATCCACTTACTTTACAGTAAAAAAAGCACAATCCCTGAACATAAATGTCATCATGGACAGGTTGAATAAAACAAGAGTTGAATACAAAAAACAGGATGCCTCCATTGTAGAAGGCTATGTTGTGGATTTCGAAACCGGAAAACCCCTTGCGAATGTGGAAGTTGGAATGCCCACAGAAAAACTTTTTTCAAAGACAAATCAGGACGGATTTTTTTCTATTAACCCTACTCAGTTTTCCGCCATTACAAAAAGGAGTGATAAACAAATACGAAGTGATTTTTCATTTGGTTTAGTTGGATATACAACAGAAACAATTGAAAATCTGCTATTGGTTCCGGATAAAATAAAATTTAAAATTGCTCTTAAAAAAGGTGGCGGCAACACTATAGAAAAGTACATACAACATGTTCTGGATGGAACATCACATGATGTTGAGATGTATGAAAAATCTATTCCCAAAAGCAATTCAACAAAGATGGAAATAGAGGTAGAGCACACTGCTACGGGATGTGTGATTCCCTCTACAATACGTGTGGGGACAAGTTGTTCATGTACAAGTTGCAGTTCTGTAGAAGTAATGAGTTTACAATATTATTCTGAAAGCGGAATTGATAATGAATGGATTTCCAGTTGGCAATTTGAATCATTGGCTGCTGGCTCTGTGGCGTATAGAAGCTATGGAGGTTGGTATGTCAATAATCCTGTGGATGCAAATTTTGATATTGCATCCACTACCTGTAATCAGGTATGGGGATCGGCAATTTATTCAAATACACAAAGTGCAGCTCAGGCAACTACCGGGCAAATTGTTACTGACAATGGTATAGATCCTGCGCGTTCGGAATATTCCGCCGAAAATAATCAGGGAGGAACTTCCTATAATTGCTCTGACTGTAATGCCGGTGGTAGCGGAGCTTACAGTTGCTATTCGGATAATCAGTGTTGCGGACAAACACCTGCCGGACATGGTAGAGGAATGTGTCAGTGGGGTACACAATACTGGGCACAAAACGGGCAAAATAATCAATGGATAATTGATCATTATTATATTGCAACGGTAGGTTATTCGATTTGTGGTGGTGCCATTATTACTCCTTCTAACCTGTCGGTTACAAATTTAAGTTGTCCACAGATTGGTGTTGCCCTTAACTGGACTGATTCAGGTTCGGGATGGTACATGGATGTCTCAACTGATCCTAATTTCGGCACCTATTATAATAAAGATATTTCCAATCTGACTTCAATAACCTGTCCGGGAGGTTTTTGTGATTATCCTAATTGCACCAGCTATCTTCAGTTTAAACCCGGAATTACTTATTACTGGCGTATTTTCAACGGTAGTACAGAAACTAACGGCTCCTCTTTTACAACACCAGTTTGCACTACCCTTGATGTTAATTGTTCAGGAAGTATTGATGATTCGGGAGGATCCGGCGCAAACTACGCTGATAATGAGGATTACACGTATACAATTTCTCCTGTCAATACGAGTTCTGTAACAATTAATTTTTCAAGTTTTGATCTGGAAACAAATTTTGATTCTTTGTATATCTATGACGGTTCATCAACTGCTTCGCCACTTATTGGTGGATATACAGGCTTGAGTTCTCCGGGAATTGTTTCTTCAACAGGAGGATCAATTACCATCCATTTCATTTCAGATCCTTTTGTAAATAATGCAGGTTTTTCTGCAACATGGAACTGCACACCACTATCCACGGGAATTGAGTCAGTGGCTGATTTATCTTCAATTAATATTTATCCAAATCCGGCAAACGGAGAAGCTTACCTTCATTATGTATTATCCAATTCAGGATTTGTTACAGTCAGACTTTTTGATGTGCTTGGTCGTGAAATAATCTTGCTAAGTAATACTTTTCAATCCTTGGGTGAACATACTTTGCATATTGATTTACGTTCATTACACTTGGCGCAAGGAATTTACGATGCACGAATTTTATTTGCTGGCTCTGAAACAACAATTAAATTAATTGTAACACCTTATTGATGAGAAAAATTACTTTCATTACCTGTTTTGTTTTCTGTTCATTTCTAAAGATAGTTGCTCAAACAGGTATTGGAATAGACTGCAATCAGCCTATTGACAATTCTACAGGCGCAATATATCTAAGTGCCACTACTGCTGTTGTTGCAACCACCTGTACACAATGGGTTCGGGTAAACTTTATTTTGGGTCCCTGGTCATCTCCCTCTGATCAGACATTACATAGCGGAAAAACATGGAAACAAACGTATGATGAAATTGTTAATGGCTTTGTACAACAAGGTATTATTGTATATGGGATTATTGGAGCACAGGCAGTCAGTCAGCAGATTGGAGATAAGATGATTGCTTATCCCGGAACGGACTCTACCAATGCAGCCACATGGGAAAACGAATACCTCGCTAATTTTGTAGAAATAGTTGACTATTTTAAAGATCGCATCCGTGTATACGAATCCTATAATGAACCTAACAATTGGGATAATGGCTATACATCAGTAGTTCATCCTAAATGGTTCGCACTGATGCTTCAGGATATTTATTTGAATGTAAAACAGTTTAATGGTCATTCCACTGATCCAGACTGGCAGGTTACATTGGTTTCAGGCGCTGTTTTAACTCTTGATAACCTCGGAACCGGTGGATACATCAATGATACCTACTGGTATGGAATTAATGAATTAGCCTGGAGCTGGACTCATCAGCAAACAGGCTCTTACCCGCTGGATGGTGTTGGAATGCATATTTATGTGGAACAAGGTAGTTCCGATGCCACTACTATTACCACTGCAATGAATCAAAATCTTAATAGTTTTTGGACTGATATCGCCGCTTATGAAGGGGCAACATCAAAACAAATATGGGTTTCAGAATTTGGATGGCAGTCGGGTATAATTGGTTATCAGGGTCAAGCTGATAATTTAACTACTTCATTTAATGTCTTGAAAAATGATGCCCATGTTGCACTTGCATTATGGTTTACGTTAAGCGATTTCCCGGGTTCAAGTTGGGGAATTTATGAAATGGGAAATTTCACTACTTCCGATCAAAAACTCTCTTTCAATGCATTTAAAAATCAGGTAAATTGTTATGCTGTTGATTTACAGTCAGCAACAGATTGTTATGGTAATGTAAATTTTAACTGGACAAATTCCGGAAACGGTTGGTATATAGATGTTTCTACTGATCCTGATTTTTCCACTTTTTCAAACGAAGATGTAAGTAATCTTACTTCAACAACTGCTCCTTCAGGTTTTTCTCCATCATTTACTTTTATACCCGGTACTACCTATTATTGGCGGGTTTGGAATGGTTCTGTTCATACAATTGGAAATAGTTTTACAATACCATTGCCAATAACAGCACCAACAATTACCCCGGGTGGAGCAACAACTTTTTGTCAGGGTGGAAATGTTGTATTAGATGCGGGAGCCGGATATAGCAGCTATTCATGGAGTAACGGAGCTTTATCACAAACAATTAATGTCATCAGTTCTGATAATTTATCAGTAACAATTACAGATGGTAATGGGTGTTCTTCAATATCAAGCATAACCATTGTTACTGTTAATCCATTACCGTCAACTCCAATCATCGCTATAAACGGAGGCGTTTTAACATCAAGCGCTTCAACCGGTAATCAATGGTATTTGAATGGTAGTAGTATACCAGGGGCTACATCTCAAAATTATACCCCTTCTCAGAATGGCATATACTCCCTTACAGTTACTGATATTAATGGATGTTCGGCAACATCCGCAGATTTTAATTTTACAATTACAAACATTGAAAACTTATTTATTTCAGATGGATTGGAATCTGGAATAACAATTTTCCCTAATCCAGGTAAAGGAGTTTTTCAATTAAAAATAAATAGTAATCAAATTTTTATAATCAGTATTGAAGTTTACAATGTTCTCGGAAAACGAATTTATAACATTCCGGTTAATGATTATCAATTACCTGTTTCCATTGACCTTTCAGGGCAATCGACTGGAATTTTTTTTATGAAGTTAAAGGTGGATAATAAAGTATATAACAAAAAAATAATTATCCAATAAGGTTTTAACAAAATTCTGAACCATCCTCTATAAACCTGAGTTCGATTATAAAAATATCCCCAATTAAGTAAAGTTTTCAAAATAACTTGAACAAAATAAAAAATATCAATTTCACTTTTTTTTGCAAAAATAAACTTATGAAAATGTGCGTGAGGAATGAACAAACGCAATGACGTTGTGCCTGTGGGGAGCAATCGTTTGTTCTTGAATTTTTGTTACTATTTAGGTAGTCTGATAATAGGGCTTTGCACCTAATTATATTCATCTAAGATATAGAATTCCTAGTCCTTTTAAGCATTTTACTTTTTGTCTTGAAACAAAAAGTAACAAAAAATTCAAGAAAAGGTCATCGGCACACGCACTAGCAAATGCTGCCCCCGCTACCTTTTCTGGCTTACGCGCCTTTCAGATTATAATTTTTGCTAAATCTGTTAGTTTTATTAATTTTAAAAACAATAAAATAGTTTAAGGGATTGGACCTAAACTGTAACGAATTTTTGTTTCTTTTTTTTCAAGAAAAAAGAAAGACACACAGTTTTTGTCAATTTATTAATCGAACTTAGGTTATAACGATTGCTTGGATAAATGAACGGGAATAATTATCTTTACTATTCGATTAACAATTTAATAAAATATACGATGAAAAAATTTTTACTTTTTATTGCTTTGGGGCTATCCACATTTTATTCCATTGGACAAGCCAATCAATCAGATGAAATCGTTGTAAATAACTATGTTAAATCATTTGATAAAGCTTATTTGAATCACCCGGAAATTCCAAAAGGAATATTAGAGGCCGTTTCTTTTTGTAATACTCATTTTAATCATATTCAACATTCTTCTATTCAGCCGCAAAGTTGTAGTGGCATACCCAATGCATACGGTGTAATGGGTTTAACACTGGAGGGACAAAATTATTTTGCTAATAATCTTGTAGAAGTTTCAAAATTATCGGGGTATAGCATAGATGAAATTATCACTGATCCGGAAAAAAATATTTTAGCGTATTCCGATGCCTATACTGCTATAAAAAAGTCTTTGAACATTACAAGTAACAGTATTGCAGATCAAATTCCTGTTTTGACTAAACTTAGCGAGTTACCACAAGGAACAACAGGACAAAATTTTGCTTTCAATACTCAGCTTTATGGTTATTTACAGTTTTTGAATACTTCTAATTATCAGCAACTATATGATTTCCCGAATTATGCTATTGATTTCGCTGCTATATTCGGCACAACTAATTATTCCGTTTTGAGTTCACCGGGTGTAACGATAACTGATGAGAGTGTTTATAATAAAAGCGGTCAGCAATTTCAAACAAAATCGATGTTGTCTACGGATTATGGTCCTGCGGCATGGGTTGCATCTCCAAATTACAGTTCACGAAGCGGAACAGCGGTTTCTGCAGTTGTTATTCATGATGTGGAAGGTAGTTATTCCGGTTGTATTTCCTGGTTTCAAAATACTTCTTCCCAGGTTTCTGCTCATTATGTATTACGTTCGAGTGATGGTCAGGTAACACAAATGGTACTGGAATCTAATAAAGCATGGCATGTAGGTTCTGAAAACCCTTACACCATTGGTTTTGAACACGAAGGTTATGTAGCTCAAACAGGTTGGTATACCAATGCAATGTATGCAAGTTCTGCTGCAATAGTGCGTGATATTTGTACGAGTGGTTATGGAATAAGTCCATTAAGAACATATTACGGACCAGGTTGTTCAGGAAGTACCGCTCAATGTGGCATTGGAGCCTGCACTAAAATAAAAGGACATCAGATGTATCCAAATCAAACACATGATGATCCCGGACCAAACTGGAACTGGGCATATTATTATTTACTGATCAACAATAATCCGACAATTAATACGGTTACCGGAGCTACCGGAAATTATTACGATAGTGGTGGTTCCGGTGGCAATTATTCTGATGATGAACGAATTCTTACTTTAATTCAACCAACTGGTGCAACATCAATTACTATTAATTTTACTTCATTTGATACAGAATTAGATTGGGATCATTTATTAATTTATGATGGTGCCACCACATCAGCTCCGCTTCTTGGAAAATTCACTGGGACTAACAGTCCCGGAACAATCACAGCAAGTGGTGGATCTTTATTATTGGAATTTCGGTCGGATTGTAATACGAATGCTTCAGGCTGGGTTGCAAACTGGACGAGTAACGCTGTGCCTGCACCGTCTGCTGATAGTATCGCACCTACAACAACCATTAGCACTACTAACATCTGGCAAACAGGCAATTTTACAGCTAATTTTACTGATGCGGATAATACCGGAGGCAGCGGATTAGAAAAAAGTTATTATCAGGTACTTGATTACAATGGCACCGAATGGCGCGCCAATAATAGCAACGGATTTTTTGCCGACAATTTTGATCTGACCATTCATCCTGATTGGACAAGTGCGAATGGAACATGGGGCATTAATGGTGGTTCCTTGTTTCAGTCAGATGAAACAGTTGGTACAGGCGACAATACCAATATTTATGCTTCATTGAATCAAACTCTTTCAAATAGATATTTGTACAATTTTTATGGAAAAATTGATGGTTCAGGTGTCAGTAAACGGGCAGGTTTTCATTTCTTTTGCGATAACGCTTCACAATCAAACAGGGGTAATTCTTATTTTGTCTGG
Organism: Bacteroidia bacterium; assembly: GCA_036170475.1. GTDB lineage: Bacteria > Bacteroidota > Bacteroidia > 2-12-FULL-35-15 > 2-12-FULL-35-15 > 2-12-FULL-35-15. The sequence goes on along the minus strand of JAVHPE010000095.1, from coordinate 23,520 downwards.
TTCAGAGTTGATGATGCGCAATTGCAAATTTTTAAAGTAATAAACAACGTTTATGGGTCAGCGGTAGTTGACATCCCATTCACCACTATTGCAAATCAATGGTATGATTATAAAATTATTTATGATCGTATTACAGGCAAAATAAGCATTTACAGGGATAATCAGTTTATTACCAGCTGGACGGATTCTTCTCCTATCTCAACTGGTAATGCAATTTCTTTCCGCAGCGGAAATTCAAATTTTGCAATTAATGAATTGAAAGTGTACCGTTCACGTTCGGCTACTTCAACTGCTATTACTGTAGGAGCAGCAAATACCAATGATATTCGTTATCAGAATCCGAATCCGACAATAAGTGCCGGTAAAATAAAATCCATTTGTGCTGATTCAGCCGGAAATTTATCAGCTATTTTTTATCAGGATATCAATGTTGATTGGACACCACCAACTGCTGTTGATACTATTAATGATGGTACAGGAGCTGACATCAGCTCAACTAATTCCACTTCTGACTTATCAGCCAATTGGAGTGCGGGAGTAGATACAAATTCTGCTGTTTCGCGCTATTGGTATGCAATTGGAACCACCCCTGGTGGAACAGATATTGTTAATTACACTGATAATTGGTTTAATCAGGCTGTTACAGCCACAGGTTTAAGTTCTGTACTTGGGCAAATTTATTATTTTTCTGTTATAGCGGAAGATGGTGCCGGATTGCAGTCACCAGTATTTACAAGCAATGGACAAACCGTTCTGTTAACTTCAATTGATGAGCAAATTGCGGCTAAAGGCTTATCTGTATACCCAAATCCGTTTACAAATAACGCCAGTATTATTTATCAACTAACTACTAACTCAAAAGTAGATATTACTTTGACAGATGTCCTGGGTAAAGAAATTGTTTTGTATGCTAACGCCAGTCAAGTTTCAGGAAGACATGAAGTATCAATAAACACTACTGAGTCGAAGCTTGCAAAGGGAATGTATTTTATCAAATTAGAAACCAATAAAGGGAAAAATTTTTTAAAAGCTATTGTTAAATAAGAGGTTCATTTAACGTAAAGAAAAAACTATATGTTTAATTGTCCTGCACTATTATTTAGTGCAGGACAATTTTTTTACTGGTTTCCAGTCCTGAACCAAACAACATTGATTTGTAATTTGATAATTCCGCAGTATCAAATAATGTAGTATAATTAAAAATGTATCTTTGCAGGAATTTTAACCAATAAAATTCAAATTCTGTGC
>JAVHPE010000095.1:0-22172 GCA_036170475.1 Bacteroidia bacterium | reverse complement strand
TAATTAAAAATGTATCTTTGCAGGAATTTTAACCAATAAAATTCAAATTCTGTGCCGTTTTTTCTCCTAACAATCAGCTCCAAACTTCAAAACTATACCTATGCCATTAGATCCAAATAAATTTGTAGGTGAAGGTTTAACCTACGATGATGTACTATTAGTACCTGCTTATTCAGAGGTACTTCCTCGCGAAGTAGATACGGCATCCTTTTTTACAAAAAAAATTAAACTTAACACTCCGTTGGTCTCCGCTGCAATGGATACTGTTACAGAGTTTCAGTTAGCTATTGCCATTGCACAGGAAGGGGGGATTGGTGTATTGCATAAAAACATGAGCATACATGATCAGTCCGATCAGGTGCGTAAAGTAAAGCGTTCGGAAAGTGGAATGATATTAGAGCCTGTAACATTGCTTGAAAATGCGAATGTTACCGATGCTATAAAACTGATGAAAGAATTTAAGATCGGGGGTATTCCTGTGGTGAATGCTACTAATCAATTGATCGGGATTGTTACTAACCGGGATTTGCGTTTCGAGCAAAATCACAAACGACCTATAAAAGAAGTAATGACCAGTAAAGATCTTGTTATTGCTAAAGAAGGAACAGATTTAAAAAAGGCAGAACAGATTCTTCAGCATCATAAAATTGAAAAGTTGCCGGTAGTTGATAAACACGGCAGATTAGTTGGTTTAATCACTTATCGTGATATTATAAAAGTTAAAGTTCGTCCAAATGCTAATAAAGATAGTTTGGGGAGATTGCGTGTGGCAGCAGCAGTAGGTGTTACATCTGATATGCTGGAACGAATTGAGGCATTGGTAAAATCAAATGTAGATGCAATTGTGATTGATACAGCACATGGACACTCCAAAGGTGTGATTGAGGCGCTAAAAAAAGTAAAAAAAACATATCCTGATTTACAGGTGGTAGTGGGTAATATAGCAACAGCCGAAGCTGCATTGGCTTTGGTTAAAGCGGGCGCTGATGCGGTAAAAGTAGGAATTGGACCGGGCTCTATCTGTACTACCCGTGTTATTGCAGGAGTAGGTGTTCCACAATTAACCGCAATTATGGATGTCGCTAAAGCCCTTAAGGGTAAAGGCATACCAATTATTGCTGATGGAGGAATCAGATTTACAGGAGATATTGTTAAAGCTTTGGCTGCCGGGGCTGCTTCCGTAATGATGGGTTCCATGCTTGCCGGAGTTGAAGAGTCGCCGGGAGATAACATTATTTTTGAAGGACGTAAATTTAAGTCGTATCGCGGAATGGGCTCTATTGAAGCGATGCAAAAAGGCTCGAAAGATCGCTACTTTCAGGATACTGAGGATGATATTAAAAAATTAGTACCCGAAGGTATTTCTGGCAGGGTGCCTGTTAAAGGAAACCTTTCAGAGGTCGTTTACCAATTTGTCGGAGGTTTACGTGCCGGTATGGGATATTGTGGCGCTAAAAATATGGTGGCATTGCAAAACGCTAAATTCATCCGCATTTCTTCAGCAGGCATCCGGGAAAGCCATCCACATGGAGTCACAATTACTCAGGAAGCACCTAATTATAGCAGGTAAATACTAATTTATTAATTTTTAAATGTGAAAATTTGTTAATTTAACAAAATCATTATCAAATTAGCGCATTAGCACATTTTCAAATTGATTTTAATACCTACATTTGTTACCCAAATAAAAAAAATAATTTTCATTATGAATAAACAAATTTCATCAAAATCATTACTGCTTCCATTTGCATTATTTGCATTTAACAGTGGTATAGTTGCGCAAAAAAATAACAACGCTGTGCTGATGACCGTAGGCTCATCTAAGGTTACTGTTGCGGAGTTTGGAAATGTGTACCACAAAAACAACACAAAAGAACTAGCAAATGATGCTAAATCCTTAAATGAATATGTTGATTTGTTTGTAAATTTTAAATTGAAAGTAATAGAAGCGGAAAATTTGCGTATGGATACTGCCAAAGCATTTATTGATGAACTGGCAACTTATCGCAAACAACTTGCTCAACCTTATTTAACGGATAAAGATGTAAACGAAAAGTTATTGAAAGAAACGTACGATCGTTTGCAGGAAGATGTTAAAGCATCACACATTTTAGTTAAAGTATCCGAAACAGCTTTACCTAAAGACACACTGGAAGCTTATAATAAAATTATGAAAATACGTGCCCGCATTTTAAATGGGGAGGACTTTAATAAAGTGGCAACTGAAAAAGGTGTTTCTGATGATCCATCATCAAAAGACAATGGTGGAGACTTAGGTTATTTTACCGCCTTACAAATGGTGTATCCGTTTGAGTCTGCTGCATATAGTACCAAAGTAGGGCAAATATCTATGCCGGTGCGTACCCGTTATGGCTACCATATCATTAAAGTTGCGGACAGAAGGAAAGCGCAAGGAGAAGTATTGGTTGGTCATATCATGGTAAAAACTACACCGAATATGAAAACAGAGGACTCTCTAAATACCTATTCAAAAATCAATGAAATTTATAATAAGTTAAAAGCAGGTACTAAATTCGATGACTTGGCTGCACAGTTTTCCGATGACAAACAATCTTCAAAAAAAGGTGGGGAATTGCCTTGGTTCGGTACCAATAAAATGCCACCTGAATTTGAAAAAGCCTCGTTTGCTTTGCAAAATAAAGGTAATTTTTCCGCTCCCATTAAAACTAAATATGGTTGGCATATAATTAAATTAATTGATAAAAGGGGATTAGGAACATTTGATAGCATGAAAAATGACCTGAAAGATAAAATAACGAAAGATTCACGTTCACAAGCCGGTCGTGCGGCTCTGATTGCAAAAGTTAAAGCGGAATATAAGTTTAAGGAAAATCTTCCGGCACGTGATGAATTTTATAAACTGGCAGATTCATCTTTGCTGGAAGGACGTTGGAGTCCTTCAAAAACGACATCATTAAAAATGACCCTTTTTAATTTTAACGATAAAGTATTTACTCAAACTGATTTTGCAAATTATATTGTGAGTCATCAGGGAAAACACCCAAAAATGGATACGAAGATGTTGGTTAATCAGCTATACAATCAATTTGTTGATGAAAGTGCTGTGGCTTATGAAGAATCTCGTTTAGACCAAAAATATCCGGAATTTAAAGCCTTAATGGAAGAATATCATGATGGAATTTTATTATTTGAACTGACAGATCAGAAAGTTTGGTCTAAAGCGGTAAAAGATTCAGTGGGTTCAAAAGATTTTTATGAAAAAAACAAAACCAATTATGTTTGGGATGTACGTGCTGATGCCTCTGTTTATAGCTGTTCCGATGCAACTATTGCTAAACAGGTACGTACCTTCTTAACTGATAATAAACCTGAAAAAGATATTTTAACGGAAATAAACAAAGATTCACAATTAAACCTTCAGGTGGAAACACGCATGTTTAGTAAAGGCGAAAATGAATTCGTTGACAAAAACTGGAAGCCGGGAATTTCAACTGATATGGTTTCTGCAAAAGATAAAAAAATTGTAATCGTTTCTGTAAATAAAATACTGCCGGCAAGTCCAAAGTCTTACCTGGATTCAAAAGGCCTGGTGACTTCCGATTATCAAAATTATTTAGAAAAACAGTGGCTTGCTGAATTGAAGAAAAAATTTGCCGTGAATATTGATAAAACCGTCCTTGCTACTATTAAGTAAAGGAGTAAATAGATTTGAGATATGAGATATGGGATATGAGACTTGTTCTACCGAAAAAAAAGGATTCTTCATTTTGAAGAATTTTAAAAATTTCCTTTCTCATGTCTCATATCTCTCATCTCAAATCTCATATCTCTCATCTCAAATCTCATATCCCATATCTCAAATCTCATATCCCATATCTCATATCCCATATCTCAAATCTCACATCTCAAATCTCATATCTCATATCTCGCATCTCAAATCTCATATCTCACATCTCATATTAAAACAACTGCTCCCGTATGTTTTAGGATTATTATTATTTGTTTCATGTACTTTTAATACCGATAAAAATAATAACCGTGAAATTATTGCTCGGGCAAATAATAGCTATTTATACTTAGATAATATTAAGGACATTGTTCCAAAAGGTACATCATCCAAAGACAGTTTAGAGCGTTTAAAAAAATATATCGACAATTGGCTACACGAATCTTTGGTAATTCAAAAGGCTGAGGATAACCTTACAGGTGAACAAAAAAATGTAGAAAAACAATTACAGGATTATCGTAATTCACTCATTACCTACGCTTATGAAAAAGAACTGGTTCAACAAAAGTTAGATACATTAATTGATAACCAGGAAATAGAGCAGTATTATAATAATAATCGAAATAATTTTGAGTTGAAAGATAATATCATCAAAGTGGTTTATGTGAAAGTGAGTAAAAAAGCGCCGGGGATTAATAAACTACAAAAATGGTACAAATCAGATAATCTAAAGGACAGAGAGCTTCTCGCCGGATATTGTCACCAGTTTGCCGAAAACTTTTATTTAGATGACAATTCATGGCTTTTATTCGATGATTTATTGAAAGAAATTCCTATCCAAACCTATAATAAAGAGTTATTTTTGCAAAACAATAGATTTGTGGAGGTAAGCGATTCCGCCAACAGTTATTTTTTAAATATTAAAGGGTTTAAAACACGGAACAGTATTTCTCCTTTAAGTTTTGAAAAAGAAAACATTAAAAAAATAATTTTAAATAAACGTAAATTGCAGCTCATCATTAAAATGAAAGAAGATATTTATAAAGATGCTGTAAATAATAAAAAAATTGAAATCTTTATCAATGATAAATCTAAAAAGTAAAAAAAGCAAAGCTCCACTCCTTAATCCTTTCCCCCCCTCCGTTGTCGGGATAAACTCCGGGGAGAGGAAGCAACTAAAAAAAAGGGAAATATATAGGCTTGCGTATTGGTACTCCTCTCCTTCAGGGAGGCTGGGAGGGGCTTTTTTGACTTTTGTATTTCTTCTTCTTTCATTTGGAGCGGTTGAGAAGGGCTTTGCTCAGGGAAAAGTGATTGATCGGATAATTGCTGTTGTTGGACTCAATCCTATTTTACAATCTGAACTTGAAGCTCAATACCAACAAATGGTTTCAGCGCAAGAGCCTGTGGATGGAAATTCTCATTGTAAATTATTGGAAGAACTCTTATATCAGAAATTATTATTAGCTCAGGCACAAAAAGACAGTTTATTTGTGACCGATGCTCAGGTGGAACAGGAACTCGATAGGCGAATACAATATTATATTCAGCAGTTTGGTTCTGAAGAACGTTTTACCGCTTTTTATGGCAAGTCCGTTGACGACTTTAAAATTGATTTAAAAGATAATGTGCGCAATATTTTATTGTCCCAACAGATGCAAAGTAAAATAACAACTGATATGACTGTTACACCAAATGAAGTAAGAGATTATTATAAAAATATTCCAGTTGATTCCATTCCTTTTATTAATGTGGAGGTGGAAGTGGGGCAAATCGTTAAAAAACCAAAAACTACTCCTGAAGCAAAAAAAGCGGCAAAAGAAAAAATCGCGGAGATCAGGGAACGAATTATGAAAGGCGAAAGTCAATTCCCCGCAATGGCAGCATTGTATTCCGAAGACCCTGGTTCGGCAAGTAAAGGTGGTTTGTATGAACATATACAACGGGGACAGTTTGTTCCTGAGTGGGATGCCTGGGCTTTTAAACTTAAACCAAATGAAATAAGTGAAGTGTTTGAATCTGTTTACGGTTATTTTATTATTCAGTTAATTGAACGCAGAGGCGATGAAGTGGATGCCCGTAGTTTGCTTATTGCACCTAAGGTAGAAGCTGAAGATTTGCTAAAAGCGAAAGAATCATTAGATACCATTTACACAAAAATTTCGACAGATACTATCTCTTTTTCTGAAGCGGCTGCAAAATATTCAGATGATGAAGAAAGTAAAAATAGTGGAGGGTTAATTGTAAATCCTATGACTGGCGCTACCCGTTTTCAAATGGATGAAATTGGTCAGATGGATCAAACAGTTGCTTTTGCAATTGATAAGCTGAAAGTGGGAGACTTCACTAAACCTATCCCGATGACTTCCCGTGATGGTAAACAAGCTTATCGTATAGTTTATTTGAAGACACGCACCGCACCTCACCGCGCTAATTTAAAAGACGATTATCAAAAAATACAGGCTGCTGCTTTAGCTAAAAAACAGCAGGAGGAAATACAAACATGGATTAAGAAAAAATCACTAAATACTTTTGTGCACATTACTGATGATTATAAAAATTGCGCATTTAATAATAAGTGGAACAATTAAGAAGTTGGAGAATTGGAGAATAACTAAATCACTATATTACCAATTCTCCAATTCTTTATATTACCAAATCTCTAAATTTCCAATTGGATATGTATAAAACAGATGTAGAAGCAGTAGATGCCTTTGTGCTTAAATACAAAGAGTTAAATGCCGAAATAAGTAAAGTGATTATCGGTCAGGATAACGTCGTAAAAGATGTATTGATTTCCATTTTCAGCCGGGGGCATTGTTTGCTTATCGGCGTTCCCGGATTAGCAAAAACATTATTGGTAAATACCATTGCTGATACATTAGGCTTAACCTATAACCGCATACAGTTTACTCCTGACCTTATGCCTTCTGATATCATAGGCTCTGAAATTTTAGGGGAAGACAGAAATTTTAAATTCATAAAAGGACCTTTGTTTGCCAATATTATTTTAGCGGATGAGATAAACCGTACACCGCCTAAAACACAGGCAGCATTGCTTGAAGCGATGCAGGAGCGAAGTATTACAACGGGAGGAAAACGGTATGAATTAGCAAATCCGTTTTTTGTATTAGCCACACAAAACCCGATAGAGCAGGAGGGAACCTACCCTTTGCCTGAAGCGCAGCTAGACCGTTTTATGTTTAACGTTTGGTTAGACTACCCAAAGTTTCAGGATGAAATATTGGTTGTAAAAAATACGACTTCCGACAATAAAGTGGTATTGAAAAAAATACTGGATGCGGAAGAAATTATTTATTTTCAAAACCTGGTACGCCGAATTCCGGTAACAGACAATGTATTGGAATATGCGGTAAAATTAGCTGCCAAAAGTCGACCTGATACAGAATTCGGATCTGAAACCGCCAACAATTATTTATCATGGGGTGCTGGTCCCAGAGCTTCACAATTTTTAGTGATTGGAGCTAAATGTCACGCTTTAATTAAAGGGAAATACTCTCCTGATATTGAAGATGTTAAAGCTGTTGCCGGAGCTATTTTGCGTCACCGTATTGTAAGAAATTATAAAGCCGAAGCTGAAGGTGTAAGTGTTGATAAAATTATTGAAGGGCTGATGAAGTAAAACTCTACAATACCATTGCATAATTCTTGCAATCCGCGACGGTGTTTCTTTGCACTAAATGAACGAATCATTACAGTTTCTATAAGTTAAGGTTGATTCAAAACTCTCCCTCTCCTTTTTTAAGGAGAGGGACGGGGAGAGGTAAAAAAATAGAATTGCTTCTTAACGTATATAAACTCTATTAATAAACAACAATTTTCTTCGTGGCATTTCCTCTCGAATTTTTAATGGAAAGCATATATACCCCTTTTCCAAAAATAGCTAAATCAATTGCAGTTTCATTTCTTCCGCAAAAGGATTTAAACTTTTTGCTGAATACAGTTTTACCTGTAACATCAGCTATTTCAATTGATAAATCATCCCTTGAATTTGCTTGTAAGATAAGTGTTATTGCACTATTAGTCGGGTTGGGATAAACGCTGTAACTGACTCCATTTTTTCCAACCTCATCAATGCCGACAAAATTAGAGGATGTAGCATAACATAAACCAATACTATCTTTCACAACAACTTTATAAGTACCTCCGGAACCGTTAACTATATAGGTTTGGTTGATAGCATTCGGGATTATTGATCCATTCAAATACCATTGATTTCTGATGGGCGAACTGGATATTAACGTATCTCCGCTAATAGTAATAGTAGGAGTGGGAGGCAAAGGGAATACATAAATTGATAAAGGCTGTGATGTAACGGCGCATCCAAATACATCGGTAACGGTAACCGAATACGTTCCGGTACTGCTAATGTTAATGCCCTGAACTACTTGATTTGCCGGATGCCACTTATAACTATTCCCATTGCTGGATTTTAAATATACATTTTGTCCCTGACAGATTGAATCGTTATTGTTCATTGAAATAATGGGTTGTACTTGCGGACTTACCGCAATGTAACTTAATTTTGTAATAGAATCAGTACCATTGGTATTGGTAACCATTAATGTAACGTTGTTGTAGGTGCCGGCTGTGTTGTAAGTAACAATTGGATTTTGCAGAATAGAAGTACCGGGGCTTCCTCCCGGAAATGTCCAATACCACGCTGTTGGCGAATTAATTGTACTGTCGGAAAATTGAACACTAAAACCAGGGCAGCCGCTTAATGTATCTCCTTTGAAATTAGCGAAGGGCAATGAAGATGTTGGATTGTAAATGGTTGTTTCCCATAACCCTCGACCATAAGTTGCCGCACGTAACTTATTAGTTCCATAATGAATTTCTAATTCATCAATAATTACATTTGGTAAGCCATTTGAATAGGGCATCCATGATGTTAAACTATTATCAATATAATAAACTCCTACATCCGTACCCACATAAATACCATTACTCGTTCCTGTCTGATTTACTACACAATTAACAGGTATGTTAGGCAGGTTGCCCGAAATGTTGATCCAGGTAAGTCCGGCATCAGCTGATTTATATATTTTATGACCTGAAGTATATCCCGAAAAGGTAATCCATATTTTATTTGGATCCGTAGTAGATACAGCAATGTAGGTAACTGAATTAGTTCCTGTCAAAGGCGTTGAAACAGTAAGCCAATTTAAACCACCATCAATTGTTTTGAAAATCGAAGTTCCGTTTGAGGCGTAAATATAATCAGGGTTTGATTTTGCCACCGCCAGACAATTTAATCCTCCTGAATTTATTGATGAAATTTGTGTCCAGTTATTTCCTCTATCTGTGGATTTCCATACATTTTCAAAACCGGCATAAATAGTTTGAGCATCAACAGGGTCTTGTTGCCAGGGGGTTATCCATTCGCCAGTTTCTGTAATGCCATTTGTAATATCTGAAAAACTCATACCTCCATCTGAGGACATAGCAAGTGCGCCATACTGGTATTCCGCATACATATAATTAGGATCACTCCAATCTATAAAACATTCCATACCATCACCACCCAACACATGTGAATAAGTCCCTGTATTGTATAGGTTTGTCCCATTATCCTGCCAACCCTGCAACACCAAACTTGCGTCAGTAGAAGCTCCTCCCAATCGATACATCTCCCCAATTTGTAATCCATCACTTTTATCCTGCCAGGAATATCCACCATCATCAGTTTTAAATATTCCGCCATCACATGCGGCATAACAGGCAGCTCCATCGGGCTGATAAATTAAATCATGTATGTCAGCATGAACATAAGGAGCGCCACCACCATACCAGTGTGCATTTATATACCAATTTACCCCGCCATCATACGATTTCCAGATATTAACTCCACCAACCACTATTTCATTTTTATCAATTGGAGATGCGGCAATAGAGAGTGTGTACCATCCTTGTCCATCTGTATCGGAACCATCCGATGCCCAACCTAATAAATTAGGGGAATTAGCTTGCATAGTAAAATTAGTTCCGGAATTCATGGACAGGTATAAGCCCTTAAAACCGTTTGAATTATTATCGGAACATACAAGGTAAACATACGAAGGATCAGCCGGTGTAACAGCAATAGCAATACGACTTATAGATGAACTGACAGGTAACCCCGCACTTATTACTGAAAAGTTATTTCCTGTATTGGTTGATTTGTAAAAACCGGAGGAGGATGCAGCATAAATGATACTAGGGTCTCCGGGCTTAAGCTCCAAATCTTTGATATTACTAATTGCTAATACTTTCGTCCAGGTAACTCCTGCATCCATTGATTTATAAACTCCGGTGCTTGTTCCTGCAAACAACATAGTATTATCATTTGGATTAATTATGACACGGCTAATCGTCCTTCCTTGGATGGTAGTCCAGTTAAGCCCGGTAATATTCCAGGAGATACCGCCATTTGTAGATTTTAAAATACCAACACCATACGTATCACTGCCATCCACATCTCCGGTAGCCAGATACATTATATTTGTATTTGTAGCATCAATGGCTATATCGTTGATTCCAAGTGTGGGAAGGGCATCCGTATTGGTAGTCCAGGATGAACCGCCATCAGTAGATTTCCACAAACCGCCAGCCGGGGCTGCTACAAATAATATATTTGGATTATTTGGCTGAAAACGAACACAATTTAATCGACCTGCTCCACCACCATTTATAGGCACATTAATGGCAGGCATTGGCAACCAGTTACCACCTACCTGCATTGAACTTTTGTAAGTATGATTGGTAATTAATTTTTGCACTTCCTGATTTCCTGTCTGCATTACAGACCTATTGCCGGAAGGGTAAACACGAGGAAAAACAAAATTCTCCCATCGTTTATAGATTGTAAAACCTTCATTTTTTTCTTCTGTTTTTTGACCGAAATGAAAAAAGTCTTTAAATTTTTCTTTCCTGTTTTCTTGTTTCCAGTAGTTGTCAAAAGATTTTTGAACATCATAAAAATTAACTGAAGGGTCATTCATTTTATTAACCCATTCCTGTGAAACAGCTTTTTTTTCGCACAATAGGAAAGTCAACAATAACAATAAAAATATTTTTCGAAACATTGCGTATTTATTTGATAGAACAATGTACGATTTTTTTTTTTTACTAAATAATTAATTGATGACAAATAAATTACTTTGATTCTAGTTAATACCTTGAGGCTTTGCCCCGGGTGGGATTTATTTTGCATTCTAAGCGTATAACCCGTGGCTTCAATTTTAACTTATCTAAGATAATAGGTAACTCATTCTTGATTATTTTTGTACTAAATGAGCCAAGAGTGTCATTTGTGCGACTAATTTTTCTCTTGTCAGGCATTTCTCAATGAATCCTGAACATTCTTGCCGCGCTTTTTTAATGTCAGCCTGATTTACAATTGCTGAAACTATAATTATGTCAATAGGATGTTCCGCGATTTTCAATTTTCTGAACTCATCCAGAAACTCAAAGCCGTTCATAATAGGGAAATTAATATCGAGCAAAATAAGTTGAGGAATGTCAGTAGTCTGTGCCAGATATTTAAGCGCAGTTACCGTGGATTCAAATGTTAAGATGTTGGTAGCACCGCAATTTTCTAAAATTTTCCGGTTAATGTAATTGTCAATTTCATTGTCGTCAATAAGTAAAACCGAATTCAATTTTTTTTGTTTTATTATTGCCATAACTGAAACTATTACATTACAAATATATAAATTTCTCACTAACGTGAAATAAACATGAAATATATTTCTTTTTTTTAGGCAGAAATTTGTTTTTATGCAACACAAAGGTGAAATAATAGAGAAAGCTGTCAGGCAAAGCGGGTATTCAATTACTAAACTCGCCAAAAAGCTTGGGAAAAGTGTGAGATGGATGTATTATATGTTTGAAAGCAGCAATGTTTCTATTGATTATATTTTAGAAATCGGAGAAATATTACACCATGATTTTTCAAATGATATAAAGGAATTAAAAAAGTATAAGGGGCTTTATGAAATTCAAGCGGTAAAAGAGCTGGAAACAACTTATTTATCAAAACAAGAAGAGCAAGAATACTGGAAAAACAAATACCTTTCCCTTTTAGAAAAACATAATAAACTGTTACTACATTTAACTCAGCAGAAGAAAACAAAATCAACTGATAATAATAAGAAGCATCCCAAATAACGCTGTCTGGCAGTTTTTCAAATCATCAGTGCTAAAGCTCTTTATTGGTAGCATTTTGAATAACCCCGCCTTTTCACCCTATGGGTGACCACCCGAAGGTGTGGAAAGGAGGAGTTACAATAAAAATCAATGAACATAGGGACTTTAGTCCCAAATGAAAAAACTACCGAATCATTGTTAATAACTGATGCTACGCAATGCCCCAGAGGGGCGGAATATTGGTAGAAATGAACACCCTAACATCTTTAAGCCCCAGCGGGGCGTAATATTACGCTCCTATGGAGCTAAAAGGCAGAGGTGATTGATGTCCTCTACCAATATTACGCTCCTCTGGAGCAGGTAGTGCGTAACATTAGCTATAAGAAAGCCGCATAGATCAAATCCAGATACTATTTATAAACGCTAATTATACTACCTTTGCCTTTGAATTATGACCTTTAAAAAAACGAAAATATCCTTAGCCGAAACCGGACAATTCTCAAAATTGTTTCTTGATTATATTAAGGGAGATCCTCTTTTGCGAAAATTTTATTCGTATGAACCGGATTTAGCCATTTTTCAAAAAGTTATTGAGGACAAATCGAAAGAAAATATAAACAGGAAACTGCTAGTAAGCGTTCTGAATGAACAATACAGAACAATTAAGGATTGCGAAATTCAAAAAAAGAATATAAATCTGCTTCTTGATAAAAATACCTTTACTGTCTGTACCGGACACCAGCTTTGCCTTTTTACCGGTCCGTTATATTTTATTTATAAAATAATTTCGACCATAAATCTTGCTGAAACTTTAAAGAAAAACTATCCGGAATATAATTTTGTTCCTTTATACTGGATGGCTAGCGAAGACCATGATTTTGAAGAGATTCAAAGCATTAATTTATTTGGAAAAAAATTATTCTGGAATAACACAGAATCAAAGGGAGCAGTAGGGGAATTAAAGACGGATTCAATGAATTTGGTATTGGATGAGTTAAAACAAATTATAGGTGAATCAAAAGAGGCAAATGAATTAATTCAACTTTTTAGGGATGCCTATTCAAAACAGAATAACCTTGCAGATGCTACTCGTTACATAGTCCATCAACTGTTTGTCGATTTTGGTTTAATTATATTCGATGGAAATGATGCACGTTTGAAAAGCGAGTTTTCTGAAATCATCAAAGACGATATATTAAATAATACAAATTACAAATTAGTCAATCAAACAATTGCGGAATTTGAAAAAAACGGAATAAAAGTCCAGGTAAATCCTCGTAAGATCAATAATTTTTATATGATCAACAATTTGCGTGAGCGGATTGAACGAATTTCTAATTCCCCCTTTGAAGAGCCTGTCCTGAGCCTGTCGAAGGAGGGCAAGGGGGATGTATTCAATGTTCTTAACTCTTCTATCGTTTTTACTCAGGAGGAATTACTTAATGAACTAAAAATACATCCTGAACGTTTTAGTCCAAACGTTGTATTACGACCTGTTTATCAACAGAAGGTATTACCAAATTTAGCATACATAGGTGGTCCCGGAGAAATTGCCTATTGGCTGCAATACAAGGCGATGTTTGATTATCATAAAATTAATTTCCCGGTTTTAATACCGCGCAATTTTGCTTTGCTGGCGGATGAAAAATCAAATCAACAAATTCAGAAATTAGGTTTTACCATTAAAGAACTGTTTAACAAGACAGATATTTTAATTAAGGAATTTGTAAACAAAAATACAAGCACCGATCTTTCATTAATGGCACAAGAAGAAAAACTAAAAAAAATATATGCTGAAATATCCGCAAAGGCTATGGCTGTAGATGTAACAATAAAGGGAAGTGTTGATGCCGAATTGCAAAAAATATTGAATACATTAAAAAATATTGAAAGTAAATTACTACGTTCTGAAAAACAAAAACAGGAAACAAATATCCATCAGATAAAAAAGATAAAAAATAAATTTTTCCCGGAAGGTTCATTGCAAGAGCGTTACGAAAATATGATACCTTATTATTTAAAATCAGGTAAATCTTTGATTGCGGATTTAAAAGAACAATTTAAACCATTGGTATTTGAGATGTTGATATTAATAGATAAATGCCCCTGACAGGGTTTGCTCCCCTGTTAGGGGTGAAAAATACAAACGGGAACAAAGTAAAAAACATTAATCAGGTAAGGATTTGTCTCGTTAAAATAACCCTGACAGGGATCGAAACCCTGTCAGGGTGGGAGGGAAGCACAAATGAAAACAAAACAACAAAATAAAACATTATTAGAACTTGGCCTTGAATTGCCTTTGATGGAAGAATTTTATACCATTCAGGGAGAAGGATTTCATTCAGGTAAGTCCGCTTATTTTATTCGTATTGGAGGATGTGACGTAGGTTGTCATTGGTGTGATGTAAAGGAAAGCTGGGATGCTTCATTGCACCCGCTTACCTTAGTTGATACAATTGTTGAGAACGCGAATAAATTTCCGGCAAAAGCCGTGGTTGTAACTGGAGGAGAACCTAGTATGTATAATTTGGAATATATTACACGGCAGTTAATAAACAAAGGCATAAAAACATTTATTGAAACATCCGGAACTTATTTACTTACCGGAATCTGGGATTGGGTATGTCTTTCACCCAAAAAAACAAGTCCTACTTTGATGATAAATTATGCCAAAGCAAATGAATTAAAAATAATTATTCATACTAAAAATGATTTTGAATGGGCTGAAAAAAATGCGGAGCATGTGCCTGAAGTTTGTAAGTTATTTCTTCAACCGGAATGGAGCAAGTCAAAAGAAATGATGCCTCTTATAGTTGATTATGTAATGACAAATCCAAAGTGGAATATATCCCTACAGACACACAAGTATATGAATATTCCTTAATCTAACTTGGCTCAATAATTGAATAAAACCTATTACTATGAAAAAGTTTTTTATCATTTTTTTTGTAATTAATACCATAGTTTCCTGTAAAGCCCAAATGGCACCGGGTGAATATAGTACCAAAAATAAAAAAGCAATCGCTTTGTTTGAAAGTGCATTGAAATACTACAATGCCCATAATGATGAAAAAGTAATGGAGGAATTAAAAAAAGCATTAGAAAAAGATCCCGTTTTTATTGAGCCACATTTTTTATTAGCGGAGATTTATACAGAAGCCCACAAATGGCAGGATGCCATCAATGAGTATACAAAGGCATTGGAGATTAACCCGACTTTCGATAAAAAATCCTATTTTTTACTCGCGAATATTGAAGTTTCAATTGGCAAATATTCCGAAGCTAAAAGAGATTATGAAATATTTTTAAAGAACACTAATCTAAATCCCGATTCCAGGGATTTAGCTGAACATCAATTGGACAATTGTAATTTTGCGATTCAAGCAATGAAAAATCCTGTTCCTTTTGAACCTAAAAATATGGGTGAAGCTATAAACTCCGCCTTTGATGAGTATTTCCCGGCTATCACTGCCGATGATCAGACTTTTTTATATACCAGGAATAATCGTACGGAAAATACTCCTTTGCAGGAAGATTTTTTAGTGAGTAAAAAAACAAATGGAGTGTGGTTACCTTCCACACTTCTTGGTAATGGTATTAATACTCCCGGTAATGAAGGAGCCCCGAGTATTTCTGCAGATGGGCAAATTTTATTTTTTATTGCATGTGCCGAAATTGATGGTTCTTACGGACCTAATCGTAAAGGATATGGAAGTTGTGATATTTTTTATTCACAAAAAGTGGGCAGCAAATGGTCTCGTGCCTATAATCTTGGATCTGTAATTAACAGTAATTATTGGGAAACCCAACCATCTTTTTCTGCCGATGGAAAAACATTATATTTTGTGAGTAATCGCCCCGGTGGATATGGCGGATCCGATATTTGGTATTCCACTTTAAAAGAGGATGGTAGCTGGGGAACGCCTTTAAATATTGGGAAAAAAATAAATACTGCCGGTAAAGAAGAATCTGTATATATCCATCCTGATGGGAAAACGCTTTATTTCAGCTCTAACGGACATATTGGAATGGGTAAACTGGATATTTATGTGGTTCGGAAAAATGACAATGATGAATGGGGAACACCAGTAAATTTAGGTTATCCTATTAATACCTATAATGATGAAAATAGCTTATTGGTAAATGGTGCAGGAAATCTTGCCTATTTTGCATCCAGCCGTGAAGGAGGTTTTGGCGGATTGGATTTGTATCAGTTTGATTTATATGATGCTATTCGCCCTGATAAAATAACGTATGTGAATGGTAAAGTATATGATGCAAAAACAAAACAACCCCTTGGTGCGCATTTTGAATTGATAGACTTGGCAACAGCAAAGCAAGTAATAGTATCTGATGCGAACTCTGGCAATGGCGAATTCTTGGTAACACTTCCTATTGATAAAAATTATGCTTTAAATGTTTCTCATAATGGGTATTTATTTTATTCGGCAAATTTTTCTCTCAAAGAATTAACAGATAAAACGAAACCATTTTTAATGGATGTTCCCCTTGAATCTATAGATACAGGTAATGTTGTAGAATTAAAAAATGTATTTTTTGAAACTGCGAAATTTGATTTGAAAGCGGAATCAAAAATTGAATTAAATAAATTAGTTACTTTTTTAACTTTGAATAAAACGCTACGCATTCAGTTAAGCGGGCATACAGATAATATTGGTGATAAAAAAATGAACCAGCTATTATCACAAAACCGGGCGAAATCAGTATATGAATATTTAAGTGCCAATGGTATTGACGCTAAACGATTGACTTATGTGGGCTATGGAGATACCAAGCCTAAAGTAAAAAATGATTCGGATGAAAACCGTGCCATTAACAGGCGTACTGAATTTAAGGTAATAGGGAAATAAAATCAGCCCTTACGTTACCTGCGTCTTTGCTACTGCATAGTATCTGTACCGGCATAATCGCTAAGATAATGAAAGCGCTGCGTCAATTTTCCATCTTTTGTAATACATGCTCTCTCAATCATTCCGTGCTCATCATTAATTAATAATGCTGGTAAAACTTTTTCAATTAGCTCTTTCCCGAAATCCTCTGAAGCATTACGCGGCAATTCGCAGGGTAGATTATCCACTGCCATAACTGTAATTGTATCATTGCTAAAAGGTTCTCCGATACTTTCAGTTACCGGATTGTATCCAAAAAATTTATCTTCAATAGTAGTTGACTTAACAGTGGATGGAATACAACCATTGATATCACAACTTATATCTGCAATAACACTAATTCTAAAATCATGGGAACGCATATCATTTTTTGAGAAAAGGATAGGAGCACGGGGATCCCAAAAAGAACCATGAATGAGTAAATCGCAATCTTTTGAATATTTGCCAAATGTAGAACGGTATTTTTCAGGATGTTTGTAAAAATTATCCATGTTCCATTCCGAGCCATCAATAGCTTCATTATAATTCGGTGAATCTATTTGAACATATGTAGGTTCGCGAAAAGAATAATGTGTAAATTCATATGGTGTAATTCTTCGAATTTCCAAAGCCCCCAACAATTCAACAGCTCCATTGGCAACACGACCATTTCCTGTAACAATAATTTTGATATTGGTCAGGTTGGCTTTTTTTAATTCTTCTTTTAACTCTTTTTTATCGTAACAAAGATGAGCAGGTTTTAAATCAAACAGTTTGTATTTTTTCCCATAGCCTAAAATACCATTGTAAGCCCCAACGATTCCAGCATAATGGCCAAAACCAATAACACGGTTGAACTCCGCATCGGTAAGGCATTCGTAATCAATCATCTGGATTTTTTTTTGCAGAATAGCTTGTAGTAATTCTTTGTTTCGTGGCTGTTTTTTGATTGTATGCGAAAAAAATAAATATTTTTTCCCTGCAATCAATAAGTTTTTTGGAACTTCCTTGACACCAATTAAGATATCACAATCGCTGATATCTTCGACTATTTTTATTCCCTTTGCAAGATACTCTTCATTTTTATAACTCCGCCAATCACTGGATTGAACGACTATTTCTATTCCCGAAAAATTATTCACAATGTCTAAACATTGTGCTGGCGTAAAAGCTACTCGTTTGTCATGTGGGGCTTTTTCTTCTCTCAAAATACCTATTTTCATATCAAATGTTTTTTATTTAAAAAGGTTAATAATTTATCACCACTAATATTTTCTTTACTTATTGGATTTGTTTTCAATACAGGTGCCTTAACACCTTTTCCTAATAACTTATCAGAGATAAATACACGAGCTTCGTCCCAATCAGACTTTTCTATAAAGCTATTGAGCAATTGCTCTCCCCCTTCTACAAGTAATGATTGAATATTACGTTGATACAATTCATTTAAAATTTGTGGAATAAGGACTTGTTCAAAATCAATTTTTAAAAACTCTAAATTAGTTACGGAAGGTTCATCAATAGCTGTAAATATTATTGTTGGTGTACTTTTATCAAAAAGATGGTACTGTTTTGGGATGCGTAACCATTTGTCAATAGAGATACGAAGCGGGTTTTTTCCTTGCCATTCCCTTACTGTAAGTTGTGGATTGTCAAGCAATGCAGTATTGGTGCCAACCATGATAGCTTGTTCCTGGCTACGCCATTGATGAAGTAACTTACGGGATTCGGCGTTACTAATCTGAAAAGCCTTACCGGGGTTTTCTTCATTGCGTTTCATATCAATAAAACCATCAAATGTCTGTGCCCATTTTAAGATAATATAGGGACGTTTTTTTTCGTGAAAAGTAAAAAATCGTTTATTTAATTCTTTGCACTTATCTTCCAAAATGCCAACAATCACATTAATTCCGGCTTTAGTAAGCTTTTCGATACCACGCCCGTCAACAATGGAATTGAAATCCATGCTGCCAATAACCACATTCGGAATTTTATATTCAATAATCAAATCCGCGCAAGGAGGTGTTTTTCCATAATGGGCGCATGGCTCCAGATTTACATATAAGGTTGATTTTTTTAGTAATTCTTTATCTGCAACAGATCTGATTGCATTAACTTCCGCATGTGCTTCGCCATACTTTTGGTGGTATCCTTCAGCAATTACTTTTTCATCACAAACGATTACACAGCCTACCATTGGGTTAGGTGCAACATTTCCAAAACCTTTAAGGGCAAGTTGAAGACATTGTTGTATGTAAGTTTCGTGAATAATCATTTCGGCATCAAAGTTAAGACATTCGGCAATTAACAGATAAATTAATTTGAAAATTATCGAAATTCAAAATCAAGCATATAATTTCGGGGAATAAATGGCTAAACCAATAGCTCATCTTTAAAAGAAACCTGAATTACTTTTTTTAATTGGAAATCAGCAAATTTTCAATTTAGTTAATTTGTACTTTTATACCCTATGCGAATACCTTCCAACAAAATTTCTGATGTTGTCCGATTTTTTCGCGATGAGTTGAAAAGTCTTTATGCAAAAGAGGAGATAGAAACTTTTATTGCTTTTTGTTTTGAAGAATATTTAGGTTTGAAACGGGCAGACATTCTTTTGAATGGCACTAGTACTATTAATGAGTCAGAACTGCTAAAATTTAGTTTTGCAATAAAGAATTTAAAACAGCATAAGCCTATTCAATATATTTTAGGTAAAGCTGATTTTTACGGTTTGAAATTTTATGTAAATCCTCATGTATTAATTCCCAGACCAGAAACGGAAGAGTTGGTAGATTTGATACTAAAGGAGAATCAGAAAACGAGCTCCAAAAGTCAAGAAACAAGATTCAAGAACCTGGATAACTCCATACTTCCTTCTCATATCTCATATCTCACATCTCACATCTCACATCTCAATTCCCATATCTCACATCTCACATCTCACATCTCAATTCTGGATATTGGTACTGGTAGTGGTTGTATTGCTGTTGCCTTGAAAAAAAATATTCCTACAGCGAACATTTATGCTTTGGATATTTCTAAAGAAGCATTGGAACTTGCAAAGCAAAATGCGACAATTAATAATGTTTCTATTGACTTTTTTCAATATGATATTTTATCTCCCGAATTTCCACTTCCGGATCCGAAAATTAAATTCGACATTATCGTTAGCAATCCTCCATACATTTGTAATTCGGAAAAGGATCAAATGCAAAAAAATGTACTTGATTACGAGCCGCATATTGCCTTATTTATAAATGATAATGATCCTTTATTATTTTATAAAACGATTATCGATTTTGCTTTGAAACATTTAAAACAGAATGGAAAATTGTACTTTGAAATTAATCAGGTTTTTGGCGTGGAAACAAAACATTTACTTGAAAATAAAGGGTTCAAGAATGTGCTTTTGAAAAAAGACTTAAATGATAATAATCGTATCTTGCAGGGTACTATATAGTCCAATTGAAGATGAAAAAAATTGCTTTTTCAGTTTTGTTTTTTATATCCATCAACGGTTATGCACAAACTGGATTTAATGTGGATGTTTTACCAACCAATATTGGTGGTAAAGCTGAATTTAAAAGAGTTTTTGAACAGGAATTAATTTATCCTGAAAATTCGCTAAAAGAAAAAACAGTAAAAAAAGTAGTTGTTAGTTTTGTAATCCTCAAGGATAGTTCGATTGCACAATTAAAAATTTCCGAATCGGGGGGAACAGATATTGATGCAGAGGCATTAAGGATATTTAAATTATTCCAGTGGGTTCCGGCAATAAAAAATGGACAATATGTTAGCGTTAACTGGTCAGAGACATTCAATTTCGATCTGGGAAAATACCCTAAAATATGTCGGGAGCGAGGGTTCAGGGAAATTGAATATTTACCGGAATCAAAGATTGACAGTTCGGGGATAGTATATAAAAATCCTGAACAATTACCGATGTATCCGAAAGGTAATTATGCTTTGCAGGATTTTATTAAGGAAAACCTGGAATACCCCAAACAAGCGCAATTATCAAACATACAAGGTACGGTAGTATTACGTTTTGTAGTGGAACCGAGTGGATTGGTTACTAATATTGGAATAGAAAAATCTGTTGGTGGAGGCTGTGATCAGGAGGCTATTCGTGTATTGCAGATGATCAAATGGTATCCCGGAAAAAAAGAAAATAAATTTGTACGAGCACAAATGACCTTCCCATTTTATTTTATTCTAAATGATGAGTTTCACGATAATAGCGGGGGAGAGCAAAAGTAAAATTGAATTTTATTAGAAAACTTCGAAGATTTTACTCTAATTATTTAACAGATGATTTTGTGTCTTATCCTAAAAAATTAATAAATTTATACTCCTAAATTATTTTTAGGAAATGATTAATCAATAACAAATATTTATACAGAATGGAATTTACTGCTAAACAAATTGCTGAACTTTTAAACGGACAAATTGAAGGAGATGCTAATGTTAAGATTACAAAATTATCAAAAATTGAAGAAGGAGTGGAAGGAGCCATCTCGTTTCTGGCTAACCCTAAATATACGCAATACATATATTCTACTGGAGCCTCATTAGTTATTGTTAATAAAGATTTAGTATTAACGGCTCCTGTTTCTGCAACATTGGTAAGAGTGGACAGTGCAGAAACCGCATTCGCAAAACTGCTGGAAATGTATAACCAGATAAAGCTAAATAAAAAGGGAATTTCTAAACAATCTTTTATTTCGGAAAGCGCGAAAATAGGAAGTAATATTTATCTGGGTGAATTTGCTGTAATAGCTGAAAATGCTCAAATTGGGAATAATGTTAAAATATATCCACAGGTTTATATTGGCGATAATGTTAGCATTGGCGATAACACAACTGTATTTGCCGGAGTGAAAATTTATTCCGAAACTGTAATTGGAAAAGACTGCATAATACATTCCGGAACAGTGATAGGAAGTGATGGATTCAGATTTAATCTTCAAAATGATAATCAAAAAGTTCCTCAGATTGGCAATGTTATTATTGAAGATAATGTTGAGATTGGCGCAAATTGTGCTATCGATAGAGCTACATTAGGATCCACTATTCTTCGGAAGGGTGTTAAATTTGATAATTTAATTCATATCGCACACAATGTAGAGGTAGGAGAAAACACTTATATTGCTGCTCATGGGGTAATTGCGGGCTCTACAAAAGTCGGTAAAAATTGTTTGCTTAGCGGGCAAGTAGGAATAATTGGGCATTTGAATATTGCTGATAACACCGTTATTAGTGCACAATCGGGAATATCAAAAAATATTATTAAAAAAGGGGAAATACTTATGGGCTCTCCTGCCTTTGAAGCAAACAAATACAGAAAAGCCTACGTTCATTTCCGCAATCTTGATTCAATAGTACAACGTATCGATAAACTCGAAAAGGAAAATAAAACAGTA
>JAVHPE010000094.1:0-3806 GCA_036170475.1 Bacteroidia bacterium | reverse complement strand
TAATATTCTTTTTGATATAATTTAAGCAGGCTTTGATTTAAAATTAAACAAAATGGTTAGATCCGCCATTTATATTACTTTGACTTTACAATGTGTTATTTTATTCACATGCCTGTCTTCTTTCGCTCAAAAGCTACCTGTTAATTCTTCCGCATTTATCGAAAATAAAGGACA
Source organism: Bacteroidia bacterium (assembly GCA_036170475.1). Taxonomy (GTDB): domain Bacteria; phylum Bacteroidota; class Bacteroidia; order 2-12-FULL-35-15; family 2-12-FULL-35-15; genus 2-12-FULL-35-15. Next base: position 3,632 of record JAVHPE010000094.1, on the reverse strand, counting down.
GATCCTTGATCAGAATTATTTGCCAAATGATGATGTGCTTTTTTTATATTCCGGAAAGGAACTGAAAATTCAGTTAAGAAAATCGGGATATTCCTATGAATTATTTTCTGTTGTCGGACCTCCGCAAAATGCAAATAAAAAATTTCAGGAGCCCGGTGATTTGACGAAAACAAAAATTGCCTTTTCCCGTGTTGATATTGATTTTATAGGGATTAGCCCACGTACAGAAGTGATTTCCGAACAGCAAAGTAGATGTACGTTCAACTATTTTATTTCAGAAAAAAAAATAACTGATGTTCATTCATTCAATAAGGTTACCTATAAAAATGTTTTTCCTCAAACAGATATTGAATTTATTTTAAATGAAGAGCAAGGATCTCCTTTTAAATATACCATTATACTGAATCCTGGTGCGGATATTGAAAAAGTTAAATTTCTGGTAAAAGGCGCTTCTGTTGTTAAAACAACGCATGGCGATATTACTTTTTCTACACCGGGTGGAAATATTAACGAAACCATCCCGGAAAGTTATTATCAGGAAACTCCAAACAAAAAAGAACGGGTTGATTTTAATGTAAAAAACAACATCATTTCTTTTTCCGCTAATTATAATAGCAAGCGGAAGTTTGTAATAGATCCTTCCACCAATCGTATCTGGGGAACCTATTTCGGAGGCGGCAGCCTTGATTATTGTACCGCTACCGCTATCGATCAGCAGAACAATGTATATATTACCGGCTATACATTAAGCACAACTAATATCGCCACTTCAGGCGTGTATCAATCTGTACTGAATGGGAACTTTGATATATATCTTGCAAAATTTAATTCCAGTGGTACACGCCTATGGGCAACATACTTCGGAGGCAGCAGTGTGGATGCGACTTATGGAATATGTATCGCGTCAAATGGCGATATTTATTTATGTGGCGATACTTTTAGCACAAGCAATGTGGCTACAACAAGCGCTTATCAAACAGTTTATGGAGGCGGTGTGGATGATGCCATTCTTGTGAAATTTGATACAAACGGACAATTACTGTGGTCAACTTATTTTGGTGGTTCAATGCATGATATTGGAATAGGGGTGGTGGAAGATCATGAGGGGAATGTGATAATGTCGGGACATACCGAAAGTCCAAATGCCATTGCTACTCCCGGAGCATATAGTACATCCTATTCCGGTGGAGGATTTGATGTTTACATGGCAAAATTTGATAGTGCTGGCGCTCTGCTTTGGGCAACTTATTATGGTGAAATAGGTGTAGAAGAAACATTTGCCATAGATTGTGATACGGCAAACAATATTTATATAACCGGCTTTACTACCAGCGCGAATAATATTGCAAGTCCAAATGGATACCAAACCAGCTATGGCGGACAGAAAGACGCATTCATCGCGAAATTTAATCCGGCAGGGACAGCCTTACTTTACGGAAGTTATTACGGAGGAACCGGAAATGATGAGGGAACCGCTATTAAATTAGATTCCGCGGGAAATATTTTTATTACCGGAAACACTACAAGCCTGACGGGTATTTCGAGTCCCGGTTGTTATCAGCCAATAATAGGAAGCGCTGATGATGGCTTTCTTGTTCGTTTTAATTCTTCTTTTGATCGCCAGTGGGGAACGTATTTTGGAGGGAATGATGTAGATTATATTGCCGGGTTGGTGCTCGATTTCAATCAAAATCTCCTTTTCTGCGGCTCTACCATGAGTACCAATTGCATAGGCAGTAATGATGCTTATCAACCCAATCTTGCCACTATCTATTCCTATGATGCCTATTTCGAGAGATTTAACAAAACAGGCGTACGGGAAAAAGGAACTTATTTTGGAGGTTCTTCAAATGACCATGGCAGAGGGATTGCTATTGATAATTCAGGTAAAATTTATATTGCCGGTGAAACTTCCAGTACTGACAGCATTGCCAGTCCGGGGGCTTTTAATACTATCTGGGCTGGAGGCGATGATGCTTTTCTCGCGAAATTTTGTATCGGACCAGAGCCACGAATCTTCCCTTCAGGAACATCAACAATTTGTTATGGAGATACGCTATGGCTATCAGCACAAGCAGGATTCACATCTTATTTCTGGACTGACGGCTCCTCTGTAAATCCTTTGATAACATCCGATACAGATTCAGTAGGAACATATTACTATGCTGTTACGGTAGAAGATGGCAGTGGCTGTAATGCAATTTCCGATTCCTCTGTTGTTATAGTAGATATTTGTACTTCCATTTCAGAAAAGGAAAAGGATATTTCCTTTAGCGTATTTCCGGTGCCCGCATCCGATCTTTTATTTGTGAATGTGGAAAACATTTCCAAGGGAGAAAAGGTGGAAATTGAAATTTATTCTTCTACAGGTGAACTCGTTACTAAAAATGAAAGCACCCGGAATTTAATAAATATAGACATAAAAAAACTTTCTCCCGGAATTTATATTCTTCGAATGAAAGTGAAGGAGAAAGTGTTTCAAAAAAGATTTACAAAGCAGTAGGTGTTTTTCAAGCTGTTCGGGATTACAAAATCTGCCCATGAAAAAAACTTTATTCCCAAAAAAATTAACTACCGGACAAAGTCACATTTATTAACAGGCTCTATGAAATCAATTATTTAAAATTATTCTACTTTTCGAAGATCCTATTTTATTAGAAACATTAATCAAATAAATTCCATTCGCAAAACCTGAAAGATCAATACTTTTAGTCCCTGCGCCTGCTCCATCTGTTTTTTCCTGATAAACAACAACACCTAAAGTATTTATCACTTCAATTGTGTTTGCCTTAACGTAAGTAATATTAAGTATGCCATTGGTAGGATTAGGAAAAATGCCGCTTTCCGGATTCTCCGAATTATTTTCAACACCTGTTGTTCCTGATGGTACCCAATCAATCGTTACAGCGCTAAAATTAGCATCTCCGGTTGGAGTTAAGTGAACAGTGGTTGATAATTTTGAAAAGGAAAAACTGGTAATATACGAATGTAAGTTAGTGGAGGGCTGAGGATAGCTAATTGAACTTTCAACCCAGATTTTATAAGTTCCGTCAGCAACAACTGTCCCACTTACATCCGTTCCATTCCAGGTAATTGTCTTCGCACCAAAAGCTGTTGGTGTTGTAGAGGATGTTAATGTCGCACCCGTGGTGGCATCAACAACACTACAGGATGCGGCTGAAGCATTTGTAGCAGCGCCTCCTGATGATTTGCTCATCCATGTTGGTAAATGATCATCTGTGTTACCACTTACAAAACGATCCCTTGTTTTAATAAATGTTCCTGCATTGTCTTCAATCCAGATTCCAAGTACGTTTTGAATTGCATAAAATGTAGGGGCGGCCTGTGTATATGTAAAAGTAAGGGTTCCCGGTGTGGATTGTGCTGACAGGTTTGCTGTATAGCATGCTGATAAAGCAATCCCGGTAAGATTAAGTAATAATTTTTTCATAGTTAAGTGTTTTTTCGTTTATTTTAAAAGGATTCTCTTTATTATGAATAAGGGGGCTAAAGATAAAAAATAAATATAATTCACACTGACTTTAATTAATTTTTTTAGAACCTAACCCCGTTTATGCTGGAGTTTCCTTAAAAACCGTTTAGAAATTTTACCACTTGCCTGTTTCTATTGA
>JAVHPE010000093.1:0-17685 GCA_036170475.1 Bacteroidia bacterium | reverse complement strand
AGATATGAGTATTGAGATATGAGTATTGAGATATGAGTATTGAGATATGAGTATTGAGATGTGAGATGTGAGATGTGAGAAAAACAGTAACAATGTATAATAGAGTATTAACATAAAATTAATTTAACATGAAAAAGAAAAACAGATTTTGGATTTACCCATTAATTTTATTGGTATTTGTATTTGCCAGTAGTTGTAAAAAGCAGGATGAAGTAATAATAAAAAATAACCCTGATATTACTTGGGCAAATCCGTCCGATATTAATTCAGGGACAGCATTGGGTGCTACACAATTAAACGCCACAGCCAATGTTGCAGGTACTTTTGTTTACACACCCGCAATTGGCACAATTCTAAGTATAGGGACTAATCAAAATTTAAGAGTGGATTTTACACCAACAGATGCAGCAACTTACAATACAGCAAGTAAAACGGTTAAGATTAATGTAGCATCCCCATTAGCCATAGGAGATAGTTACCAAGGCGGAAAAATTGCTTACATTTTCCAAATAGGAGACCCTGGTTATATTACGGGACAAACACACGGATTAATAGCCGCAGTGTCTGACCAAGGCACACATAACGCATGGTACAATGGAACATTTATAGCAACCGGAGCAAGAGATACAGCATTAGGCGCAGGCAGTGCAAACACTACGACAATTATCAACATTCAGGGTAATACCGGAACTTATGACGCTAAAATATGCAGAGATTACAACGGTGGCGGTTATACTGATTGGTACTTGCCTTCACAAAATGAGCTACGTTTATTGTATTTGCAAAGGAGTTTTATTGGTGGTTTCAGTCTTGAATATTATTACAGTTCTACTGAGGTAAACGACAGCATGGCTGTGGGTCTATACTTTTTAAACGGTGACCAATTTCCCCACAGAAAAGACGGTGCTACACATAGCCATGCTCGCGCTATTCGGACTTTTTAACTATTGACAAATAAATTAGCAGATATGTATTAAAGAATGAAAAACTAACGAAACGCTAACAGGCGGTTGCTGTCAGTAGTAAAAAGAACGTAATCGTTTTCTTGGTATTTTTTATCTCAATACTCATATCTCATATCTCACGTCTAAAATAAAAAAAACATGAAAACACAAAACACAATTGTAAAAATTTTTTTCTCTTTAGCGCTAATAACATCAACAGGTGTTGCTATGTCACAGCCAATAAATAATAAGGCATCGCAGAAGGCTGAAAAACAAAATGACAAGAGAGAAAATATTGAAGCGCAGAAAATTGCTTTTATTACAAAAAAATTAAATCTGACACCCACAGAAGCACAACAATTTTGGCCTGTTTATAACCAGTATAGTGATAAAATGCAGGAAAATCGAAAAAAAAGAAGACAAGATTTTAAAGAAGCGAAAGCCTCATTTGATGATTTGAGCGACAAAGAAGTAGAACAACTTGTGGACAATGAAATGACATTCAGACAAAAGGAAATTGATTTACAGAAAGAATATCATATTAAATTTAAAGCGATACTCCCCATCAAAAAAGTAGCCAGGCTTTATGAAGCGGAAGAACAATTTAAACGCTTTCTTTTGAATGAATTGAAAGATAAACCACCGGTAAAAAATTAAATCTTTTTGCTATTTCTTCTAAATAATCTGAATCTTTTTTTCTTTCCGTTTTTCTTAGATATTTTACCCCCTTCAGGAGCAAGAATGCTGCGAGGATCAATACCCTGTCCGTTTGCCGCTATTTTACTCTTAGATTTACTCTTATTAGAAAGAAAGGTAAACCCTTCAAAGGGTACTTTAGGCGGATAATATCTTGGGCGGGATGGCTTACAAGCCGGATTTTTAAACATGGAAATACCTAGGTTGAAATAAAAATTTACCCCATACGTATTGTTCTCAGTAATCATTGGTAAAACATTGTCCATTCCCAACACCAATGTTCTAAACCGAATAGCCATACCCACCTGTGGATAAATATATTTGTGGAAGGTAACGGGAACAGCTATTTCCACATTTTTGCGTTCATAACGAAGGGCAAGAGATAATAAATTTGTACGTTGAACACCAACGATTCTTGCAACAGTGAGTGCTTGAATCGCGCTGGCATTGGCATAAAAATGATGGCTCAGGTTATATTCAGCCTGCACACTCAAAGCGGTTGGGAGACAAGCCCAAATAGGTACATTCTTTTGTTGAGTAACATTAAAATCAGCCCTCATCACAGAATCGACGTTTCCATGTTTAAAATCCGTAATAGTAGCGCTTCCTGAAATGTCACCACTAAATGTGTTTTTATTAAATCGTATAGCTCCCAAATCCAATAAAGAAACACCCAGTTTATATTTATAATCGACGTGTTTACAATTCGATTTTTGAGAGTTTGAGAAATAAGTATCAACGTAATCGAGCGTCTTTTTATAGGTTACACCCAAATCAATTCCAACACCTTTTCCGGCATTCCAGGCGGGCTCATTGTATCTGGCTTTGGCTTTGAGATTATAAATATCAAGTTGAGCATCAGTAATTTTTGCATTCAGACGGTAAATGTTGCCATAAGCGACATTGATTCCGGTAAGGTATTTCGCATTTCCTCCCATAGTAATTAATACTTTACCATGTTTAAAATACATTTTACCGAAATTGACGCCATATTCTACCCAGGACATTTGGCTTACCCGGGTATTTCTGATATCGATATCAACATTTTTTGAAAGGCTGTCGAATTTTTTTGAAAGCGCTAAATCAACCAATTCCTGAGGTATGTTGTTCACACTGCCTTCCACTCGCCCTCTGACAAAAAAACCTGCCCCTATTTCTCTATTGCTAAAAACAAATGCAGGTCCATTAATTTCAACTTTGAAATCAACAAACTTTTTTAACTTGATAGTGCTTATCACAGGATCTTGAAAATTCCCGCTTTTTGCCGCCCATACGCTAAATTGGGGCAGGTAAGCAATGTTATTCATCGCATAAATATTAGCTCCGACAATATTTAATTGTGCTAATGTCCAGGAATCTACTGATGATGAGGGATTAAGAAATATGCTATTGGTGCTTGAGTAATTACTATTGGCAACACCCAGCTTTTCCTGAGCTAATGCGGAAAAGTAACAGAGTAAAGATAAAAAAACAAAAAAAAGTCTTCTCATAAAATCATTATGTTTTATACCAAAGGTCAAAGATAAGTTTTATTAACTGATTTATACAAAATTAACAATTGATTATACCTACTATTAAAAAAAAGTAAATTTGTTCTTTGACAATCTAATAAATAAAGTGCTAAATAAAGTTAAAAAATTTACCACAATATAAATAAGGGTATATTCGTTTAAATTTAAAATTTAGAGATTGAAACTAATCGTTAATAATCATAAAAATGGATAAGATACACATACTTTGGGCGGACGACGAGATTGATTTGTTAACGCCACACATTTTATTTTTAAAAGATAAAGGATACGAAGTACATACCGCTAATAGCGGTAACGAAGCTTTGGAACTGGTTGAAAAAACCGATTTCTCAGTAGTATTGCTTGATGAAAATATGCCCGGACTATCGGGTTTAGAAACACTTAATCGCCTAAAAGCCAAACATGCAGGCTTACCTGTAATAATGATTACAAAAAGTGAAGAAGAATTTTTGATGGAAGACGCTATTGGTTCAAAAATATCTGACTACCTGATAAAACCTGTAAATCCAAAACAAATATTGCTTTCTTTGAAAAAAACATTGGACAACAAACGTTTAATCAGTGAAAAAACCACTTCAAATTATCAGCAGGAATTTAGGCAAATAGGAATAACTTTAGGCGACCGCTTAAGCTGGAATGAATGGGCGGACATTTATAAAAAATTAGTGTATTGGGAACTGGAACTGGATACCAGCAAAGATGAAAGCATGATGGAGGTTTTAAAAATGCAAAAATCAGAAGCCAATAAATTATACTGCAAGTTTGTTGAAAATAATTACGTTGGGTGGCTGAACGGACAAACACCTAATCCGCCTTTATTTTCTCATACCCTTTTTAAAAACAAAGTAGTACCCTTGCTTGATAAAAATGAAACTACATTTTTAGTATTGATTGATAATTTACGTTTTGATCAATGGAAAATTATTCAACCCATCATTTCTGAATATTTTAAAATAGAGAATGAAGATTTATATAGCAGCATTTTACCCTCCGCCACTCAGTATGCCCGTAATGCTTTTTTTGCAGGATTGATGCCTTCTGAAATTGAAAAACGTTTTCCGAAATTATGGTTTAATGATGAAGAGGAAGGTGGTAAAAACTTGCATGAAGAAGAGTTACTTATGGAGCAATTAAAGCGCCTTGGTAAAGATATTAAAGTGAGTTACAATAAAATAACCAATCATGCCGGAGGTAAGAAATTAGCGGAAAACATGAGCAACCTGATGCAAAATAAGTTGAATGTTATTGTATATAATTTTGTGGATATGCTCTCTCATGCCCGTACCGAAATGGAAATAATCAGGGAGTTAGCGGATGACGAAAAAGCCTACCGTTCCATTACTTTATCTTGGTTTGAACACTCGCCATTGCATGATATTTTAAAACAAATCGCGGCAAAAAAATGTAAATTGATTATTACTACCGATCATGGGACAATCAAAGTTAGCGAGCCATCCAAGGTAATAGGGGATAAAAATGTAAATACGAACTTGCGTTATAAACATGGTAAAAGTCTGGATTATGTAAAGAAAGATGTTTTTGAAATTCGTAATCCCGCTGATGCATTTTTACCAAAACAACATGTAAGTACAAGTTTTGTGTTTGTGAAAGAAGACAAGTTTTTTGCATACCCTAACAATTTTAATTATTACGTCAATTATTATCGTAATACATTTCAGCACGGTGGAGTTTCACTGGAAGAAATGATTATTCCTTTTATAACATTGAGTTCAAAATAGAGCAGAATGCGGATTTTTATGATACAGATAATTTATTTAGATTATCTTTATAAATGATTTTTCATCCTAACAACCATTAAAATCAGCATTTCTATTTTACCTTACACAATGTCACAAATCATTATAAACAGCCTTTCCGAACTTCCTTCTGCCGCAAAAAAATTATTACAAGCTTACCCGGATAAAAAAATAGTCGCTTTTTATGGTGAAATGGGAGTAGGTAAAACCACTTTTATAAAAGTTATTTGTGAATCACTGGGTGTTACCGATATGATTAGTAGCCCTACCTTTTCAATTGTGAATGAATATGTTTCCTCCAAAGGCGTAAAAGTTTTTCATTTCGATTTTTACAGAATAAAATCAGTAAATGAAGCATACGATTTGGGATATGAAGATTATTTTTATTCTAACGCATATTGTTTTATCGAATGGCCAGAAAAAATTTTGGAATTGCTCCCTGCCGGTTATTTAAAAGTTGATATCTCTGTAAAAAACGAGGTTCGCACAATTAAATTTGAGGATTAAGTAATAGGTATCAGGTATCAGGTATCAGGTATCAGGTATTAAGTATCATGTATACCAAACGCACATTATCTACGAAATACGAATTAATACGAATTTACGAAACCCTTATCAATTCGTATATTGGTACCGATTCGTAGTTCGTAGATTTTAACAAATGACAATCTCAATACTCCTATCTCACATCCCATCTTTCATTTCTCACATCTCTTTTCTATTAACATCCCATCTTTGATAACTCCTTCATTATAAATGCAAAAAGTTCGTTAGATTTCTTAAATTTGTTGGAGCAATTACAAAACACATCCCTTAAATGAAAACATCCAAAGAACTTCTTGCATCGCTGACCCAATCAGCATTGATGCCACAAGAAGAAATGCTTGAAGTGGGTCGTAAAAAAAGCAAATTATTTATTGGTATTCCAAAGGAAATCTCTTTCCAGGAAAACCGGGTAGCGTTGGTGCCTGATGCTGTCGCATTATTGGTAAATAACGGGCATCGGGTAATCATAGAAAGCAACGCAGGGAAAATGGCTAATTTTCAAGATAATGATTATAGTGAAGCCGGAGCTGAAATTGTAGATAGCCCGGAAGAAGTATATAAAGCCACACTTATTTTGAAAGTAGCGCCCCCTTCACTGGAAGAAATTGAAATGATGCAGCGCAATCAAACACTCATTTCCGCATTACCCCTTACAATTAAGCCCGATGATTTTCTCCGAAAATTGATAGCTAAAAAAATGACTGCTATTGCTTTTGAGTGGATAAAAGATGATGATGGCATTTATACTGTTATTCGTTCAATGGGAGAGATTGCAGGTAGCACCTCTATTTTAATTGCCGCGGAATATTTAAGCAATGTTAACAATGGGCAAGGATCTATTTTGGGTGGCATCTCCGGCATTTCCCCTACCGAAGTAGTGATTTTAGGTGCTGGAACTGTTGGCGAATTTGCCACACGTGCCGCATTGGGATTAGGAGCTTCTGTAAAAGTGTTTGATAACTCTATTTATCGTTTAAGACGTTTACAAAGTGAAATAGGAACACGAATTTTTACCTCTGTAATTCAGCCCCGTGTATTAGCAAAACACTTGAAAACTGCCGATGTTGTCATTGGCGCTATGCGTTCGCAACACGGACGAACCCCCCTTGTAGTTACATCGGAAATGGTTTCTGAAATGAAAGTAGGTTCTGTAATTATTGATGTCAGTATCGATCAGGGAGGATGTTTTGAAACATCGGAAGTAACAAATCATGAAAAACCTGTGTTCCGCAAATATGGCGTTATTCATTATTGCGTACCTAATATAGCTTCCCGTGTTTCGCGTACAGCATCTTACGCCTTAAGCACCATCTTTGCTCCAATTCTATTAAATATCGGGGAGGAAGGCGGGGTAAAAAATATGTTACGTCGGGACGAAGGTGTGCGTAATGGCATTTATGTTTACAATGGTGTACTTACCAACCGCGTATTGGGCGAAATGTTTAAACTTCCTTATAAAGATATTAACCTGTTGATGCCTGGCATTTAGATGTGAGTATTGAGATATTAGATTTGAGAATAAACCCTTTCTCAACAAGCATATCTCATATCTCATATCTCATATCTCATATCTCATTATGTCCATTCCGGGAAAACATTCCGATTTAATAAGACGATTAAAATTATACGGAGTAGGTATTTTACTTGGAATACTTGTCGTAAAGTTCGTTTATAAAGGAAAAGGCTGCCAGCTTCCCGGTTCAGCTAAAATGGAAGAACTTGGCTGGCAAAAATTGACATATAGCAAACATGCCGCATGCCGTATGCTTTGTAGGCATATTACCGAATCTGAAATAAGAGAATTATTAGGTACCGGTAAATCAAAGGGAAAAGGGAAGGTTAATTACGCTAAAAGTGATGTTCACGATAAACCCTATCCAACCTATGCTATTGAAGGTGTAACAGAGGATGGTAAAGAACTTCGAATTGTTATCGCTGATGTAGATTCCATTTCAAGAGTTGTTACTACTATCGATCTGAAAATGGAAAATGATAGTTGTGATTGTAAATAAATTGAACTTTTCAGAGGATAACAGTAAAGAATAAAAATGATTAGGTAAAAAAAAAATCATACCCCAGAATTCTATGTTTATTCAAAAACTTTGAGCTAAACAATTTTAATCGGCTTTCTCAATTCGTGTCATACTAAAACCAATTACCTGCATGGGTGATTTACCTTTGAAATTTTTTCCTATTTTTCCGGAATAGTAAGTACCAAAAATAATTCCTTTCAGCCCCAGATCAAGCATACGGAAGGTATCAGAAATTCCACCATCTTTAGCGTGACTGTTATTCATGGTTTTTACCAGCCATTTCAGAAAAAAATCTGGCATAATAGACAAAATGGATAAAACCATATTTAGATCTTTCAGATCATTTGCAGGAGCATAAGAAGCGACATCATCAACATGTTCAAGACAGCCGACTTCAGAAAAAGAAGGAAACTCACCATTCTTTGGAGCTATAATATCGCCTATTCTGGTTAAGGCTTTCAATGCTGAACTACTGAATATTTTTGACATGTTAATTTATATTGAATTAATTATTATTTCGGAATGCAAATATTATTTTACCAACTCCTCACTCAGTTTTTGAGAAAAAGTCATAGTGGTAAGTGATGGATTAATTCCCGGTGCACTTGGGAAAATACTGGTATCAGCAATGTAAATGTTTTTCAAGCCATGTACCTGGAAATCTGGGTTAACAACCGACTTTTTACCATCAACACCTATGCTGCATCCTCCCATCAGGTGTAAACCAAAGAAAATGGGAGACTCCACAATTCTTTTTGCTCCCTGTTTATGTAAAATAGAACGGATAGTTTCCAATCCGGCATCACGCCTTCTTTTATCCTGATCCGTAAGGTTTTTTGTTATGATAAGTTTCCCTTTATTATTTATGGTCAGCTCCCCTCCTTCCGGTTCATCCCTTACCGCTGCTTCAATACAGGACATATTACGATAATTTTTCATAATATCCTGATGCTCCCTGCCATACGTATTAAACAACATTGCAACGGAAATTGGTTGTGCGAAAACATTTTCAAGTTTAAACCCTTTTGCCCTGAAACTAGGATCAGCCCCTGCTACCGATTGAAAATTTCCTTTATGAGCGTCGACAGGTGTATCAAAAATTCCAAAAAACATAAATTGTGGATGCTGACAAAATCCTTTACCCAAAGCAGGGAGCTGTTTGCTAAAGCCTGATTTTAACATAATGTGTGTAGAACCAAAAGAACCTCCGGCAAGAATTACTTTTGCGGTTTTTAGTTGTTGTTTAACACCACCTTGTTCTCCATAAACGATAACGTGATCAACAAAATGCTCAATTTTATCAACTTCGAATTCTGCTTTTATTTCCAGTCCTTTTTTCTCAGCAACCTGAATAGAAACTACCAGCGTACTTTGTTTTGAATCTCTATGACAGCCCCCTAAACAAGCGATACAATCATTGCCTTCCTCCACTTTGCAATCACACATTCCCCTACGAAGGAATTTCCATTTATAATTTAGTTCATTGCAAGCCTCCGTAAATAGTTTAGCATTTGTATTTAAGTCTTTTTTCTCAAAAGTATTAAGTTTCAGTTGAGCTTCGGCTCTGTCATAATATGGCGACATGGATGTCAAACTCATGAAATCCACACCTGATCTATTTTTCCATTCATCGAAAGCGTTATCATCGAAACGATCCATGAGACATTGGTTCACTATCGTTGTTCCGCCAACACATTTTGAGCGTAAAAAAGCTGTTTTTGCTTTTGAATCAAATTCCAATCCTCCTCCCCAGAATAATTGTGCAGAATAGTCCATTTCTGTTTTTGGGAAAGTGTTTTTTCTAAAAAGTTTCCCCGCCTCTAGTACAAGAACTTTTGCTCCTGATTCATGTAAATTACGTGCAAGTGTTCCTCCTGAAGCGCCTGTCCCTACTATAATGAAATCGTACATAAGATGAGTTTTAGATATGAATATATTTACCGCTTTATCGTTATAATTACCGAAAGGTAGAGAATAAAAAGAACCTAATAACAATTCATAAACTTTGAATTGTTTTATAATGTAATATTAATACTTTTCCTATAAATTCAAGAATTTTTTCCGGGAAAATCAGATTGCATGAAATTATAAAATGAAAATATAAGCTACCATCCAAATGGCATTTACATTCTCAGAGTAAATGATAATAGTCAATCTTTAAGCAATTGCTTAACAAAACAGTAGGTGTGCAGATTTAGCGAATAATAATAAAATAATATTGCTAAGAGATGAACATATACTCCTGTATCACATACCACAATGCACCAGCAAAATAGCCTAATGCAGCCAGCCATGCAATTTTTTTCAGATACCAGATAAAATCAATTTTTTCCATTCCCATAGCCGCAACTCCGGCAGCAGAACCAATGATTAAAATACTTCCTCCCGTACCGGAACAATAAGCTAAAAACTCCCAAATATAGCTGTCGGAAGGATAAGTAGTAATATCATACATACCCATTGAAGCAGCTATAAGCGGTACATTATCTACAATAGCAGATAATAAACCGATGGCAGGAACAATAATATTCAGTGTGCCTATTTTTTCATTCATCAGTTGTGCCAGCGCATTCAACTGTCCTGCTGATTGTAATGCTACTATAGCAATCAATATTCCGAGGAAAAATAAAATACTCGGCACATCAATTTTCCGTAATGCCTGAACTACGGACAATGCATCTTTATCTTCATTTTCTTTTTGACGATGTATTATTTCTGTCAGCACCCACAATATACCCAGAGCAAATAAAATGCCCATGAATGGGGGTAAGTGGGTAAGTGTTTTAAAAATCGGAACAAAAATTAAACCTCCGATTCCGGTAAAAAAAATAATATTTCTTTCAGCTTTTGTTAATGTTATTCCAATTTTATTTTCAGTTATTACAGGTTTACTGATAGTTCCTTTCAACTTTAAAGAAACAATTATTAGCGGGACAATTAAACAGAGTAAACTTGGGATTATTAATTTAATCATAATGTTTAATGCCGTTATCTGCCCTCCAATCCAAAGCATTGTGGTGGTAACATCCCCAATAGGGCTCCATGCACCTCCTGCATTTGCCGCTATTATTACCATTCCAATAAATAATAAGCGAGTTTCTTTATCATCAATTAATTTTCGTAATAACGAAACCATAACTATTGCGGTAGTTAAATTATCAAGCACGGAGGACAGAAAAAAGGTAATGATACAAATTATCCAAAGTAATTTGCGTTTGTCAGTTGTGGTAATGCGTGATGTAATAATATCAAAACCACCATGGGCATCAATTAATTCAACGATAGTCATTGCTCCCATCAGGAAAAAAAGTATGCCTGACAGTTCCCCTAAATGTGCAGTTAGTTGTTCTGAAATGAGGTGTTTATCATCTCCCAGCATTATATAAACAGCCCAACATAAAACACCGGTTAGCAAGGCAGTTGCTGTTTTGTTTATTTTTATAGAATGTTCGAACGCTATGGCGATATAGCCTAAAATAAATAGTATGATAATGAGGATATACATGGTTTAATTATAAATGAAATAGGCAACACTCACACTCCCCTGCTTCAAGGATAGAAGCTGGACTAAGGTCATAAAAAAGTTGATTTGTATGCAAAATAGAGTTTTGTTCAAACGTCAAATTTAGCTCCTGTTTGCGCAAATTACACAGATTTTCTGTTTATTAAATTAAAAATAAAATAATTTTTAAAAAAAACATTTGCGAAAATCAGGCTAATAGTTGGCAAGATATACTAAATGCGGAATTTGTATTTTCAAAAAATTGTAAAACGGGATTCATATTTTTAGATTTATTATCAAAACTTGTATATATTTGGAATTCATTCAAAATAAAAAAGATAAAGTATATGGCAAATCTGTGGGTAAAAAAATCAATCAGTTCCTTACAAGGGGAAGCATCGGAAGAAAAGGGAGGGTTAAAACGAACACTTAGCGCCCGTTCTCTTGTCGCTTTGGGTATTGGAGCCATAATTGGTGCCGGACTTTTTTCAATAACGGGTGGTGCGGCTGGAAATAACGCTGGTCCGGCTGTTACCATTTCATTTATTATTGCTGCCATAGCCTGTGGTTTTGCCGGTTTATGTTATGCTGAATTTGCATCCATGATCCCTGTTGCTGGTAGTGCCTATACCTATTCCTATGCGACTATGGGGGAATTTATTGCGTGGATAATTGGATGGGATCTGGTATTGGAATATGCTGTTGGTGCGGCAACAGTTTCTATCAGTTGGTCCAGGTATTTTGTTAAATTTTTAGGCTATTATGATATTCATTTACCGGCAGGAATGACCATGTCGCCTTTTGATTCAGCTACTTTAACCGATGGTACTATAGTACATGGAATGGTTAATTTCCCCGCAGTTTTCATTGTGGTATTAATGTCTTTATTATTAATTAAAGGAACTCGAGAATCAGCGGCAGTAAATAATTTTATTGTTGCATTAAAATTAACAGTCGTGCTTATATTCATAATACTCGGTTGGGGATTTATTCATTCCGAAAATTACCACCCGTATATCCCCACAAATACTGGCGATTTTGGAAATTTTGGATGGAGTGGTATCGTAAGAGCAGCCGGGATAATTTTCTTTGCATATATTGGTTTTGATGCGGTTTCCACTGCAGCGCAGGAAGCAAAAAATCCGAAACGTGATATGCCAATAGGTATTTTAGTTTCATTAGCAATTTGTACCGTATTATATATTTTGTTTGCACATGTTATGACAGGAGTTGCAAACTATACCAATTTTCAAGGTGCCGATGGTATTGCACCTGTTGCTGTTGCAATTGATCACATGGGAACTGCCGGAGTTAACGGTGTAATAGTGCCAGCATATCCCTGGTTAAATAAAGCCATCATTATTGCAATTCTTGCAGGATACTCATCTGTGATTATGGTAATGTTAATGGGGCAATCAAGAGTTTTCTTCTCCATGTCAAAAGATGGTTTACTTCCAAAAATATTTTCAAGAGTGCACCCTAAATTTGGCACACCCTCCAAATCAAATTTATTATTCATGCTATTTGTAAGTTTATTTGCCGCTTTCGTTCCGGCACGTGTTGTTGGTGAAATGACCAGTATCGGAACATTACTGGCATTTGTTTTAGTCTGTGTTGGTGTAATAGTATTACGTAAAAAACAACCGGACTTGCCTAGAGCATTTAAAACCCCTTTTGTTCCTTTAGTTCCAATCTTAGGAATTTTATCATGTATGGCAATGATGTTCGCTTTACCAGGTGATACCTGGTTACGATTAATTATTTGGTTAGCAATCGGATTTATTATTTACTTTGGGTACAGTATCAAAAACAGCAAACTAAATAATCCGGATAAATAGTTTATACCGCTCGTGCGGCAAAGTAAAAGACAGGGTTATTTCATTTTTTTTTATACACAGTAATACCAACGCCCCTCTCCTTTGGAGAGGGATAAAGGGAGAGGTAAATATGACAGAACTAAAACGTTCGCTCGGACTCATTGATGCTACAAGTATTGTAGCTGGTTCAATGATTGGTTCAGGGATATTTATTGTCACAGCCACCATGTCTCGGGATGTTGGTTCTGCCGGTTGGATGCTTGTGCTTTGGATTATTACCGGGCTAATTACTGTTTCTGCTGCATTAAGTTATGGTGAACTTGCCGGTATGATGCCCAATGCAGGAGGACAATACGTTTATCTGCAACGCGCTTATGGTAGAATGATTTCTTTTCTGTATGGCTGGACTGTCTTTACTGTTATACAAACCGGATTAATTGCAGCCGTTGCTGTAGCATTTGCAAAATACACATCTGTATTTTTCCCGGAACTAAATAATGTATTATTAGTAATTAATAAATCATTTCAAATAACCTATGCACAAATCCTTGCAATGGCAAGTATTGTCTTGCTTTCTTTTGTTAATAGTCGTGGCATACAAAGTGGCAAAACCATTCAACTGGTATTTACATCTGCAAAATTATTTGCCTTATTTGCCTTGATAATATTAGGTTTGGCGATAGGATTAAAAGGAGATACCATCGTTCGGAATTTTCAGGATATGTGGAGCGCAAGTAAAACCACGGTTACCGATGGCATTGTATCTGTTGCACCATTAGCTGGTTTTGCTCTAATGGGCGCAATGGGCGCAACCATTATCAATTCATTGTTCTCGAGTGATGCCTGGAACAATGTAACATTTATTGCCGGAGAAATTAAAGACCCGAAAAAAAATATTCCTCGCAGTTTATTTTTAGGAACTTTTATTGTAACCATTATTTATATTTTAGCCAACATAGCCTATCTGGCATTGTTACCAATGAAAGGAAGTCCAACGGCTGCTGACGCATTGGGACAAGGTATTATGTTTGCCAGCAATGACAGAGTTGGCGCGGCAGCAGCTTCTGTTATTTTTGGAAACCCAGGAGTATACATTATGGCTGCATTAATCATGGTCTCCACCTTTGGATGTAATAACGGTATTGTGCTGGGAGGTTCACGATTGTTTTACGCAATGGCAAAAGATGGTTTGTTTTTTAAGAAAGCTGAAACATTAAACAAAAAACAGGTTCCTGCAAAAGCATTATGGTTTCAATGTATCTGGGCTTGTGTATTATGTTTGTCAGGTAAGTATAACGACTTGTTAACGTATGCAACATTTGCTTCATTACTTTTTTATATTTTAACTATTGCCGGAGTTTTTATTCTTCGCAAAAAAGAGCCGGATACCGAACGACCTTACAAAGCATTTGGCTATCCCATTATTCCTGCACTGTACATTATTGTTACTGCCGCTATTTGTATTGACTTGTTAATTTATGATACTAAAAATACAGGATTCGGTTTAGTGATTGTATTGCTCGGAATCCCGGTGTATTACCTTACTCAACAGAAGTCTGAACATAAAAATTCCTAAAAGTCAAAGTCCCCCTTGTGCATGAGCAAGTGGGCAAGAGAAGGGGGAGCGCGAGGGATTTGTGTAAGGCAGGCGGATGTGTTTTCTGTTTCGTAAATTCGTATATATTCGTTATTCGTAGATAAATGAAACAATTCATTCGCGACTACCTGACATTTAATAAACGTGAAAGAAATGGACTATTCGTATTACTCACAATCATAACACTTTTGATTGTTTATCTAAGTGTTTCCTATAAATTTAATAAACCAGAAAAAGTTGATTTTTCAAAATTTGAAAAAGAGATTGAACAATTTAATGAATCAGCACAACTTATTAATGATTCTATAAAACAAACAAATGGAAACAAATATAAGTATCAGAAAGCGGAACAGGAACAGTTAATAATTGCCGAAAATACAGAAAGTGTCGAAAATACACAACCTGAATATTTTAATTTTAACCCTAATAATTTAGCCAATAATGAGTGGCAACGTCTCGGTTTGACTGATAAACAAATACAAACAATTAAAAATTATGAAGCCAAAGGTGGAAATTTTCGACGAAAAGAAGATGTAAAAAAAATGTATTGTATCCCCGAAAAACAATATCTATCGCTGGAGCCATATATTCAGATTCCAATTGAAAAAAAAGTTTTTCCGAATTGTGAAGCAATGAAATCCGAAACCAAAAATCCGACTTCCGCAAATATTATAGTGGAACTCAATACTGCTGATTCTGCTCAACTTACCAAGATAAAAGGAATAGGTCCTTTTTATGCAAAAACCATTATTAAGTATCGAAATTCTTTAGGTGGTTTTGTTGCTAAAGCACAATTATTGGAGATGTGGAAATTTGATTTTGATAAATTTGAAGAAATTGAAAAATTTATCAGAGTGGATGCCACAAAAATTAAGAAAATAAATATAAATACATGTACAGCGGAAGAATTAAAGCATCCATATCTCAATTGGAACATAGCAAATGCAATCTTTAGCTATCGTAATAAACATGGAAAATATAAAAACCTGGAGGAGATAAAAAAAACAGATTTGGTGGATGACGAAACATACCGTAAAATTGCACCCTATTTGATATTGGAGTAGATAAAAAAAAGACCTCTCCCCCTGCCCCTCTCCTTAAAAAAGGAGAGGGAATAAGTCCTTCTCCTTTTTTAAGGAGAAGGATTTAGGATGAGGTTTATAAAATGAATTAGACTATTAAAATCAATAGGATGATGAAAAAATTAAATTTTTTAAGATAGAACGAACTAAAGAAATTAACAAAATCTAACCAAATAATAATATGCTACAACACAAAATAAAAACTGGTATCCGTGATGTGCCCGATTTTCCTAAACCTGGAATTCTTTTTAAAGATATTACTCCTATTTTACATAATCCTCAATTATGTGATGAGATAGTGAATGTTTTCTCTAAATACTGTGCAGATAAAAACATTCATGCTATTGTTGGCGTTGAAAGTCGGGGATTTTTATTCGGATTTGCCTTAGCAAACAAATTAAATATACCGTTTATTTTAGTCCGTAAAGCTGGCAAACTTCCTTATAAAACTATTTCGTATGAATATGATTTGGAGTATGGCAGCGCTAAAGTTGAAATGCAGGTAGGTGATATTCAACCCGGATGGAATGTGATGATACATGATGATTTGCTTGCTACAGGCGGTACAGCTGAGGCTGCCGCTAAATTAATTCAAATGCAAAACGGAATAGTTGCGGGCTTCGCTTTTATTGTAGAATTAGATTTCCTGAAAGGTAAAGAGCGATTAACACAGTATTCTCCAAATATAATTAGTCTGGTAAATTATTAAAATACCCCCTGACAGGGTTAAATTAACTAATAATATTGAGTGCTTTAATTATCAAATTCAAACCCTATCAGGGAAAATTCTTTTTCCATATTTAT
This sequence comes from Bacteroidia bacterium, assembly GCA_036170475.1. Taxonomy (GTDB): domain Bacteria; phylum Bacteroidota; class Bacteroidia; order 2-12-FULL-35-15; family 2-12-FULL-35-15; genus 2-12-FULL-35-15. The sequence continues at coordinate 1,375 of JAVHPE010000093.1, read as the reverse complement.
ATTTCAAATCGAACGATAAAAAACTTAAAAATATTTTTTTTACTTTTGCACTCAAATAAAAATAAATAATTATGGATTTTAGCATCAACGAAAATCAGCAAATGATTGCTGATATGATTAAAAAATTTGGTAATGACCACATCCGCCCAAAAATGATGGAATGGGATGAAAGTCAGGAATTTCCTATAGATGTATTTAAAAAACTGGGTGAGCTGGGACTCATGGGAGTTGTTGTGCCTACAGAATATGGAGGTTCCGGTTTTTCATATACTGAATATGTGACAGCGGTGGTGGAACTAAGTAAAATTTGTGGTTCCATCGGTTTATCTGTGGCGGCACATAACTCCTTATGTACCGGTCATATTTTGGCGTTTGGCAACGAAGAACAAAAGAAAAAATATCTTCCTAAATTAGCTACTGGCGAATGGATTGGAGCCTGGGGCTTAACAGAAACAGGTACCGGTTCCGATTCAGGAGGCATGGCTTCAAACGCTGTAAAAGATGGCGATTATTATATAATAAATGGCTCGAAAAATTTTATTACTCACGCAATAAGCGGAAAGGTTGCAGTAGTGATTGTGCGCACCGGGAAAAAAGGTGATAGTAAAGCAATGACAGCTTTCATCATCGAAAAAGGAATACCCGGTTTTAAATCAGGCAGAAAAGAAAATAAATTAGGAATGCGGGCTTCAGAAACTGCGGAATTAATTTTCGATAATTGCCGTGTTCATAAAGATCAAATGTTGGGGAAAGAAGGCGAAGGCTTTCAGCAGGCAATGAAAATACTGGACGGTGGGCGCATTTCCATTGCATCGCTAGCTTTAGGTATTGCAAAAGGAGCTTTGGAAGCATCCATCAAATATTCCAAAGAACGTGAACAATTTGGAAAACCTATTTCGCATTTTCAAGGGATTGCTTTTAAATTAGCTACTATGGCTACCGAAATAGAGGCTGCCGAATTATTGATATTCTCAGCGGCGGATAAAAAAAATAAAGGATTAAAAATGACCAAAGAAGGCGCTTTTGCTAAATATTATGCTTCTGAAGTTGCTGTTAGAACCGCTACGGAAGCTGTACAAATATTTGGTGGATACGGTTATACAAAGGATTTCCCGGCGGAAAAGTTTTATCGTGATGCTAAACTTTGCACCATTGGAGAAGGGACTTCCGAAATCCAAAAAATTGTTATTGCAAGGGAGATAATGAAATAAATTTTGCAAATAAGGAAGAAAGCCTTACATTTGCAACCCTATTTATAACTTGTAATTCAAAAGTTCAACAAATCTAAAAACCTAAAAATGCTGATAGTACCAATTAAAGAAGGCGAAGCAATTGAAAAAGCACTTAAAAAATTCAAAAAGAAATTTGAAAAAAC
>JAVHPE010000092.1:0-3845 GCA_036170475.1 Bacteroidia bacterium | reverse complement strand
ACTCTACAAAATAAATTTTCAAATTACAAATTTGGAACTTGCGGATTTAAGGTAAAACAAGAACTTTCAAATAATTTAATTTGGAGCAAGTATTTTAATAGTCTTTGCGACTATTTATACATTTTCATTTTAAAATCTATTGAATTGCTTAATGAAAATGGACAACTGATTTTCATTTGTCCTGAATATTGGATGAATACAACACATTCTATTTCATTACGAAACTATATGGTTTCAAATGGTTATTTTGAAGAAATATATCATTTTAATGAAACTCCTATTTTTGAAAAAGTAACTGTTTCTATTGTGATTTTCAAGTTTGTAAAAGGCAAACAAACAAAAAACAAAATAAAGGTTGCTAAGTTTTATGCAAATCAAAAATTAACAGTTGAAACACTTAATAAACTTAAACTTCAAGAAAGTTTTAAAGATACCGAATATTTAAAAGTATCACAATTTAAACACAATGAAAGGTGGCTTTTACAGTCAGACGAAGTTAGAGAAGAACTAAGTGTTTTAGAAAATAATTGCCTAAAGAAAAATCAGAATTCATTATTAAATCTTTTTAATGAAAAACGTTTAGCGTTTCATACTATTGGAGATTTTTGTGATATAGGTAACGGTTTGGTAAGTGGTTTGGATAAAGCATTTCAAGTAAACGGACATTCATTAAATGAACAAGAGAAAAGAGCAACAATAGATGTTGTTAAAGCGAAAGACTTAAAACCTTTTTTTGCTGAAAGCATTACAAAATATATTTATATAAAGGAAGGTTTAGAAGAAGCTGAGTTTTTAGAAAAGTACCCCAATTTTTATAATCATTTTCAAAAGCATAAAGAAGATTTAGGTAAAAGATACCAATATAGCCGAAAAATAAACTATTGGGAATGGGTCTTTTTGAGAAATTTTAATCTTTTCAGTAAGTCTGAAAAAAGAATATTCGTTCCTTGCAAAGAACGAATTTCCAATAAAAATTATTTTCGATTTGCACTTGTGGACAAAGGTATCTTTCCAACACAGGATGTTACGGCAGTATTTAGAAAAACAGCTACAAAGGAAAGTATTGAGTATATATTAGCATACCTTAATAACCCTATAATATTCGATTGGCTAAAATGTAATGGAATTGTTAAAGGAAATATTGTTGAATTTTCTGAAAAGCCTATTGCAAGTATTCCATACAGAGTAATTGACTGGACAAATTCAGAAGAGGTAGAATTACACAAAAACATTACCTTGAAAACAAAACAATTTCTTGAAAACAAACAAGAAAAAGACTTAACCGAAATCAATCAATTATTTAACCAGCTTTTTAACATCTAATAATGAAAGTAAATTATAAAGAATTAATAAAGAAAGTTAAAGGTACTTCTGTACCCAAACCTCTTTCAGGAACATTGTCAGGACACGCTGCAGGCGAACCGTTTGACAAACATGTCTATAACGAAATAAAAAAGCAGTTACCTAAAAACACTTTTCGCCAATACGAATATTTGAACGATTTGTACAGTAAAAATCCAGAAATAATAGGTAACCAAGCAAGACAGGAATTATTTGACTCACCAAGTGTACTTTTTTTATTAAGTAGAGGTAAAGAAGCTACAAAAAATTGGACATTAGAAAACCCTTTTGATGAAAAGCAAGATGATACAGCAGATATTTTAGTTGTAAAAGATGGTTTCTTTGAAATAATAGATATAAAAACAAGAAATTTATCTAAAACTGCGCAAGCACCTAACATAATATCTTCTTTTAAATTAGCACAGATGTGTGCAATTATGATTGATAATAAGGAGTTTGACAATCTTTCAATAAATTATTTCGAGGTTGATTGGGAATTAGAAAAGGAAAAGTTAATTTGTAGAGACGCACATTTTGTAAGTCTTTTTAAATCAATCCCGGAAAATTTATATATAAATTGGGCTACAGCAATGCAGATACAATTTCACGTTTGTAATTTAGACCAAGAGTTCAAAGGCTCTATTGAAGGGTGGACAAAAGCATATTTAAAACATTTTGTCGCACAAGTTTATAGACGTTCCGGATATATGATTGAAAAATACGCTAAACCATTTGAAAAATATATCAAGTAAAATATTTAACAAATGAGTAATAATAATCCTAAAATATTTTTAGCGCCAGTTTCAAGTTCTGGGCTATTCCAAAACTATCAGAGAACAGTTGTGGCGGGTATCGAAAAAATAGCATTTTTAAAATATCAAAATTCAAATCAATACCAAAAACTTCTGAAACAAAATCATACTGTCAGAATGTGGGGTGTAAAAAACACGAAATTGACACCTTATAAAAAAGCATCAATAAATGATGTTGTATTGTTTTATCATAAGGGTTTTATAGTTGGTAGAGCAACTATATGCTTCAAAGATAATAATCAAAATTTATCAAAAGAAATCTGGGGTTACGACCATAACGAGCGGACTAATCAAATAGAATATTGGGAAAATTTGCTTTTTCTTGAAAATTGTGGCGTATTAAATATGGACTTTAGAGTTCTTATAGACTACGCTTTATTTAGTCCTAAAGCAAGTGTTAGAGGATTTAATGAATATTCACAAATTGGGACAAGTGCGTTATTAAAGGAACACGGAACTATTGACAACTTTTTACATTGTTACCAATAAAAACGGATAAACTTTGACTTCGCTGTATATCACGACCGTAGCGTATTTGGACTATTGTGTTTTCAGGACTTTGCATTAAGTCCGCTGTGTATATGGACTGTAGCGTGTTTCGACTGTTGTGTTAAGAATTTTGTTTTAGGTTTGGCGGACAAATTGAAAATATATGCCAACGCTTTTGGTAGCACATTTTTATTTTTTACATGCAATATTATACAAAAGCACTCAAGTAGCAACTCCAAAATTAGATATTGCTGAGGATTGGATTTCTAAACTTTGCCATAAATGGAATAATAAATCAAATTTTGGGAAAGTTGGAAGTTTCCTGCTTCTAACCCCATTAAGTGTTATTTGGTCAACACTAAAATATATTTTTACAAGAGGTAAATTATTCTACTTTTTAATTTTCACAGGAATACTTTTTTCTTATGCGTTTTATTACCGCAGCAATATAGAAGCTTTAATGCCTTTTTTAAATGATAAGTATTTAAAACCAATTTTTAGATATCTTGCATTTAGTGTTTTGGGATTGTCAGCTCTTGAATTAATTAAAGAATCTTTCAAGGATTTATTTAAGGAAATGCTCCCAAAAACCAATAACAATGTTATTATTACTTCTCCCCCAACCTTTGCACAAGATCAATTCGAAGATATATTTAAACAAGTAATTGAAAACATATCAAGCAATGGATCCAAGAAAATAGTAATTGTTTTTGATAATATCGATAGGTGTGAATCCAATGTCACAATTCAAATTTTAACTGGCTTAAAAACTTTTTTAGATCAAAAGAATTGTTTTTATTTAATTCCATGTGATGATTTACGGATCAAAAAACATTTAAGAAAAACAACTGGTACGGAAGATGATTATTTGGATAAAATATTCCAAGCATACATCAGAATACCGATAATTGAAGGAGATGATAAAATTACGTTCATTGAAAAATGTATTGAACTCGCAGACTTTGGTTGAATAAACAAGATGAATTAAAAATCAGTCAAATATTGACGCTTGCATATAAGGCAGAAACCCCAAGGCAAATCAAAAGATTTTTTAATGACTTCATTTCATATTACCGCTTAGCAGAGGTAATAGATCCAAATAAGGAAATTCTTTTAAAAGATATTGCGTTTTTCACTTTTATGATTGCAATCATTAGCGTCCGAAATAAAGTTACAATTAAAGGGAGTTACTAACAAATAGTA
>JAVHPE010000091.1:0-3870 GCA_036170475.1 Bacteroidia bacterium | reverse complement strand
TCATATTGAGTAAACAATTAAAAAAATTTAAAGCTCTTTGAAAATGACACAAAAATTTTTAAAATTACAGCAAACAATTAGCATTTTTTCTTTTTGCTTGAACAAAAAGAAACAGGGCAAATGTATAGTATACATTTGAGCCAGCAGGTGTAAGGCTTTCAAGAAAAGGTCATCGGCTACCGCACAAGCTGGCAGGCTCCCGCTACCTTTTCTGGCCAATGCGCCGCTCTGAATTCAGTGGGGTGCGGCTGATGTCTCCCGCATAATGCGGGACGAACTGCAATTTTTTCAAGCCAAGTTTTGGCTGGTTTTGTGTGAAAGAAAAAATTGGAGTTGGTTGGAGTTTATACTGAGCATTTGTCGAAGGGTGGTCTCTTTTTCTTTGTTACTTTCTGGAGCCTTCCCTGAGCTTTTGTCGAAGGGGAGAAGCAAAAGAAAGTAAAATGCCCAATGAGTAAAAAAGTTATGTTTCATAAAAAAGTAATATTGTAAGTAATTGAAAAACAATTAGCTGCATAGTGTGTCATTGGCAGCCTGTCGAAATATGTGCGATGGCTTCTTAACTAAACGACATTGGGCTAAAGGCTACTTGAAATAGTGATGATTATGGAAGGGATAGAATAGCTTTGATGAAGAATCCGAGGAATGGTTGAAAGTTTTGGCAAAAAAATAGAATTGTTTCTTAACATATATAAACTTTAATAATGATTAAAAAAATATTGGAGCATTTAAAAATTGCTTCACTTAATGAAATGCAGATAGCTTCGATAGAAGCTGGTAAAAATACAAATGACATTATCCTTCTCTCTCCAACGGGTTCAGGGAAAACGCTGGCTTTTTTATTGCCGGTTCTTATTCAGCTTGATGCGAAAATAACGGGAGTTCAACTCATGATTTTAGTTCCTTCGCGTGAGTTGGCTTTGCAAATAGAAACTGTTTTTAAATCCATGAATACAGGCTTTAAAGTGAATTGCTGCTATGGAGGACATTCAACAAAAACGGAAAAAAATAATTTTGAGCATCCACCATCAGTACTTGTGGGTACTCCAGGAAGAATCACGTTTCATATCAGGCGTAACAGTTTTGATACTAATACTGTGAATACATTGGTATTAGATGAATTTGATAAATCACTTGAATTTGGTTTTCAGGAAGAAATGTCATTCATTATCCAGCAACTGAAAAAATTAAATAAACGAATTTTAACATCCGCTACACGGATGAAGGAAATACCTTTTTTTACCGGAGTAACAGACCCGATCGAACTAAATTATCTGAGCACAACACCGACTAAATCGGAGGGATTAAAATTAAAAATTGTTAAAGCGGAGGGGAAGGACAAGTTGGATGCCTTGTTTGCATTGATTTGTAAGCTGGGTAATAAAGCCTCATTAATTTTTTGTAATCACAGAGAGGCGGTTGAACGTATTAGTGGTTTACTGTGGGATAAAGGTTTGGCACATGGAATTTTTCATGGAGGTATGGAGCAGGAAGACAGAGAACGAGCTTTAATAAAATTCAGAAATGGAAGTCATAAAATATTAATCACTACTGATTTGGCTTCACGCGGGTTGGATATTCCGGAAATTGAAAATGTGATTCATTATCAATTACCGCATACCGAAGATATTTTCATTCATAGGAATGGACGTACAGCCAGGATGAATGCAAAAGGAACGTCCTATTTGCTTTTGTCTGAAACGGAACATGTACCTGTATTTATAAAAGAATCGCCTTCTGTTGAAGAATTACCAACAGTAAATGTGATGCCGGAAAAGTCGGAATGGATCACACTTTACATTGCTTCGGGAAAAAAAGATAAAATAAATAAAATTGACATTGTAGGGTTATTGCTACAAAAAGGGAATTTAAAAAAAGAAGAGTTGGGCTTGATTGAAGTGCTGGATTATACCTCTTATGCAGCAGTAAACAGTAAAAAAATTGAATCGCTGATTCAATTAATTAAAAACGAAAAGATTAAAAACAAAAAAGTGAAGATGGAAATATCGAAATAATATTTATGCCATTCGTAGTTCGTAGATGTTTATTACTTTACTGTTTTCGTTTTAAATTTATTAATTGCATTTATTGTAAATTCCGAAAGGACTAATTTTCCACTCATTTCAGCTCGTTCGATTAAAAGAGTATCCCAATTTTCAGTTCCTTTCCAGAATACTTTTTTAAGCATTCCCATTGCTTCCGGATTTGATTTAGAAAGGTTATCTGCTAATGCTGATACAGCATTATCCAATTCTTCAATTGTTTTATAAATATCACCATAAAGACCTTTTTCTTTAGCCCATTCAGCACTTTGCCATTTGGTAGCGTTAATAGTTAAAGTTGTAAAAGCAGCCATTCCCATTTTGCGTTCAATAGCCGGACCAACTACAAAGGGACCAATGCCAATAGATAATTCACTTAGTTTTATTACTGCTACGTCAATAGCTAAGGTATAATCAGCGGCACATGCAATACCAACACCACCGCCAACAGCCTTACCTTGCACACGGGCAATTACAAATTTAGGCGACTTTCTGATGGCATTAATAACTGTTGCAAATCCTGAAAAGAATTTTTTTCCGGTTTCTAAATCTTTAATAGCGAGCAATTCATCAAATGATGCGCCAGCACAAAAGGCGCTATCTCCGGCACTTTTTAAAATAATTACTTTTATATTACTATCATTCCCCGCTTTCGTTATTTCTTCAGCCAATTGGCTCAATAAAATACCAGGTAATGAGTTACTTTTAGGATGAAAGAAAGTAATTGTTGCAATACCATTTGCAGTATTTGATTTTACGTATGATTTGTCCATTTTTACAATTAGAAGTTTGAAAGTTGGTATAATTTAGTTTAGAGCGATGGAAAAATAAAGAGTCCGAGAGTTACATAATTTTCCAAATCTTCAAATCTCTAATTTTTCAATTGCGAATATAATAAAAAAGCACCCTGATTACTCAGAGTGCCCTAATAAACTAAAAAATAGCTTAACCCTTATATTAATTATTAAATTAGTTCGCACAATAAGCCGGCAATTTGCCTTCTTTAATCAATTGCTGGCTTTTTTGTTTATGTTCCTCGTAGTTACCAAAACACAAAGCATCTAACATTTCCACTTTTGTCATCATAGGACTGTCTAACTCCACTTTGATTTCTTTGCCACAACGTTCAACATATTTCATAAAACGTTCCGGTGCCCATATATATTGGGTTTTATGCCAGTCGGGCAGGGAACGATCCACATTAAACTCTTTTGGCATTTCAACCCCAAGTTTAATATTAGTTTTTACATCCAACCCTTCAAAACGTTTTGGAATTAACCTATTATCAAAAATCAATGGTCTGCTGATTTTAATAACATGTTTTTTCTTTTTCACATCTACCATAGCTAATCCTTCAATAGTTAACCCCTTTTTTTTAAGGTAACCATACTTTGTCTCAAAACTTTTTAAAATTTCAAACATGATTTTCTATTTTGGTTGAATACAAAGGTACGCAAATAAATCCTTAATAATGAAACAATTAGATACAATTTAGATGAATCTGATTTTAATTTGGTATAAAAACACAATTAAGAGCTATGAAAGCCGACTATTTTTTAATTGACTATAAATCAGTTGCTTATGATTTGTTGTTATTATTGTTAATCGAATTTTTTTATTTTTGTTGTTGCTGAATAGGCTAATTCATAACGGTTATCAATAATCCGATACATCCGGACTCAAAATATATAATTTTCAAAAAAAAATCAGCAATTATCTTTTTTTTAAATAGTTTTGCTTTAATAATAGATTATTTTCGGTTCACACTATCTGAGGAAAGTTTTCAAAATAACTTGAACAAAACAAAAAATATCAATTTCACTTTTTT
>JAVHPE010000090.1:0-3884 GCA_036170475.1 Bacteroidia bacterium | reverse complement strand
TATTATTAAATTTCACATAAAAATAATTTGAATATGAAAAAGCTTTTTTTATTTATTGTGATGCTATCTACATCAGTAGTTGCAAATGCCCAAGTAGAATTTGTTAATGGTCCTAATTTAGAGAACGACCGTGATAGCAAAATGAATCGTTTGCTTGGCGGAGATGATAATAGTTTTTATTGTTATCGGATTAGAAGCAAAGGAAGAGGGACTTCCTATTTCGTTGAAAAATATGATAAAGCGACTCTAAAACCATTGTTTTCAAAAGAAATTGAAGCGGAGGAAGATAGATTAACTAAAATTGAAGATGTTGAATATGCCGCAAGCAAAGTATACATATTTGTGAGAAATTATAATAAAGAATCAAATAAAATGACTTTATATTATCAATCTGTCTCGGCATCAGGTCTGGCTTCTAAGGATAAAGAAGAAATTGTGATTGTAAATTCAGATCATTATGAATTTGTGGATTTTGACATATATCCCAACCCGGGTAAAACCAAATTTTTAATAAAAGTTTCTCATAAAGAAAATAAGGAAGACAGTTATAAAACAGATTTTATTCTAATCGATGCTACAAGCATGAAAAAAATATGGTCAAAACGAATTGACTCTAAACTTAAAAGTTCAGGCACTTCTTTTACATATAGTTTTTGGGGTGGTTTAGGTTATGGAGATGATGTAGGATTTATAGGTATTTCACTTGATGATGATGATAATATTTACTTCGCTTCTTCCTATTACGCGAAAAATTCAACAGATAAAATAAAACGATACAAAGCAAACGTTTCTATAATTGAAGCAAAATCCCAGGAACCTAAAATAACCGAATTAAAATTTGATGATGATTATTTAGTCAAAGATGTTCAGTTTTCGAAAACACCGAATAATGAGCTGGTTGTTGGTGGTTTTTTAAAAGATGTGATTGAAAGAAAAGGAAGAGATCTTGTAAAAGTTGGAGTTTTTAGTTTCACGATTAACATCTCAACTGGGGCTATTGTTTCCAATACTGTTAAAATGTTTGATGATAAAATTCTGACAGCTTTGGAATCGAGTGCAAAACAATCACGTTACTTCAGGTATAAACTGGATTATATTTTTCCAATCGGAAAGGATGTTTATTATGTTGGTGAACAATATCGTGAAGAGCAAGTAACAACGTACAACAGTCAATCACACTCTTCTTCTACCTACTGGGAATATGAATACATGGATGTGATCATTGCAAAGTTAAATTCAAAAGGGACGTTCGAGTGGATTAAAAATACGCCTTTAAGAAATAATATGAGATTAAATTATCCCCATGTTTTTAAGCAATATATTGCAATTCCAACTGAAAATAATTTGTACATCCTAAACAATGAACACGAGAAAAATATCAAAATTTATGCAGAACCAGATTTTGAGCCTAAAGACCTTAAAAGTATGAGTGGGATTCATGGAAGTAATTTTACATATACTTCTGTTTCTTTATCGAACGGTTCTTTAACGCATAAATTAATTTTCAATAATGAGGATTATTGTTTTGCACCTATTCAGGAACGCAACATTCAATTCATTCCTCCTTCTGATACTGAAATATTTGTGAAAGGAAAAAACAATGAGATTTATATTTATACTGAAGACAGGGGAAGAGATAGGTTCGGTAAAATTACATTCGCCAAATAACTTCTTTCTTTTATGACTACCATTAGCCTTTGGAAGAAATACCAAACACAAAAGCTAGTTGTGATAAGGATTTATGCCATTTGAAGGAAAAAAGTTAATATTTCCCCCGCTGGGCTCCTTTAAGTTTTTGCCTGCCGAATCCTTTTACCCTATTAACCTTTGTAAAAAAACAGTAAACTAAAATACAAATTTTGAAATTATTCAACCTTTTTAAAAACCTCTCCCCATAACCCCCTCCCCTTGAAAAAGGGGAGGGGGTTATGGTAAGAATAATTAAATAAAATATAATTGCTATACACACAGCCTCCCCTCTCCTTTTTCAAGGAGAGGGGCTGGGGGAGAGGTCTAACAAGCGATTTAAGAATTCGTAAAGAAAATTTGTATAGTAGTTACAAAAAAACAGTTATTATGTTTAAACTTTTCAAACGAACAAAACATAAAATTCAATTATTTATTTTAGTTTCTACGATTGTAGGAAATATCAATGCCCAGCAATTTGCAAAAGATTATACTCCAATAAAATCAAGTGGTTCTTTGCCTGATGAGTTTTTAAAAACTGCCAGATTAATGTCAACCGAAGATATTAAAACTATTGGTTTTGGGCAAGATATTGTTGTAAAGCAGCAATTCATCATGGCAAATAATTATTTTTTGAAAGATTTGTTATTGAGTGGCAATATATTAATTAATGACCCTCTCACAAATTATGTAAACAAAGTTGCTGATGAATTACTGAAAAACGATCCGGCTCTTCGTCAACAAATACATATTTATGTAACTAAATCATCGGAAGTAAATGCATTCGCTTTTGACAAAGGCTTCATTTTTATAAATGTTGGTTTGCTTGCGCAATTTGAGAATGAAGCACAACTTGCATTTGTTCTTGCACATGAAATCGATCATGTAGTAAAAAAACATTCAGTATCGGAATATATTGAGAATGTAAAACTTGAAAACGGCACCAGTAACTATGAACGAGGATCATATGATGAACGCAGCTTGGCAAAATATCGTTTTTCAAAAGAACAGGAAAGTGATGCGGATATTGAAGGTTTAAATTTGATAAAAAAAACAAACTATAGTATCAGGGCTTTAAGTGGAGCTTTCGATGTTTTACAATATTCCTACCTGCCTTTTGAGTTACTTGATTTTAAAAAATCTTTTTTTGAAGACACATATTTAGTTTTGCCGGACACCCTGTTTCTGAAAAAAAATTCTGAAATTAAATCAAATGACGATTATGACGATTCAAAAAGCAGCCATCCCAACATACGTAAAAGACGCGGTGCGATTGAATCCGAATTTATAGTTAGTGATGAACCGAGTCGTAAAAAATATTTAGTATCCGAAGAGGATTTTAAAAACGTACGAGAAATCTCACGTTTTGAACTTTGCCGGTTATATTTGGTTGAACGGGATTATATGAATGCCATTTATGCGGCTTATATTTTGTTAGCAAAATATCCGGATAATTTATTTCTTAAAAAAATAATTGCACAAGGATTATACAATGTGCTTGTGAATAAATCTTCGGCTCACAATCGATCGGTATCAATTTCTGATAATAGTGCTATGTCTTCAGAGAGATATTCGATTCCTGATTATACAAAAATTGAAGGTGCGTCACAGCGTGTGTATTATATGTTAGAGAATATGGAACCCAAAGAATTAAATACAATAGCGTTATCATATACTTTTAAAGCTCATAAACAATATCCTGATGATAAAACCTTATCTGACTTAACCGATAGTTTGTTTTCGGTGTTGATAAATTCAAATAGTTTGTTTTTAAATGATTTCTCAAAAAAATCGAAAGCGGAACTAAAAAATCTGGATACACTAAAAGTTGTGAAAATTGATTCTACGGATGTTGAAGAGAGTAAATATTCAAAAATTAAAAAGCAACAGCAAAAAGCGGAAGTTGAAACAGGGGATAATTTTACAAAATATGCTTTTGTTGGCTTATTAAAAGATGAAGAATTTGTAAGTCGTTTTTCTAAAATGGCGAAAGGTCAAACTCAAAAACCTGTTTCGACCTATGAATATGTAAAAAAATCAAAAAAACGATCAAGGAAAAAAAATGCGGACGCACCATTCTATGGAATTGATAAAGTAATTTTTCTTGACCCTTTTTACAGGAAAATAAAAAATGATCATGGAATAGCGACTATTAATTTCTATGAATCCGAAGATCGTCAGCAGGTACTATTGGATAT
>JAVHPE010000089.1:0-3887 GCA_036170475.1 Bacteroidia bacterium | reverse complement strand
TTACTGACTTTTCCTATTTCTTTTCAACAACCCTTGCGGATTTAAGGTAATATAAATTATTTGAAAGTGAGTAAAGCAGATATTTTGGCTGGAGTAGTCGGCATTAAAAACTTAACATCAAGGAACGAATTATTTTCTGTTAGCCAGAACTATCCAAACCCTTCCGGCAAAGAAACAACTATTTCAATAAGTTTGAATCATGCTTCAGATTTGAATATTTCTGTTTCAAATTTGGTAGGACAGCAAATAATGCTTGTGACATCCGGTAATACAACTTCAGGTATTCACAACTTTGTTATTGATGCTTCTAAATTAAGTGCAGGCATCTATTTATATACTGTAAAGGCCGGTAACCACTCAGTTACTAAAAAAATGGTTATTCAATAATCAGATTTTTTTATATATTTGCAAGACATTAAAAAAATATGTATCGTATATCTAACATCTAAATAATTACACAAATGAAAAAACATTTACTTATTGGGCTGGCAATTAGTATTGGAGGCATTGGTTTTGCACAAAACTCATCCACCAATACCCATAGTACCGTGCCCAAACTTAAACCCTCTATCGCAAACAAAGCTGTTCCTTATAAAAAACAGATGCTTGATTCGGGAGCACCTTCTTTTCAAGGTAAAGTTAATGCCGCAAATTTAAAACGCCAAAATAGCGTTTCTTCCCGTTCGACAACCTCTACTGTTATCGGAAAATCCATATATGATATGCAATCCAATGCTTCTGTTTGTAATCGTATTGTATTAAATCCAGATGGTACTATTTCTGCAACATGGACTATGTCACATGATGGTGATGCGCCATCCTCACCAAACAGAGGTACAGGCTATAACTATTTTAATGGAACAACATGGGATTCTTTACCTTTAACCCGCTTGGAAAGTGTTCGCTGCGGTTGGCCCAATATTGCTGTTACAGAAACCGGAGGGGAAGTTGTTGTATCACACGAAGCAACAACAGGTACCGGAAACATACACGTTTTATCACGCCCCGTAAAAGGAATCGGTGTTTGGAAAGACACTACTCTTGGTTACCCTGATGTTTGGCCACGTATGGTAGTGGGTGGTGCTAATGGAAAAACAATTCACGTGATTTCACAAACTTCAGGAGCGGCATCTAATCCTCCTTATCACGGACAGGATGGAGCAATTGCCTATTCACGCTCACTTGACGGAGGCATTACCTGGGATAAATACCATACTGTTATTCCTGAAATTGATTCCTCACATTATTTAGGCTTTGGTGGCGATTCTTATGCAATAGATGCTAAAGGAGATACAATCGCTATTGTTGCAGGTGGCTTTGATGTTGATGTCGTTTTGATTAAGTCGGTTGATAATGGTGATACCTGGACCCGAACAATTGTAAAACACTTTCCATTTGCAATGTACGATGCAACCAGTATGAATACTGACATTAATAATGATGGAGTGGGTGACACCATTGAAACCAACGATGCGTCTGTTGCTGTTTTGCTTGACAATCAAGGTAAAGCCCATGTATGGTACGGCAGAATGAAAGTAGTTGAAGAGCCCGGTGAAGCAGGGCTGTCTTATTTCCCCGGGACTGATGGCTTGAATTATTGGAATGAAAGTATGACCTTTCCGGGCACTTGTGCCTCAGCTATTGATATTAACGGTGATGGACAATTGAATGTAACTGAATGGGGAACTTACCAGATATCATTATCATCCATGCCCAGTGCAGGTATTGATGATTTTGGCAATATTTATCTTTCGTATGGAAGTATTTATGAAGGGATTGCAGAAGGCGGTGATCCGGGAGTTGGAAAAAGCTATCGTCATACTTATTTGAAAAGATCCAGCGATGGCGGACTTACCTGGTGCGGACCCATTAATGTGACTGATCCGGAAGGAACAAATCACCAGGATTTCACCGAAGGTGTATATGGGGCTATTACAAGGCATATTGATGATAAAATACATTTAATATATCAAAAAGATATTAGCCCGGGAAATGGTTTAGCCGGCAGCCCTCCGGGTTCTACTGATCCGCAAAGTGGATATGAATCTGAAATCGTTTATGTAGAACTTCCCGTAACAGATTTTGATGCATTTTTGCCTAACACTTGTGATAGTCTTCTTTATGATACAACAATTTATAGTAATGTTGGTATAAAAGAAAACAAAGGAAATTCAACTAATGTTGTTCTATACCCAAATCCTGCAACTAATTCAGTGAACCTGCTTTTTAATTTAGGAAATGCTGCTAAAGTAAATGTGAAAATATTCAATGTGGTAGGGCAGGAGTTGAAGAATTTTGAAAATGAATTACCTTATGGCAGCAATTCATTAACAATAAATCTTGCAAATTATAAGCCCGGAATTTATTTTGTAAAATCAACTATTCAAGGAAAAGAAATTACCAAAAAGTTAGTGATTGAATAAAGGATTGGATTATTTTGAGAAAAACCCTCTTCGATGGAAAATCGGAGAGGGTTTTTTATTTTTTAGGAGTTGGACTGAAGTTCAATCTGCAAAATCTACCCTTTCAAAGGTCTTGCATAAGCAATCACATCTTTATCAGTAATTATTTTATCACATAAAATAATTAATCGCTCCACCACATTTCTGAATTCACGGATATTACCTGTCCAGGTTATTTTTTGAAGTTCCTTAATTGCCTCTTTGGTAAATGTTTTAGGCGGCATTCCATGATCCTCACTGATCAATTTTAAAAAATGTTCAGCTAACAATGGAATATCATCTTTACGGTCGTTCAAAGAAGGAACATGAATAAGAATAACGCTCAGGCGATGATATAAATCTTCACGAAAATTTCCGTTAGCAATTTCTTTTTGTAAATCTTTGTTGGTAGCTGCCACCACACGAACATTGACTTTAATTTCTTTTTCACCACCTACGCGCATAATTTTATTTTCCTGCAAAGCACGCAAAACCTTAGCTTGGGCGGCAAGGCTCATATCCCCAATTTCATCTAAAAAGATTGTTCCACCATCAGCTTGTTCAAACTTTCCTTTTCGCTGATTTATCGCGGATGTGAAAGCACCTTTCTCATGTCCGAACAATTCACTTTCAATTAATTCGCTTGGAATAGCGGCGCAATTAACTTCTATTAATGCGGCATTCGCTCTGTTACTTTTTTCGTGAAGCCAGCGAGCCACCAATTCTTTTCCGCTGCCATTACCTCCTGTTATCAACACACGTGCATCCGTTGGTGCTACACGTTCAATCATCTCCTGTATTTGAACAATCGCTTTTGATTCGCCAATCATGTCAAAAGTCTTGCTCACTTTCTTTTTCAAAACTTTTGTTTCAGTGACCAACGATGATTTATCCATCGCGTTTCTGAGTGTTACCAGCAAACGATTCAAATCCAAAGGTTTCGCGATGAAATCAAATGCTCCTTTTTTTACCGCTTCCACAGCTGTTTCAATAGTGCCGTGCCCCGAAATCATTATCACAGGCGTATCCGAAGAGAGTTGCATAATTTTGTCCAGCACTTCAATTCCATCCATTTTCGGCATCTTAATATCACAAAGAATGATATCATATTTGTCTTTTTGAATCATTGCTACTCCTTCAGAACCATCAGAGGCTTCATCTACCTGATATTTTTCATATTCTAAAATTTCTCGTAATGCCTTACGAATACTTTTTTCATCATCAATGATTAATAGCTTTTTCATAATACTAGGAATTACGAATCTTTGTTTGTCTGCTCAAGTGTTTGAGTGTTTATGATCTGCCTGGCGAATTATCAATTATCAATTTTCAACTCATGTTACGCATTGCCCCATCGGGGCATAATCTTGGTAGAAAATGAACACCAAAGTATCTTTAAGCCCCATCGGGGCGAAATATTACGCTCCTCTGGAGCTAAATAATAAG
>JAVHPE010000088.1:0-3924 GCA_036170475.1 Bacteroidia bacterium | reverse complement strand
AAATTTTAATTAAATAATGGTGGGATGAGAATTTCTTTTTTACGCTACTTTCAATTTATTCAATGTTGATTTTTTGAGTTTTTCTTTTGCATAACGAAGCGTCAGGCTTACCTCTTTTATACTTGCATCTGAAGGGGTGTCAAACATTAAATCCATCATAATAGCTTCGCAGATGGAACGCAAACCCCTCGCACCTAACTTAAATTCCATCGCTTTTTCTACAATAAAATCCAACACTCCTTTTTCAAATGAAATTTTTACCCCATCCATTTCAAATAAATAGAGGTATTGTTTTATCAACGCATTTTTAGGCTCACTCAAAATTCTGCGAAGCGTTTCAGCATCCAGGGGATTCAAATAGGTTAATACCGGCAAACGACCAATTAATTCGGGTATCAAACCGAAACTTTTTAAATCCTGTGGTGAAACATATTGCAATAAATTATCGGTATCAATGTTTACTTTATCTTTGGTAACATTATACCCAATTGCTTGTGTTTGCAGTCGTTTCCCGATATGCCGGTTGATACCGTCAAAAGCGCCTCCACAAATAAATAAAATATTTTTTGTATTTACCTGAATCATTTTTTGTTCAGGATGTTTACGTCCGCCTTGTGGTGGCACACCTACAGTAGAACCTTCCAGCAGTTTCAGTAAACCTTGCTGAACACCTTCCCCTGAAACATCACGAGTGATAGAAGGATTATCACTTTTACGCGCTATTTTATCAATCTCATCAATAAATACAATTCCTCTTTCAGCAGCAGTCACATCAAAATCGGCGGCTTGCAAAAGACGGGATAAAATGCTTTCTACATCCTCTCCCACATAACCTGCTTCGGTAAGCACCGTCGCATCAGCGATACAAAATGGGACGTTAAGTACTTTCGCAATGGTGCGTGCCAACAATGTTTTACCAGTTCCCGTTTCGCCTACCATTATTACATTTGACTTATCAATTTCCACTTCATCAGTTGGCGTGGTTTTGGATTGATTTTTAATCAAACGTTTGTAATGATTGTAAACAGCGACAGACAGCACTTTTTTAGCGTCATCTTGTCCAATCACATATTCATCTAAATGTTTTTTTATATCAATCGGCTTTAGCAATTGTAAAGTGCTAAACAGGGAGGTATGAGTGTTTTGAACCAGTTCATCCCGCACAATTGTTTGAGCCTGAGTAACGCAGTGATTACAAATATGACCGGTAATGCCGGCAATCAGCACATCGGTTTCTTGTTTTTTACGTCCACAGAAGGAACATTTTATTTCTTTTTCTTCTTTTGCCATTGGTATAATTTCGGATTCCGGATTTTCGATTTCGAATTTATTCCGTAATCAAAAATCCGTAATTTGCGATTTTATTTAGATTTTGCTAAAACTTCATCCACCATCCCGTAAACTTTCGCTTCTTCAGCTGTCATCCAGCAATCACGGTCACTATCAGCCCAAACTTTCTCATACGTTTGTCCGCTGTGTTTAGCGATAATATCGTATAATTCTTTTTTCAATTTTTGAATTTCACGAGCGGTAATTTCAATATCAGAAGCTTGTCCTTCCGCTCCACCCATTGGCTGGTGAATCATTACACGGGAATGTTTTAATGCCGCACGTTTACCTTTAGTGCCCGCGCACATAAGCACCGCCCCCATAGATGCTGCCATACCTGTACAAATAGTCGCTACATCAGGTGCTATATACTGCATCGTATCATAAATACCTAAACCGGCATAAACAGAACCACCCGGACTGTTCAGATAAATCTGAATATCTTTTTTAGCATCCACCGACTGTAAAAATAAAAGTTGAGCCTGAATGATGTTAGCCACCTGATCGTCAATTCCGGTTCCCAGAAAAATAACCCGATCCATCATCAAACGGGAGAATACGTCCATTTGCGTTACATTTAACTGACGCTCTTCAATGATATAAGGCGTTACATTATTAGTGCTATGCTTGCTGTAAGAGTCAAAAGTACTACCGCTGATACCGCGATGTTTTACCGCATATTTTCTAAATTCGTTTTTATCAAACATAATTTTTTTGTTTAAAGTTTAATTTAAATTTTTCTATAAAAATATTAATTGGAGTTTAAAGCGCTTTAGAATCTTTACCTTCTACCTTATATTGTTCTCTTAAAAAGTACTATTGAAAAAAACGGTGGCTACACATTTTTAAAAAAATCATCATAAGAAAGTTCTTTATTTTCTATAGTAAATTTAGTTTTAAATACGTTTAACACTTTCTCTCCATACAATTTTTCATATATTTTTTTTGCTTCTTCCTTATTTGACAAAACACGTTGAACTGTTTTGTTTAACTCCTCCTCCTCCATCGGCGTTGGACTATATTTGCCAAATTGTTCCAAAATCATTTGTTTAGTGTAGCCTATCACATCTTCATTGGCTACCTGAATACCATTATCCTTAATAATTTTATTTTCAATCAGGGACCATTTTAAACCTTTAGAAAACTCATCAAATTCTGTTTCGACTTGTTCGGGCGTTACAGGTTTTTCATTTACAGCCACAATCCATCGTTTCAGAAATTCGGTAGGTAAATTAAAATTTATTTTATTCATTAAAAATTCCACCACTTCATTATAAAATTTACGCTCGCTATCATTTATGAACATACCGGATAGTTCTTCTTTAATCTTAGCTTTAAACTCTTCTTCAGTAGTAATAGCGCCTTTACCATAAATTTTAGTAAATAAATCCTGATTAATTTCAGCTCCCGCTAACCGGCTGATATTTTTTACGGTAAATTGTATTTTTGAAGTTAATTTTTCGGCAGCTTCTTTTTCAATTCCCAATAAAGTAGCCAAATCAGTCGTATTTTGAGTCAATTTTTTCGCATCCAAAATTACTTTATCTTCTTTCTTTAAACCTATCAACCCCTTAGTAGTGTCTTCGTCTTTTATCCGATCAAGAAACAGAGAAGAAGTTGTGAAAATGCCACCGGGTAATATTTTACCATCAGCGTCTAATTCTACAAAATCCCCGTTCAATAAATCGCTTTCACAGGAAACATCAACATTCTCAATTTTCCCATACCGTTTTGAAATATCTGTAATGTATTTGTTTACGAGGGCTTCGTCAATTTTTACTGTTTTGTAAAAAAATTTATCTTTTGCGGAAAGTTCCACATTAAACTTAGGTGCTAATCCCATTTCATATAAAAATTCAAATTCCTTTTGATTATCCCAATCAATATACATTTCGCTATCCGCTTTCGGTAGAGGGTTACCAAGCACTTCAATTTTATTGTCATTAAGATAGTTGTACAATGAATCATTTAATAACGTATTGATTGCATCAACCAATATTG
The DNA here is from genome assembly GCA_036170475.1 of Bacteroidia bacterium. GTDB lineage: Bacteria > Bacteroidota > Bacteroidia > 2-12-FULL-35-15 > 2-12-FULL-35-15 > 2-12-FULL-35-15. Next base: position 594 of record JAVHPE010000088.1, on the reverse strand, counting down.
ATTTACCATACATTTTTTTTATCATTCCTGAAGGAACTTTTCCTGCACGAAAGCCTGGTATAGTAGCTTTTTTTTGATGCTCTTTTAAAGCACTTTCCACTTTAGGTAAATAATCCTCTGCCACCACTTTCACTCTTAGTACGGCATTTAATTCATCCACATTTTCCTGAGTAATATTCATTTTATAAAAATTTAATTTTGGTAATTATTCATTATTTTTTTAGGAATGCAAAAGTACAAAAAGTTTTCGGATCTGAATAATGAAGGGTGCATTACAAATTGAAGAACTAATTATTTTTTTGCTGAAAATTGTGGTAATATAATCTCTATAACGAAAAAAGCCCCGGCATTTCTGCGGGGGCCTTTCTGGTAAATCATAAATGAATATAATTATGCTAATTTTACATTTACAGCATTTAAACCTTTTTTACCTTCTTGAACTTCGAAAACCACTTCGTCATTTTGACGGATTTCTTCTTTCAAGCCAGATACGTGTACAAAGAATTCTTCTCCAGAATCACTTGCCTTAATGAATCCAAATCCTTTTGTTTCATTAAAAAACTTTACAGTTCCATTTCTCATTTTAATAATAAT
>JAVHPE010000087.1:0-3931 GCA_036170475.1 Bacteroidia bacterium | reverse complement strand
TTTTACTGACTTTTCCTATTTCTTTTCAACAACCCTTGCGGATTTAAGGTAATATTAAAATAATTTGGAGAATAAACGGAATCATTTATGTAACAATGATTAGGACTCGGTAAATTACTAGTGGAATTGCCAACCCCAAACTTCCATAACCAGGCAACATTTGTATCTGTTGCAATGGTAGATAAATTTAAAAAATTTACACACAAAGGTTCGCATCCAACCGTGTCGCCCCCTTTAAAATTCACAACCGGATTAGGGTTAACGACAACTGTTTTACTAATAGAATCTGAACAACCAAAATATGAAACTGTTATTAACTTAACAGAATAAGAACCTGCAGCTGCATATAAGTGAGATATATTTTGGTTTGTGTTTAACGGACTATTGTCACCCAAATTCCATATCTGGGATTGTATCGTATCCGTGAAGGAAATAGTTGATGAATTAATAAAGAAAACAGTACTGTCATCACAAACATTTGCTGTACTATACTGAACAATGGGTAATGGATGAACAACAACATTTTTTACAATGGTGTCTTTACATCCATTGTCTGTAGTGACTATCAAAGAAACGCTATACTGTCCATTGTTTGTAAACAGATGTGTTGGATTCTGATTTGTAACCAATGAGGTTCCATCACCAAAATCCCATGACCAGCCAGTAATAGTACCACCTGAAACAGTTGAGGAATCATAAAAATTCATTGTCCGATATAAACATACATTTGTAAAAACAAATTTAGCAACAGGCATAGGAAACACAGTAATTGTGGATTTTGAAGTATCGGGGCAGCCAAGATTAGATGAATGAGAAATCAATGTAATTTGATAGTTTCCGGAGTTGGCATATAAGTGACCTGGATTTTCTACTACTGTGTTCAGTGGGGAACCGTCACCAAAATCCCATGACCAATTTGAAATAGTTCCCATGGTGGGATTAAGAGTGGTATTTGTAAATAATGCGGAATCGAACAGACAAGTATTGATGAATGTAAATGCGGCTGTTGGTGCATCAAATGCATTTACCGCATTTGTTATTGCATCAGAACAACCATCTGCTGTTGTAGCTACTAATGTAACATTAAATGTTCCGGGAATGGAATAATCATGAACAGGAGTTTGTAAATTGCTGGTAGCTCCGCCATCTCCAAATGTCCATAAATAGGTAGCTATAGAAGCCGGCAAATTTACTAAGGAAGTATTTATATAATGCATGGAATCTCCAAAACAAATATCACTATGGGTAAAGCCAACCACGGGATTATTAAAAACGGTATCCTGATGAACAATCGTGTCTGCGCATGAATTGCTGCTGTTTACTATTAAAGTTACATTATAATTTCCGGGGGCGCTGTACGTATGCGAAGTGCTGCTTCCCGTGCTACTGGCATTGTCTCCAAAGGTCCAATTCCAGCTTGTAATAACACCCGGATTATTAATTGTAGAAGTGTTGGTAAAAGGAAAGCTGGTTCCATTACATTCATTGGTGAAGCTGAAGCCTGCAACTGGTTTAGCAAATACGTTTACACTTTTGCTTATCGAATCTTTACACCCATCTGTTGTTGTCACTAAGAGTTTAACATTATAAGTTCCATTGTTCGTATAAGAATGGGAAGGACTTTGAAGTATAGACGAATTTCCATCATCAAAATTCCATGACCAGGAGTTAATACTTCCTGAATTAACAGATGAAGAATCCATTAATAATGTTGATGCGGGAAAACAAACATCACTAAAACCAAAGGCTGCGGTGGTAGTAACGGATGGAACAATAATCTGGATAGAATCAATATCTGGTGTCGGGCATTTATTATCAGTATAAACACATTTATAAGTTCCGGGGACTAAACTACCAATGCTGTCCGTAATTTGAACCATTGTGTCGCCGTTATTTGTCCAGGTATAGGTATAATCGGGAACGCCCCCTGATAAATTCAGTTTAATGTAACCGTCAGGCAATAGCCCACAAGATGGTTGTATAACGGGTTGCGTCTGAAAAATACAAGGAGGGATAACAAATGCTAATTCGGTTACATGTCCCGGACCACAGGCACTTATAGTTTGGTTAAATGCATTAAATGCTAAATCATATACCGCACCTGTTGTTGGTTTAAATCAATCTGATTAAAATTCATGTCATACATATACACCCCTGTGCTTGACCCCACAAATAATTGACCGCAACTGGTAATGTATATACCACCATTTTGTTTGTTTACACCTCCCGGCACAGCTATCTGTGTAATAATTGTACCATTTGTTTTATTCACTTTAAACAAAGTCGCGCCGTCATAAATGAAGATATTGTTGCCTAAAAGAGTCATACCATTAAGACCTTGCCCAAGGTTGCTTACCTCAGTATAATAGTTCGGATTAACAAAATAACCATAACCCCAGTTGCCGATAGCAGGATACGTTGCTGTAATTGTATTTGCCGGTGACCACTTATAAATTATAGTTCCTCCTGCCTGATAGTCAGAAGCAATACTAAAAACATCTCCGTTGTAATCAATAACTCCACAATGAGGATCCTGACAACAGGCGCCACTTTGAGTATAACCGGTAAGAGCACCTGTTGCAATATCTATCTTTGCAAATCCGGTAGCGCTGTGCCGGTTACCTGTTAAAGACAAAACCTGGTGATTACACTCATTTAATACAAAACGCCAGCATTCTCCAATCCCATAACTATCCCATAAAAAATTACCCGCTGAGTCAACAGCTGTTGCGTCTCCTCTTGGATTACAACAAACAGAATTAAAAAAACAATACCCACGTGAATCAGTTGACATGTCGCCATAGTAGGGCGCTACCCCACCCATTACATCAATAGATGAAATTAAAACACCTGTTGGCGAATATTTTTCTAAAATAAACTGAGGGTTTGTAATATAACTATTTCCATATTGATCAACGCCATTATCAACAGGATTGGTGGTCAGAGTTGGCGCAGTTACCCAAGGGTCAATAGTTATTGCATTATTATTGTTGTTTTCTATTTTAAACGACACAGTATTTTTTTGCAATATGAAATTACAAGCTATTTTTTGCTCTTTATTTGTAGTAGCAAAACTTACTGGTGCATGGTCGATTATATCACCTTGGATGGTATTGATCACAATGTTTCCATCAATTAATTTTATATTATTTGCTCCATTGTATTGTTGTTGTACCCGACTAATATCAGCTCCCGGAGCGATATATAAATTGTATTTAAATCCTTCTTTTTCAGTGAAAAAATATTCTACATCTATACCGTTATAAAGATTTTTAATTTTTAGTTTATCATATCCTTTACAATGTGCAGTATAATTCTTCGGGACATTTTTACTTATCACATATCCATAATCAACGCTTTGTTCATGGCTTACCTCAATTGTTGCATCCTGATTGGCATTGAGCCATTTCATGCTTACAAATTGTTTTTCCGTTTTTCCCAATTGCATTTCGCGCTGACGTTCTTCTTCCTGATTTTCCTTCTCCTCTCTGTCTTCTTTTGTCAATTGCGATTTGCTGAAATAAAAAAGCACGTCGTTCCTATAAAAAAACACTTTCGTGCCGTTATCAATGCAATAGCTAAAATTGTTTTGTGTTGGCGGTAAATCAGCAGTATACTGTCCTTTGTTTTCTATAAAGGCTTTGCGCTCAAAAGGGTTTTTACTCCAACCAATTTTATTCGCCTCTTTTTTATCTGTTTTTTTAATCTGACTATCCTTATTCTGAGAAAATAGTTGAGTGGTTGAAAATAGTATGATCAAAAAAGGTAAAATGGCGGAGAAAATATAAAACAGAAAGGAGGATACCTTGGATTTCATTTTAAAATGTATAAAAAATTAATAATCCTTTTCGTTTGCAGATAGCCTCTTTTAAGGATTTTGTTGCTTCTCAACTTTTGAATGGGTTTGCTATACATTGCAGACTCTTAAACT
>JAVHPE010000086.1:0-3946 GCA_036170475.1 Bacteroidia bacterium | reverse complement strand
ATATTGGGTGGTGTACCAATAGAAACACTTATTTGTGGATTCTGAATAATAGTTACACATGCATTTGTAATACAACCGCCAATATCCGTTACTGTTACACAATAATTTCCTGCACCTGCATTTATTGAAGAGGTGGTCGCACCGGTATTCCATAGATAGGTATTACTTCCCAGGCCACCTGAAACATTTACTGTTATTGATGTAGAACTTCCAAAGCAAATATTTGGTGGCTGATTAATAGATGCTGTCAGCGTACTGTTAGTTGCCAGGACACTCACTGTATCACTGCCGAAACATCCGGCAGCATCTGTAATTGTAATGATGTATGTTCCGGTATTCACAGTAATTGATGAAGAAATTTCGCCTGTGTTCCATAAATAGGAGTAAGTTCCTGTGCCTCCGGTGGCTGAAGATGAAATTGTAATGGTACTGTTGCAGGATATTAATGATGATGGAGAGGCTGTAACAACAAGTGCAGGCGGTGCTGTAATAGTTGCCGTTGGGGATATTGTTACACAGTTTTTGAAATCTGTAACAGTCACAAAATAAGTACCTGCAGTCAAATTTGTAGCTGTTGCCGCAGTTTGTACCGGGCTCGTATTCCAGAAATAAGTATAAGGGCTTGTACCTCCTGATGGCGTTACTGTGGCTGTTCCATCACTCCCACCAAAGCAGGAAAGTGGGGTGCTGGCGCTTATAACTGAAGACAAGGGCGGAGGCTGATTAATGATGACGGTTACCTGTTTGGTGCAACTTTTAACATCGGTAATAGTTACCGTATAGGTTCCAACAGCTAAATTGATCGCTGTTGAATCAGTTCCACTACTGGGCGTCCATGAATATGAATATGCAGGTGTACCACCCGAAGCACTGATTGTTGCGCTACCGCCACTTCCTCCATTACAGCCAATATCAGTTGTGCTGATAATACTTGCGGTTAAGAGAGGAGGCTCTGTTATGTTAGTTTGAACTGTTTTTGTGCAGCCTTTAGAATCAGTAACTGTAACTGTATAAGTACCTGCACTAAGGTTTGTTGGATTTTGTATGCTTCCTCCTATGGGACTCCATGAATAAGAATATATTGGAGTTCCTCCTGAAGGATTAACGATAGCCGCTCCATTTGCTCCTCCATTACAACTCACCTGGTTTTGTACCGTGATGGAAGCAGCCAATGCTGAAGGCTCTGTAACGATTATTGTGGCAGTTGAATAGCAACCAATTGTATCGGTTACAGAAACAGTATATGTATCTGGTAAAAGGTTGGTAGCGGTTGCTGATGAACCTCCATAGGGTGCCCAGGAATAGAAATAAGAGGGAACACCACCTGTAACTACTGCGGTTGCGGAACCATTATTTCCACCAAAACATCCTACACCAACAGCGCTTACAGTGATATTTAAAACAGGTGCTTGAGAAATAGTGACTGAAGAAGTTTTGGTACAGCCAATAAAATCAGTAACTGTAACAGTATAAGTTCCGGCAGGAGCTGTCAAAGATTGTGACGTTTGACCTGTATTCCACAAAAAAGTATATGGAGTCTGACCGCCACTTGCAGAGGCATTAACAGTAGCCGAAGCTCCATTACAAATGACTGGAGGTGCCGGAATGGAAACAACCAAAGGAGTGTTAGCAGTTATAGTTGCACAGGCCGATGCAATACAACCTCCTAAATCAGTTACTGTAGCGCAGTAATTCCCGGGTCCAACAGTTATACTGGTTGTTGTTGCTCCATTCGTCCATAAATAGCTATTGCTCCCTAAACCACCGGTAGGTGTAATAGTAAGCGTTGCAGATGCACCATTACAAAGCACGGTAGGTTGATTAACTGTAGCAATCAAAGTACTGCTGGCTGTTACACTTAGTGAATTACTTGCTGTACATCCAGCAGCATCCGTCACAGTAATAGTATATGTACCTGTATTAACATTAGTAGTGGTAGTGGTAGCACCATTGCTCCATAAATAACTGAGAGCCCCTGTTCCACCTGAGGCAGATGCAGAAATTGTGGCAGTTGAAGTGCATGAAATGGCATTATTGGGAGAAGTAGTTACTATAATCTGAGGATTAGTACTTATTATTACAGAAGCTGTGGCAGTGCAAAAACCCGGACTTCCACCTGTAACTGTTACATTGTACGTGCCAGGCAAAACATTGGAAATAGTTTGTGTTGTATTACCTGTAAACCAAAGATAGGTGTATGGTCCCACTCCACCGATTCCATTTGCTGTTATCGTGGCTGTTTGCCCATAACAAATAACTGGTGGAGAGGTAATAGTTGCGCTAATCGGAGTTGAAATAAATAACACTACCTGATCAGAAACAGGATTACAAGCACCATTACCGGTGGAAGTTAAAGTTAATACAACAGTTCCATTGGTAAGTTCTGCCAAAGTAGGAGTATAAGTAGCATTTAATGCTGTATTTCCTGGAGTAAATGTTCCACTTCCTCCTGACCATATACCTCCCGTAGCACCTGTAACTGTTCCATTTAAAGTGAGGGAAGTCCCGCAGGTTGTTTGATCTGCACCGGCATTAATAGTAGGAACAGGGCTGGAAGTCACTATTACATTGGTAATCGGAGCCGGACAGGCAGGATAATTCTGATCGTAAACAATAAAAGAATAGTTTCCTGTTGCTGTTGCTGTATATGCAAGGCCTGTTCCAACTACTGTCCCTGCTCCGTTTGCAGCGTTTGTCCAGGCGTAGGTATATGCCGGGACACCACCATTTACCGTCCCGGTCAATAAAACGGAAGGATTGTTGGCGCAAAAAATAGCAGGATTTGGATTGACTGTGTTCAGAAGTGGTGTAGACATATAAACCCTAATCGTATCACAATAGGTGCCGGGAGACACACAAGGCGGAACAGCAATAGTGTTACCACATACCCGATAATCAACATAAGCAGGGTGGCCGGTTTGGGCTGTTACAGTGGTAGTAGTACAACCACTGGTACAACTTAAATACGAATTATAAGCTCCGGTAGCACCAGGATAAATTGAAGTCCAGGTGATAGACGAGGTAATAACCCCCGAAATTGACATGGTAGTATTACATCCATTTCCAATAGCTTTATCTGGCGTTCCTGTTGGCCCTCCAATAGAAGTTATTTCATAGGTATTAAGATTAGCCCCCGGCTTGCAGAATGTAATGGTAAATGGTCCGGGACCATTGATGCAAAGAGGTGTTCCAAAAGGAATCTGTGGTCCGCAATTCACCTGGTAAAACCAACTGGGTGGTGCAGCACCAACAGCAACATCAAAGGCTAGTGCTACTGCATCAGGTGAAAGTGTAACGAGAAATTCAACACATCTGTCTGTACCGGTAACACCACAACAATGGTCTATTCTGGCAATTGGAGGAGAAACCCAGGTTGAATCCGCATTTGCAGATAAATTAACATTATAAAAAGGAGTGGCAGGATCACAAAGGCCTGACTGTGCGAACGAAAAAGTACTCCAACTGCATAATAGCAGCACAAACGATACTATACCGGTTTTTATAGAATATGTATTAAGTATTCGAGTATAATTCATGCAAACTTTTAAGATTATTCGAAAATTGTCAAAAAATAAAAAATAAAACCTTTATGTTCCTTTTTGATGTAAATATAAGCTAAAAGGTTGCAACTCAAACTATAAATCAATTTGGCAATGTAAAAATAAGTTCATGAAAAATTAATTTGAAATTATGCCTGCTTAAAAACTTTTTACGCTAAGAAATTAAATTCAACTCAACACATTTTCTAATGTTATACTGAAACAACTCAGGTTTACGAAATAATTGATTGAATCTACGAAATACGAATCTTTACGAATATACGAATCGGTGCGAGTTTCGTACATTCGTACCAATTCGTATTTCGCAAAGCTAAGTGCGTTTGGTATTAATTGATTCTACCCTTTCCAAAATAAAAAAATGGAGTTATTTTAATATTTACTTTTAC
>JAVHPE010000085.1:0-18147 GCA_036170475.1 Bacteroidia bacterium | reverse complement strand
AGGCGTTTTATTTGTTAAAATTTTTGCAATTCCTTTTTCAGGCATTAATCCCAATAGGTATATACGTTTAGGTCGCATAAGTCAAATTAGGCTGAAATAATTGATTTTAAAGAGTTCACGTCAAAAAATAAATTTTATTTTTTTTTAATAATGGGACGAAAATCACATTACCCACTGTTTATTTTTGATTTTGCCTTGAACCACTCTATTATCAATAAATTTATGTGCGACCTAAACGTATATACCTAAATCCCAATTTACAATTTTGGCTAATATTAAATTCTGTCATCCCCTCTACATCCAATGAAGGAGCTATATTTAATACTAAACTGTAAAAATCTTTGCTTTTTTTTTGATCCGCCACATAAAGTATAAATTCAATTTCCTGTATCATAATTTTCAAAAGTACGATAAAAATATTTTAGTAGAAAACAAAAAAATATTGGTATGGAATAGTTCTATTTTTAACTATATTTGATAAGCTAAAAGTATTTGACAATTTATTAATTGAGATGAAAAAAGTATTATTTATTTGTTTTGAAATGTTAATAACTTCAATTATTGCATTCGGGCAAAGCACCGCTACAGATTTTACGTTAACCGACTGTGCGGGAGACTCCCATACCCTTTTTGATGAACTTGATGCAGGGAAAGTAATTGTTATTTCATTCGTGATGCCTTGTAACTCTTGCATAGGACCATCGGTAGCTGCGTATAATTCTGTTGGAAATTATGCCACTTCAAATCCGGGTCGTGTTCTGTTTTATTTATCAGATGACCTCGGAACTACACCATGCACTACATTAACAACCTGGGCTTCTCAAAATGGGATGGATAGCGCTACTGTGATTTCTAATGCTGCGCTCTTTATGAATCAATACAATGGAAATGGTTTAGGCATGCCTAAAGTTGTAGTTTTAGGAGGTAGTAATCATTTGGTTTGTTTTAATGATAACAATGGCGAAAACTCACATGATATAGATGCCGCAATTATTCAAGCGCTTGGAGCTTCAGGTATAGATAAAAGTTCTGCTGCTTTTGTAAACTTAAAAATATTCCCTAATCCTGTGTCAGATGAAGCAACGGTTACATACAATTTAAATCAATCACAAGATGTAAGTATTGAGATATTTAATGTTTTAGGAGAAAATGTAAAAACGCTCAGTTCTGAAGAACAAACAGATGGAAATCATGAAATTCAAATTGATTTCGAAACACTTAGTAATGGATTTTATTTCATTAAGTTAATGACGGCTAAAGCAGTTAAAACAGTAAAATTATCCGTGGAACATTAATTATATAAGAAGTCTATTGATGTGCAGATATGCCTGATTATACCAAAATAACTCAGGTTCTCGAAAAATTTGTTACTATCTACGAACTAAGAATCGGTACCAATATATGAATTGATAAGGATTTCGTAAATTCGTATTTCGTAGATAATGTGCATAAAGCTATATGCGTTTGGTGTACTGCTGACCAATTGTAATAATTCTCAATTATATTATTGAATTTCCCGTTTATTATGTTTCATTATTCCTCTTTTTAAAAATTATCTATTTCCCCTTTCTTATTTTGTTACAGTTTAGGTCCAATCCCTTAAACTATTTTATTGTTTTTAAAATTAATAAAACTAACAGATTTAGCAAAAATTATAATCTGAAAGGCGCGTAAGCCAGAAAAGGTAGCGGGGGCAGCATTTGCTAGTGCGTGTGCCGATGACCTTTTCTTGAATTTTTTGTTACTTTTTGTTTCAAGACAAAAAGTAAAATGCTTAAAAGGACTAGGAATTCTATATCTTAGATGAATATAATTAGGTGCAAAGCCCTATTATCAGACTACCTAGATAGTAACCTTATTTTTATACTAAAAAGAGTTCAAATTTCCAAATTTTCCTGCCCCTATTTTGTTAACTAAATGTTAGTAATTAAGATTATTTTTCCCCCTTTATTTATAGCTATCTTGAGGGTAAATGACTATATTTGTTGACGATTAAAAAAAGGAAAGAATTATAAAAAAATTATGGAAAAATTAATGAATGAAGAAGGAACAAAACCCATGTTGACAGGAGTGGAAGCATCAGCAGAATATTCGGCTGATAGTATTCAGGTACTGGAGGGTTTAGAAGCGGTACGTAAACGCCCATCCATGTATATAGGTGATACAGGCTCCAAAGGTCTTCACCATTTAGTTTATGAAGTAGTAGATAACTCTATTGACGAGGCACTTGCCGGACATTGTAAGAATATTTTTGTTACAATCAACGAAAATAACTCAATAACCGTTAAAGATGATGGACGTGGTATTCCAACGGGTTATCATGCAAAAGAAAAAAAATCTGCGTTAGAGGTTGCAATGACCATGTTGCATGCTGGTGGTAAATTTGATAAAGATTCATACAAAGTATCAGGTGGTTTGCATGGTGTTGGTGTATCCTGTGTTAATGCCCTCTCCACCCATTTAGCGGTAAATGTGCATCAAAACGGAAAAGAATATATTCAGGAATACAATATTGGTAAACCATTATACCCTGTTAAAGAGATAGGAACCACTGATTACAGAGGTACCATTACTACATTTTTACCTGATGCCTCTATTTTTACAACCACCGTTTATAATTCTGATATTATTGCAACCCGTTTACGTGAGTTATCCTTTTTGAATAAGGGTATTCGCATTACATTAACAGATAGACGCGAAAAAGACGAAACAGAAAATTTTCGTACAGAAGTTTTTTATTCAGAGGGCGGATTGAGAGAGTTTGTTTCATATTTAGATGCCACACGCGAAAAACTGATTGCTGATGTAATATGCATGGAAGGTGAGAAAAACGGAATTCCCGTTGAAGTTGCTATGATGTATAATACTTCGTATTCTGAAAATTTGCATACGTATGTAAATAATATCAACACACATGAGGGTGGTACTCACCTTGCTGGTTTCCGCAGAGGTTTAACCCGTACTTTAAAGTCGTATGCCGAAAAATCCGGACTGCTTGCAAAAGTAAAATTGGAGATTAATGGTGATGACTTCCGTGAAGGGTTAACAGCAGTTATTTCTGTAAAAGTTCAGGAGCCTCAGTTTGAAGGACAAACAAAAACGAAACTGGGTAATAATGAAGTAATGGGAGCGGTTGATATTGCCGTCAGCGAAATGCTTAATAATTATCTGGAAGAACACCCTAAACAAGCCAGAACTATTGTAGATAAAGTAATTTTGGCAGCTACAGCACGTCACGCGGCACGTAAAGCGCGCGAAATGGTGCAACGTAAAAGTGTGCTGACAGGAACAGGCTTACCAGGAAAACTATCAGATTGTTCAGAGTCAGATCCTTCTATGTGCGAATTATATCTTGTAGAGGGAGATTCGGCGGGTGGTACAGCTAAACAAGGTCGTAACCGTGCTTTCCAAGCTATTCTTCCTTTAAGAGGTAAAATTCTTAATGTTGAAAAAGCGATGGAATATAGAATTTACGATAATGAAGAGATAAAAAATATATTTACCGCTCTTGGTGTATTTCGTGGCACTCCCGAAGATGAGCGCGCATTAAATATTAATAAATTGCGTTATCATAAAATAGTTATTATGACCGATGCTGATATTGATGGTAGTCACATCACTACCTTGATTTTAACTTTCTTTTTTCGTCACATGAAAGAGTTAATCGAAAATGGACATATTTATATTGCAACACCACCATTGTATTTGATAAAAAAGGGGAAAGATCAAAGGTATTGCTGGACAGAAGAAGAGCGAGGTAATGCAGTTAAAGAATTAGCAGGAGGAGAAGGCAAAGAAGGTACTGTGAATATCCAACGATATAAAGGTCTTGGAGAAATGAATGCCGAACAATTATGGCAAACAACCATGAATCCTGAATTCCGAACATTGCGTCAGGTTACTATTAGCAGTGCCGCAGAGTCTGATAGAATATTTTCAATGCTTATGGGTGATGAAGTTCCACCACGCAGGGAATTTATTGAAAAGAATGCGAAGTATGCGAATATTGATGCATAAAATGGTTGTAAAATTCTATTTAACTTTTACCATTATTTATAAAAAGAAAGCTAATTAAATTCGTTTCAATTAGCTTTTTTTGTTGGAAGTAAATTTTTTAGTAATACCAATACTTATTATAAAAGCATCCAATGTTTAACAACACAGAAACATAGGATTTAAGAAGTTGATAGAAAAATATTTTTTTCACATAGTCTATGTTTAAAGCTCTGCCTATGTTTTGTACTTCGATATTTTTTTTTATCTGAATCTATGTGGTTAATTTTTTCAATTAAATTATTGGACTAAATTGTAAAGAGTAATGGTATAATAGAGCAAACCACATATATTTGAAAAATGAATGAGCATATTAAAAAGTGTCATAATAAAAGTTTGTTGTTATATCATTTGGTTTGCCTAACATAACACCTCGATGCTCTTCCTCGGGGTTATTTGTTTCTATTGTAATTCTAAGTTAGATTTATTTGTCATTTAAAACATTCATTCTAAAATGAAAATTATCAACTCCCCAAAAATGTCCTTTCATTTTTTGACAGCAAAGTTGGGCAAGCATGCTTTATTCATCGGCATTTTTCTTAGCATTGGTATTTCAGCCTTCTCGCAATCCTGGCTTTGGGCAAAATCAGCAAGTGGAAATTCGGAGGATAGGGGCAACTGTGTTTCTACCGATGCCAGCGGAAATGTATTTATTACTGGAAAGTTTTCCAGTCCTTCCATCACTTTTGGAACAACCACTTTAACGAATGCAAGTACAGGTTTACAACCTGATATTTTTATTGTAAAATACGACCCTTCAGGGAATATACTCTGGGCAAAATCCGCGGGCGGAACTGGTGATGACGCTGGCTGGGGTGTCTCGACTGATACCAGTGGAAATGTTTTTGTGGTAGGATCGTTTAATAGTCCTTCCATTACCTTTGGAACAACTATTTTAACGAATTCAGCCAGTTATTCTTATGATATTTTTATTGTGAAGTATGATGCTTCTGGCAATTTGCTCTGGGCTCAAGCCTCTACGGGAATAAATAATGATTTAGGCTGGGCTGTCTGCACCGATGCAAGTGGAAATGTATATATGACAGGAGGTTTTCAGTATTCTATCACTTTTGGAACAATTACTTTAACAAGTGCGAATGCTGTCTCCATGGAAGTTTTTATTGTGAAGTACGATGCAGCCGGCAATGCCCTCTGGGCTAAAATCGCAAATGGAATTGGTTCATATAATGATTTTGGCTATAGTATCTCTACTGATGCCGGCGGAAATGTGTATATGACGGGATTATTCCAAAGTCCTTCCATCTCCTTTGAAACGACTACTTTGACGAATATGGGCAATGGGAATATTTTTATTGTTAAATACGATGATTCTGGCAATTTGCTTTGGGCTCAATCTGCAGGTGGTACTACCGGTGATTGGGGAACTGGTGTTTCTGCAGATGCAAACGGTGATGTTTATTTGACTGGCTATTTTGGGAGTCCTTCAGTTACCTTTGGAACAACTACTTTAACGAATGCAGGTTCTTATGATATTATTATTGTAAAATACAATGCTTCAGGCAATATACTTTGGGCTAAATCTGCAGGCGGAGCCGGTGCTGACTATAGCTACAGTGCATCCTCCGATGCCAGCGGGAATGTTTATCTGACAGGTAGTTTTCAGAATTCTATCACTTTGGGAACAACTACTTTAACGAATACGGGAAGTTATGAGGATATTTTTATCGCGAAATACGATAATTCTGGCAATGTACTCTGTGCGAAATCTACAGGGGCTGCTAGTTCTGATGTTGCCAATAGTGTCTCTGCTGATGCCTCTGGAAATGCCTTTGTGACTGGAGCGTTCGCTAGTCCTTCTATCGCATTTGGAACAACTATTTTAGCGAATACCGGAAGTTATTATGATATTTTTCTTGCCAAATGGACCTGCGGCGGCAACATTTTAACTGCGAACGTTTCACACAGTAACCTTCTCTGCAATGGGCTGTGTACGGGTATTGCCACTGTTACCCCTGCCGGAGGTACCGGTCCATATACCTATAATTGGAGCAACAGTCAAACTACGCAAACAATAACGGGGCTTTGCATGGGAACCTATACGGTAACAATAACTGATGCGGCAAATATTACCACAACAGGAACTGCCACTATCACTCAGCCAACCATTATTACCGGAAGCGTGAACACAACAGCAACAAGCTGCGGAAGCACAACTGGCACTGCAACGGTAACGGCAAGCGGTGGAACAGGTAGTTTAAGTTATTTGTGGAGCGGAGGTGGAACAGCTACAAGTATTAATAATATTGGTGTTGGTACATATACAGTAACTATTACCGATTCATTAGCATGTACACAAACAGCAACTGGAACTGTAGTTTCTTCTGGAGGACCAATAGCAGATGCAGGAACTAATGTTACAATTATTTCAGGTGCTTCAACTCAACTAAATGCCAGCGGTGGCATAGCATATAGCTGGGCTCCTTCAAACGGATTGAGTTGCACAACTTGTGCAAACCCTATCGCTTCGCCTTCATCAACAACAGATTATTGTGTTACGGTTACTGATATTAATAATTGCAGCGATAGCGCTTGTGTAAGGGTTGGAGTATTAATAGAAACTAATTGTCCCACTACTACTGACAATTTTACGATGCCAACGGCTTTTTCTCCAAATAATGATGGTCATAATGATCTGTTAATACTTCATGGATTAGAAAATTGTTTTTCAACTTTCTCTTTCGTCATTTTCGATCGATGGGGGGAAAAAGTGTTTGAAACGGAAGACGTAACCAAAGGATGGAATGGAATATTTAATGGAAAACACATGGATGCAGCAGTCTTTGTTTATTATATCAATGCTGTGCTGATCAGTGGTGAAAAAATAAGTAAAAAAGGGAATATCTCTTTGATACGATAAGTTACATATAATATTACTAAAGTCAATTCATAGAGGGGGGCTTATTTTTTTCTTACCAACGAAACAAATCCTTTGGAGTTATAATCTTTTCCGGCTAGTAAAGAAACAGCTTTGAAAATATAAAAGTAAGTACCATCGCTTTCCTGAACACCTGATGTGGCACGTCCATCCCATCCGCCTGAAGTTGTTTGGAAAACTTTCATTCCCCAGCGATTATATATTTCCAGTACGCTTTCTTTTAAACAGGTATTATCAATAATGAATACATCATTAATGCCATCCCCATCCGGAGAAAATATGTTGGGAATACTGTATATTTCATCAACTTCAATATCATTACAAACTGTATCAATACAATTATTCTTGGAAGCAATTAAACAAATTTTTTGAGGACCGCAACCAGTATAGGTATGTGAAGGGTTTTGTGAATTTGATACTGAACCATCACCAAAATCCCATGCCCATTGATCAACTCCTCCAGTACTTAAATCACTGAAATTATAGGTAAGCGCAGTTGATTCACTGCTAAATGCTGCAACAGTAGAAGATGTTGGATTAACAATACATGATGCCGGGTTTGATGCACAGCCTAAAACGGAAGAGGTTGTTACAGTTACCGGTCCTGATGAAGCCCCCCAATCAATGGTTACGGAGTTTGTGTTTTGTCCGGAGCTGATGGTAGATCCGGCAGGAGAAGTCCAGGTATAGGTAGATCCGGTTCCAACAGCTGAAAAAATATTTCCGGCGGAATTAGAACATACAGAAGAGCAGGTAAGTCCTGGCATTGGAGGTTTTTTACGAGATAAAATATACGGGGAATTAGAAAAATCTGCCCAATTAACTTTTAAAACACTACTTAAAGGAATATTTGCTGTTGCAGTTACTGTTCCCATTTCATTCCAAATACCCGGAGTGATTGAATTCCATTTTGCCATTCCATCCCATCCTCCATCACTTCCCTGATCATAGAAAATTTCAATATTCGCATTATCGTTACCTGAACTACGTTTTATTTCATGGTAAAATATAGGATTTACCATACACATGGTTGTATCTATCGCGGCAATATCAAAACCATCGGCAGTAGCGATATTATAGCCTAAACGGGCAGTATATGTATTTAAGTTACTGGAAGCAGGGGTAAGTATTACCGGGCGGTATCTGGTTCCACTAACACTTCCTCCAACTGGAAAGAGATAGCCTGAGGAAGAATTAGTAACTCTTGATAAAAAGCCGCTGCCACCTGTGCTAAAATCACTGCTAACGAAGCCTTCGCTACCTGGTGTTGTATTATTTGTTATACATAATGGAGAAGGGTTAAGTACAAATATTGTATTGGTTAATGTTTCCAACTCGCGATCATTCAGGTTCATTGTTCCGCTTGAGGCTATAACTGCATCAACAAGCTGTAAAGTTTTTTTACTGTTATTACCAAAACCTGTTCCGGTAAGGACTAAATTATTAAATATGGTAATGGTAGCATTAGTGCTGGAAATAAATTCCTGAAGTGTTCCATTAAAGTTTACGGTGCTATTACCAGCAGTAAATGTTGCATCGTTGGTCCAGTTTTGCTCCACTAAATAGGTTCCGTTACCTTGTAAAATAGAATTACTTGTTAAAAACACGCTTCCAGGTGTTCCGCTTGTCGCGATAGTCATCGTTCCATTGTTCTCAAAATAGTTTCCAGTTCCGGCAGAATTATCATTTTGAAAGCCTCCGTTTACATATAATATGGCGCTTGGTCCGGTATAGAATTTAGCTCCATTATCAAATAAAATAATCTGAGCGAATGAGGATGGTGCCAAATACCCAATCAAAACAAACAGTGTAAATGTTTTATTTAGAATTTTATGAAAAAAAATAGTTCTTCTCATTGATTTTAGATGTGTATGATATTAGTCATTGGTACATTGATACTCTGGTCAAGATTACCGTCATCAAACTAATTGAACATCGGTTAATCTATTTTCTGCTGATTTATCGAAAATGTTTACTTTGATTTTTTCGGCTCAATTCCAACCGGTTGCCGTAAAATAGTTTTTGTTTCAAGTGGCAACGGTGCCGGCTCAAAGCGGGCATCAGCATTTCTGGAAATTTTTCCTGGTGCGACTTCCTGATCAGCAGCATTACATACAGCATTCCATTGAAAATGAATAGATGATGTACCAGCTTTAAGTTCAATTACATCGAACCCTGAAGTAGTTTTATTTGCTATATAAACCCCATTGCAATCACCTTCTAATTCAGTAAAAATACGAAGCGGGTGTTTAGTATTTATGGCAACATTTTTTGCAAAAGTAGGATCCAGATTTATATGTGCTTTACCGTTTATAAGTTGCCCTTCGCCATAATCGGTAAAATATATTTCCGGAGATTCCGGACAGTGTAGAACAACGTTATTACCGTTATTATCTTTCACGGTAGTTGAAACAGTACCGGTACCATTTATTTTATACTGAATTCCGTTATAATAATTAAAACGACAAATGTTCCCTCCATTATTAGTGAATAAAGCACCACTTGTTCCTATTGAAGTATTGATTGCGTAAACACCCCAATCAACCCCAGTAAAAGCGCCCCCGCTTCCAGCTGATAAATAATTACCCGGAAGCCCATTGCCAATCCCAACCACACCTGATCCAGTCGCATTGCTGTTAAATCCATCCACACCAAAACCATCGAATGAGTTTGCTTTCCCATAAACACCATCGGTAGGACCCGTGGTTGAAGCAGAGCTGCCTAGAACACCTACTGCATAAGCCGATGAACCAGGAACAGAGTTGTTGTATCCGAATACGCCCATACTTGTTCCTGCCGAAATTGACTGTGGTACAAGATTGTAAACATCCCCTTCAACGCCTATTTTTACTGCTGTATTTAATCCGTAAACACCTACACTAGTTCCTGTGTTGACACCAACTACTCCAGTACCTGTTCCGGAGCTGTACCCGTTAATGGCTGATGAACCTAAGGAACTGGTGTTTGGAGAGGTTCCATTGGTTGTGCCATCACTATAAACAGAAAAAACATCGGAAGTATTTAAACCTAGGGTAGTATTGTTTACAATAATATTACCCGCAGATAATACTCTCATACGTTCATTTGCCGGAGCAGCGCCATTTGTTTTAGTCAGAAAATCCTGAGCATCTAATGTTCCAATAAAGTTAGTTCCGGCTGAAGTTCCCGCATTCCCGGTTATTGTCCAGTGTGTATTCAAATCCACACCTGTAGCACCGGTACTTCCTGTAGCGCCTGATACTCCGGTGGAGCCAGTAGCCCCGTTAGTTCCTGTAGCCCCATTATTACCAGTAGCCCCAACACTTCCTCCTCCTCCTGATGCAGTACATAATGAAACCCATGTTAAACTGGGTACTCTGTAAAAAAAATAGCACATGGAATCTGTATTATATACTAACAAGGAGTTTGCAGGATTTACAATAGCAGTCATTCCTGCTGTATTCATTCTGGGAACCAGCACCCCTTTATTTGTTGAGAGCATTTCTAATATAGCGCTTGCATTGGGTGCAACGGTACCAATACCAACATTATCCTGCGCTTGCACATATAACGTTAGGTGCATACAACAGTAAACACAACTTAACAATAAAATTCTTTTAGAGGTTTTTGAATGCTTCATGGGGGAGATTTTAGAAATATTTTTTGAAAATAATAAACTTTCAATCAATATTTATTCCTT
Organism: Bacteroidia bacterium; assembly: GCA_036170475.1. GTDB lineage: Bacteria > Bacteroidota > Bacteroidia > 2-12-FULL-35-15 > 2-12-FULL-35-15 > 2-12-FULL-35-15. The sequence goes on along the minus strand of JAVHPE010000085.1, from coordinate 7,519 downwards.
ATTTTTCAAGGTAAATTTGATTATAAAGATAAAACTTTATTTTAAATCTCCAAAAGTTTTTTTTCAAGAGCACTATATGCAACAAATGGGAAGAAGATACAGCATTGATTTGAGTATGGATACAATAATTTTTTCAGGAAATTTAATTTATTTTGATACATTTATAATGATTTTAATTTCCCTTTATGTAAGGGTTATGAATGTCTCATTAAACTAATAGTTATACAAGTTACAAATGAAAAAATATTTATTTATTCTTACTACAATTACTTGTTCTTATTCTTTTTCATATTCTCAAACAGGAGTCAGCACTTCCACATCGATAATTAGTGGGGGGATTAGCCGTTTTTATACACTATATGTTCCTGCAATGTATGATGGTACTACTCCTGTGCCCTTAGTGTTTAACATTCATGGATATTCCGGCAGTGATACACAACAAGAGCAATATGGAGATTTTAGACAAATAGCCGATACTGCAAATTTTATTATCGTTCATCCTAAAGCTTTAGGAATTATTCCAAGTTGGGATGTTTTTGGAAGTGTTGCATCTGGTGCAGCCGATAAACTTTTTCTTATGAGTTTATTGGATTCTATAAAAGCACATTATAATATCAATTCAGCAAGGGTTTATTCTACAGGATATAGCGAGGGAGGGTTTATGAGTCAGGATTTAGCATGTTTGTATAGTACCTATTTTGCGGCAGTAGCATCCGTTTGCGGAGGAATGGTTCAATCACATTATACAGCTTGTGATCCTCAACATCCCACACCCTTTATGGAAATTCATGGAACATTGGATGGTATTATTAGTTATACCGGAACAGGCGGTGTACAAACCTGTTTGCCAACAGACACAATTGTTAAATATTGGGTAAATTTTGATGCCTGTAATACTCCGGCTACGCTTACTAATTTGCCGAATATTAATTTAACAGATAATTGCACTGTTGAGCATTATGTATATACAAGTGGTAATGTAGACGGAACGGTGGAGCTTTATAAAGTTATAGGTGGAGGTCATCATTGGCCTTCAGAAGTTATTACTGGTGGACTTACCGGTACAGGATTTCGCAACATGGATTTTAGTGCCAGCAAAGAAATATGGCGTTTTTTTAATCAACATGTTTTATCTACTGGTATTGAACAGAAAGAATCTCAGAAAAATAGTTTTTTAATTTATCCAAATCCCTCCAATGGAATTTTTACTTTTGAGTTAAAAAACAATCAAAATGCCGATATTACAGTATTTAATGTATTGGGAGAAATTATTTTCAGGAAAAAAAATTTAACTAATTCTACAATTATTAATTTGGGGCAAGTGCATTCGGGAGTTTATTTTTATCGGGCAGAAACCATGAAAGGTATTATACAAAGTGGGAAAGTAATAGTTCGGTAAAATAAATTTAGTCGGAGGTATCGTACGTGGTAGAAGAAAAAGGTTACCCATTCTCTCCTCTGTATACCTAACGATACAGTAAAGTATATGAGTGAGGATAGTGAGGGAAATAATCCCTCACTTCCTACTCGGTTTGCGCTTTAGTTTTTGCTTCCGCGGCTGCTATTTTCTTTTTGATTCCTTCTGTGGTCATGGAGCCTGGTCGCTCTAGCGGATGACGTAATGCTCTATCCCAAATTAAGGAGGCAAGTACTCCTAATGAACGGGAAACTCCAAATAATACAGTATAAAAGTCATGTTCCACCATTCCATAATGTGTTAGCAATACACCTGAATGAGCATCCACATTGGGCCAAGGATTTTTTATTTTACCTGTGTTTTCAAGGATCGGAGGAGCAACTTTATAAATCATTTGTACAATTTCACAAAGATCATCTTTTCCTTTAGGTCTGATATAACGGGTATAAAAATCCTGCTGAGCTGTAAAGCGAGGATCCGTTTTACGTAATACTGCGTGTCCGTAGCCCGGAACGACCTTGCCATCAGCAAGTGTTTTTTTAATATATTCCTCAATTTGTTTTTCAGTTGGTAATCCACCGCCTAATTCACTACGTAATTCACATATCCAACTTAATACTTCTTGATTTGCCAAGCCGTGTAATGGACCAGCAAGACCCGTCATACCAGCGGCAAATGCTAAATATGGATCGCTTAACGCAGATCCAACAAGATGCGTTGCATGAGCAGAAACGTTTCCTCCTTCATGGTCGGCATGAATAGTCATATACAAACGCATTAAACGTTTCACATCAAACTCCTCGTAACCCAGCATGTGTGCAAGGTTTGCTGCCCAGTCTAATTTCGGATCAGGTTCAATGTGAACTCCATTTTTGTATTTTCTACGATAGATATAGGCTGCAATGCGGGGTAAACGTGAAATGAGATTCATTGAATCTTCATAAACATAATCCCAATAGTCATTTTTGTTAACGCCTTTTTCATAAGCGGCGGCAAATAGTGACTCTGTTTGCATAGCCGATATAGCAATGACAAATTGGGTCATTGGGTGCGTAGATGCAGGCAGTTCGTCCAACACATCAAATACGTGTTTCGGGACGTTGGATCTGCGCACCCAGTTATTACCAAGTTTTAAGACTTCTTCCTGTGTGGGTAGTTCTCCTAAAAGCATTAAATAAAAAATTCCTTCAGGCAATGGTTCAGTTCCGCCCGGTGCACGTGGGAGTTTCTCCCGTAATTCAGCGATAGAATATCCTCTGAAACGAATACCTTCTTCAGGATCTAATTTTGAAGTTTCGGTAACCATACCAATCATTCCCTTCATCCCCTGATATGCTTGGGCTACAGTAATTTCTCCTAATTTAAAGTCGCCTTTTTCTTTAATGAGTGTTTTTACCTCAGCTGCCATAGGCACAGCCTTTGCCGCAAATCTTTCTTTTAATGAATCCATATTTTTATCGGAATATAATTAATACTCAATTATTCAGTTTTTGCGAAAGGTAAAAAGTTTTTATCAATTTCAAAATGATATAAGTCAATATTTGTTTTTTAATTGATTTTAACAGAAAATTCTGCGACAAGGCAAGCTTTGACACTTCGGTTTAGCAGTATTATGGAGTAAAGAAGTCCCTAAAATTATTTTTATTATCTGCCTGTCCGGAATTGCATTTCCTCATAAAAAGGAAATTAAAACTAAAAATATTATTTTTTAGTTTTAATTTCAACTCTTCTATTTTTTGCTCTTCCTTCTTCTGTCAGGTTGGTAGCAATAGGATTGGCTTCACCATAACCTATTGAAGAAATTCGGGAGGATGAAATTCCTTTAGAAATAAAATAATTCTTAACTGCACTTGCTCTTCTTTTAGATAAACTAAGGTTATAAGCAGTGGTTCCTACGCTGTCACAATATCCTTCAACTATAAAGTTTAATTTTGCCTGACCTTTCACAATTTTCACAACATCCTCTAAGGGTCCGAAAGATTCATTCATTAGGGTAGAACTGTCGAAATTAAAAAATATTAACTTTGCAATTTCAGCTATTTCTTTTTCCTTTTCCAAAGTATTTTTCTTTTCTGGATCTGTTACATTTGCCAATGCTATTGAATCATTATTTACTTTAGCAATGGTAATTGAATCATTCGTAACCTTAGCTACCACAATTGTATTGACGGAATCAAGTTTTTCTAAATGTTTAATATAATTAGCTAAAATAATTAGTTCAGCATCGTTGTATTCATGCGAAGGAGAGCTTAGCAACTGAGTTACTAATTTTTTTTCTTCCGGATCTGATTTCGCTAAACCAGGAGCTTCCGTTTTTTGCTCTAAATTTTTTATATACTTAGCAAATTTCTCTATTTCAGGATCGGTGTATTGCGTTAAAGGTTCTTCTGGCGTATTACTGGCTACAACAGCATCCGGGTTTTCCAGATGTTTGATATAATCGGCAATTTTTATAACTTCTGAATCGGTGTAATCATGCGGAGTACGAATAAAAAGCGCAGCGATTAATTTCCGGTCGACTTTTTCATTTACGGAAAGACTGTCAAATGGTTTTTTAGCTTCTAATTCTTTTACATAATTAGATAATTTAAGCATTTCAGCATCAGTATAGTGATGCGAAGCATCGGATTGTGAAAAACAAAACAATGAAAATTGTAGTGAAAATACAATTAAAAAAAATATTTTTTTCATAGGAAATTTTTGTCGGTAATTCGTTGTAAATATATTATAAAATCGGATTCAATATTTCTTTGTTATGGTAACTTATTAACCATTGCTCAATAGTTGGTGGGCATCCAAAATATTGATTAAACGGGCAAAACGAGAGGTTTAACAAAATGATGTTAGTAAGTTGTTAAAAAAAATAATCCCGCATCTGAAATGATGCGGGATTATTTTACTTAGAAAGCGAAACTGTTATTTAATAAATTATTTTTTTATCCTGATTTCAACCCTTCTGTTCTTAGCTCTGCCTTCTTCTGTTTCATTTGTTGCAACAGGTCTGGCTTCTCCATAGCCTTTAGAAGAAATTCTGGAGGCAGGAATACCTTTTGAAACAAAATAATTCATTACACTCCGGGCTCTTTCATTTGACAAGTTTAAGTTGTAAGCGACAGGACCAATGCTATCGGTATGTCCTTCAATTAAAAAGTTTAACTTAGGATAGCTTTTTAATATTTTAACCGCTTCATCCAAAGGCTGAGATGATTCAGGTTTTAAAACAGAACTATCAAAATTAAAATAAATTAATTTCTCATATTTATCTAAATCTTTTTGTTCCGGAACAACCACATCATTCGGATCTTTTACATTATTTGGGTCATTCGCAACTAATGCGGCCTGATATTTAGCAATTGAGTCAGCAACATGTTTTTTCGCAATATCTGCAACATAAATAGTATTTAGTGAATCCAAACGTTCTAAATATTTAACATAATTAGCAAATTTAATTATCTGAGCGTCATTGTAAACATGCAATGAATCTGAAAGAAGATTTGTTAACACCGCTTTTTCTTTTGCACTATTTGCAGGGTTTACAGCAAAAACATCATTTGGGTGTGTAGCGCTGTAAAAAGCGGTTCGTTTTTCTAACACTTTTATTTTATTGGCTAATTTTATTACCTGAGCGTCCGTAAAACGACGAAGCGAATCTTGTGAAAAACAAGCCAGAGAAAGCTGAAGTGTAAATACAATTAAAAAAAATATCTTTTTCATTTTAAATTTTTTTGGGTAAGAAATTAATAAGCTAATGTATAATTATAATGTGCTAATATGAAAATTAAATAAATCAATTTTCGTATTAGCACATTTTAAAATTTATTATTTATTTAGAATGTCACGTAAATAGTTAGCGGCATCTTCCGCTTCTTTTGTTCTCTTATAAGTGCTTGGCGCAACAACTGCTTCTTTTGCCGCAACAGCACCGGTTCCAATTTTGAATGCTACACCAAAAGAAAATTGAATGTAGTTAGAGCCACCGAATTTCTTTTTCAATAAATCAAATTTAGGAAGTGCCTGAACATAAATTCCGGCATTAGGATAAACCCAGAAATTAGCTCCACCACCAATATTTAAGTTACCGGATTTATCTTTGCCTGTCTCATGATGTTGACCATGAGGAAAATCTCTGTAAGTCAAACCTCCACCAATTAAAAAGTAGGGATCAAACCATTTTGTATCTTCAATACCTGAAGTCCACAAACTGTATTTTACATTTAAGTCCAAAGAACCGAAACTATGTGGGTTTAAAGTTTCGCTGGAAAGAACAGCCTGAACGCCCCATCCCTTTTTGAAGCGTTTTTCAGCACTACAGTGAATCGGATAATAATTTCTGGTATCCCGTATCTTAAATTCTTTAAGGCGTGAATCATTGTCATCAACAATATCAGGACCAAATTGAATAATCCAGGGTGTGTGGCACATTTTTGTACATACTCCGGTTTTCTTTGTAACGTTGGTGGAATCCTGTGCAGGTTTACCGCCAAATTGTAAGAACGGAGTGTCCTGTGCCTGAATACTAGTATATCCGGCAATAAAGAAAAAAGCGGATAAGGTTATTGTGATGTACTTTCTTTTCATTAGGTTGATTGTTATAATTAATAAATTGTTAATTTGTTAAAACTGAAAATAATTACATTTTTAAATATTTAATAGAATATTATAATAAAGAAAGCGCAATATTAAAAATAATATTTAAGAATTACAAATAATATATTTTTTTTTTCAATTTTTTTTTCACTTAAAAAAACAAAGTAATTATTCAATTAAATTCTTGTAATTTTAAAGAATCAGGCTCATCTACATTTTAGACAAATTTTGTGATGGCAAATTATTTTTTCGCTGCTTCATCCATCAAATCGATATATTTTTTTCTTGCAAAAATAGATCCAAGGGATAAAAAACAACCGATAATAAACCCAAGAATAATGCCTTTTGCTTTGGAAATTTTTCCTACAGGTTCTAAGGGTAATGTTGGCTGATCAATAATTTGAAGAAACGGAGTTTGCTGTAACAATGTAAACTTTGCTACTTCCACCTGCTTAATGCCTTCCACATAAATGGAATTACATACTTCCACATTTCTTCTTAACTGGAGTTCGGCTATCATTCCTCTGGCTTTTACTAATTGGAAATTTTCATCTTTCCATTTTGCAAGCGCAAATTCCGCATCCTTGAGTGCAAGAGCAATGGAATCAACTCTTTTCTGGATAATATCTAAATTTGTTCTGCTTTTTTCGGTAATATGATTGACATAAAAATTTGTTACCGCTTCTAATAAATATTGATTCAAATATTTTGAAAATAATTCAGATTTAGTTGTAGTTGTTATTGTAATAATACCGCTTTTAGCTTTTTCGGCGGTTAAAAAGTCTTTTATTATTTGCCCACAGAACATTTTTAAAAATTTATTTTCTTTCAGACTCAGGTTTTCTTTTGTGTTTGTAAATCTGAAATCTTTCAGTGTATCAATTTTCTCCCACGCTTTTCTATAGCCAAATATATCAATATAGTGATTGGCGAGGATATCGGTAGTACTATCAATGGTGGCTTTTTTAAATAAGGCGGTTTCAATAATTGTTTCCGCTTTGATAATTTCAATTAACTTATCTTCATTGATAACAGCGGACGAGCTGCCACCCATTAAACCAAACTGACTGGCTAATGCCATAGCACCGGACATAGCGCCTCCGTCTTTTGAGCTTTCCAGCATCATGGTGCTGACAGCGCTGTATTTAGGCTTTTTGACAATAGAGTAAACTAATCCTAATGCTGAAGTAAGACTAACTATAATAGTAATTAAAAGCCATCTCGTTTTCAATTCAGCAAAAAAATCTTTCAGGCTGTTTATCATATCTATTAAACTCATTCCTTCTTCTTCTTCTTGATCCATTTATTTAATGATTACAAAGTTAAATCTATATACGACGAAGTACGAACAAATACGAACTTACGAATTACTAATTCGACGAAGTACGAACAAATACGAACTTACGAATTACTAATTCGACGAAGTACGAACAAATACGAACTTACGAATTACTAATTCTACGAAGTACGAACAAATACGAACTTACGAATTACTAATTCTACGAAGTACGAACA
>JAVHPE010000084.1:0-18285 GCA_036170475.1 Bacteroidia bacterium | reverse complement strand
ATGTATTTGCCAATGATTTATCTAATGGTATTTATACGTACTCATTAATTGTGGATGGACAAATAGTTGAAACGAAAAAGATGGTAAAAGCAAAATAGATTTTTCATTCTTTGAGTTGGAATTTTCCTGCTGGTCGAAATTTGCAATCCCGACCAGTAGGGGAAAATTAAATGAACTTTTTAGGTGCTTGAAACAAACTAACTATTCTTAGTTTTACTCCTGTTAATCCACTAAGTGCATTTCAACCTGATGTTCAACTTTTTCAATATTCTTGCCTTTTAAACGGAAAAGTAATAATAGAGGAATGCATAAAGCAAAAAATACTCCTACAATCAGGAATACATCATTATAGGTAAGTATCATCGCCTGTTTATACATGCTGCCCTTGAGAGCTGCCAGTGCTGATAACTGTGAGGATGCAAGGTCATAACCTTTCGACATAAATAAGCGTGTGTAAGAATTTATACGGTCGAATGAATTTTGATCGTAAATAGAAATATGTTCACTCAGGCGATTGTAATGAAGGACAGCTCGGACACTAATGTAGGTTGTTGCCACTGCTATACCAAAAGAGCCACCCAATTGCCTTACCATGTTTGATAATGCCGTTGCCTGTGGTATATCTCTATTGTGAAGAGGATAAATTGTGATGGTAAGCAGGGGCATAAAAAGTAATCCAAGGCCGATTCCCCGGAGAATAAGCGGCCAAAAGAAAGCATCTGCGTTGGTATTCATGTTCATTCCAGACAGCATCCATACAAATAAAATGAAAAGAGAAAATCCAATTCCGGCAAGCACTACCGGAGATATTTTTGTTTTTTTCATGATAACAGCCACTACCGGCATCATTAAACCTGCGGCTAAACTTCCGGGGAGCATCAGCCAGCCCGTCTGTTGTGCAGTATAGCCAAGCATACTCTGACAGAAAACGGGAATGATAAATACGGAGGCGAATAATCCGATTCCTTGTATGAATCCAAAAAAAGTTCCGATAGCAAATTGGTTATTTTTCAAAAGGCGAATATTAAGAATAGGATGTTCAACTGTGAGTTGTCTCCAAATAAAAAATATTCCGGCCAAAATTGAGGAGACTGTCAGTGCAGTAATATATGGCGTTTCAAACCAGTCTTCGCTTTCTCCTTTTTCTAAAATTATTTGTAATGCCCCGATAAAAATAACAAGCAATGCCAGGGCAAGCCAATCCATCTTGCCTGTTTTCATTGTGTGTTTCGATTCCTTGATATAAAGCGAGGAAAGTATTGCCGCAACAATCCCAATAGGAATGTTGATGAAAAATACCCAGTGCCATGAAAGATGATCGGTGATGTAACCCCCAAGGGTGGGTCCTATCGATGGACCTATAATCATACCCATTCCGAAAATTGCATTTGCCTTGCCCATTTCTTCTCGCGGAAACGTATCAATTAAAATAGCCTGTGCAGTTGAAAGTAAGCCTCCTCCGCCAATTCCCTGGATGATGCGAAAAAGAATCAGTTGTGTAATACTTGTGGAAGTTCCGCAGAAAATAGATGCAACAGTAAATAGAATAATAGATGCTGTAAAATAATTCTTACGCCCCATTTTTGCACTCATCCATCCTGATAAGGTTATCATCACCACATTTGCGGCAGTATAACTCGTTACCACCCAACTGATGTCGCCAAGTGACGCGCCCAAATTGCCCATCATCTGCGTAAGAGTGACATTTACAATGGATGTATCGATCAGTTGCATCATCGATGCTGTAATAACTGTGATAACCACTATCCATTTGTCAAGTGTTATTTTTGCCATACTATTACTCCGCAAGAATTACTTTTAAATATACACTCATTCCCGGTTTTAAGTCTTTGAGGCCATCACTGTTTTTATCCAATTCAATCTTAACAGGAATACGTTGTACAACTTTTACATAATTTCCAGTAGCATTGTCGGGTGGAATAAGCGAGAACATTGAGCCCGTGGCTGAAACGAAAGAAGCAACCTTACCGGTAATTTTTTTATCAGGAAAAGCATCAACATCTATTTCAACATTCATCCCTGCTTTCATTTTAGTAATCTGAGTTTCTTTGAAGTTGGCTATTACCCAGATATTTTGCTCTGAGACAATGGAACAAAGAGGTTGACCTGCCTGTATCAATTGCCCTGCTACCGCATTTTTTTTGGAAACAATTCCATCAAAAGGGGCAGTTACAACTGTATATGAAAGCTGCAATTTTGCATAGTCAAGATCGCTTTGACGTTGTTTTATAACACTCTCAGCAACTTTAACCTGTTCGTTGGCAGTACCTGTTTTTGAATTTGATTCTTTCTGCTGTTGTTGTGCTGCATCTACTTGCTTTTCCAATGCTTCTTTATCGGTTTGAATTTTTTCAAATTGCTGTTGTGTTACTGAACCTTGTGAAATCATTTTTTTATAACGTTCAAATTCTTTTTGAGCGTTTGCAAGCCGAATATTAAGTTCATCAATTTTATAAACAGTAGTGCCACCACCTTCAAGAACCGACATTGCACTTGCTTTGGCAGTTTCAAACAAAGCTTTTGCATTTTCAAATGCGGCCTCTGCTTGTTCCACTTTTATTTTCAAATCACGGTCATCCAGCACAACAATGGTGTCTCCCTTTTTTACTAATTGATTATCAGTCATGTAAACTTTAGCGATGTAGCCAGGAACCCTTTCGGATAAAGGAACAATATCCGTTACCAGCTGCGCATCATCAGTAGTTTCATATTTCTGCGCTTCGCGGTACTTGATATAGCCAATTACAGAACCAATTACCAATACGGCAATTAAAATTATCCTGCTGATGTTTTTGTTTTTACTTTTCTTTTTTTCTGCCTTTTCCATAATCCTAATTTTTTAATTTGAAAATTGAAAATGTTTCATTTTCAATTTTGTATGTTTTTAAATTGATTAATTATTTTAGTTTCCAGTAGTTACGTTGTAGTTTCTGATTGCAATACCCAATTGAATTTCGTGAATGAGTTGATTTAGTACCGCTTGCTTTTCTGCATTAAGTTCAGTCAGATAATCAGATGAAGTAATTAATCCATTATCCAACTGGCCGGATGTACTTTTGCTGATTGATTTTCGTTTTTCAACAATAGATTTATCAATTTCAATTACTTGTTTTAGTTTGTCAATTTCACCATTCTGCTGAAGCATCGTTGTATTCAGGTTAAGTTGAAACAATTCTTTCTGTTCATCAATCATCTTTTTATTAATCATCAGATTTTTCTTTTCGAAAGAGATATTGTAAAAACTACTTATATCCCATTTTAAATTCAGTCCGGCTAATCCATAAAAGCGAAAATCCTGATTGAGAAAATTATATCCTGGTCTTCCATAAGCACCACTGCCAAAGAGAGAGAGGTGAGGAAATAGTTTACGGTTTGAAAGTTCAATCCGCTGTTCAATCAGATTTTGCTGAAAATCAAACAACTTCAATTCTGGACGTTTGATGCTGTCAGTCTTGTTGACGCTGGAAATTGAAATTCCAGTAAATTCTGTATTCACATCAATTAGTTTATTGGTAAGCAATGAAAGCACTTGACATAGCACTTTCAGATTTGAATTCGCCTCAATTATTTTTTGGTTGGTTTTTAACATTTCTGCTTCCAGCACTTCCAGATTGCTTTTAAGCATTATTCCATTTTCTACGGTGGAAGTCATTTTGTCCTTACGGCTGGTAATATCTTCCATAAAGGACTTGAGTACATTCAAATTTTCTTTAGTGAGTAAAATATTTCCATAGAGCTGTATAACCTTATCTTTTACCTTATATAATTCGACTTCATTTTTTTGTATTTCGGTTTCCGTATTTGCTATATCAGTCTTTTTTTGTTGTGCGCTAATACCACCGTCATATATGGATTGGTATAGATTCAGTCCGAAGTTTTCCTGATCTTTTGGGAAAACCATTGGGGGAAATCCCTGAAGTTTGAAACTTGCAACTTCAGAAAACTCAGTAGCTTTTAAATCCATACTCAATTGCGGAAACCAAGCGCTATTTATGTTTTTTGAATTATTTTCGCCGATTTCTTGCAGATACCCTTTTTGCTTTGCAAGCGGATAATTACGTATCGTCCTATTAATACAGGAGTCAAGAGACTGCGTTTCTCCCTGTCCGAAACAAAAGCTTGATATTAGTAGTAATAAAAATGTAAGTTTTTTCATTTCCAGGAATACTTTTTATTTTGTTAATGAGTTATCTACAAAGGACTTTACGGATTGCTTTAGTTTATTTGAATTAAAATCATTCCATTCTTTGTGGTTTACCTTTAGAATATGTTTGAATAATGGCATTGCTAAAAATGGGTAAGAACACAAGGACTGTAAATTGATAACAAATAATGCAACATCAATTTTTTTAATCTCCCCTTTTTCTATTCCATCTTCCAAAATACTTATCAAACTACCGCCCTTTATTTTTTTTGCCGCCATTACTTTTTGTTTAAATAATTCAGGGTTAAGGCTAACCTCCTTTATGATGAACATCGACATCTGAGGATATTCCGAATAGAAATCGATTATATTGTCAACATAATTAAAAACTCTCTGTTTTATTGGCAATGATGAGTCGGAAAAAACTTCCATTTGCTGAAAGTATTTTTGCAAAGCTCCTTCAAATACCTTATCAAACAATTTTTCTTTGTTTCTGAAATAATAATGTAAAAGTGCCTTATTGATGCCGGCAGTATCCGCAATATCCTGCATACGGGCTCCATATAAGCCATATTTCATAAATACTTCTTTGGCAGCCTCAAGAATCTTTTCTTCCGTTGAAATATGAATTAACTTTTTCATTTAATTTAATTTAATGGTTTAACCATTTGGTTAAAACAAAAGTAAAAAGAAAAGTGATTCGGTAATAAAATTTCGACAGATCAATGAATTAATGCTATGGATAACTATGGGGGGGGGGGATTTTAAACTTGGATCAGATTCAAAAAGGCGGTAATTTATAGTCCGCCCTTTAAATTCAAAAGCAACCTACAAAAAAAACAGGCGCTAAAAAGCGCCTGTTTCAGGGTTAGGTTGTTCTGTTTTAATCAACAAGAAACAGCCTGTTAAGCGTTTTGGTCTAATTTTGCTTCAATAACTAATGTAGCATGTGGAACGCTTCTTAAGCGTTCTTTTGAAATTAATTTACCTGTAACTCGGCAAATTCCGTAAGTTTTATTTTCGATACGGATCAATGCGTTTTGTAAATTTTGAATAAATTTCTCCTGACGACCGGCTAAATGCGAAGTTTCCTCTTTTGATAATACATCAGAACCATCCTCCAATAGTTTGAATGTTGGGGAAGTATCATCAGTTCCGTGATCATCTTTATGGGAAAGAGTGCTTTTCAACAATTCGTAATCTTTTTGTGCCTCTGCAAGTTTTTTTAAAATCAATTCTTTAAATTCCTTAAGTTCAGCGTCAGTATAACGAGTTCTTTTATCGTTATTAACATGTGGTGTGGGTACGGGTCCCATTGGTCTCAGGATAGAGGGTGTTTTATATTCCACTAACATGGGTTCGTCATCTCTGCTTTCTTCATCCATATCAAAACCGGGATCCAATTTTTTCTTCAAAACAGGTACTGCTTTCTTCACAATTGGCGTAATTGGCTTTGCTATAATGATCGGTTTGTCCTCAATAACTTTTTTGGGTTCTATCTTAGCTACAGGTTTAGCAACAGGCTTAACAGCTATTTTTTGAACAGGCTTTGCTTCTATTTTTTTTGCAACCACCTTTTTTGCAATCACTTTTTTTGCTACAACTTTTTTAGCAACCACTTTCTTCAAGGCCTTTTTTGCTACTATTTTTTTCGAAGGCTTAACCACCTTTTTAGGTACAATTTTTTTCGCAATTGCTTTTTTTGCGGGCTTAATAATTTTCTTAGGGGTAACTTTTTTTGCACCCTTTTTAGCAATCACTTTTTTAACAGGCTTTTTGACAACCACTTTTTTTACCGGTTTAGCGTTTTTTTTAGGAGCCACCTTTACAACAGGCTTTTTAGCAATTGCTTTCCCGCCTGACGGTCGGGCAGGTTTCGCTGGTTTAGCAACTTTTTTAGGGGCAGGCTTTTTTACTGCTGCTTTTTTTACCGGCTTAGCATCTTTTTTTGCCGGTTTCCCTTTTTGCGCTTTTTTTGCCATCTGTTATGAATGTTAGTTTAATTTAGTAATGGAGATTAATGTTCTTATTTCTTCGTCTAATTCGATTTCAGACCCCATTTTTATATCAAAAGTATCGACAAGCTCGAGTGAAGAAGCCAAAATTTCGGTGCAAATGTAATTCAAATTATTGGTAATAGCCTCATTGATAGCAGAATTTCTCTGAATTTTTACATCAATCCGATCTGTAACATCTAAATTGCTTTCTTTTCGAAGATTTTGAATCCTGTTCACTAATTCACGAGCCAGACCTTCTTCCCTTAGCGCTGGAGTAATGGTAATATCCAGAGCAACGGTCAATTGTCCAGAATTAGCTACTTTCCAACCGGGAATATCAACCGGAATGATTTCCACATCCTCACTTTCTAATTTAATCATCTCTGAATCAATGTGAATCTCAAATTTCCCTGTTTTTTCAATACCGGAAATAATTGCCTGTGCATTTTCATTTGCAAAAATTTGCACCGCCTTCATATTTTTTCCACATTTTTTTCCCAAGGTTTTAAAATTTAATTTTAAATTTTTGGTTATTGACGTTGTGGATTCATCTACAAACTCCAAACTTTTTACATTCACTTCGGATAATATCAGATTCTGAACAGCTTCAATTTTATTTTTAAAAGAATCATCTAAAACCGGAATCTGAATTTTGTTTAATGGCTGACGAACACGAATATTTTCCTTTTTACGTATCGATAATATCATGGAAGAAATTTTTTGAGCAAGCTCCATGCGTTCTTCCAGATCCTTATCAATCAGAAAGGGATCCGAAACAGGGAAATCACTTAAATGTATTGATTCTGCTTTATCACGGCCCGTTACAGCGTTCAAATCGGAAAACAGGCGATCCATAAAAAACGGAGCTATTGGTGCTGAAAGTTGCGCTACCACCTCCATACAGCGATACAAGGTCTGGTAAGCTGCAATTTTATCGCCTGAATAATCACCTTTCCAAAAACGTCTGCGGCATAAACGTACATACCAGTTACTCAGGTGTTCATCCACAAAATTTTCGATGTATCGTCCGGCACGGTGTGGTTCATAATCTGAATAGACCTCATCCACCTTTTTGATCAGAGTATTTAGTTCTGATAAAATCCATCGGTCAATTTCTGCACGCTCCGCCATTGGCACCTCCGCCTCTGAATAGCAGAATCCATCTACGTTTGCATATAATGAGAAAAATGAATAGGTGTTATGTAATGTACCAAAAAATCTGCGTTGCACCTCTCCTATTCCTTCCAGATCAAATTTTAAATTATCCCAGGGAGCGGCATTGGTAATCATATACCAGCGTGTGGCATCCGGACCATATTTCTCAATGGTTGTAAAAGGATCAACAGCGTTACCCAAACGCTTGCTCATTTTTTGTCCGTTTTTATCCAGCACCAAACCATTGCTCACTACATTTTTGAAAGCAACAGAATCAAAGCACATGGTACCAATCGCGTGAAGCGTGAAAAACCAACCTCTTGTCTGATCAACGCCTTCGGCAATAAAATCGGCAGGAAAATATTTTTTTTGATCAATTAATTCTTTATTCTCAAAGGGATAATGCACCTGTGCATAGGGCATTGCACCTGAATCAAACCATACGTCAATTAAATCCGGCTCGCGGAAAAGCTTTTTGCCATTACGTTCCAGAAAAATTGAATCGGTATAAGGTTTGTGTAAATCGAAGGTGTTATAATTTTCAGCGCTGTTATCACCGGGGATAAATGCTGCGAGCGGATTTTTTTGCATCACACCTTTTGCAACAGCGTTGTCAATCTCTTTTTTAAGTTCTTCAGCTGAACTGATGCAGATTTGTTCTGTTTTATCCTCGCTGGTCCATATAGGAATAGGTATTCCCCAAAAGCGGGAGCGTGATAAATTCCAATCGTTCAGGTTTTCCAGCCAGTTACCAAAGCGTCCGGTACCGGTAGATTCCGGCTTCCAGTTGATCGTTTTATTTAATTCAATCATCCGCTCTTTGTAATCGGTAGTTTTGATAAACCAGGAATCTAAGGGATAATACAATACCGGTTTGTCCGTTCTCCAGCAATGCGGGTAGCTGTGTTCATAGGTTTCTTTTTTGAAAAGTTTGCCTTCTTCCTGCAGCTTTAAAACAATACGTTCATCAACGCTTATATAGGCTTTTAAGTCTTTTATTTTACCGGTAGCTTCTAATACTTTTTTCTGATGCTGAAACTCTACTTCCCTTTCTGCATGAGTCAAATAGGCTTCTTTCACATATTCATCGCCATATAAAAAAACACCATCTTTTATTTCCGGTAAAAATTTACCTCGTCTGTCAACCAGTGTTAAAGAGCCAATGCCGTTTTGTTTGGCAACTCTAAAGTCGTCTGCACCAAAGCTGGGTGCGATGTGTACGATACCAGTTCCGTCAGATGTTGTAACAAAATCGCCGATGATAACACGGAATGCAGACCTCTCCCTCTGCCCCTCTCCAAAGGAGAGGGGCGTGCCCTCCGTAGTTGGCTCTATGCCAAAATTTAAAAGTTGTTCGTATTTTATTCCTTCTAATTGGGAGCCTTTGAATGGAGCTCCAATTTTTTTCCAATGGAAATAAGGCTGTTTCGGATTAGGGGGAAGTAAATTTCCTTGTGATGAATCTAAACCTTGCGAATTCATTTCGATATCCGGATATTCAATTCCCTGCCCTTCTCCTTCTTTTATTGATTTCTTAACTCCTTGGAAATAATTTTTACATAATTCTTTTGCAAGTATTACTGTGATTTTTTCAAGAGAAAATTGATTGAATGTTTCTACTGCTACATACTCAATATTCTTTCCAACAGCTAAGGCAGTATTAGAAGGCAAAGTCCAGGGAGTGGTTGTCCAGGCAAGGAAATAGACGTCTCCTTCGTTTTCTACCCCTAACAGGGTTTGGAACCCTGTCAGGGGTTTTATGGCTTTAAACATCGCAACAGCCGTTCTGTCCTTCACATCTTTATAACATCCCGGCTGATTTAGTTCATGTGTAGAAAGCCCCGTCCCAGCGGCAGGAGAATAGGGCTGAATGGTAAAACCTTTGTAGATAGAGCCTTTAGCATATAAATTATTCAGCAGCCACCAGACTGATTCAATGTATTTGTTTTCATAGGTAATATAGGGATGTTCCATATCCACCCAATAGCCCATTTTTGCAGTTACATCAGCCCATACATCGGTGTATTTCATTACATCTTTACGGCATTCGATATTATATTGTTCAACCGTAATTTTTGTACCGATATCTTCTTTTGTAATTCCAAGAGTTTTCTCAACGCTTAATTCTATTGGTAATCCATGAGTATCCCAACCAGCTTTACGTTTTACCTGGAATCCTTTTTGTGTTTTGAAACGACAGAAAATATCCTTGATAGAACGCGCCATTACATGGTGAATGCCGGGTAATCCATTAGCACTTGGCGGACCTTCATAAAACACAAAAGGTGTTTTTCCTTCACGTGAAGTGATGGATTTTTCAAATGTATTATTCTCATCCCAGATTTTTTGTATGTCTTTGGCTGTTTGCGACAGGTTGAGGCTTTTGTATTCTTTGTATTTCATTCGAATAACTTTTTAAAAAAGAGTGCAAAGATAGCAGAAACAGCCCATAAAAACAAACGATGAAAGACCACAAACCAGCATTTTCAATTTTGGGATTCTTGAGAACTATTTTATACTAATTTTGGATTTTATTTCATATTAATGATAAATTTGCAATCCATATAAAAATTAAAAATAATGACAAAAATTAATCGCAATTTTTTTTCAATCCCTGTTTTATGCGGATTGTGTTCATTAACATTTTTATTGTCCTCCTGTAAAGGCGGACACAAAGAGGTTGTGTTAGACGAAGAAATAACCACTGACACGCTGAGTGAAGGCACTAAAAGCAGTTTGGAAAGTATCAGTGTTAACATCCCCTCCCCAATGGATGTTACCGGGGAAATTTCAGGTGCGGGAATCAGTTATAATAAAAGTATAATAAACCCAACCAGTAAGGCATCCAGCTATTCAACTAACTATCAGAAAGCACTTAATCTGGGTATTTATGGCTCCGACTTAGGCTATGTTACAGGATTTAAACAAATGCAGGATGCGATGGGATATATCGGGACGGTCAAAAAATTAGCGGAAGAAGTAGGTGTCGCCAGCGCTTACGATGAAGAGGCAATCAAAAAAATAGTTGATAATATGAGCAAAACCGAAGACACCACTTCCAATACAGAGAATTTAATTAAAGAGGTGTATCAGAAAGCGGAGAGAAATTTGCGCTCCCAACAACGTGTTGAGATTACCGGATTAGTGGTTGCCGGAGGTTGGGTAGAAGGATTGTACGTTGCCACCCAGGCTGTAGGAACTGTACAAAGAAATGAAAGAAATGAAAAACTTTATACACGGATTTGGAATCAGGCATATTCTTTTCAGTATGTATCCCAATTATTAAATGAATACAAAACGAATCCTGATTTTGCAAAGCTGATTGAAGAACTTAAAGATGTGGAAACACTTTGTAAGACATTAGAAAAAAGGCCTAAAATATATAATGCCGAAATAATACAATTAAAAGACAAAATCACTATCGTTCGGAATAAAATTACCGGATAAAGGTATATTATTGGGGGATTAGCTCATTTGGCTAGAGCGCCACGCTGGCAGCGTGGAGGTGGTCGGTTCGAATCCGATATTCTCCACGTATTAAAACTATATCAAATCTCAAACAACCACGAAGTATATACCATCCTGCCGATGGTAGGAGAACCATAGGCTTCCCGACGTTTTTCATCCAGTATGTTGGAGGCGCCTAATCGAAAAACAGAATGTATTTTGGGGAGGTCATAACTTAATTGTAAATCTACAATTCTATAACTATTAATGGTGCCATCTCCAAAGGTGCTTTGCCATTGGTAGGTATCTACCCATTGAATATTGGTGGAAAAACCAAGGTCTTTATAAATTTTTCTTCCCTTTAATCCGGCATTTATTTTGTGTTTTGGCGTATTAAATCCCGGAATAATTGCATCACTTAATTTGCTGGTATTTAAGTCGGAGTATGTATAATTTATGGTAACGGTATAGTTTTGTTTCAGGTAATAAGCAAGTCCAATAGTGCCGCCATAACTGGTTACTTGTTCCTTAGCATTAACGGGTATCTGGTAAACCTGATAGGACTTTGCCAATACAGCATCCAGTCCGCTGTCCTGCCCGGCTATGGCATCTCCTTTAGGGTGAATTACACGGGTTTCCCCAATAAAATTATGGTAAATACTATAGTAAACAGTGGCATCAACATACACCTTATTTATAAGAATACCTCTGTACCCCAGTTCTATTGTTTTTACCTGCTCAGGCTGAATGGGTGCTAAAACAGTGGTCTTGAGAAGTGCCGGATTTATTTCAAAAGCGGAATCGTACAGTGTATTAAAAGCCTGCACCGACTCTAAGGTATAGAGATTATCAACCCCTTGCAAATTGCCCATTAAAATTATCGGACCTATGTCAAGCAATAAATATTGATTTTGCAGTGTAGGAGCACGAAAAGCAGATTGTGCTGATAGTCTGAAGGTATTGTCTTTGTGGGTATAAACTGCGGAAAGCCTTGGAGATGTCTGAGCATTGTAATTTTTATTCTTATCCAAACGGACAGAGCCTGTCAGCGTAAGTTTGTTATTATCATTACTAAATACTTTTTTGCTTGCCTGAATAAATCCGCCTATTTCATACGTTGCAAGATTAACATATTCTCCATTAGGATTATCTTTCCCATCGACTAATGTATCTGCCGGATTGATAAGCGTATCACTGAAAATGGTTCCATACGATTTTGGATTGAATAATCTAACCGACTCACCGGCAATAACATCAGCAAATGGGAAATCAAAATTATATTGTCCTTCAAAATGAGTAAGTGAACTCTGGTCAAGAAATTTTGAACCAGATGACAAATGCGGATCCTTAATGCTGGCGCTTTTCACTGAATCAAACTGTGCGGTTCCCGGCTTATACCATGCCGAACCTGCGGAACTATTGGCTTGTGAGGCGGCCGAATCAACCATCCAGCTTTGTAAATCATTCACAAAAGAGTTGGTATAATCCGATAAAGAAGTAAAGTAGGTAGTAAGATAATTGGAAATATAATTAGGAACTCCAGCTTTTGAAATATTGATTCCTGTGAAAACAATATCATAAGAGTCGCCGGCATTTTCAAAAGTTTTGTATGCTTTCAAAGAAAACCGTTTGCCTGCAAGCTCTATTTTATGCTGATGAAAGCGGATATTATTTATGCTATACCGGTTAGAACCCTGATAAACAGCAGTACCTTGTCCAAATTTATAAACGTATGATGCCTGTATATCATCATTGAATTTATAATGTATCTCGGCACCGAGTTTCAGACTTTTGGTTGTATTATCCGATAAAGAAGTTTCCATATAACCGGGAGCGTTGATAGTTTTTTTACCCAAGCCCCTGAAACCTTCCTGGTTAAAGTCAAGCCAGTCGTTAATCTTGGTAAATGTATAGGCTTGATCGGGATCGCTGCTGTATTTCAACCCTCTTACAATTGTGCTGAGATCCTGAACGGTAGAAATAGCTCCATAGTTATTAGCGACAGGATCGTTAGCTATCCAATCATCAGCATGAATGTAGGATGCCGTAACTTTTGCTGCCCATTTTTTATCTTTTCCGAATACTTCTGCATAGCGTAACTGCCCTTCGGCAAGGTTGTTTGTACCACCTTTCAGCTGAACGCTTGTTCCCGGAAAATCGTAAGGGTTTTTAGTTGTCATACTTACCACGCCCTGAAAAGCGTTGGGACCATATAAGGCAGAGGCAGCTCCGGTAATAATTTCTACGCTCTGTAAGTCTATATCACTTGCTCCTACCAGGTTTCCAACAGGGAAATTGAGCCCGGGTGCCTGGTTGTCCATTCCATCAATAAATTGCACTATCCGCACAGGAGCGGTGCTGTTAAATCCTCTCATGTTCACTACCTTAAAACCCATGCTGGACTGATTAATATCTATTCCTTTCAGATTTCCCATACCTTCATAAAAATCGCCGGAAGCAACTTCTTTAATTTCTCTGGAATTCATTTTTTGAATAGAGGCCGATGATTCCCTTATAGTTTCGCTGATTCTGGAACCAGTTACCACTATTTCTTTACCAAAAATAACAGCAGGTTCAAGAACAATATTTAAAGTGGTTTCGCCTTTCCCAACTGTTAGCTCTTGTAAACTATATCCTACATAAGAAATCTGAAGAATGGTTTCTGATTTATTTACAGAATCAATAGTTAATTCATAATTGCCATTAATATCCGTGGTAACACCGGTGGTAGTGCCTTTGATTATTATGTTAGCGAATGCAAGCGGCTGCCTGGTGTTTTTATCTGTTAACCTGCCGGAAATTTTTTGTCCCTGTGCATGCAGTGTATTGGCAGCAAAAATCAGGAATAAAAAAAGGGATGTTAAAAAGTAAAGTTTTCTCATTTAGTTATTGAGTATTTGCAACCAATTAATGTTTTTGTAAACATATTTCAATGTTATGCTTTGCCTAAAGTAACGTCATTACTTAAAGAAGGTTCGACCCTATTCGGGGTCGTATGTTTATAGTAAATTACGGTTTCTACAAATATGCGACTCCTTCGGAGTCGAACAAAAAGCTTAAATAATATATCATTGCCCTCTGGAACTAATTTGCTTAATATCTTTAATACCAATGGTTCGGTAGTTTTTTAGTAATCAGGGCTGAAGCCCGCTAATATCATACATTGTATTAACCCCAGCCTTAAGGCTGGGGTTGTAATGAAACCCAATGAACTTAGGGACTTTAGTCCCCGCTTAAAAAAACTGCCGAACCGTTGTAATACAATAGTTCTATTTCATCTTTTTATAAGCGCTTAATTTCTGCTGTGTTATTATTGAATTTAATTCCAACACTTCATCCTTAAATTTATACCTGTTACCACAGTTATACATTTCAACAACAGGTTCTTTTTCTACTATTAAACTGTAAAGCGTTTTAAGATCGGGGACTTCTTTTAGTTTTGAATATTCCTCGTATGTATATTTTATGAATGCTGTATTAATTGAAATACCTCTGTTATCCAATAAATAACCTTTTACTAATTCGGTAGGATAAGCAAGTTTTCCTTTAAAATAAATATCACCGGGAGCGGGATAGGAAACAATTTTGGTTTTATCTGCCGATAAAGTTACAGGAACGTTTTTACTGAAGTCTTTGGTTGTTTTATAGATAATTGTTGAAGGACCGCTATAGTCAATATTTTCTTTTACCAATTGTTCACCCTCCGGTTTTTTGGAAGAAGAACAAGCAGTAATAGAAAACACAATTACCAGTAAGGATAATTTATTTAACAACATTGAATTTGGATTTTACAATTCCTTTATTGGTGGACACCGAAACAAAATAAATTCCTTTTGACAGATTAGAAATATCAATTGTATTGTTAAGGGAAGATGTTTGACTCCTTACTAATTGTCCTGTTGCATCGTACACTTCAATTTTATTTATTTTGCAATCGACCTGATTAAATTTAAAACTAACCGATTCAGATGCGGGATTAGGAAAAAAATTAACTCCTAATTCATTTGTTATCTCATCAACACTATTGGCAGTGGTTCTTACAACAGAAATATCTAAACGGTAAGTACCAATATTGCCTAAGAAATACGGGACAACCTGAAATGTAACCGTTGAGGAGCCACTTACATCTATTGTTCCTGTCATCACATCATCATTCGCATTTGAAAAACCACTACCTGTATCGTACGACCATAAAACATCATTGGTATACGTATTACCATCATTGCTGCTATAACTATCCTGCGATCGGGCAGTTATTTGATAGGTATAGCCGGATGTCAAATTTATTTTATAAAAATCATTATCCGTTCCGATATGAATGTTAGAACCTATAGTGTTTTTAGTCGCTGTATTTCCACTCCATGTCAGGGGCAATGTATAGGCTGTTGCGGCTGTATTATTCGATTCGTACATATCAGGCACAATAGCGGCAGCAACAACATCAATGTAAACAGGGTTAGTAAACAAATCGCCACCAGCGAGATAAGCGGTAAGCCCAACCTCCTGCTCAAATACAGCTAAAAGATACGTGCCGGGGGGCGAAGTGATAGCTGCCGAACTAAAAGTTAAGTAAGGGGAGTTGTAAGTATAGCCTGCCGGCAGTCCGGTTGATTCAGTATAAGTACCTACTGTTTCTACATAATTTCCTGTCAGGTCATATAATGCAACTGTGAATGTGCCTAAATAGTTAGTCGATCCGGCATTTAGAATATTCACATTTACCGATGCGGCTTGTCCCTGAACAAATTTTACCGGAGTAGCGGTAATTGCTGAATTAAGTTTTATATAATCTACCGGACCGGAAATGGTAACGGGAACCATATTGGAATATGAACCATTTGCTACTATCGTCCAATTGCCGCCTGATTCTTTGTAAAAAATTCCGACATAATAATTTCCGGGCACCGTTAATATCCCGGCAGAGGCGAAATTAATCCCTCCTGTATAGTGAGTGCTTGGCGCCATTGTGTTACCTGTAAAGGTTTGTATATAGTCCACAAACTCATAATTACTGTTGAATAATGCGGCGGAAAAATCACCATTAAATGTAGCTGTGCTCATATTGGCAATATCCGCATTTACAGTAAAAGCTCCATAAAATGCGATTGGATTAGGGGTAATGGTAATAGCGGTATATAATTCCAAACCAGTTCCAACAGGAACACTAGTTGAAGGATGAATACCAATAACCGCTTGCTGATCGGCATTAAAACCTCCTGTACCACCACCAGTACCAACGCCTCCCGGATTAAGAGCTCCGATAGCAAAAAAACCATCATAATAACCGCCCCATCCCCAGTTCATGTGAAAATTATCCGATACATCGTATCCATCGCAAACGAATGTATGCCCTCCCCCACTACCAAAACCGGCATATTGAACAGGCTGACTCGCATTCAAATCTGTTTTTAACAGAGTTATCCAATTAGGGTCAGAGTAACTCGCTCTTTCCAGACCCTGTATGGTGTTTGGGTTATAGCCAAAATAAGTTTTATATGCATATTCACAACAAGCGGTAGGGGTAGGACTGTTAATAATTACATACCCACCGCTTAAATTAGCGCTATATTGCATTTCAACTGCCACGCCGCATTGAAACATTAATGTTGATACTGCTGTATTTGATGAAGAAACATTATTAGGCATAGCTCCCCAGTTATATGTTGTGGCACCAAAGTTTGCTGATAGTGTACCATACGTGGGATGATTATAGGAGTGAATTCCCGCACCCTGAGCAGGATAATTCCAATATTTCATAATTTGTGCCATTGCTGTTGCCGGGCAACCTGTTACACAATGCTGATTATTAGTATTACCGGCATCATACGGACACAATTCATTTACATACGGCTGTTGATCCCAGGTAGTTGCACAAAGTGGATTTACAGCCAGCGGACTTCTGTTCGCAGGGAAAACGTTGTTGAACATGTTCGTCCAGGCAGTTTTTATTTTATCTGTGGCAAGCATATTATTTTGAATGGCAAACTCTATTTGTTTTTTATAACTCTCCATCCATTTACTAAATGCGGGAGGTAAATTAGTAATGCTGACAGCGCTTTCGGTACTATATCCAAGTATAGGCTGAACAATATCATCAGCGGAAATAACAATAAACCCTTTGTTATCAAGCCCACCAAAAATATAATACGCAGGAACGCTTTCCCCATTAGCATTAGTAACAGTTGATGAGGTAAGCAAAGTAATGTTGCCAATATTTGTTGATGAACTTACAATAGACGAATGAAGAAAGTTAAGTGCTACAGTTTTTGCTTTTGCCACAGGCACTGTATTAGCGGTACAGTAATTTGTAAAGGCTACTAAAATTAAGAAGTAAATTTTTTTCATTTTCGTTTGTTTTAAGATTATTTTGTTTATTTCGATTCCATGCGTTAAAAATTTCATAAACAATGCGAAACACATTTGAATAAAATGCAATAATATTATTTCAAATATATAAATAAAAAGTTTAAAATTATGCCTCAAATAGAATTTTTGTTTTTATTCTTAAGACAATTTGATTTGTGAAGTATTTTGGAATGCTGAAGATAATAATTGGGGAGGACTGTCCTGCTTTTTTACAAATGAATAAATTAGTTCTATTGAGATTGTTTCGATTGCATTTCTCAGGGTAAATAAACACTTTAAATAAAGCGGTGGTAATATAAACAATAGAAAAAATTTCTTATTTCTTAAGAAGCTTCCTGAATTGATAAAAAACTCTTTCAAAAACACTTAATTCTTCGGTAATTATATCAGCGGAGCCTTGCATTTCCTCTTTGTAATCAAGATGTTTATTATAAGACGTAGTTAAATTATCCGGTAAGGAAACTTCAATTGCATAGGTTTCTTTTTGCGGCATCTCGGATATGTTTTTTACATTCCCTTTTAACATACCATATTCCTGATACAAATAATTATTCAATTTAATATTTACGGTTTGCCCAATTTTTAATTTTCCCGAATTTTGGACAGGAAGGAACAATTTTGCTATCATCTCTTGTTTTTCTGATGGAACAATACTCAATACTTCATCCCCTTGTTTTAAGTTTTGATTAACACTCCAATAATTAAACAACGAAATTTTTCCATCAAAAGGCGCTTTCAGTAAAAAGGTTTGTCCCCATATTTCGATTTGCGATTTTAAAGTTTGTATGCTTTGATTTAAAGCTTGCTCGAATTTTGAATTTTCCTGAAAGGACTGCATTTGTAATTGCAATTTATTTTTTTCAAGATTATTGATTGTCACCTTGTTATTGATATTTGAAATTTTTACATTTTCATAGTTGCGTTTAGCTGTTAAATATTCTCTGTTTTTATCTTCAAATTCTTTTGCACTAATGGAATTACTCTGAAACAGTGTGTTATATCGATTAAAATCTTTTTCGAACAATAAAAATTCTTCTTTGTAAATATTTTCCTGATTTTGATATTTGTCTTGCAATACAGCATATTCTGCAAGTTCTCTATTAATAATTTCAATTTCTTTTTCCTGAGGGTTGATTTCTAATTGTAGTTTGTAAT
>JAVHPE010000083.1:0-3994 GCA_036170475.1 Bacteroidia bacterium | reverse complement strand
GCAAAGGTATTTTTATTACTAATTATGAAATGAGTATATTTGATCGTTGGGGTAACCTGGTATTCTTTTCTGATGATATTAATAAACCCTGGGATGGAACGGCAAATCATGGAACTGAAATTGCTCAGGCTGATATCTATATTTACTCCTTTAAAGTTACTGATATTCAAAAGAAAAACCATACGTATAAAGGCATTGTTACATTGCTGAGGTAATTAAAAATGCTCATTCCTTCCATTATACAAAGTAAAAAAGACTCCAACAATTATGTTCATTTTTTTTCGAAAATGAAAAAAAGTTTGACTTTATTATTTTCACTATTTAATCTGTTTTGCTACGGACAATCTCCCCAATGCATCCCTAATAGCACTAATGGAAGCTTTGAATTGCCAACAGGATGTGGTTTTTGTATTGTGGACGCAAGTACAGTTCCGGAATGGTATACCACAGCAACCGACAACATGATTGAAATTTGGCCAAGTGGTTTTTCGGGTGTACCCGCATACCTCGGTATCCAATTTGTGGAATTAAATGCTAATCAGGTTTCAACTTTATATCAAGATATATGTACCCCCTGTCCGAATGTTGTAACTTGGGCGTTCGCACATCGTGGCAGGCAAGGTACTGATGTTTTAGCCTTAAAAGCGGGACCTCCGGGAGGTCCATATACTCAGGAAGGTGTATTTAGTGATGGTAATACTGCCTGGGGATTTTATTCAGGTACCTATACTGTTCCTTTAGGTCAGGTGGTTACGCGCTTTTTATTTGAATCGGTTTCCGCTGCCGGTGGAAATATGTCGATTGGAAATTTTTTGGATGCTGTTAATTTTTCCTTCGTCCCAATAGTAATTACGGTAAACTCGGCGACTATTTGTGCCGGACAAACAGTCGTTTTAACGGCTGGGGGTGGAACAGCCTATAGTTGGTCCAGCGGAGAAACAACTAATTCTATTACTGTTTCACCTACTACTACTGCTTCATATACTGTTACCGGAACCACAGATGGTGTTTGTTACGATACAGCAATAGCAATTGTTACCGTTTACCCAATGCCCGTAATTACCGTAAACTCAGCTACTATTTGTGCCGGACAAACGGCAACCTTAACAGCTGGTGGGGGCACAACTTACAGTTGGTCGGGCGGTGAAATTACTAATCCAATAAGTATTTCACCTAATGTACCCTTATCCTATACCGTTACCGGAACTACCGATGGTTGTTCGGATACAGCCATAGCAAATCTTACAGTAAATCCATTGCCGGTAATTACAGTAAACTCAGCGACAATATGTGCCGGGGAAACGGCAACTCTCATAGCTGCGGGAGGAACAACCTATAGCTGGTCAAGCGCTGAAACAACAAATCCAATAAGTGTTTCACCTAATGCGACTACATCCTACACTACAACGGGAACAGCTGATGGTTGTTCCGATTCAGCAGTATCAATTGTTACAGTAAATCCGTTGCCTGTAATTACAGTAAACTCGGCAACAATATGTGCCGGACAAACGGTAATTCTCACGGCTACCGGAGGAGCAACGTATAGCTGGTCGAGTGCTGAAACAACCAATTCGATAAGTGTTTTACCTTCTTCGGCTACATCGTATACTGTTACCGGCACCTCTGCCGATGGCTGTTCCGATACAGCAATATCGATTATTGATTTATACCCAATACCCGTAATTTCGGTATATTCAGCAACAATATGTGCCGGACAAATCACAGTTCTAACAGCTAGTGGAGGGGTAACTTATAGTTGGTCAAGCGGAGAAACAACTGATTCAATAACTGTTTCGCCCCTTGCAACTTCTTCCTATACTGTTACCGGTACCACCGGCGATGGTTGTTCCGATACAGATGTAGCAGTTGTTACCGTATTCCCGATTCCAGTAATTCCAGTAAATTCAGCTACTATTTGTTCCGGACAAACGGTAATTCTTACAGCTGCCGGAGGAACAACCTATAGCTGGTCGGGCGGCGAAACAACCGATTCAATAAGTGTTACTCCTGCTGTGGATGATTCGTATACAGTTACGGGAACCAGTAATGGATGTTCCGATACAGCTGTTTCAGTGGTTACAGTAAATCCAATGCCAACCGTTTCCGTTAACTCAGTTGAGTTATGTGCCGGGAACATAGGAACATTAACTGTAACAGGGGCAAGTAACTATTTATGGAATACAGGGGCAACAACTAATTTTATACTGGTTTCGGTGCTTACCGATACTGCATATACCGTAACAGGCACAATTAATGGTTGTTCCGATACTGCTGTATCTACTGTTATTGCACATTCCATTCCTAATGCGAATTTTTCCACAGTAAATGTTTGCGATGGAAGTCTTGTCCCTTTCATTGATTTATCAACTATTTCGCTACCCGACACAATACAATCACTGACCTGGAATTTTGGCGATGGCAGTCCTATTGATAATAATCAAAACACTTCTCATCTTTATGCTGTAGCGGGTTCCTATACAGTTCAATTATTGGTGGTTTCCAATTTCGGTTGCCCGGACTCTGTTACCGGTGTAATTACAGTAAATCCTAAGCCTGTGGTGTCATTTGAAGCAAATGATACAACAGGGTGTTCGCCCCTTTGCATTACTTTTCAGAATTCATCTGTTATTTCAGCTGGCGGCATTGCCAGTTGGACATGGAGTTTTGGGGATGGTAGCAGCGCAAGCGATCCTTATCATTGTTATACAAACAACTCCACTTTTTTAATTAATAATTTTAATGTTAGCCTAACGGTTACCTCTGATAGCGGCTGTGTTAGCTCGCTATCAAAAAATAATTACATCACCGTATATCCAAATCCTATTGCGAATTTTACGATTGATCCACAAACAACAACGCTGTCAAATCCTATAATTTCATTCAGCGATTTATCCAGCGGGGCTGATTTTTGGAATTGGAATTTTGGTAATGGTTCAGATTCTTCAGTTATCTCTAATCCTTCCCCTTTTATTTACCCGGATACAGGCAGTTACATCATAACATTAATTACATCTACTTTATTTAATTGTTTTGATACCGCCTATCAGACAATTATTATTGAGCCCGACTTTGTGTTTTTTATTCCAAATTCATTTACCCCCGATGGCGATTGGGTAAATGATACCTTTACCGGTAAAGGTGTTTTTATTAAAGATTTTGAAATGATGATATTTGATCGTTGGGGAAATTTGATTTTCTTTTCCAATAACATAAGTAAACCTTGGGATGGTACAGCAAATCATGGTAACGAGATTGCTCAGGAAGATGTATATGTTTACTCTATCAAAGTGGTTGATACTAAAGGAATAAAGCACAATTATAAAGGGATTGTAACATTGGTAAAATAAACTTTAACGGCAAGCATTAATAATTGAAAAAGCGGAAATGAAAGAAGGGATTTATTTTGTGCAAATAACTGATGAAAACGAAAGTGTTGTGAATAAGAAAATAATAATACAATAGTTTTTTTTTCGCATTGGAATTCTCATAAATTAACACTAGCGTCCTAACGTTTTAAATTAAAGTTCTTTGAAATTATTGATAGATAATAGTTGTAGCGTTTTTGCAGGCTTAAACGATTTGAATTGATTTCGACTTTCTTGTTATAATTTTGGTCTTAAAAGCCAATGAATTCAGGGAAATATGTTTTCTCACAAATTGTTTCGCTTCTCTCAGCCAACGATTTTAATAAATATGTTGAACAATACAAGGGTAATTATAAAGTTCTTCATTTTACTTGTTGGCATCAATTGATGTGTATGATGTTCGGTCAGCTTTCTAACTGCGATAGTTTGACTGATTTAACTGTAGGTCTCAAAGCCCAAAGAAACAAGTGGTATCATTTGGGGATGGGAACTGGATTATCAAAATCAAATTTAGCCTATGCAAATGAAAATCGTGATTGGAGAATATTTGCCGCCTTTGCAAATACATTAATTGCAGAGGCAAAAATTCTTTGTAAGAATAATTCAGATGTTCTTCCAACCATTAAAGG
>JAVHPE010000082.1:0-18357 GCA_036170475.1 Bacteroidia bacterium | reverse complement strand
AACTCATAACTCATAACTCAAAACTCATAACTCATAACTATAGCATCCCTTCCCAGACAAAACAATTTGTGAAATGAGTTTTCAAATCTGTTTTCTTTTTAAAGATTCCGTAAAGTGTTGAACCGCTTCCACTCATAGCTGCATATTCAGCGCCCAAGGAATAAAGTCGATTCTTTATTATTTTTAGTTCCGGAAATTGGATAAAAATAGTATCTTCAAAATCATTATGAATAAATTCTTTCCATTGTTCGATGGGTAAATTAACTATATCATTTTTTAATGTTCGGGAAGGAATTTTTGGAATTACTCTACTGTATGCTTTAGCTGTATTAACATGAATATTCGGATAAATTAAAGCAATAAAATAATTGCTCAAATTCAGGTTTATAGTTTCTGATTGGTCTCCGGTGCCTTTTGCAAAAACAGGTTTATTGTTAATAAAAAAAGAACAATCGCTACCTAATTGACGTGCATAATTATGCATTTCGTCCAAGGGAATACCTAATTTTAATTTATCATTCAACAGGCGAATAAAAAAAGCGGCATCGGCTGAACCACCACCTAAACCGGCTCCTATAGGAATGTGTTTATGTAAATGAATTTTAATATTTGGTAAAACATAATCCGTTGCAATCAGTTGAAAAGCCCGACAACACAAATTACTATCTGAATTGCCCGGTATTTCAATTCCTGAAAAGCTGAAAGTAATTCGTTCCTTGCCGTGATTATTATTTTCAATTACTTCCAAAGCATCGTATAAAGCCACAGGATAAAAAACGCTTTCGATGTTATGATAACCATCCGCACGCTTTTTAACGATATTAAGTCCTATATTTATTTTGGCGTTAGGGAATAAAATCATTGTATAATTTATAAATGCCTGAAATTTTTTTGTAAAGTTCGCAAAGTTTTTCTCACAGTTTACAATTGAATGAAACCTTTAAAATAAAATTCGTTAGTATCATAAATATATTAATAGTTTGCCTTCTGATGAGGCATTGTAAAGTAAATGTTACTATTTAGGTAGTCTGATAATAGGGCTTTGCACCTAATTATATTCATCTAAGATATAGAATTCCTAGTCCTTTTAAGCATTTTACTTTTTGTCTTGAAACAAAAAGTAACAAAAAATTCAAGAAAAGGTCATCGGCACACGCACTAGCAAATGCTGCCCCCGCTACCTTTTCTGGCTTACGCGCCTTTCAGATTATAATTTTTGCTAAATCTGTTAGTTTTATTAATTTTAAAAACAATAAAATAGTTTAAGGGATTGGACCTAAACTGTAACAAGTAAATTTTGTTCAATAATTATCAACTTTTGGCTTTCATTTTTTTTTTGTACTTTTAACATCTTAATAAAAAATAAAAGAATGAATTATTTAGATTTTGAAAAACCAATCGCCGAGTTGTTCGAGCAATTGGAAAAAATAAAACAGGTAGGCGAAAAAAGCGGTGTTGACATTTCAAAAACTATTTCTGAAATAGAAGAAAAGATTAAACAGGCACGTACCGAAATTTATGGCAAACTTACGCCCTGGGAGCGAGTGCAGGTTTCCCGCCATCCTGACAGACCTTATACATTGGCATATATTGATTATATCACTAATAATACTTTTATAGAATTGCATGGCGACCGTACTGTAAAAGATGATAAAGCAATGGTAGGTGGTTTTGGCAGTGTGGATGGAAAAACAGTAATGTTTATAGGGCAGCAGAAAGGGATTAATACTAAGATGCGGCAAAAACGTAATTTTGGTATGGCAAATCCGGAAGGCTATCGCAAAGCGTTACGCCTGATGAAATTGGCGGAAAAATTTAATAAACCTATTGTTACTCTTATTGACACTCCCGGCGCTTATCCCGGATTGGAGGCTGAAGAGCGCGGACAAGGGGAAGCTATTGCACGTAATCTATTGGAAATGTCTCAGCTAAAGGTTCCTGTTATTTGCATCATTATTGGCGAAGGAGCATCAGGTGGTGCATTGGGTATTGGCATTGGCGACAAAGTATTGATGCTTGAAAACACGTGGTATTCGGTTATTTCACCTGAATCATGTTCATCTATTTTATGGCGTAACTGGAATAACAAGGAACGTGCCGCAGAAGTTTTAAAATTGACTCCCAAAGACATGTTGGAAAATAAACTGATTGATGGAATTATTCCGGAACCTTTGGGCGGTGCACATACCAATCATGAAGAAATTTTTAATACCGTAAAAGAAGAAATTTTAAAACACCTTACTATTTTAGAAAAATTAGATCCTAAAAATCGTGTTGAACTACGTATTGAAAAGTTTTGCGCAATGGGCAGAGTAAATGAAGAAGAGCCTGTTTTAGATTTAGATAAAAAAGAAAAAACCACTTCCATCTAAAAAATAGCCGCTCCCAAAAAGCATCCCTAAAAGGTGTTTTTTTGCCTGAATGAATCAGGCACTTATTTATTCAAAATAAGTTTGTGATTAGAAGTTCCATTGCTATTAGAGACAATAATAAAATAAATTCCATTTGCTAAATTTGTAAGGTCAATACTTTTAGAACCAGAAGTAAATGCCTCCACTTTTTCTTCAAAAACAATTGCCCCCAATGTATTTATCACTTTAATATTGCTTGCCTTAGTATAATCAACATTAAAGATTCCATTTGTTGGATTGGGATACACAGCAATTCCCGGGTTTTCTGAAATACTTTCAACACCCGTATTTGTTGAAGGAACCCAATCAAGGGTAATATTTGTGAAGTTAGCGTCATTGGCAGGAGTCTGATGATCCGCATTGGGTCCTTTAGTAAATGTATATGATTTTAAAACTGTTCCACTTCCGCCATGATCCCAGGTTTCTTGAATAGTTACTTTATATACAGCATCTGTAACAACAGTTCCATTTGATGTACCATTTACATTTTTACCGTCCCATGTTATTGTTTTTGTAGTGAATGAGGATAAAGTAGCGCCCGTTGATGCGTCAGTCATATTACAAGATGATGACATCGCATTGCCGGCACTTCCTCCTGCGTTAACAGACCAGGTGGGTAAATGATCCTTTGTTCCGTTACCCACTCTGCGAATTTTTGTTTTTACAAAACCTCCGCTACTGGTCTGAATCCATACTGCCAAAACATTTTTGGTACCTGAGTAACCGTTATGTGAAGTGGGTGTAAATGTGAATGTCAAGACCCCCGGGGTTTGAGCAAAAATACTTGCTGAAAGGCAACCTATAAAAGTGCTGCCTGCGATAATAAATAATAGTTTTTTCATTGTCAGTATTTTATTTTTTTTCAAATATATTAAACAAAAAATGAGTCGCATACTATTTTAGTGTTTATTTAATAAAATACCTGAGTTTTACAGAATCTGATCCGTTTTTATTCAACTCACTTTGCAGTATAAAAATAATAACTTATTATTACACAATTATATAAAAGTGTACATCATCAAGTTTGTGAATTTGGTTTTTATGGCTGTTTATGATGTAATGATTATTCAATTGAGGCTAATATTTAATAGATAATGAAATTATTAATTGTAATTCCAGCTCTGAATGAAGAACAGAGT
This sequence comes from Bacteroidia bacterium, assembly GCA_036170475.1. Lineage (GTDB taxonomy): Bacteria > Bacteroidota > Bacteroidia > 2-12-FULL-35-15 > 2-12-FULL-35-15 > 2-12-FULL-35-15. The sequence continues at coordinate 14,807 of JAVHPE010000082.1, read as the reverse complement.
ATTGAGAGCATAATACTTCGTACGCAACAGGCAAAATATTTTATTTGTGAAAATAGTAAAGTAACTTCTGTTGATGTAGTTATTGTCAGTGATGGCTCTACGGACAATACTGTAAACATTACTAAAAATCACTCTGACAAAGTTGAGCTTATTATTTTTGAAAAGAACCGGGGATATGGTGCGGCTATTAAAGAAGGTTGGAAAAGCAAAGAAGATGCTGATTTGCTTGCATTTATTGATGCTGATGGCACTTGCGATCCTTTATTCTTTTCAGAACTATGCAACTTGATAACAGAGGAGGGTGCTGATGTTGCTTTGGGTTCAAGATTGAATAAACAAAGTGAAATGCCTGTAATAAGGAGGCTTGGCAACATGCTATTTTCGGTAATGCTTTCTTTGGTTGCAAATAAACGAATAAAAGACACTGCAAGCGGCATGAGAGTGATACGGAAATCCGCATTGCATAAAATTATGCCTTTACCGGATGGACTGCATTTTACTCCTGCAATGAGTGCCAGAGCTATTTTAAGTGAGGAACTTACAATACTTGAAAAAGACATGCCTTACCATGAACGTGAAGGGGAGTCGAAACTTAAAATATGGAAAGACGGGAAGCGTTTTTTATCCGTTATCCTTGAAAATATTTTTTTATATATTCCATATAAAATATTTAATCTGATAGCCTTCTGTTGTTTGTTGATTGCGATTTCAATGATTGCCTCTCCATTTTTATTTTATTTAAAAAATCATTTTCTTCAGGAAACAATGATTTACAGATTTATTGTTTCGGCAGTATTTGGTTTAATTGGATTTATTTTACTTTGCATTTCGCATATAACGTATAATGTAGTTTGTTTTACACTTCAACCAAACCTAAAACAAAAGAAAACAATTCTTTATTACATTTTTGAACATCATATATCTCTTCTGATTGCAATACTTTGTTACGTTACAGGTACTTTACTTATTTATAATAGTGTTTGGGAAAGACTTACTACGGGGCTTACTAACGAACACTGGTCCCGTTACATTTCCATGATTGTGTTATATATTTCAGGTACTATTGTGTTGCTTAGTTTTTTTACGAATAAAGTGTTGCAACTCATTAAAGGTCGCTTGGCTTATTTGCAGTCATTAAATCAATAGAAAAATTTCATGATAAATCCTTCTGCCTTATAATTTTGAACAGTCCATTTTTTTTAAAAATAAAGTCCAAAATCATGGTATATAGAAAAACCCATAATGGCAAACTTATTAGTACATGCCTGTCTCCCTCACCAAAAGAAATAGCACTGGCTAACAGAAAATAGTACGCTAAAAACGATGAAAAAATAAGAGGAACAAGATAATAATTCAGCTCCCTTCTCCTGTATGCAAAATAAATAAAGACTAAAACCGGAATTAAGAAAATGAAATGGAAATAATAATAAAAAGTATTTACAATTATCATATAGTTTACTACATCCTCCTGATAGAAACTATAAGGGTACAAAATAAAACAGGGCACAGATTTTACCGCATTGTGCAAATTTTGTAAATATATTTTTGTGTACACCATTTTATTATTGAAAAGATAAGAATACACTTCCTCGGGGGTAAGATTTTTCGCTATTGCCCTTGCCTCAGCTAAGCTAATGGTATTGTTCTGTTGAATACCCTGGGTAAAGTAATACAATCTAAAAGATTCAGAACCTATATTTGAGAATGAAAAAGTATTGTATTTTACTTTCATTATTGTCAATTGGAATAGCAAAGGAGTAATAATTAATATCAACTTAATAAAATTTTTCGGGTTTTGAATGTATTTTTTTAAATGATAAACCGGGAGAATTATAAATAATAAAATAAGAATGGGAGTAAAGAAAATTGGCTTAATAACAGCAAGCAAAACGAGGATAAATAAACTGATATGAAAAAATTTCAATGTTTTTACTTTCGTTACATTGCAGGCAACATAGTAAATGAGCAAGGACAATAGAGCAATGGTAGTCGCTTCAGTTAACGCATGTATTGTTAATACAATGAATGAAACATTTAATGCGATAATTAGGCTTCCGGCAAAACTAAGGAGTCTATTATTTGTAATTTTTTTTATGGAAAGGAATAGTAAGTTGATAGAAATAATCCAAAAAAATAATTGCATTAACCAAATACCAATTATGCCGAATAGCTTATGAATAATTACAATAATTAAGGGATATAAGAATGGTCTTAATTCAGAATACCCTTTTACTGAGAACTTATAAAATTCCTGACTAGTGAGCCAATAGGTCACAGAATCCACCGTAGAAAACATAATGTTTTCTTTTATTGCCATTTTCAAATTAATAAAAACAATAATATATATGGTAATCAATAAATAATTAAGTAAAAAGAGGTCTTTGTGTTTTTTTAGAAAAGTCATTCAGTTTTGTTTTTGTTTATAATCTGACGATGAATTACATTTTGCAACTATTTTAATTTTAAAACTTCCATAATTTTTTCGCCACCTACATCAATTTGATAGATAGAAGTTCCAAAATTATAATCTGTAGGATGAGATCTGAAATTACTCAAAAAATAATCAGCGGATTGTATATTGTCCACTCTTACCAATCGTTTCCTTTCTTCAGGAGGAATGATTATAAAATTCAAATACCCCGGTAGGTTTTGAGCACAAATATTTATATGCTCCGATTTATCATTGGCTAAAATATATTCTAAGCCTTGCTTATAAGACAATCCCCAATAGTCGATTTCGTAATTCTGCCGGATGTTTTTTCCCGCTAAAAAATTAAAGTAAACATTTTGGAATGGATGATTACTACACATGAAAACAAAGACAAATGAAATTGCTACAACCGTAGAATAAATTATAAATTTTATTGTCAAATTATTTTTAATTGCTTGAATCAATTGGGTAAAACCATATACCGCGATAAGTAAGAGAAATGGGTATACAAAAAACACATGCCTCCAACCGTCATAAACTGTCGAGTTTAAAATAATAACCGCGGCAAGTGGTGCAACAAGTATAAATAAAACTGAATGAAAAAAAAGTGTGCTTCTGAAATTAATGATAGTATTTTTTGCCAAAAAAAATAGTCCTGTCAGAAACAAAACAATATAATAAACAGGGGTTGTTATCAGTATCAGATGGGGGAGGTAATGCCATGGTAATTCCTGAAGAGATATATAACTGCCCATATAAAATAGTGTGCAGCCTGCTACCGGGAAGTGACTCATCTGTTTGAATGCGGTAAGAAAATTAGTAATAGGATCGAGCCACAAAATTGGCCAAAAAGCCACAATACAGACTAACGTATACGATATGAAAACTAAGAATGGAATTATTTTTTTTTCTTTTTTGAAAATAAACAAATAAAGTGTGGCAAAAGTTAAAAGTATTCCAACTATTCTTATGTCCAACACAATGGCACAAAAAGGGGCATGTATCAAAGCGCTCCAAATTGTTTGTTTCTCTATATACAAAAACATGGTATAGGAGGCAATCGTGCAAAAACAAAGCATCGCTAAATCTTTTGAATTGTAAAAGCTATCAGCGAATATCCTTGGGGAGGCGACAAGCATTACTGCACACAACAATGCGACAGCACGACTTTTAAAAATTTTAAAACCCAATAGATAAAAACACAGTACCGCGATAAAAAAAGTAAAAAAACTTAATACGTGTCTTAATAAAAAGATATCTCGAATTTCTGTTAAATTAAAAATTTTTTCCGCAGAGAATAAAAAAATTTCAAAAGCCGGACCGTAAAATCTGTCCTTATTTTCAAGCAATGTCTGAGGATTGTTTGTTTTAATGAAATTGTAGTTTTCTTCCCCCAGCCAGCGCTGAATACCTTCGTCCCATGAAATTCCGTAGTCCTTAATAATAAAACAGCCAACTACAAAAAAAGCCACAAAAAAAACAATTGCCGCTCGTTTAAAAAATATTTCGTTGTTTGTAATAATTTTCATTGAAGCTAAAGTAGGAAAAATTAAAATGTAGGCATGAAATAATCAGAAACGTTTATTATTCTATAAAAAACTAAAATGAAATATTGCAGCTGTTAATACCTTTTTCATTCATGCACTATTCGGTTAAATTATGCACTATTTTTTTGAGGTTTTAAATTTTGAAATTTCGAGATACAATTTAATCATTTCTCTAATTGCCTGGTGAATTACTCCCAAAGAAGCACCTTTTGATTTACCATATTTCCTGGGTACATATTTACTTTCCACTTCCACCATTTTTTTGCCATTTAATAGTAGTTTGGCGCATATTTCAGTTTCAACTAATGAACTTTTGATTACAGGATTAATTTCCCTTAAATCAACTGACTTGTATATTTTTGTCCAATTGACATCTTTACAGGTCATTCCCAAAAAATATTTATTAAATAAACGGTTAAAAAGGGAAAGAATATTTCTCATAACACTATAGGATAGGTTTTCTTTTCTATAAAATGTTACAAATGAATCAGAGGGAACATTAATAATATTCAAATACTCAGATACATCAAACTGACCGTCGGCAGGAACATTTGCGACATTTTCCATTTTCGCATTCAAATAAATGCTCCTCAGTGTATATCCAATACCTAAATTCTTTTCATGAAAAACAGCAGTTACGTGAGGATTTGATTTCGATATTTTATCAATTATTTCATTACTTCCATCATTACTTCCATCGTCAACAATAATAATTTCATACGCTGTAGATAGCAAAGGAGCCACCGCTTTAATACTTAGGAAAGTTTTTTCAATAGATTCAGCCTCATTATAACACATGATACCAATTGTCCAGCTTTGATTGGGTGTAACAGACATGTGTTATTAATAAGAATTAATTTTTTCAATTATATAGTTAACTTCATCATCTGTCAGCTCGGCGTACATTGGAAGTGATAAGCAGTGTTCGGCAAGGTATTCGGAGTTAGGACAATCACCTTTTTTATATTTTAAATGTGCATACGCTTTTTGCAAATGGCAAGGAACCGGATAATGCAGTGCCGGATATATATTATTTTCGTTCAAATAGTTAATAAATTTTTCTCTGTTTTCTGTTGTTACAACAAATAGATGATAAATAGAATTCGCCCATTCTGGTTGAGTTTGCATTGTTATTTTAGCATTTTTAATCTCGGTTTGATAACGTTTTGCAATGACTTTCCTTCTGTTATTCCAATCGGTTAAATGCTTTAGTTTAACATTGAGAGAAGCACCTTCTAATCCCCCCATTCGGTAATTGTAGCCTGTTTCATCATGGTAATACCTTACCGAAGAACCATGATTTCGAAGGCTTTGCAAATGTTTAAAATAAACTTCGTTATTAGTAGTTACTGCGCCTGCTTCGCCACAAGCGCCCAAATTTTTCCCCGGATAAAAACTAAAACAAGCCATTTTACCAAAACCTCCAACGTTTTTATCTTTGTATTGTGCACCTTGTGCCTGTGCCGCATCTTCAACAAAAAGCAAATTGTGTTTTTTCGCGATAGCCGCGATTCCATCAATATCAAAAGGCTGTCCATATAAGTGAACGCCAATAATAGCTTTTGTCTTATGGGTAATTTTTTGTTCTATTTTGGAAACATCTATTTGCCATGTATCAGCTGTGCAGTCCACAAATACAGGCGTAGCTCCTGTGTAGCTAATTCCCCATGCGGTCGCGATAAAGGTATTGGCAGGAAGTATTACTTCGTCATCTTTCCCAATTCCAAGGGCAATCATTGCCAGGTGAAGTGCGCTTGTTCCATTATTTACCCCTACGGCATATTTTGTTCCGCAAAAAACAGCATAATTTTTTTCAAATTCTTCTACAAAAGAACCGCCCGAAAAAGCGGTGTTGTCATAAACTTTTTCAAATGCTTCAAGAATTTCTTTTTTTATTTGCTGGTGCTGTCCTTTTAAATCCAGGCAATTGATTTTTTTTAACATCATTTAGCTCCCTATATTATTAATTATTTTAGCAGGATTGCCTGCGACAATTACATTCGCCGGAACATTTTTTGTTACTACGGCACCTGCACCTATTAACGCGTTTTCGCCAATGCTTATTCCACATAAAATAGTCGCATTACTGCCAATTGATGCTCCTTTTTTTACGATTGTTTCCACCATTTTCCAATCTGTTTCCGTTTGAGGTGAACCATCTGGGTTTGTAGCTCTTGGGAATAAATCGTTTGTGAACATTACACCATGACCAATAAAGCAGTTGTCTTCGATATGCACCCCTTCGCAAATAAATGTGTGACTGGATATTTTGCAATTTTTTCCGATAGACACCCCTTTCTGTATCTCAACGAAAGCGCCTATTTTAGTGTTATCATCAATAGAGCAGCCGTAAGCATTTACAAAATTAAAAATACGAACATCTTTACCCAATTTTACATTGTTTAAACTTTGCTTATCATTATTAATTGTAACTGTTTCCATAAAATAAAATTACAGTAAAATTTCTTTTCCTTTTTGTTTGATTGACTGCTGCGCTGCTTCCAGAATCTTCACTACCTCTAAGCCCAAATAACAGTCCGACACAGGTGGCTTAGCCTTGGTAATCGCAATAACAAAATCGTTTGCCATTAACGCTAACGCTTCACTTATTTGAATTTTAGGAATAAAAATATCGCCTACCCGATAGTCAACTAAAATACGATGTTTTTCTTCGTCTGTTGATACAGAATAGCCTGTATCATATACTTTTATTTTTTCCGTTGGTTCATTATCGTTATAAACAATCATTTTTTTATCCCCTCCCACTAATGTAAGTCTTATTTTTACTGGTGAGGACCATGAACAATTAAAATGGGCAATCAATCCTGATTGAAAATTAATGGTCATATAAGCTATATTTTCTATTCCGTTATTGGTATGTGAAATGCCTGTTGCATTAATGCTTTGAGGCTTTTCCGTTACCAAATGTGAAAGAATTGAAATATCATGCGGTGCCAGATCCCACATTACGTTCACATCTTGTTGAAATAAACCTAAATTGATTCTTGTTGAATCGAAATAATTGATTTTACCAATATCGCCATTGTTTACTAACTGCATTATCTTTTGAACCGCTCCTGTATATAAAAAAGTATGATCCACCATCAGTACTTTGTTCTTTTTTATCGAAAGTTCAATTAAGCATTGAGCCTCCGCACTGGAAGCCGTCATAGGCTTTTCTATTAATACATGCTTGTTATTATCAAGCGCTTTTTTAGCTAATTCAAAATGTGAAAATACAGGTGTGGCAATAATGACAGCGTCAATAGATGAATCGTTAAATATATCATCCGCATTGGTTGTAGTATTAACAGATGGATAATTTTTTTTAATACTATTTAAACGTTCTGCTCTAAAGTCTGCTACTATTTCAACCTTGCAAATATCCAGGGCTGAGAAATTTCTTAGGAGGTTGGGTCCCCAATATCCAAAACCAATTATTCCAATTTTTATCATAATTTATTTTTTTTCAATATATCCTTCAATGCAACAGGTTAATCCTGCTACTTTGTTGTACTTCGAAAATTTCATTTCATTAGTAAAAATAAATTTCATCATGCCATTTACTATTTTACCCGACTGCTTCATATCACTTGACTGTTCATTATTTTTCCGGATAAATTTTCTCATCAGCCAGGCAATAGGAAACAATAAGGCAAACAGATAATAGGAGGAAGTGATTTTAATTTTTGCTGTAAGAATTACAGAGCTGACGGTAGCTAAAGTATATCGCCTAAAATGTCCTAAAAAAATGTCGTGATATGACCACAATGAAGTAAAAGCAGGTACTGTTAAAAATACATGATTGATGCCTTTAGTCTTACTTACTAAATCAGTTAAAAATAAATCGTCGTGTTCGATATGTTCGAGTACATCCATCATAATAATAATGCTGTCTTCAATTGTTTCCGGTAAAAATTTTGTTTTTTTTGCTTTGTTGTTTTTTGAAGCATCTATTTCTTCATCTGTATAACCTGTATCTACCAGAATTAAATTTCGTAATTTACTCTGAAATTTTTTCTCCAACTGAAATGCAAAATAACCTGTTCCCGAACCTATATCAATAATGGTTAATGGTTTATCAGCATCATCCAATATTTTTGATACATATTTTTCCAGAGGTATGTATTTTGTTGTATAGTACCAATGAGTTGATTGATCAACACCACTATTCAATTCTTTCAGATCCATACGAGCTTCTCTCCTTTTTAAACCGCAGCCGAATACTAATTTTAATTATTTCCTTAAGCATAACTAAAGAATCTTTAATGATAGAAATTTTGCTGCCGGGTGCATTGTCCCATTTTATTTTCATTTCCATTATTTTCATATTCCGCAAATGAGCTCTGAAGAGTATCTCAACATCATGTGCCCATCCAATGTTTTCTAATTTTTCAAATAAGTATTTCCCTTCTTTATTCGGGTAAAGCTTAAAGCCACACTGAGTATCTTTTAATTTCAGAGGAATGAAAATTCTTACCAGCAAATTAAAAACCCTTCCGACAGCTCTTCTTATCTGGCTTGTTTTTATCTCAGAACCCGGATGTTCCCTTGAGCCAATGAATATAGTGTTTTCGGGAAAATGATTATTGCATTGTTTTAACCAGTGAATAACTTCTGTTGGATGAGTGGAAACATCAGCATCCATGGTCAATAGATACTGCCCCCTTGCACTTTTGATTCCTGTTTTTAATGCTTGTCCCTTCCCTTGATTTTTTTCTTGTTGAAGTATCCTGAAAATGCCATCCAACTTTAGCTGTTTGATAAAGGGATCGTTATCCAATATATCAATTGTTGTATCAGTGCTTCCATCATTAACAACAATTATTTCATACCTGAAATCGGCTTTAATTCTAAATTCCTTCAAAGCCTCAATGAGCAAATTTATTCTTTCCGATTCATTATAGCAGGGAATAATAACAGAAAGGAAAAAAACCATTTTTATAAATTTAGGCTTGGATTTAGCTATTTTACCGCATTGTTATTAGAAGGTAACAAAATATTAAAACACTTTAGAGGACTCAACAATAGCAATAACCATTAAATTGCCAAAGATTTCATCTGTATTGGTAATAATTTGAACATTAGGAATTTCTACTACTACTACCATTTAGCAACTCAGCTCTATTGCCTGAAAACAGTTCCATGAGCATGTATTCAAAGCTGAAAAATTTTCTAAAAAGCCTGAAATTGCAATGCCCCAAAATCAACTATTGCAATTTTTATCTATGATAGTAAACAATTTACATTCGTCATATAGCCCACGGGCAGATATGTTAGGACGGATATAAAATTATTATTTTTTCAATGCGCCAACTTTACTTTTTTGTGCTAATGAATCCGCTTTACTTTTTTCATCCAAAGCCCATGCAAGATTATTTTTTGCCAATTGATCACTTGAATTAGCATCTATCGCTTTTTTGAAAGTTTTAACTGCTTCGTCATATTGAAATTTAGACATATAAGCAACCCCAAGATTAATTAAAGCACCTTCATTTTTCGGATCTGTTACAAGTATTTTATTCCAGACTTCAATACTTTTATCGTAGTCCTGAACCTTTAAGTATAACAGCCCGTTTGCCATATAAAAGGCATTGTCTCTTTTATTTTCTGGTGTTTTTTCCATGGTTTCAATAGCTGCAAAGAGCTTTTTTTGTTCTGTTCGTGCCCAATTCAAATTATTTTTCGCCAACTGAAAAGTGCTATCCAATTGTACCGCTCTTTCCCCAAATTCTATCCCTTTTTTGTATTGTTGTAAAATCGAATAAGCAAAACCTAAATTGTTGTAGGCAGCTGCTGCTGTTGGGTTTAATATAATCGCTTTGTTTAAGGGATCAATAGCCTTTGCTGCCATCCCTGAATTGATATATGCATTTGAAAGATTAAGAAAATTGCTGTAGGTAGGCGCAGATTTTGCTGCATTTTCATACGAAGCAATATCTATCTTTTGCGTTTGATTAGTGGCTTGCTCTACGCCAGGCGTAGAATTTCCCGTAGTTTTATAAAAAATATACACTATCGGTAGTAATAACAAAACCGCAATTACAATCGTCCTGATTGTTTTACTTTGCTTTTCATCAGCAGGACTTTTTTCAATTGGTTCCTCCAGATTAATATCTAATGTTCCTTCTGAATCAAATGAGCTTACGTCCTTTTTTTGCTCGCTCTGTTCTTCATTTTTAGAGTTTGCTTCTGTATTTTGATTTGCGTCAGCCAAACTGTTTACGTCTTTCTTTTCCTGATTAGTATCCATTCTTTTTATTATGTTTGAAATTAATTAACATTCGTCTCTAAATCAATAAAAAATTAACCTTTGACGGTGTGCCAAAATTAATAAAAATAATTATACGAGCAAATAATATATTGCCCTGTAACAAAGCAAAATACAAACAAAAACCCTATGCTCTTTTTCGGGTAGCATAGGGTTTTATTATTAAAATTTTTTTCAAGAAAACTTAATACGGTAAAATAACCTGTTGAGGCGCATTATTAATATCAATCCAGGAAATTTTATAACCAAAAGGACATACTCCCGGGACTACAGCATTTCCACTCATATCAACTCCATAAGTAATCGTAAATGTAAACGATGGCGTGTAATCCACAACTACACCGGTTAATGGTCTGTATATGCACAATGAACCGATTATATTATATGAAAAAGATGTTGGCATATCAATAGTAAAAGGTTGTCCTAATCTGTTTGTTCCCCAAACGGCAGCCTGTGTATAGGTGCCAAATGTGGTATCTCCAGCTATTGTCGCTTTTATTACACCAAGTGTGTTAGAAAAGGTTCTAGTTTTTGCAACCAACCAGGTACGATTAGTGCCATCGTCAAATGTTATTTGCATATTTGCTCGTATCTGGTGAATTATTGTTGTTCCCATCAATAGCTGGATTACTCCTCCTCCCGTTACATTTTTTATACTGTGAAAACCATTAAAGGTTAGTGATTTATTATCCGAAAGGCGGGTAACCTTATAATTATTAAAGGTAAGGATAGCCTTAGCTCCCATCGTTGTCCATGTGGTAAGGGTAGTTCCATTATATGGAAGCTGAATAACGATAGATCCTGTACGTGATGTCAAATTCAGACAATCATTACCGGTATAATTTAATGTTATTTTTCCCTGAGCCGCTAAGGATGTGTCAACAGTCATGTTACAAACTGTTTGCACAGATCTTGTTGTTGAACAATCCTGCATAGCATTAGTAGCATCATCCATGGCACGATTACATTCATTCTCGAAAGTATTTTGGTCAGATGCTTTTTGAGTCTGCTGAGAAGAACTTCCATTGGGAATTACCTGAGGAACAGGACTTGGAGCGGGATCCGCATCTTTTTTACAGCCTGTCGTAATAAATACAGCAAATGATATTGCAACTATACCGCTTAAGATTACTTTTTTTGTTTTCATGTTTTTTGTTTTTGTATATAATTGATGAACTATTTATTTATCCGAATAAAAAATCAGTTGCCCTTAATTTACCGATTGTCACAAAATATTTTAGTGAAACTGGCTTCTAAATTTTTAGCTGTAAATACAGACACAAAAAGACAACTGCTATTTAATAAGCAATAATATAATAAAAATAGTTGTTAAACAAATTTATTTTTTTCAAAAATACAGCCATCAGGCCTATCCAATTTTATTGATAATTTCTATTATTTTCACTTTTAATTCAGGTAAATCCTTGGTAATAATTTCCCAAACTAAACTTGAATCTATTCCAAAATATTCATGAATAAATACATTCCTCATTCCTGTTATTTGTCCCCATTCAATGGAGGGGAAATTATCTTTCGTATTTTCTGTAATATGATTACTTGCTTCTCCAATAATCTCCATTTGTTTTATACATGCAAATCTCATCATAGAATTTTCCGCAAAATTCGAGAAATTTGTATTGAGTAAATAAGTTTCTATCTCAAGAATTGCAGCCAGAATATGTTGCAGCCTGGCTTTGTCGCCTAACTTATTTCGCATATATTAATTGCTTTTCATTATCAATAAAAGGTTTAATATATTTTGAAACGCCATTTGATGAAATTAAATCAACTTTAATATGAAGTATTTTTTCTAAATCAATTTTCATCTGAATAAATTGCAAGCCAATTTTTTGAGAATAATCAAGATCAACCAATAAATCTATATCACTTTCTCTGTCTGCCTCTCCGCGAACATAAGAACCGAATAGGTAAGCCTTCAAAATCGGGCGAGTTCTAAAATAATCTTTAATCGTTTCTATTTTACTATTTTCTAAATCCATAAGGTAAAAGTACGAAAATTATTTTTTCTCATCATTATTGAAAACAATTTCCAAGAAATATTTTTTTATGTATTAAAATTTTACTCCGCAATGAAAAAAACACTTAAAAGCTGGAGGCTAATGCGATTGGCACTCAGGCAAAGGATCTCAGTTGAAGAATTGTTGAAAGAACGTTTACAAATTATTTCAGAAATTGATCTTGCGAAAAACGAAAACCAGAATCTTTGCAATAGTGAATTGTTTTATATTAATCGTTGGTAGAAATCATATTGCTCAAAAATCCTTCAGAATCATTTTTTATTTTCTATTTCCCGTATAGCGAATTCTCAGTGAGTTTAATTGAGATTTATTTCTGATGCGATGAAGGGTTGGATTTTCTCTGTAAGAAGTAAAAAAATGATATAATCACATCTTAATGCTGTATTTATATAATATTTCTGGATCAAAATCCGCTTTATTATTCCATTCTACCGTATCAAAACTTATGTGAACAGTATTAAATATAGAAACATCTTTTAATTCCCTGAAAACACCTGTTTCAAGATAAGGTTTCATATCAAATTTACGATTTTCTCCATTCTCAAATGTCAAATGGAGCATATAGTCATTTGTCGGTTTTACATCTTTAATAGACCAATACATTTTTTCTTATTTTAAAGGTTCAATTGAAAATGGCTGCTCACCATTCTGACATAATTTCCAATTAGCAAATAAATCTTCTTTATGTATTTCAATCCAGGCGAAACTAATCGATTTGTCTATAAGGTAATTCTCCTTTTACAACATCAGTAGTCTCAATATTTATCACCGCATTAAAGTCCTGATAATAAACATGAATATGAGCAGGATTATGTTCTTTGGGAGCATAATACATTCTAATAATAATCCCAAAAAACATTGATAATGTTGGCATAATAATATTTGTTTTTTTCAAAGGTACATTTTTTAATAAAAAAACTTCACATTGATATGATGATTTTTAAAAATTTGAGTGGTCAGGAAGATATAGATCAAAAGAAACCTTGCTAAATACTTTACATAACATTTGGGATAGGGAATTAAGGTAACAGTTTAATGATTAACATTCCTATAAATCATATTGCTCAAAAATCCTTCAGAACCATTTTTTATTTTTTATTCCCCATATATCGAATTCTCAGGGAGTTCAAATGAGGATTTTTCCTAATTCTTTCTTGCTACAAAATACGAATTAGCATAAACAGTTGAAGTTTGTCCATTAGTATTACTTCTAAATTGGAGTTGCACCGCAGTACCTGCTCCTCCATCCACCACTACACCTGTTATTCTCGTCCAACCAGTTGCTAATGCAACTGTATTAAATGCAATTGTTGCCGTTCCTGAAATTTTCATTATTGCAGAGGTTTGAGCAGTTACACTATTGCGCATCCCAACAGCTACTGCATTCATAGTTCCACCAAAAGTAATTGCATATCTGACTCCTCCGGTATTATTACATCCATTTTGAATATTAAATTCAAAGCTCCACGTTTCACTTGCTCCTGGAGTAAAAGTCATTCCTGTAACATTTGCCAAAACATTTGTAGCATTGGTTACATCTCCAGTTACAACTGCATTCGCAACATTTGCCTTAATAGTGATGCTATTAGCAGCATTCGTAAGAGTAAGAGCATAAGCTGGCGCTGCAACTGAGACCGTTTTATATTCATTTGCAGTAGCCCCGGCATTCATTCCCAGAATTTGATTTGCTGTTCCTAAAGCAAGTGGGGTTGGTGTTGCGCCTGCACCTCCGCCAATTACCAAAGCATTTGTTGTCAAAGCTATCGATGAAGCTATAGTTCCCGCTGCAGTATAACCCAGAATACCTCCTGAGGTACCTGACGATAATCCTGTACCACCATTAGCAACAGGTAAAATGCTTATACCAACTGTTGCTGCTTTTGATAAATCAATGGAACCAAATGCTAAAACAGTACCTGTTCCATCAATCCTTAGTATCTGATCTGTGATTCCTTGTATATCTGCGGTATTTGCAGTTGCATTACCTGCCACTCCTACTACACTTCTTGCAATGCCTTGACGGAATTTAGCATCAGTTACAGCATTATTGGTAATAGTTACTGCACCCGTGTTCGCAATAGTAGCATCTCCACTCATAGCAACATCAGTTGCAACACCACCGGCATTACCTACAAAAATATGTGTATTTGTTAACGCTCCAGGATTACCTGTTGCTCCAGTTGAACCGGTACTTCCTGTATCTCCTGTAAATCCGGTATTACCCGTTGAACCAGTATCTCCCGTAGAGCCAGTTGCACCGGTATTGCTTGTGTTTCCAGTAGAACCCGTTGCACCAGTATTACTTGTTGAACCCGTAGAACCAGTGCTTCCTGTATCGCCAGTAAACCCTGTATTGCCCGTTGAACCAGTATCTCCCGTAGAGCCCGTTGCACCAGTATTACTTGTTGAACCTGTAGAACCAGTACTTCCTGTATCTCCGGTAAATCCGGTATTACCTGTAGAACCCGTTGCACCAGTATTACTTGTAGAACCCGTAGAACCTGTACTTCCTGTATCTC
>JAVHPE010000081.1:0-4014 GCA_036170475.1 Bacteroidia bacterium | reverse complement strand
GTTATTTTTTTATACTTTTTTTATTAACGAATAATAAATGCAGCTATTTCAACCAAAAAATGTATCTTTGCAATCCTTTTATGCTAAAAAAATATATAAATATAACATTAGTGCTGGTATTCCTTTTGAGCATTGTTGCATGCAACAGTGAAAAAAAAGTGTATGAATCCACGAGCAAAGAAAAAAAGAAACGTTCAGGTTTAACCATTGGCAAATTCAATAAATTAGTAAAGAGTGGCGATATGGAGGCAAAATATGCCGCTGCTGTTAAGTATTTCAATAAGGAAGATTATACTAAAGCGCTTACCCTTTTCGAAGAATTAATGAGTGTTTTTCGTGGTACCGCAAAAGCTGAAGAAGTTCATTATTATTATGCCTATTGCAATTATAATTTAGAAGATTTTATTATAGCCGGATATCAATTTCGTAGTTTTGTAAAAAACTTTCCGGGTAGTAAACATACAGAAGAATGTGCCTATATGAATGCCTATTGTTTTTATTTAAGTTCGCCCGGGTATAGTTTAGATCAGGTGGATACAAAACTTGCAATAAAAGAATTTCAACGTTTTACTAATCAGTATCCTAAAAGTACACGCATACCTGAATGCAATACAATGTTGGATAAGTTAAGGGGAAAGTTGGAGCGTAAATCGTATGAAAATGCAATGCTATACTATAACATGGCTGATTACAAAGCTGCAATTGTTGCATTTGGAAACCATTTGAAAGATTTTTCGGATACAAAACATGTGGAGGAGTTAAATTATTTGACAATTAAATCTTATTATTTGCTTGCTTTAAACAGTATTGAATCAAAAAAACAAGAACGCTTTAAAGCTACCACTGATTGCTATATTAAATTTATTGACACCTTTCCTAAAGGGCAATATTTAAAAGATGCGGAAATGATTTATACCAGTGCCCTAAAAAATTTAGAAAAATATAACAAACCAACATCATAAAAACAATGGACTACAAAAAAACAACCGCTGATTTAACCACAACTACACGCGATTTAAGAGATTTTGATAGTAAAACAGGTAATATTTATGAAAGTATTGCTATTATCTCGAAACGCGCTAACCAAATTGGCTCGGAGATAAAAGAAGAGTTGACTAATAAGTTGGCTGAGTTTGCCTCCACAACCGATAATCTGGAAGAAATTTTTGAAAACCGTGAACAAATTGAAATTTCCAAATTTTATGAGCGTTTGCCAAAACCATCATTAATTGCAATTCAGGAATTTTTTGAAGACAAGATTTATTACCGTAATCCAACTGTGGAAACTGAAAAATAATTAATCAATTAATCAGTAGGCAACTAATCAATTTCCCAATTGCTAAATTGCCTACTGCAAAATTGTTAAATTGCTATTTTTTCTTAATGCTAAAAGGTAAAAACATTATAGTTGGTGTATCAGGTAGCATTGCTGCTTATAAGTCCGCATTTTTAGTACGTTTACTCGTAAAAGCAGGTGCGAATGTAAAAGTGATAATGACACCTTCCGCTACCGATTTCATTACCCCTCTCACACTTTCCACGCTTTCTAAAAATCCTGTTTTAATTGATTTTGTAAAAATTAAAACCGGGCAATGGAATAGCCATGTAGAACTTGGTTTATGGGCAGATACATTTGTTATTGCCCCCGCATCGGCTAATACTATTGCAAAAATGGTGAATGGCTTATGTGATAATCTATTGCTTGCCACCTATTTATCCATGCGTAATAAGGTGTACATTGCTCCGGCAATGGATTTGGATATGTATAAACATCCTTCAACAACTGAAAATTTAAAACGCTTAAAATCATTCGGTATTACCATAATAAATCCGGGAAGTGGTGAACTGGCAAGCGGTTTGAATGGAGAAGGGCGTATGGCTGAACCGGAAGAAATAATTGAACACCTTTCGAAAGCATTATTACAGAAAGGTCCATTTTCGGGTAAAAAAGTATTGATAACAGCAGGTCCCACTTATGAAGCAATAGATCCTGTACGTTATATTGGAAATCATTCATCCGGGAAAATGGGCTTTGCGCTTGCTGAAGAATTCGCAAATCAGGGTGCGGAAGTAATATTGGTTTGTGGTCCTAACAGTTTAACAACATCCAATCCTGGTATTCATCGGATTGATATCACATCAGCGGAAGAACTTTTTAAGGCTTCTGTAAAAGCTTTTAAATCGGTAAACATAGCAGTGCTTTCCGCTGCTGTTGCTGATTACAAACCCGCAAAAACGGCAAATCAAAAAATAAAAAAAGCAGCCGGTTTAAAAGCGCTTGACTTGATTCCAACAATTGATACGTTGGAAGAATTAGGAAAAATAAAAAAATCAAATCAGTTACTAATAGGTTTTGCGCTTGAAACAGAGCATGAAATTGAAAATGCCAAAGCTAAAATAAAAAAGAAAAATCTGGATTTAATAGTTCTCAATTCTTTGAATGACACAGGTGCTGGCTTTAAAACTGATACCAACAAAATTACCATCATTGATAAGAACAATAAATTCAAAAAGTTTGAGTTAATGGGCAAGGCTGAAGTAGCAAAAGATATTGTGAATGAGATTTTTAATGTCAAATGTCAAAAGGGTTAAGATCAATTTCTGTAATTTTTTTTGACTTTCAACATTCTTGTTTTCTTTTTAATAATTCAAAAAATTATATAAACGTGCGCAAATTCTTATTTATACTTTTTATTTTGGTTTTAAAAATTTCCTTTTCACAGGAATTGAACTGTAAAGTACAAGTATTATCACAATCGATACAAGGTACTGATAAACGTGTTTTCGAAACATTACAAACCGCCATTTATGAATTTATTAATAACAGGAAATGGACCAATGATGCTTTTAAAAATATAGAACGAATTGACTGTAGTATTTTAATTAATGTAACCGAACGCCCTTCTACCGAGGAGTTCAAAGCAACACTTCAGGTTCAGGCTCGCAGACCTGTTTTTAAGTCTTCTTACAACTCTGTACTTTTAAATTATAACGATAACGACTTTCAGTTTAAATATTTAGAAAGTCAGCCTCTTGAATTTACAGAGAACGTGCACCTATCCAACCTGACTTCAGTACTTGCATATTATGCTTATCTGATTATAGGATTAGATTACGACTCATTTTCGTTAGATGGCGGGACGCCCTATTTTCAAAAAGCATTAGCGATTGTAAACAACGCACAAAGCGGGAGTGACATCGGCTGGAAAGCTTTTGACGGTAGCAAAAACCGTTACTGGGTAATTAATAATATGTTAGACGCCTCATTTGTATCACTTCGTGATTGTATGTATAAATATCACCGTTTAGGAATAGATATGATGGCTGAAAATAAAGAAAGCGGACGTACCGCTATTTTAGAAGGACTTGAAGAATTAAGAAAAGTACATCAGATAAAGCCTCTGTCCTATAGTTTGCAGGTTTTTTTTAACGCAAAATCTGATGAAATAATCAATATTTTTTCAGGCGCTTTCCCGGATGAAAAAGCGAAAATAGTAAATCTCCTCAACGAAATAGATCCCACCAATAGCAATAAATATCAGAAGATTTTAGCGAGTCAATAGTAAGCTGAATATCGATTATTGAATTGTTCTTTATGGTAAACTTTGTGTTACGAACTTCTATGTTGTAATCGGGCTTCTGTGCGTTACGAACGGCAAACAAAATCCTAAAGAGTCAATTTCCTTACCCACAAAATTATTAACTATACTTATAGTCCGTTGTATGATAAACAACAAAATTGAACCTTTGCAATTGTGGACATAAGAATCAAAATAAGAAAAAGGCTCAAGGAGTTAAGAACAAAAAGTGGGCTTAGCCAAGAAAAGTTCTCATTTATTTGTGAACTCGACCGTACGTATATTGCAAGCATAGAGCAAGGTAAAAGAAATGTTTCAATAGCAAACATTGAAAAAATTGCAAAAGCTCTTGATATGTCTGTTTACGAATTTTTTAAATCAGATTTATAGGTATATACGTTTAGAGCGCACATAGAAAAAATAAAATTATCTTTGC
>JAVHPE010000080.1:0-50414 GCA_036170475.1 Bacteroidia bacterium | reverse complement strand
AAGTGAAATTGATATTTTTTGTTTTGTTCAAGTTATTTTGAAAACTTTCCTTAGCCAAATCTATAAAAAATATTTTATTTACGATACCAATTTTTTCTCCTGACGTTTACGTTCCGTTTCATCTAACAATACTTTGCGCATACGTATTGATTTTGGCGTAATTTCAACATATTCATCACCTTGAATATATTCCATTGCTTCTTCTAATGAAAAAGTAATTTTTGGGTGGATACGTGTTTTATCATCTGTACCGGAAGCGCGCATGTTGGATAGTTTTTTCTCTTTAGTGATGTTTACCACAATATCATCCTGACGGTTGTTTTCACCAATTATTTGTCCGGTATAAATAGGGTCGCCAGCTTCAACAAAAAATTTGCCTCTGTCCTGCAATTTATCTATAGAATAAGCAATAGATGTTCCCAACTCTCCTGAAATCAATACACCACTTCCACGACTTGGGATAAGCCCTCTCCAGGGTTCGAATGCTTTAAAACGATGCGCCATAACAGCCTCACCAGCTGTAGCGGTTAACATATTATTACGTAAACCAATAATACCGCGAGAAGGTATTTCAAATTCAATGTGAATAAGATCTCCCTTTGGCTCCATAATTTTTAAATCACCTTTG
The DNA here is from genome assembly GCA_036170475.1 of Bacteroidia bacterium. Taxonomy (GTDB): domain Bacteria; phylum Bacteroidota; class Bacteroidia; order 2-12-FULL-35-15; family 2-12-FULL-35-15; genus 2-12-FULL-35-15. The sequence goes on along the minus strand of JAVHPE010000080.1, from coordinate 49,786 downwards.
CGTTGTGTCACGTACTCAATCACTTTGCCTGATACAGGCTCCGGTACATCTACAGTAAGGTATTCAATAGGTTCGCATTTTTCCCCGTTAATTTCCTTGATGATAACCTGAGGTTGTCCTACCTGCAATTCATATCCTTCCCGTCTCATTGTTTCAATCAAAATAGATAAGTGAAGAATTCCGCGGCCAAATACAAGATAAGAATCGGCTGAATTAGTTTCTTCCACCTTTAAAGCAAGATTTTTTTCCAATTCTTTAAATAAACGATCACGTAAATGGCGGGAAGTAACAAATTTACCTTCTTTACCAAAAAACGGAGAGTTATTTATGGTAAACATCATACTCATGGTTGGTTCATCAATGGCAATAGGGGTAAGCCCTTCGGGGTTTTCAAAATCCGCGATGGTATCGCCTATTTCAAATCCCTCTATTCCGGTAATGGCAACAATTTCGCCTGCATTTATTTCTTTTGCCTTTTGTTTACCTAATCCTTCAAATATAAATAACTCTTTGATACGGGATTTGACGACAGAGCCATCTCGTTTTACCAATGATACTGGCATATTTTCTTTGATGGTTCCTCTTAATACCCGTCCAACAGCAATACGCCCAACAAATGAAGAATAGTCCAATGAGGTAATTTGCATTTGCAAAGTGCCTTTGTAGGCTGGTGCATCGGGGAAAAAGTCAATGATTTGGTCTAACAAATAGGTAATATCCGTAGTGGGATTTTTCCAATCGGGACCCATCCAACCTTGTTTTGATGAACCAAAAATGGTTCTGAAGTTTAACTGTTCCTCTGTAGCATCTAAATTGCAGAACAAATCAAATACCTGATCGTGTACTTCATCCGGACGACAGTTTGGTTTATCAACTTTGTTAATAATAAGAATAACCGTTTTGCCTTGTGCTAATGCTTTTTGGGTTACAAAACGTGTTTGTGGCATAGCGCCTTCAAATGCATCAACCAACAGAACAACGCCATCAGCCATGTTTAATACCCGTTCTACTTCACCGCCAAAATCGCTGTGCCCGGGAGTGTCGATAATGTTGATTTTAGTTCCTTTATAACGAACTGAAACGTTTTTTGCCAGAATGGTAATCCCGCGCTCACGTTCTAAATCATTGCTATCCAAAATTAATTCGCCGGACTCTTCGTTTTCGCGAAACAGTTTCCCTGTATGTAAAATTTTGTCAACTAATGTTGTTTTGCCATGGTCAACGTGAGCAATAATGGCAACATTTCTAATGTTTTGCATTTAAGTTTTTTGTAAGTATTTGATACTTTTTTTTTAGAGGGTTGCAAAAGTAGTCATTTTTATTTGAATATCAGCGTTGTATCCGGATATATAATCAGGCGTTGGTAATTTGGGCGTTCTTTTGATCTTGATTTGTATTCTTGATTTGTAATGGTTTTCAGCCAAAAACATATTTTGTTTCTTGTCAAAATAGTGTGGGTATGGCAATCTACTTTTGTAACGATGTTTATTTTTAGCATAAAAACAAAAAAACTCCATCTTTGAAAATTCAAAGATGGAGTTAGGTAAAAGGGTTTATTCTGATTAATAGTTGCCTTTCGCTTTAATGCCAAATTCAACTTTCTTTAAAGCGGTTATATACGCACCGATACGCATTGTTGTTTTGTATTTATGACTGTTATCCCAAACTTGTTCAAAAGCATCGTTCATGGAAGCATCATGTTTTATTTTTACTTCTTCCTCGGTCCAGTAGTGACCATATTTATTTTGTACCCATTCAAAATAGGAAACAGTAACACCACCACCATTCGCTAAAATATCAGGTACTACTATAATTCCTTTTTCTTGTAAAATACCATCTGCTTCAGGTGTTGTAGGTCCATTTGCTCCTTCAACAATTAATTTGGCTTTAACCTCAACTGCAATATCCGGTGTAAGTACATTCTGCAATGCCGCGGGTACTAATATATCCACATTAGCTGTTAATAATTCATGATGTTTTATTTCAGTTCCTCCGTTAAATCCTTTTAAAACGCCATTATTTTCTTTCGCGTAACGCAATGCGGCCTGAATATCAATTCCTTTTTCGTTCCAAATTGTTGCTGTATGGTCGCCAATGGCACAAATCTTAATTCCTCTTGAAGCTAATAAACGTGCGGCGTGTGAACCAACATTACCAAAGCCCTGTACAGCAGCAGTCATTTTTTTGGGATCCAGATTCATTTTTTTTAATGCGGCTAATGTCGAAATCATTACACCTCTTCCGGTTGCGGCGTCACGTCCCAAAGAACCACCTAACCCAACGGGTTTACCGGTAACCACTCCCGGAAAATCGCCACGGAAAATTTTATTATATTCATCTACTATCCATGCCATTTCTCGTCCGCTTGTGCCCATATCAGGTGCCGGTATATCTTTATCTACACCAAATATATCAGCCATTGTTCCTGTATATGCTCTTGTTAATCGTTCGGCTTCACCTGTGCTCAATTTTCGCGGATCACATTTAATACCCCCTTTTGAACCACCATAAGGGATGTTAGCGACGGCGCATTTGAAAGTCATCCATGCCGATAATGCTTTTATCTCATCGTCGCAAACGTCCATTGCAAAACGGACACCACCTTTTGAGGGACCCAAAATTGTTGAATGAATTGTTCGAAAGCCTTCAAAAATTTCTACTTTCCCATTATCCATCATAATAGGAAGACTAACCTTCACTTGTTTTTGTGGATTTCTTAGAATTTTGGTAGCCTCTTCTGATAGTCCACAAATTTTTGCGGCAAAATCAAGTCTGGCTAATACGGCTTCAAACATTGAACCTCCATGATGTTCCATTGCTGTTGTTTTTGTTGGTGTTGTTTTTGTTGTTGTTGTTGTTGTTGTTTTTGTTGTCATAATTTTACGTTTAGCTCTCCAATAATTTTTAGGAGGAGCATGTTAAGGACTGCGAATTTACTAAAAATAATATTCAAAGAAAACAAATGAGTAAATTTTAATAAGATGGGAATTGTATTTGCGGGTTGGGAAGACTTTTCGCCCGCCACAAGTTGAGATTTTGTCCAAAAGAAAAAAAACTATCAAATTTATTATCAAAATGATTTACCTCAATTCTTCAACATGGAACAATCCGGAATAACTGATATTTTTTACATCTGTAACAAACTACTTAGAGTCTGTCTATAATGTCCGATTTCTTCGTTATTCTTGTTTTAAAAATCAGTCATTTACAAAAGTAAACTCCTGATTTTCAAAACTACGAAAGCCTCGAACTCAAACATTATAGTTCAGACTCTCGACTATATGGACAGGCACTACTTAAAAGGGTATGGACGCAAATTATTCATGTTTTTGCGTTTTTAAATTTCCTGTAAAAGTATAAAATCATTAATATTATTCTAAGAATAAAAAATAAATCAGGGTTTTAGTTTTACTTTTGATAACGACTATCATCCAATAGTACCTTTTAGGTTCCTATTCAAATACGATCCATCCTAAAAAACACGAACATGAAATTAAGTAATTCATTGAAATATGCTGTCATTACTGTGTTATCCGGTATAGCAATATTGTTTATAATTATTTATGTTGAGTATAAATCAATTTCATCATATACTGAAAATCTACCTTATGTTACACTAAGTGAACATTTAGATGCTCTTAATCATCTTTTCGGGGCTTCTGTTTTGTTTTTTGTTATTGTTTTTACTGTTTTCAGTTGGCTTCTGTATAGAATATTCAGGAATGAAAATTTAGCGGAAGAGGCTTTATTAGTGAGCGAAAAAAAATTTCGCACCATTTTTGAAGAGGCTCCTTTGGGTATCGCTCTTATTGATTCGCATACAGGAATAATACATAAGGCAAACGCCAAATACACGGAGATAATAGGACGTAGCGTTACAGAAATGAATAAGATCGACTGGATGAGTATAACACATCCGGATGATCTTCAGAAGGGTTTAGCTTTTAAGACCCAAATGAATGAGCATAATTTAAAGGGATTTAAAATGTCGAAAAGATATATGCACCCCGATGGCTCCTTTGTTTGGGTGGCTTTGTCTGTTGCGACAGTTGAAACAGCGGATAAGGTGGAGCCTCTCCACATAACTATGGCGGAAGACATTACGGAGAGGAAAAGAATAGAGGAAGAAATTTTCAAAAGTCAGGCAAATTTTGAAGATGCGGAAAGGCTTGCAAAAATTGGCAGTTGGGAGTTAAATCTGAACACTTTAGAAGTAAAATGGTCGAAAGGACATTACCTGCTTTTTGAATTAGAAAATCAAACTTCTGATACACTTTACAAAACATATAGAAGCAAATGCCATCCGGATGATCTTCAAATAATTGATAAAAAACGTAAAGATGCCATTGAAAAAGGGGAAGGATTTAATTATGAATACAGGATTATTGCCAACCACGGAATCATTAAATATATCTCCTGTATAGGTAATGTTATAAAGGATAAACAGGGTAAAGCAATAGGATTAAAAGGGACAGGGCAAGATATTACTGATAGGAAAAAGATGGAAGACTTGCTGAAATTAAAAGAACAAAACGACATTCTGGTAAGGCATGCCGCTCAGGTTCCCGGTATAATTTATCAATATCAAATTTATCCTGATAGAAGATTTTCGTTCCCCTTTGTAAGTGAAGGGGTTTTGGAACTAGCCGGCATTACGGCAGAGGAGGCTATGCAGGATGGATCTAAAGTATTTGGTCTTGTGCACCCTGATGATTTGCCGGGTTTGATGTCGACTCTGAATTTACCTATTACTCCACAGAAAAATTGGGCACATGAGTTCAGGATCAATTCGCTTCATAAAGGAATAAGGTGGGTAAGGGGAAATTCTAAGTCCGAGGTAATGGCAGATGGTAGTCTCCTTTGGCATGGATATTTTGCTGATATTACAGAATCCAAACAGGCGGAAGAAGAATTAAAAATTGGTAAAGAAAAGCTTGAAGCTATTTTTAATGGTTCAAATGATGCGGTAATGCTGTTAACTAAAAAAGGATTCTTTGATTGCAATCCCCGTACCATTGAAATGTTTGGAGTAGCCGACAAAAATGAATTTATTCAGTGCCACCCATCCGATTTATCGCCCGCCTTGCAACCTGACGGACAAGATTCTTTAACAAAAGCGAACGCAATGATTGATATGGCGTATGAAAAAGGAGTTAATCGTTTCGAGTGGATACATCAACGGAAAAGTGGAGAAGATTTTCCTGCTGAAGTTTTACTTTCCGCATTTAATTATGGAAATGAGCGTATTTTACAAGCAACGATACATGATGTTACTGAACGTAAACGGGCTAAGAAAAAACTTGCTGATAGTGAGGCGCTATTGTCCAGTATCCTTCAAACCTTGCCCGTAGCGGTATTCTGTAAAGATATAAAGAATGATTTCCGATTTTCATTATGGAATAAAACGGCGGAAGATATTTTTGGACTTAAAGCGGAAGATTGTATAGGAAAGGACGACTATTATCTCTTCTCAAAAGAAAGCGCTGATTGGTTTAGAAAAAATGATATTGAAACCAGCAAAATGAAGGAAACGCTGGATATTCCTGAAGAGGTTGTGGAATATAAAAACAAACGAGTGATTGTTCATACAAAAAAAACTATTGTAAGGGATATTGAAGGAAACCCTCGTTTTTTGCTAGGCGTTTCAGAAGATATTACCGAGCGCAAAAAAACAGAAGAAATACTTAAAAAAAGTGAAGAAAAATATCGTTCGGTAGTTGAAAACGCAGCCGATATAATTTTGACGGTTGATAATAATAATGTAATACAATTCGTTAATCACGGCAGACCCGGCGTAACTGTAGAGCAAATTATAGGAAAAAATTTTTATAATTTTATTCCTCAGAATTATCAGGAACTTGTAAAGCAAAAATTCAAAAATGTATTTGAAAGTAAAAAACCGCAGAGTTATGAAATAGAGGGGATGGGTCCGGATGGATCTTCTCTATGGTATTCTGTTAATGCTGGTCCGTTATTTTTCGGTAAGGAGGTCATGGCGATAACATTGATATCAAGGGATATCTCTGAGAGTAAAAAAGCGGAAGAAAAAATTCAGCAATCACTGAAAGAAAAAGAAGTTCTGCTTAAAGAAGTGCATCACCGGGTTAAAAATAATCTCCAGATAATATTAAGCATTCTTAATTTACAATATTCAAATATCGCGGATAAAAAAACACTCGACCTGTTAAGAGATATCAGGGGTAGAATAAAAGCAATGTCCTTTATCCATGAGCTTCTGTATCAAACATCGGATTTTTCACGTATAAATTTTTCGGAATATATCAGCAATATCACCAGCAACCTGATGTATTCATATGCCCAAAATAAAACAGTTGATTTAAAATTAAATGTCGGTACTGTTTTTCTGGATTTAGATCGTGCGATACCTTGTGGGCTAATAATAAATGAAATTGTTACCAATGCGCTGAAATATGCGTTTATAAATACTCCCAAAGGAGAGCGTTACCCCAAAAAATGGGAAGTGAGCATATCCTTAAAGCAATCAGATAAAGTTATTCAATTGGTTATTGAAGATAATGGTAAGGGCTTTCCCAATAACATTGATTATAAAAATACTGAATCATTGGGGATGCAATTGGTGGTAGCTCTGGTTCAGCAACTAAAGGGTACCATATTACTTGACAATTCGGAGGGCACAAAATATACTATCAGGTTTTCAATTTGATAATTTTGTTGTGATGGATGTACGGCAAATATCCCTTTTTTGCAGTGAATCTTCAAGACCTCACCCCCAACCCCTCTCCTTGAAAAGGAGAGGGTAGGGGAGAGGTTTAAACTAATATGGGAAATTTGTCGTACATCCTAAACCTTTTCCAAAGTTTCAAACTTCGGAAAAGGGAATAAAGCAGTTTGGATGAATACCTGATAAAGAAAGCCCGTCTCGGGTTGCGTGGGACGGGCTTTCTTAAATAATTCAACCTCGATAATTATCGGGATTATTTCTCAAACTTTTGATACCCTTTTGGAATTTCATAGGTTGAAGGGTCAATAACTTTTTTAGTAAGTTTACTAACTTCCAAACGACCTGTTTCTTTACCACTTAAATCAGTTTGTACCGAAAGCATAGGGAACATATTTTTTGTGTCGGGGATTTGTAAAAAATAAACAGAAGCTTTGTCTTTACGATTCAGCTGATGTAACAATTTGATAAAGAAAGCGAATTTTCCATCAGCGAGCCAATAGGTAATTATAGTGCCTTCCGTATTGTTTGTAACAACGTATTCGGTACACTTAAACCCTTGCAGATTTTTTACATTTTGTCCCTTTTTAACTGTACATGTTCCTTTAATGATAGGATCAGAAGGTGTTGGTTGATCCATGTAAAGTTTACGTTCGTGGTTTAATGACTTCATGGTTTTTGTTTCAAGATTCACTAAAAAAGAACCTTCCACTTTTTTTGATCTGCTACCAATTTCATCAACCCTTACTTGATTATCTTTTACATAATAAATATAGCTGGTCGTATCGGTGGACGTTCCCTTTTTGAATTCGATTACACCTTCGAATGATTGTGCTACAGCAGTTAATGAGAAAATTGTTAACATCAGAGCTCCCGGTACAATTTTTAAAATCGCTTTTTTCATTTGTTCAGTTTTTTAATATTACGGTTTATATTCAATTTCAAAACACTTTATAGTTTGCGCTAAAACACTAAATCCCGATTTTCACTTTCGTCATTCCAAAACGTGTGCCAATATTTTACAAATATAAAAATTATTTATAATTACAGGACAGATATTAAATATTGTTTAAAAGCACGCTGAATAAATTCGAACTATAGATAGGAGATGTTTCTCTCTTAATACTCACATCTCAATACCAATATCTATCTTCTTTTCAAAAAATCAAATAACAAGCGCACTCCAACACCTGTGCCTCCTTTAATTCGGTAAGTATCTTTCGAGGTTAAAAAAGCGGGTCCGGCAATATCGAAATGCATCCAGGGATAATTGATATAGCGTGCCAGAAATTTACCTGCGGTAATTGCTCCCGCATATGGACCTCCAAGGTTTTTCATGTCCGCGATATCTGATTTTATCAGATCATCATAATCCTCCCAAAAAGGCATTTCGGCTAATCGTTCAAAAACAGTATTCCCACTTTGTTTTAATTCATTTTTTGTTTTTTCATCCGCTGTGCCCATCGCTACAATGCCCGATGTTCCAATAGCCGCAATAGCGGCTCCTGTTAATGTCGCTAAATCAATTACTAATTCCGGCTTGTATTTTTGCGCATAGGACAAAGCGTCCGCTAATACCATGCGACCTTCAGCATCAGCATTCAGCATTTCAACAGTTAACCCATTGTACATGGTAATAATATCTCCAGGCGCATAGGCGTTGCCTCCCGGACGATTATCTGTTGCGGGAACCAGGCTAATTACATGAACAGGCAATTTTGCCTTTGCTATGGCAAGCATTGTTCCGCCAACGGCTGCCGCTCCGGCCATATCACATTTCATCATATCCATACTATTGGGAGTAGGCTTTAAGCTCAATCCACCTGAATCGTACACCAATCCTTTACCAATTAATATAATCGGTTTTTTGTTTTTAGCGTTTCCTGGTTTATATTCCATAATAGTAAAGGTTGGAGGCTCTACGCTTCCCCTATTTACAGCTAACAGCCCACCCATTTTTAACGCTTTTATTTTTGATTTATCAAATACTTCAACGCTAAACCCTGCCTCTTTTCCAAGATTTTGAAACTCTTTAGAAAGTTGTGTGGCGGTTAAAAAGTTAGCCGGTTCATTAACTAGTGTACGGGCAATGCAAGTGGCATCAACAACAATATTTAACTCGTTTACCTCCGCTTTATCGATATTCTTGCCAACAATAAAAATTGTTTTAAGAGAAGATGCCTCTTTCTTTTTATCTTTTTTATATTTCAGAAACTGATAATTACTCAATGCCAAACCTTCCGCAAATGCTAATGTTTCCGCTGTTTTGTTTTCTACATCAACAACCGTAATGTTTTCTAACTTGTTTTCAACAATAAGTGAAAGAGCTGAATTTGCCGCTTTACGAAGCGATTCCAACGTTTGGTAATGCTCTTTTTTAGTGTCAATTACCTGAATAAAAACAAAGCGATGGAGCTGGTTTATACAAATGAAAAATTTTTCATTCTTACTGATTTCATTCTTAATAAAATCAATTTCAGCCTTACTCAGACCGTAATTATTAAAAGCGCTGTTTTTTTCGCACAACAAAAAAATGCTCTCAGTATTACTTATCGCGGATTTTTTGGAGATGGTTGTCATATAATATTTACTTTTGCTGTTGAGAGGGTAAATGTATTAAAAATAAATTACCAATATACTGATATGCGGATGTGCTAATGACCAATTTATCAATAATCTGATGGTTGAGCAAACTTCTTATCGACACATCCACGAATCGACACAATCACGCCTAAATTTATACCAATGATTAATAAACTACTACAACGTGCACTGAATTTTGAGTTTTTATCAATTGATGAGGGAGTTTTTTTGTTTAAGAATGCCGCTACCGCCGATTTAATTTTTGTTGCCAACGAATTAAGAAAAGTTCAAAAGCCCGATGGCAAGGTTACCTGGCAGATCGACCGCAACTTAAATACTACTAATGTTTGTATTGCAAATTGCAAGTTTTGTAATTTTTACCGTATCCCCGGACACGCAGAGGCTTATGTTACCGACATAGAAACATACAAAAAGAAAATTGAGGAAACCCTACGTTTGGGTGGCGACCAGTTGTTATTACAAGGTGGTCACCATCCTGATTTAGGTTTAAAATTTTATGTTGATTTGTTTAAAGAATTAAAAAGACTTTTTCCTGATTTAAAACTTCATACACTTGGTCCGCCCGAAGTGGCACATATTACCAGACTTGAAAAATCTACCCATACCGAAGTGCTGAAAGCGCTGAAAGAGGCGGGAATGGATAGTATGCCTGGTGCGGGCGCTGAAATTCTCAATGATCGTGTTCGCAGGTTAATTTCAAAAGGGAAATGTACGGGGCGTGAATGGCTGGATGTGATGCGTGCAGCCCATCAATTAAATATTACCACATCCGCAACCATGATGTTTGGACATATTGAAACCATTGAGGAGCGATTTGAACATTTAGTTTTAATACGTCAGGTGCAAAGCGAAAAACCAAAAGACGCAAAAGGTTTTTTAGCGTTTATCCCTTGGCCATTTCAGGATGACGGAACATTATTAAAACGCCATAAAGGCATTACAAATAATGTAACAGGCGATGAATACATCAGGATGATTGCCATGAGTAGGATTATGCTTCCTAATATTATCAATATACAGGCAAGTTGGCTGACTGTTGGTAAAGAAGTGGCTCAACTTTGTTTACATGCCGGAGCAAATGATTTTGGAAGTATTATGATTGAAGAAAATGTGGTATCGGTGGCAGGCGCACCACACCGTTTTACTGCCAAAGGGATACAGCAAGCCATTCTGGAGGCAGGCTTTAAACCACAATTACGAACACAACAATATACCTATCGTGAACTGCCTGAAAATATGGTGGAACAGGTGATTGGTTATTAAAAAATATCATTCAGGGTTTCAATACTTACCTATGGAGCGCCCTGATGGTATAGAAAGTCAGGTGCAAACAAACGGGTGTATTTTTAAGTTTCCAACGTTTTCCCATTTACTATCACAATGTTTCCTTCAACCATTTATAAAATTCATGCTGCCATATAAGCCCATTCTGATCTTTTAGCACCCAGTGGTTTTCGTTTGGGAAATAAAGTAATTTACTTTTTATGCCTTGTAGCTGTGCCGCCTGAAATGCCGCCAACCCTTGTCCGATAGGAACTCTGTAATCTTTTCCTCCCTGAATAATCAATATTGGGGTATCCCATTTTTTTACAAAATTAATCGGGTTGAATTCGTTACAGCCCTTTTGAGCGTCAACATTATCCTTTTCCCAATAAGCACCTCCTAAATCATAGTTAACAAACCACATTTCTTCGGTGGTTCCATACATACTTTTCCAGTCGAAAATCCCGTCATGTGCAATAAAAGTTTTAAAACGTTTTTCATGATTCCCCGCTAAATAATAAACCGAATAACCTCCATAACTGGCGCCAATACATCCTAAACGGGTTTTATCTACAAATGATTCTTTTGATAATTCATCAATGGAAACTAAATAATCTTTCATATTTTGGCCACCATAATCTTTACTTATCTGTTCATTCCATTTAACACCAAACCCAGCCATTCCGCGACGATTAGGGGCTACAACAATATAACCGTTAGCTGCCATTAATTGAAAATTCCAACGGTAAGAGTAAAATTGTGTTAATGGAGATTGCGGTCCGCCTTGGCAATACAGCAAAGTTGGATACTTTTTAGCAGGATCAAAATCCGGCGGATAAATGACCCATACAAGCATTTTTTTGTCATCCGTAGTGATAATATATCTTTTCTCAATTTTGCTGAGCTTTATTGAGCTATAAACAGCGTCATTGACATGCGTAATTTGTTTTGTTGTGCCGGTTGTTAAATCAGCAGCATAAATTTCTGCTGCATGATTCATATCTGTTATTTCTACGATCATTGTATTTCCTACTTGTCCCACAATCCCACGAACATCAAAATCTCCTTTAGTGATTTGTTTTACTGCAGGCAGTTTTTTTGCCATGCCCGGATAATCAACAGAAAAAAGTTGCATAGTGCCATCAGTTGCCGCTGTGAAATATATTTTGCTGCCATCAGCACTCCATTTGAAATCATCTACGGTTCCATCCCAATCCTTGGTTAGATTCGTTTTCACGACTCCGTCAATTACAATGAGGTCATTTTTATCTGCTTCATAACCATCTGTTTGCATACTTACAAAAGCCAGATTTCCATTAAATGAAAACGCAGGTTTCATATCATAGCCGATCATTCCAAAGGTAAGATTGGTAGTTTTGCCTGATTCAACAGAATAGGAATAAATATCAGTATTGGTGCTTAAAGCATAGTCTTTCCCATATTTCTTTTTGCAGACATAAATAATTTCTTTTCCATCAGGACTCCAGATAAAATCTTCGTTACCGCCAAAAGGTTTTTGCGGACAGTCGAATGCTTCATTGGGCATAATATCAATACTATCAGTAACCTTTTTATCCTTCAGGGTATTTAAAAATACATGTCCGAAAGAGCCATCTTCCCATGTATCCCAATGACGGTAATTCAGATTATCATATATCATTACATCGGATTTACTATACTGAGGATAAACATCTTTTCCATAGATATTTTTTACTTTCACTTCATTACTGCTGATACTAAATTTGCTGTCGGGAGAAAAGCGGTCGTTTATTAATAAATCAGTTGTATTTTCAATGTCAACGGCATTGCCTCCGGTGATTGGAATAATGTATTTTTTTGTTGTGGATTTGTCGTCAGCAATAGAATACTTGCGAACGCTATACACAATTGATTTACCATCTTTTGTGATACCGTTTGTGCTTACTTTGCCCAATTGCAAAAGCATTTCCGGGGTCATGGTTTGCTGAGCGCTTGCTGACAATAATAATATTCCGAAAGAGAGTGTGGTAATTATTTTCATACTTTAAATAGTTAATAGTTAGTGGGGAATAATTATTAGGAAACAGTAATTGTTAATTTGAAAAATTTGACAGCAACAAATATAATGACTATTTCTATTGTGTTTTCATCAAAAAAAAGGGGAATTACAATCCCTCAATATGAAATTGTAGGCTTTTTAGAAAACAAGAAAACAACACAATAGTTTTCAAATTGAAAACATTTTTATATCTTTGTGGTGTGAATATAATTGTGAAAAGAGCGATTTCGTATTATGTGGATAAATACCCGCTGGCTCAAACATCCCTATTAACATGGTATAGCGAATTTTTAAAGAAAGATTTTAAAAATTTCAACCAACTAAAAGCTATGTATGGTAACGCAAGTATAGTGGGGCAAAACAGAATTATTTTCAATATCAAAGGAAACGATTACAGACTAATAATATCAGTAAATTTTAAACAATTAGCGGCTTATGTTATTTGGTTTGGCACCCACAAGGAATATGATAAAATAAATGCCGAAACCATTGATTTTGATACCAGAATTCTAATCTATAAAGCAAAATGAATAAAACTTTTAAGGTAATTAAAACAGAAGAGTCCTACCAAAAAGCCATTAAAAGATCAATGGCAATTTTTCATGCCGAAGAAGGTACACCAGAGGCCGATGAGTTGGCTTTACTGTTAGTATTGGTAAAGGATTATGAAGACAAGCACATTCATTTGCCTGAAATAAATCCGCTTGAGGTAATAAAACAAAAAATGGCAGAACGCGGCATGAATGCTAAAGATCTTGAACCTATAATAGGCTCAAAGGGGCATGTTTCATCTATTCTTTCAGGCAGACGTGAAATTACCCTGAAAATGGCACAGCGTTTAAGAGATTATTTTCAACTCCCCGCCGAAATATTTTTGCATACCGCATAAATTTATCTGCTAAAAACTCCCGTCAAACAAATTAGGTACTCAACGTCTACAAGATTCCCCGACTAATTTGTCTTTTTATAGTTCAGAATTGCCCAGGAATTAAAGAACACGCCAAAGCCTATGATAACTAGAAAGTGGTTTTTTATATCATTAAAACCGCTACCCTTTAAAACCAGCATTCGCGTTACTTCAATAAAATAGGTAACAGGATTTAGCTTAGCTATCACCTGTGCCCAGCCCGGCATACTATCAATGGACGTGAAAAGTCCGCTCATCAGCATAAAAATCATCATAAAGAAAAAGGCAACAGACATAGCTTGTTGTTGGGTTTCGGAATAGGTAGAGATAAGTAACCCTAAGCCTAACATTGCCACTAAATAAAGCGACAGAAAACAATACAGTAATGTTATGCTTCCCACCGGAACTATTCCATAAATCAGACGGGCAACAACAAACAAACCAATGGTAAACACAAACATTCCGATTACCCAAAACGGAATGAGTTTGCCAAGTATAAAATGATGTTTTTTTATTGGTGTTACATTGATTTGTTCTATGGTGCCAACTTCTTTTTCTTTAACAATATTGAGGGAGCACATGTAAACGCATACCATGGTAACCAGCACAACCAATATGCCCGGCACCATAAATAAGGTGTAATTTAAAAAAGTATTAAACCAGTTTGATGAAACGACTTCAATGACAGGTAATTGGTTAAAACGTTGAGGTTTAATCCAGTCTAAACGAATGACGGCATTAAAATTTGAAATAATTCCATTCAGATATGCCCCGCCCAGGTTTGCTTTCGTGCCATTTATTGCATTAACAGCGATGAATAGTTTTTGATGGTTTTCCTGAATAATATTCTTTTCGAAATTCTGCGGTATTTCTAAAATCAAATCTGATTTGTCTTCTTCAACTTGCCATAATGCATTGTTGAACGAATTACCATAATCAGCCAACCTGAAATAACCGGATGAAGTGATCTTGGAAATTAATTTTTGTGAGTAGGTGGAATGGTCGTGATCAACAATTGATATGTTAATATTTTTTACTTCGTAATTGGCGGCCAATGGCATTATCAGCAATTGAATGATTGGCATAACGAATATCATTGGCAGCAATGCTTTGTTGCGGAAAATCTGTATAAATTCTTTTTGTAATAAAAATCGTAATGTTCTCATGCCAGACGAATTTTAAATTTTCGGAAACTGACTATGAGTAAAAAAATAGTCATACTAAATAAAATCAATGTTTCTTTCCAGATTGCTGAAAAGCCTAAACCCTTAATCATAATGGATTTTACAATAATATAATACCATTTAGCCGGAACCATATTGGATATTACCTGCAAAAAAACCGGCATGTTTTCAATCGGAAACATAAAACCCGCTAACAATAATGTTGGAACCAGCATCCCTACTAATGAAATAACCATGGCTGCTTGCTGCGATTGTGTGCTGGTGGAGATGAGCAAGCCTAATGATAGTGAAGCGAAAATAAGCAATCCGCTTTCGGCAAAAAGCAATAGAACACTTCCATTAAAAGGCATGCCTAAGAGGGAAACACTCAATAATAAAATAACAGAGAGATTTACCAGAGAAAGCACAAAGTAAGGAACAGCTTTTGAAATAATGACCAAAAAAGGATTGAATGGCGATACCAATAGGATTTCCATTGTTCCCATTTCCTTTTCTCTCACGATAGAAACAGAAGTCATCAGCACACAAACCAGCATCAGCACCAGGGCCATTACACCGGGTACAAAATTGGTTGCTCCTTTTAATTCGGGGTTATACAACATCCGTATTTCGGGGGTAATTTGGTAGGGTAAAGCATTGTTTTGCATTAACTCCATTTGATAATCCATTACAATAGCCGAAATATAATTGGTTAGTGCAGTGGCCGTGTTGGGGTCAGATGCATCGGCAATAATTTGAATCCGGGCTTTGTTCAAGTGAAGTAAATCATCATGGAAGTGATCCGGAAAAATAAGAGCTAATTTTATTTTACCTCCTTTAAAAGCATCTTCAATCTGCTGGTGGCTTAACAAGGTTTTTTCCAATTCAAAATTAGTGTTGACTCCTATTTTGTCGGTGATGCGATGTGAAGCAATGTCTTGGGCATAATCACAAACAACAATTTTTGAATTTTTTATTTCGTTGGTCAGGGCAAAACCAAAGAGAGTAATTTGCGCTATCGGCAAACCGAATAACATCAATAATGTTCTGGGGTCACGGAAAACATGATAAAATTCTTTTCTTACAAATGCGAGAAACTGTTTCATTTTTTATGGTGTTCAGTTAAAATCCAGGTCTTAATTTTTTCAATATATAGCGAGTTTATATTATGTAATTTTTAATTTATTTGGGCGTTCCCCTTTCTTAAAAAAGAAAGGGTCGGGCTTTGCACTGCAATCTTTTCTAAAAAGAAAAGGATTTCCGTTGCAATCCCTTACGCAACCTTTACAATCAAAGAATGATTGGTTTTATCTAATTTCCATTTCGTATTTTAAAAGAACATCTCTGACAGGGTTTCCGACCCTGTTAGAGTTTTTTTAATGAAATTCTATTTACAAACCCCTAACAGGGTTTAGAACCCTGTCAGGGTAAAGCCAGTATATATTATAAAATTTCAAAACACTCATACTCTGTTTTTATCGTTCATCGAAAACGTACATTAATCTCCTTTTCGTTTTGCTCCTCTTGCCAATTCAAAAAACACTTCATCCATTGAAGCGGCCGCGAACTGCTGTTTCAGTTTTGCAGGACTGTCTAATGTTTTTATAACTCCATCCACCATCATAGAAATGCGGTTGCAGTATTCTGCCTCATCCATATAGTGAGTGGTAACAAATACGGTGATCCCCCTGTCAGAAGCGGCATATATCAAATCCCAAAATTGCCTGCGCGTAACTGGGTCAACACCTCCGGTGGGTTCATCCAGAAAAACAATTTTTGGTTCATGCAGTATTGCTACAGAAAATGCAAGTTTTTGTTTCCATCCCAGTGGCAGAGAACCAACCAGCTTTTTGATTTCATTTTTTAATCCTAATTGCTCAATTAAGGTTTCGCTTTTATCCTTTATCTGTTTATTTGATAAGCCATAAATACCTCCGAAAAAGCGGATATTCTCTATGATTGTGAGGTCTTCATACAAAGAGAATTTTTGGCTCATGTAGCCGATATTTTTTTTGATGTTTTCGGTTTGTTTATAAATGTCAAAACCTGCAATAGTTGCTTTGCCTGATGATGGCGTGGAAAGTCCGCAAAGCATACGCATGGCGGTAGTTTTCCCCGCACCGTTAGCCCCAAGAAAGCCAAATATTTCCCCGGCATACACATCAAAAGTCACTTCGTTTGCAGCAATAAAATCGCCAAAACGCTTTGTGAGTTTGTCGGTGCTGATTACTATTTCCTGCATATTATTTTAAAAGGTCTCAATAAAATAAAACTAATACTATGAATAGAATAGGTAATAAAAGACATAAAACTCAGCCCCAGCGGGGCTATATATTGGTAGAAAACATCAATCCACCTATTATTAAGCTCCATAGGAGCGTAATATTTCGCCCCTACGGGGCTTAGAGGTATTTGGGTGTTCATTTTCTACCAATATTATGCCCCGCTGGGGCAATGAGTAACATAAGTTTTTGTTGAATCCTATTTATTCATCAGTTGTATAAAACAATCTTCGATTGTTGGTGTAATGTTTTTTATTTCAATATCAGTATGTTCTTTTGTTTTCAGGTAATTCAACATTTCTGTTTGTGAAGTTGTATTATCCTGTTTAAATGCAATATGATGGTATTCGCCAAAAGCATAACAGCTTTTTATCAGCTCATTCGTTCGTAAATCTTTCAAAAGACTACTCATGTTGGGTGTTTTAATCGCATACAGATTTTCTGGATACTGTTTCACAATATTTTCAGGTGTATCAATTGACATTATCTTTCCTGATTGTATCAATGCAATCCGTTCACACAACATCGCTTCATCCATGTAAGGTGTGGAAACTAAAATTGTAATACCTTGTTGTTTCAATCGTTTCAGCATTTCCCAGAATTCTTTTCTTGAAACGGTATCGACACCTGTAGTAGGTTCGTCCAGGAATAAAACAGTAGGCCGGTGTATCAGGGCGCAGCACAAAGCCAATTTTTGTTTCATTCCGCCGGATAATTTTCCTGCTCTTCGTTTTTTAAAAGGTGCTATCTGAACATAAATTTCTTTTATAAGTTCATAATTTGCTTCAATAGTAGTATTAAAAATAGTAGCAAAAAAAGTAAGATTTTCTTCTACTGTTAAATCCTGGTAAAGAGAAAATTTGCCGGGCATATAACCTACATTTTTGCGAATCTCTTTGTAATTCTTTACCACATCCAATCCGCTGACACTGGCGTTTCCGCCATCGGGGAGCAAAAGCGTTGTGAGCATTCTGAAGATGCTTGTTTTACCAGCGCCATCAGGACCTATCAAACCAAAAAGTTCTCCTTTTTCAACGGAAAATGAAACATCATCAACCGCAACAAGGGATTCCTTGGTGTATGTTTTACGGATATTATTTAAAACAACATCAAGCATCTTTATTGAAATTTAATTTCTCCGTACATTCCAATTTTATAGCTGCCATCGTTCTTCACCTTCACTTTAACAGCATATACCATGTTGGCTCTTTCGTCTTTCGTTTGAATTGTTTTCGGAGTGAATTCGGCTTTATCATTGATCCAAATTATGCTTCCTTCATTTTCCTTAAATCCACCATTGCCATCATCAGTAAGCACTTTTACTTTTTGATTAAGTTTTATTATCGGAAGCTGGTTACCTGTAACGTAGGCGCGGAGAATAATGGTTGATAGATCTGCTATTTTGTAAAGAGGTTTGCCTTGGGCTGTCATTTCGTTTACTGATGCATATTTAGTAAGCACAGTGCCGTTCATAGGATTTATTATTTTGCACTTTACAAGCTGGTCGTTCAGTTGGTCTATTTGCAGCCTTAATGGACCAGCCTCTTTGCTGATACCTTCCGTGGATATATCCAAAGAAGATTTTTGTGCATCAATCTGTTTTTTGAGGACTTCAATTTGTCCGTTGATGTCGTCTAATTGTTTGGTGGTTGCAGCATCCGCTTTTACTAAATTGTTTATTCGCTTTTGTTCGTTCTCCGCGGTTTTAAGTTGTTCTTGTAATGAGGCAATCTGCATTGGTACATTCGGTTTTTTACTAAGTAATGCGTTGATTTGTGCCTCTAATTGTTTCTTCTTTAAAAACAGTTGAATGCTATCCACATAACCGATAGCTTGTCCTGCCTGAAGCGTTTGCCCTTCTTCAATATCGAATTGTTTTATTGTTCCTGATGCTTCAGATGAAATGATGGTTTCTTCGGCTTCAAAAGAACCTGAGGCATCGAAATTATTTTTATCTCTGTTGCAGGAAGCCATTGCAATCAGGGAACATGCGGCTAAAGTTATTGTGGAGATTTTTTTCATTTTACTTTTATTTTATTGAAAACTACTTTTAGGTTAAATTTGCTTTGACGTATTGTTAGTTATTCCGCCCACATTCAATCGTTCAGTGTAAACTCCGTGAGGAATCTTTTTTTTATTTAAAAAAGATGTCTCGACAAACCTCGACATGACAGAACCCGCGTGTGCGTGGTCATATTGAGCCTGTCGAAATATTTGCGATGGCTTCCCACACTCTTCGACAAACTCAGAGTGACAGCCGCACTTCGACATATTACGCCTTTGCCTGACATTGCCTTTTTTAGTAATTAACTCAACACTACTATACTTTTTGTGTTTTATTTTTAATTCCCTGATGTTGTCTGATAATTATATTGTGCAATTAATAACTGAATCTGATGCAGTAACAAGTTTTGCTTTGCCTGGTCTTCTGCATTAACGTATGTCATATAATCAATTGTAGTTGTTGTTCCGTTTTCCAATTGACTTTTAGAAGTTGATTTTATCTTTTCACGCAGGGCGATGATTTCATTGTCGGTAGTAATCAACTCCTGAAATTTATTGATCTCACTATTTTGCTGTGTCATTGAGAGCCGGGTGCTGAACAGAAAAGTTTCATTTTGGATATCAAATGAATTTTGATTGAGCGTTAATAATTGCTTTTCTTTTTTGAAAGTATAGAAGCCAGACAGGTTCCAGTTTAGTCGTAATCCGCCATAATAGTAAAACTCAAAATCGTTACTTAACATATTAAGCGCTGGTCTGCCATAACCGCTATTTAAAAACAAACCCAGCCGGGGTATGTTTTTAGTGGTGATGAGCGTATTCTGAACATCAACAATTTTTTTCTGAGCATCGAATAATTTTAATTCAGGACGATTAATGTTTTCAGAAACTTTTTGTGGAATAGGGGTTAAAAATTTCGTGTTTTCATCCATTTTTTGATTGATAAATAAGCCCAGCATTTCTGAATAACCTTTTCGGGTTGTTTTAAGTTCAATAGTCCGTTGGTTAGCTTTTAACAATTCCGCTTTCAGCAAATCGGCGCTGCTTTTTAATGCTATGCCATTATTTATGGATGCATTTGTTTTGTCCAGACCCGATTGAATATCTTTTTTCAATAATTCGGTTTGTTGAATTTGTGCATCAATCAAAAGAATGCCAAAATAAATGTTGTTGATGCGCTCTTTCAATTTGTAAAGTTCTACTTCAATTTTTTGTTCCTCAACAATTGTGTTTGCTTCTATTAATTTCTTCTGTTGATTGATGGTAAAAACATCGGTGAGTGGCTGATTGATTTCGCCATAAATTTTGTATTGATCTTTGCTTAATGAAGGAACTTTAATGAAAGGTAATGAAATCGGAAGCGCTGTTACTGCCGATTGGTAGGTAGCCTGTCCGTTGATACCAAATTGCGGCAAATACCCTTTTGATGCATTATCAAGTGAATAATCCTTAGCTTTTTCAAGAATTTCCATTTGTTTGATTAACGGGTAATTGTTTTTTGCCAAAGTATAACAAGAGTCAATTGTCAATAACTGTTGGGCTTGCGCGAGCGTTATAGAGCATGACAATAAAAACAAACTAATTGTCATACAAGTTTGATTCGGGATTAAATTTTCTATCTTTTTTAACATTTTTCTTTTTTTAACATTCAATTAAAGTCTGGAAAAATTATTTTGTTTTCAACTGTGCTTCAATCCATTTAGGAATGAGTGATTTCCTTTGCATCATTAGTTCATCAAAATTTTTATCCGACAAATCGCCCAATCCCTTCATCACCGGGCTTGCGATAAATGGGAAAATGGTCATCCCCATTAAGTTCATCATAAAATGTATAGGGTTAAAAGGCGCTACCATCCCCTTTTTTATTCCTTGTTGAAATTGTTTGATGAAATAGGATTCCATAAGGATTTCCTTCATTCCCATTTTTGAAATCAATTTGTCGGGGTTCCTTCGTAGCTCATTTAAAAGGAAAAGTGGAATATCGGGGTTGGCTGTTAATAAGTCGATATAGTTGTTTACGAGTGTTTCAATTTTATTTTCCAAAGAAGTCTTATCGTTGTTGAGCACTTCTTTGAGGGATTTGAAAAAGCCCTGCATACTTTCCTGCATGATGATGTCAAAGAGTTTTTCTTTGCTGCGGAAATAGTAATTGAGCAAAGCCAGATTTATTCCGGCTTCTTCAGCAATGTCCCTGGTACGGGTTGCAGAAAACCCTTTTTTGTGAAATACAATACTGGCGGCATTCTTAATCTTCACCTCGGTTGTAGTATCGTTTATGTGTTTTGTTTTATTTGTTTTCATTGCCTATTTGTAGAATATGCGGGCAAATATAAAATTATTTTTCTGATTTAATCAGTTATTTTAATCAAATGATTAAATAGCGGTTGTAAATATAAATCGGACACTATAGACAGACGCTAAATAGTTCAGTAGCTTGTAATAGAATAATTGTGGATATTATTCTTGCTTTTCAAAATCCATTCGAATTCGATAAGCCACACCAACATTTATAATCGGATAACTTTTTAAGGGCGTATAAACCGGGTTACGATAAGTTTCCCTTTGAGTGTTATAGCTATATTGCAAAGGGTTTTTCCCAAGCGAATAGCCCAACTCTCCGAATACTAAAACTTTTTTGTAGGCAAAATAATCGATAAATAATTTTAGAATTATTTCATTATAACGAACGTAATCAAAGTTGTGTGTTTTTGATAAACGAAAGGATCGTGTAAGTGATTTGAAATTCAAGCCCGCATATAATTTGTTTTTAGTAATCGCATATTCTACTTTATAATTGGATGGCATAATTCCATAGATGTTTATTCTATCCGTTGCTTTCCAATCAATTCCAACAAGCGGCATAAAAAAATTACCAAATGCTTCCCGATTATAATAAACACCTGCTTTTATCTTTAATTTTTCATTGTATACATAGTTCTCTAAAAATATGCCTCCAATTTGGTAATCATAACTGGTAACAGTTTCTTTAAAATCCGATGCAATTTTTGGAATAGCAATTATAGCGGTTTTCCATTTTTTACTTTCTGACAAAAACTGGAATCCTATAGGCACCGAAATAGTATACAATTTTGAATTGTAAGATGAATCAGGAGTTATGGTGGAGCTCATCATTTCACCATTAAGACGAACAAGCAAAACGTTACCGTTTTTAAATTCTTTAGGGATAAAAAAGTTTAGAAAATAATCATCGGTTTTATTCTTCCATTTGGTGTTGTCTTGATAATTTGATAAAAATGTTTGACAATTAAAATTAAAAATATCAATATAAGGTTGGGAAAATGACCGGGTAGCAAACAACGTCAATAGCAAAAATAAGATAGCCGTATATTTTTTCATTTTAAAGACAATGTGAGCAACAAAGGAATAAAAAAAAACTGAATGTTTATTCAGATTTTTAAAATGCCATACATTCTGCCATCTCCGGAACAATTATTTATTCGGTCAATAATGAAAAAAACAGAAAAATGATAAAAATAAGTGTTGGAAACTTTGAAAATGAAAAATGTTTCCATAGTTTTGTGTCCTATTTTAAAAAATTCTCAAATTGAAACCCAAAGACAGAATATTAAAAGGTGCCTCAGAACTGTTCTTTAAGTTTGGCATTAAAAGTATTACCATGGATGATATTGCCAAACACCTGGGAATATCTAAAAAAACGATTTATCAATTTTATTCTGACAAAAACGAAGTGGTTGAAACGCTAATGATTCAACATACAAAATTACACGAATGTGAATTTCGGCAAAAAACCAAGCAATCCGCAAATGTAATAGAAGAGTTTTTTGAAATGATGAAGCATGTAGGAATTATGTTTTCGCAAATGAATCCGAATTTGTTTTATGACTTGCAAAAATACCATCCCAACTCCTGGAAACTATTCAAACAATTTAAAGAAGATTGTATTGAGCGTATGGTGGATGATTCACTTAAACGTGGCATTAAGCAGGGTTTTGTTCGCTCAGATATTAATACAAAAATTGTAGCCAGGTTAAGAATGGAAGAAGTTGAAATGGGTTTTAACGCACAGGTTTTCCCGCCTGATAAATTTAAAATTGTGGATGTTCAATTGGCTTTATTCGACCATTTTTTACATGGCATTTGTACATTAAAAGGACATAAATTAATTAATAAACATAAACAGGTAACGGAGGAGGAGTAATTAGCAATTTTACAATTTAGCAATAGGTAATTAGATAAACCGTAGAGTCGTATTTCGTAGGAAACCATTAAAATGAAAAAAGCACTATTAATAATTGGATTCGGAGTTATTGCAACCAGCTCTTTTGCACAAGCAAAAGACAGCGCAAGCTTCTCTTTTTCCATTCAGCAGGCAATTGACTACGCATTACAAAATCAGCATGAAATAAAAAATGCGATGCTGGATGAAGAAATAGCCAGGAAAAAAGTAAACGAAATAATGGGAATGGGACTTCCGCAAATTAACGCCAGTTTTGATTTGAAAGATTTTTTGGAAATTCCCACTTCTTTAATTCCAGCTGAAATATTTGGTGGCCCTCCCGGATCATTTGCTGCGGTTAAGTTTGGCACAACCTACCAAGCCTCCGCAGGCATAGATGCCAGCCAGTTGATTTTTAGCGGCGACTACTTTTTAGGATTAAAAGCGTCAAAAGTATATGTGGAGCTTTCAACCAAAGCGGTACAACGTTCTCAAATTGAAATAGCGGCAACCGTAAGTAAAGCGTATTACACCGTTCTGATAAATGAAGAACGAATGAAATTAATGGACGTAAATATTGTGCGCATAAAAAAAGCGATGGACGATACCAAAGTTTTATTGGATAATGGTTTTGTTGAAAAAATTGATTTAGACCGATTAACAGTTACCTATAATAACTTATTGATAGAACAGGAAAAAGTACAGCGTTTGCTGAAGCTGGGGACCTATTTATTAAAATATCAAATGGGGATGGATATAAATGCATCCCTTACCTTGACGGATAAATTATCGGATGTTAAATTTGATGTGAGTAACAATCTATCCCTCGAAAAATTTGATTACTCAAAACGGGTTGAATACAATTTATTTCAAACTCAATTCAAACTTGCCGAACTGGATGTGAAGCGCACCCGCTTTGCCTATTTGCCAAACGCTTTTGCTTATGGGGGTATAAGCCGTGCAGCTCAGCGAAATACCTTTACTGTTTTTAATTTTGGGACAGATTACAAATGGTATCCTACAACATTGGTAGGGGCAAAGGTTACAATGCCCATTTTTACAGGCTTACAGCGCAATGCAAAAAATCAGCAAGCAAAACTTTCACTTCAAAAGGCCGAAAACAATATAGAATTTATTAAAAACTCCATTGATTTGGAGCTGACTTCTTCCGTGACCATATTGCAAAATGCATCGGTATCACTTGAAAATCAAAAGAAAAACATAGCGATTGCGGAGGAAGTTTACCGGTTATCTAAACTAAAATATGAACAGGGTGTTGGTTCAAATATTGAAATGATTACCGCAGAAACCGCTTTAAAAGAATCCCAAACCAACTATTTTAATGCCTTGTTTGATGCATTGGTAGCGAAAATAGATTTTGATAAAGCGAATGGGAATTTGAAATAAAAAAATACCGCTAAGAAATAGTTCTCGCAGAGTTGCGCAAATTAAATGCGGAGTTTCGCAGATTCAAATAGAAAAGATAATGTAAAATAATTTATACTTCAGCGGAACTCAGCGAAAAACTCAGCGTTTCTCTGCGAGAAATAAAACAGTAACAAAATAATTATGAAAAAAAAACTTTTAGTATCAAGTCTTGCATTAATAATGATAGCTTGTCATTCAGGAACAGATAAAAAAACAGAACTTGAAAATCTTAAAAAACAGGAGTCTGATCTTAAATCAAAAATTACTGTATTGGAAGCGGAATTGAATGGT
Source organism: Bacteroidia bacterium (assembly GCA_036170475.1). GTDB lineage: Bacteria > Bacteroidota > Bacteroidia > 2-12-FULL-35-15 > 2-12-FULL-35-15 > 2-12-FULL-35-15. Next base: position 24,908 of record JAVHPE010000080.1, on the reverse strand, counting down.
GGTAAAGATTCTGTGCAAAACGGTTTTACGGTATCGGTTGTTACTCTGAAATCTGAAATTTTTAAAAATTATATTGACGTGCAAGGCCGTGTTGATGCTGACGAAAATATTGCTGTTAGCACGGAAATTCCCGGTACTATTACAAAAATTTATGCTAAAGCGGGCGATGAAGTAAATAAAGGAGATGTACTCGCCGAAACAGATACACGTGCCATTAATCAAAGCATTGCCGATTTGCAGGTAAATACTGATTTGGTTAATCAGATTTTCGAAAAACAAAAAAACTTATGGGAGCAAAAAATCGGAACGGAAGTTCAGTATTTGCAGGCAAAAACAAACAAAGAAAGCATGGAGAAAAAGATGAGCATGCTACAACAACAACTCTCAATGTCCAAAATTGTTTCCCCCATCAAAGGAACTGTTGATGCGGTAGATATAAAAATAGGACAGCTTGTGGCTCCCGGGATGCCAGCTATTCGGGTAATTAATTTTTCTAATTTAAAAGTGAAAGCGGATGTAGCGGAAAGTTATGCCTCAAAAATTAAAAAAGGTGCTGAAGTCATTATTCGTTTCCCTGACGCAAATGATTCTGTAATTACAAAAGTGAATTTTGTATCGCGTGCAATCAGCAACACTACACGCTCCTTCGGTGTTGAAGTTTTGTTGGATGAAAAAAATATATACCACCCCAACATGGTTGCTAAATTGAATATTAATGATTATCAATCTTCACAGCCGGTCATAATTGTTTCTGTAAAAACAATACAAAAGGATGAAAATAACGCTTCGTTTGTCTATGTGGCAGATGGCAATATCGCGAAAAAGCGGATAGTTACAATAGGTAAAGAATATCATGGGAAATCGGAAATCACAGGAGGTTTAAAAGTAGGCGATATGTTGATAACCGAAGGCTACGATGTGATTAATGATGGAGATGCCATCGTATATAAAAAATAAAAAGATAAGGCAAAGGTGCTGAGACGCTAAGAAAATAAAAAACAATTGCCTTGCGCTTTCGCGATAAAAAAAATAATTATGAAAGAATTTAAACTCTCAAGTTGGGCTATTGACAATAAAATTAGCGTTTACGTATTAACCTTGATTATTGCCATTGCCGGCTTAACGGCTTACAATAGCATTCCTAAAGAAAGCTTCCCGGATATTATAATCCCCACTATTTATATAAATACGGTATATGTTGGGAATTCTCCAACCAACATCGAAAACCTTGTTACTAAGCCGATAGAAAAACAATTAAAATCAATTTCGGGTGTAAAAAAATTGAACTCTACTTCTTTGCAGGATGTATCAGTAATTACCGTCGAATTTAATACGAATGTAAATATTCCGGATGCGAAACAAAAAGTAAAGGATGCGGTAGATAAAGCTGCCACCGACCTCCCAAAAGATTTAACACGTCAGCCTAATGTGATGGAAGTTTCCCTTTCGGATATGCCTATCATGTATGTAAATCTTGCAGGAGACATGGATTTGAATAAGTTGAAAAAATATGGCGACCAATTGAAAGATAAAATCGAATCCATGAAAGAAATTTCTAAAGTGGTAATGGTTGGCGATCTGGAACGCGAGATTCAAATTAACGTGGATATGTATAAAATGCAGGCAGCGACACTTTCTTTGGGTGATATTGAACGTGCTGTAAAATCTGAAAATATGAATATTTCAGGCGGTTTAGTCCCGATGGATGGTATGAAACGCAACCTTACTGTACAAGCGGAATTCAAATCAGTAGAGGAAATTAAAAACCTGGTTATTAATTCTCCCACAGGAGCTAAATTATATTTGAAAGATATTGCTGAAATAACCGATGGAAACAAAGAACAGGAAAGCTATGCCAGACTTGCAGGGAAAAATGTAATTACCCTTAATATCGTAAAACGCGCCGGAGAAAATTTAATTCAGGCATCTGACAAAATCAGTGAAACCATAAAAAAAATGCAGGAAATGAAAGAACTTCCTAAAGAACTGATAGTTTCCATCACTGGGGATCAATCTGAGAAAACACGAAGCATCCTGCATGATTTAATCAATACCATTATCATCGGATTTGTTTTAGTAACGCTAATTCTAATGTTTTTTATGGGCGTTACCAATGCCATATTTGTGGCTTCATCAGTACCCCTTTCTATGTTTATCGCTTTTATGGTAATGCCTTCGCTTGGCGGAATTTTTGGCTTCAACTACACAATGAATATGATTGTTCTGTTCGCATTTTTACTCGCATTGGGCATTGTAGTTGACGATGCGATTGTGGTAATAGAAAACACACACCGCCTTTTTGAAAATGGCAAACGGGATATAAAAACAGCGGCTAAAATGGCAACAGGCGAAGTATTTATGCCCGTACTAAGCGGAACGCTTACAACATTAGCTCCTTTTATTCCTTTATTGTTTTGGGATGGCATCATAGGCAAGTTTATGTTTTATCTGCCGGTAACTTTAATTATTACTTTATTGGCGTCATTATTGGTCGCTTATGTTATCAATCCTGTGTTTGCCGTTGATTTTATGAAACCTCACAGCGATGAAACTAAAAACGCGAATTGGACAAGGGGTACAAGTATTACGAGTATTATTTTTATTTTTGTGAGCATACTGCTACATCTGTCAAAACATCCGGCAATAGCTAATCTGGCATTATTTATTTTAGTTTTTTATTTAGTCAATAAATTTTTCTTACACCGTGTAATTGAAAAATTTCAAACAAAAATATGGCCCGCTATTCAAAGACGCTACTCTAATCTGTTGGTGCTGTTTTTGAAACGCCCATGGATGGCTCTTCTCGGAACATTATTATTATTCCTGTTTTCAATTGTGTTTTTTTCAATACGAAGCCCGAAAGTTGTTTTTTTCCCACAGGGCGATCCTAATTTTGTTTATGTTTATGTGAAACTCCCTGTGGGTACTGATCCTGCCGCGACAAATAAAGTAATGATGGTGGCGGAGAAAAAGGTAAATGAGGTATTGGGCGATTCCAATAAAATTGTACAATCAATTATTACTAATGTTACCAAACAGGCAACCGACCCTCGTGACAAGGATCAAAGCGATTATCCTAACCGCGGTAAAATCGCGATAGCATTTGTAACATTTAATGAAAGGGGAGGAAAATCAACGCTCGAATACCTGTCCGCTTTGCAGAAATTAAAATGGAATATCCCTGGCGCTGATATTACGGTTTCTCCGGAACAGGCAGGACCGCCGGTGTCCAAGCCAATTAATATTGAAATACGTGGAGATAATTTTGATGAAATAGTAAATAACGCTACCCGTTTAAAACGATTTATTGATGCCCAAAAAATTGCCGGAATAGAAAATTTAAAGTCGGATTTTGAAAGTAATAAACCTGAAATAGTTTTTAATATTGACCGTGAACGTGCCAACAGGGAAGCGGTAAGTACCACGCAAATTGGGTTGGAGATACGCAACGCAGTATTTGGCGCCGAAGTGAGCAAATTCCGTGACGCAAATGATCAGTATCCAATTCAATTGCGTTATCAATATGATCAGCGTAATAATATTGAAGCGCTACGAAATTTAAAAATCACTTTTCGTGATATGAATATGGGAGGCGCCATCCGCAGTGTTCCATTGGCGGCATTCTGTGATATAGATTACAGTAACACGTATGGCGGCATAAAACGTAAAATGCAAAAACGCCTCATTACCTTATCTTCAAATGCCGCTGCAGGATATAATGAAAATGAAGTGATTGCTAATGTACAAAAAGCGTTGAAAAATTTTAAAACGCAAGGCAAAGTCGAAATTGCGTTTACCGGACAAAAGGAAGAACAAAAAGAAACGGGTAACTTCCTTGGCAAAGCGCTCATGATTTCTTTTGGTTTAATTTTATTGATTTTGGTAACACAATTTAATTCGATTGGTAAACCGTTTATTATTTTAACTGAAATATTCTTTAGCATTATTGGTGTATTGTTGGGCACAGCGCTATTTAAAATGGATATGAGCATTGTAATGACGGGTGTTGGAATTATTGCTCTGGCTGGTGTGGTGGTGCGTAATGGTATTTTATTGGTTGAGTTTGCTGATGCATCACGTGCTAAAGGAATGAGTTTATGGGATGCGACCGCTGAAGCCGGTCGCACACGTATGACCCCCGTGATTTTAACTGCTACAGCAGCTATCCTTGGCTTACTTCCCCTGGCTGTAGGTTTTAATATTGATTTTGAAACGCTATTTGCTCATGGTAAACCAAACATATATTTGGGCGGCGATACTGTAGTGTTTTGGGGACCTTTATCATGGACAATGATTTTCGGGTTAGGCTTCGCGACATTCCTGACTTTATTGTTAGTGCCTGCAATGTACCTGATTGCGGAACGTTTAAAACGTAAATCACTAATAATATTAGAACATTTTGGCTTCTCCACCGCATTAATGTATATCCCGTTTTTTATTCTCTTTTGCCGATTGGTATTATGGCTACAAGGTAAAAAATTAGAATATTTTAATTTGGATTGTTAATTTTTATCTCGAAAGTTCAAACTGATTTCAGAGAATCAAGATATTTGACCACAACTCCGAAGGAGTTGAATATAAAAATTCAGAATGTTCAACCCCAGGGTGTACGACAAATTTCCCTAAATGCTTTAATTTCATCCCTTCGGGGTTTTACCATTACGAAATGTTCCATTGTGCTATAATCATTTCATCCCTTCGGGATTTACTAAGTAATGGATACAAAGCCCCCTTCCTTTGTCAGGATAAACTCCGGGCTGTTATTATTATAGAATAAATAAAGGTTGGTTTTGTAAAACCCCAAAGGGGTGGTATTAGGGAAATTTGTCGTACACCCAACGGTTTTCGTGGGTATTGAACTGTGATGTGTTTTTTAACAGTTTTAATAAACAGGGGAAAGCACCCGAATAAAAAAAATTTGCATAGTATAAATAAACGTATTATCTTTGCATCGCAATTAAGTATTAGTGTTCACCCTAGAAAGAACAATTGAATTTTTTCATTTGTTCCGAAAACCGCTAAAAATGACAAAAGTTCTCTTCTTAAGTAGTACTATTTCCTACAACTTTTACCCATCTTTAGTGAATAATAAAACAAGGCAAAGCAATCGCTTTTGTCAATTTTCTGCAATTAATTTATCCATTTATTTTAACTAAAATTCAAAAAAAAAACATGAAAAAACCAATCCAATTTAAGTTTATCGGTGTTTTAATTGTTGCGAGTACCATGTTAACATTAAATTCCTGCAAAAAAGATACTCCGGTAAATGAGCAGGTTTCTTTTGAAGCCGTTTTGGCTTCCGGAGGTGAGTTTGCTCCATTTAGCAACGAAAAAAATCTTATCAACGTTACCACTTCTTCGGTACCCGTTGATAGTGGCAATTGGAATTGCACTAATAGTACATGGAATGTAATGCAGGGGAATCAGGATTTTCCTTTATATGACCCCAATGTTTCTGTTGTATATCCCGGAAGTTTATTACAAGGTGCATCTTTAAATAATGCTACACCTGATGTTGTTGCTGTAAAACGTGGTGCGGGAACTGTGTCTATTGATATTATTAATGGTTCGGGAGCTGTTTATGTTAATGTGCCTGAAGTTAAAAAAAGTTTGATTACACAGGCATTGAATGATATCATCTATAACAATAATGCGGTAATGCCTGCCCGATTTACTTTTCAACATGATGTTGTAAAAACAAAAGAAGAGTTAGCATTGGCTTTAGGGTTAAATGTTGAAATCGTTCCTGTTACTGTTGTAGCAAATCTTTCGTTTGCAAATGAATCGAGCATGAATCATTATTTGGTTGTTCTAAAACAATCATTCTACACTATGAGTTATGATATTCCTCCTTCTTATGGCGATTTCTTTGATCCTTCTGTTACACCAATGGATCTTGCAAAATATGTTTCTCCGGGCAATCCTGCATGTTATGTGTCTGACGTAACTTACGGACGGGTATTTTATTTGCTGATCGAATCATCATCTTCCTTAATGAAAATAAATGCCGCAATAAATGTATCCTTCAGCGGCGCGCCTGTTAGTGGTAATATTGATGCCAATTATTTATCTTCCTTAGATAATTTATCTGTTAAAGTAATTGCTCTTGGAGGTACTACATCAAGCACTTTTCAGGCTATTTCAGCAAGTCAGTTGAGTACTTTAACGAATACACTAGCACAGTCAGCTGATTTGAACGCAGGTGTTCCTCTATCGTATGTTGTAAGAACAGTTTACAATAATAAATTAGTAAAAAACAAATTGGACATTGAATACACTATCAACGATTGCCAACTTGTTCCTTAATAAATAATTGTTCAATTGTTCAATTGTTCAATTGCCTACTGTTCAATTGCCTATTGTATAATTAATCAATTTAAATCCAACCATTCATGATTAAAACATTCTACACTTTTGTTTTCACAACTATTTTACTAACTCAATCAGCATTTGCACAATATTGTTCCGGCACCTTGTTGAAAACTGCTGCAACAGGCACATTCACCGATGGAAGCGGAACCGGTAATTTATATGCAAACAATTCGAACTGCCAATGGCTAATTCAGCCGGTTGGTGCAGCAACTATCACCTTAGATTTTATTGGAGTATTTGACCTGGAACTTTATAACTGTTCCGACAAAATTATTATTTATGATGGCAGCGATACATCAGCAAACATTCTTGGGATCTTCTGCGGAAATGCTAACCTTACACCTCCAGCCGGAGTTACTTCTACCGGTGGCAGCATGTTGGTGCGCTTTACCTCGGACGGCTCCTATAACAATACCGGTTGGGAGGTTTCATATACATCCACTACTACACCTCCTGTTTATTGTAGTGGTTCTACAACCCTCACTCAACCTTCCGGCAATCTGGATGATGGTAGTGGTTCTGATAACTATAGCGATAATGCGGATTGCATCTGGTATATTGAACCTTTGAATGCAAGTTCCATTTCGTTGACTTTTACTGCCTTTAACATACAGGGTGGAATGGATTTTGTAAAAGTATATGACAATTCCGGTTATACACCCGTTCAGATTGGCTCTTTTAGCGGGAGCACCATTCCTTCAGTAGTTACACTGACGGGTGGTTATATGGCGGTTGAATTTACTTCCAATGCTTCAGTAACCAATCTTGGATGGGCGGCTTCCTATACTTCTGTAAGCACAACGGGTATTGTGGATAAAGATTTATTGAGTTCAGTTACTATTTTCCCAAATCCTTTTCACCAGACCGCCACACTACAATTTTCAGTTCCGGAAGCTGAAGCATGTGAGTTGATTATGGTTGATATTGTTGGAAAAGTTGTAAAAAATATAGCAATTCCTCCATTGACTTCTTCACTAGTGATTGATGCTAAATCATTGCCAATCGGCATGTATTTTTATACTATTTCTAAAAATAACATGCTTATCCATAACGGTAAAATGATTGTTGAATAATAATTATTCGCACACATTACATCTGGTTACGTCTGATTTACATCCTTCTTTTCTTCGCCCCCGCCATCGCCTCTGCGGTCCATGGATCTTCGGGCCAATGATGACGTTTGTAACGTATTCTTAATTCTTTACGTACTTCGGGATAAGCGTTTTTCCAAAAACTTTTTAAGTCCTGTGTAATTTGTACCGGCTTGTATCCGGGGGAAAGCAGTTGCAAAATTACTTTAACCCTGCCTTCATTTACAGTGGGTGTATCTATCAGTCCGAACATTTCCTGCAAGCGGACAGCAAGCACAGGGCTTGTCCCATCGGTTTGATACATCAATGAAATCATAGAACCACTTGGAACTTTTATTTTTGATGGTGCGATTGTTTCTAATAGCTGTTTTTGCTGATAAGACAGCAAGCCCGATAGAATTGTATATAAATCGAGTTTAAAAATCTCTTCTCTTTTTTTTACCGAAGTAATAAATGGGGCAAACCATTCTTCAAGCGTATTTAATAAATGTTCATCGCTTAAATCAGGCAAGGTTTCATTTGGTTTCCAGATGTTAAAGCATGATATACGGGCTTTCCAATCAATCAGTTGTTCTGTCTGGTTAAAAATGGAAAGCCCTTCTTTACGGATTACATCGCATAAAATTTTGATACGTTCTTCATCCGGAATAATTTTCAAAGGTTTGCTTTCAAGAATAATATCACCAATTCGTTTTTCATTTCGGGCAATGAGTATCCCGTTTTGCGCATCCCATGCAATTACTTTTTTTTCAATGGCAAGATGTAAAATATCATCCGGGCTAAGTGGTGCGGCAAGGTATATTTTTCCATCTGTAGTACCGGCATCCAGATGTGCAACAGCCAGATATGTTTCGTGACTTAATGGATCGTGTTCATTTAGTTTCGCAATTTTCCCATTGGACAAACGGTAACGATGGCTTTGTTCACGCTGCTTTGCGATGCGTTCGGGATAAGCGGCAGCCAAGAGTTTTCCAACTTCCTGATCAACAGGAGCTGTATTATCCTGATCAACAGAAAAGTATTTCCGCCATTGTGCCGCAAGTCGTTCAATACGTTCCAGCACATTTTTGTCGGCAGTAACATATTCTTTACTTCGCCATTTTCTCAGTACTTCAATTCGTAAAGTAAGATTAGCGCCTGCTTCTTTTGGTAAAGGATCACGTTCTTCCAGTATGGCTGCAATGTCAGCAGCAAGAGCAATTAATCCGTATTCCTGTCCTTCCAGAAGTAGGTGTGCGATGCGTGGATGTGTTGGCAAACGAAGCATTTCCCTGCCACGTTTAGTAATTTTTTTTGAGTTTAAGGCACCAAGTTCTTCCAATACGCTTTGTGCCTGACCTACAGTGCTAGCAGGTGGCGTACTAAGCCATGCCAACGTATTCATATCTTGTATTCCCCATTGGGCAAGCTCAATAATCATTGGTGCTAAATCGGCTTCCATAATTTCAGGTTCACGGTGAGGTAGCAAATGTTGCTGTGAAACTTTATTCCAGAGTCGATAACAAATTCCGGGAGATGTTCGTCCTGCGCGTCCTGTGCGTTGAGTAGCCATGTCTTGCGTTACACGGATGGTATCCAAACGGGTCAGTCCTGTTTTAGGATCAAAGCGGGGAGATCTGCAATAGCCACTGTCAATTACTATTTTAATTCCTTCAATGGTTAAACTTGTTTCAGCAATGGAGGTGGCAAGCACCACTTTGCGTTTTCCCTGCGGATGGGGCAGTACAGCTTCCTGTTGTTTTTGCAAAGGAAGATCGCCAAACAGGGGATGAATGCTTACATTTAAAAATTCCTGCTCTAACAATTCTTTGGTGCGTTGTATTTCGCCTGCACCAGGCAGAAAAACAAGTATATCCCCCAGGTGATCGGCAAGTGCTTTGCGAACAGCATTTGCCATTTGTACAGGAATAGGATTATCATTTTCCGGTGGCAAATAAAATAACTCAATTGGGTATTGCCTGCCAGCGCTTGTTAATATAGGTGCATTGCCAAGCAGGGAAGAAAGTTTTTCTCCATCCAGCGTTGCCGACATAATTAAAATTCGTAAATCTTCACGCAGTACTTGTTGCATTTCACGGCATAATGCAAGCGCTAAATCAGCATGTAAACTTCGTTCATGAAATTCATCAAATATCACTAAACCGACACCCTCCAAGGTATTGTCCTGTTGCAACATTCTTGTAAGAATACCTTCAGTTAAAACTTCAATACGTGTTTGTTTGCTAACCTTATTATCAAACCGTACCCTGTAACCAACGGTAGTTCCTACTTGTTCGTTAATGAGTGAGGACATGCGGTTTGCAACCGCTCTGGCGGCAAGCCTTCGGGGCTCCAGCATTAAAATCTTTTTTCCTTTCAGCCAGGGTTCATCTATTAGTTGAAGTGGAACAATAGTGCTTTTCCCTGCGCCCGGAGGAGCTTGCAGAATAAGGATGTTATGAAGTGCTAAGTTTTTTTTAATTTCCGGAATTATTTCCAGAATGGGAAGATGATCTGTCATGATGGGAAATTATGTAATAGGTAATAGCTATGGATGCGTTACCAAAGAGCATCAAATATTACATATTACATATTACATATTTTTTAAGACACTGGTTTCTTTTTCCCTATCTTACTGAAGAGCGATTCAAGCATAAAAATAAATTTCTTTAAAATGTCAAAATAAAGAGTAATGGTAAGCATTAATGACATTATCCAGATAACACATATATTGAACCAAAAGGTATCATAATATCTGTTTAGAAACTTTTTGCGTGGAGCAAAAAAGTGAGCTCGTCCAAAATTAGATTCTGTTGGATCAAGATAAATAGGATTGGTTTTTTGTATGTATGCGCCATTCAAATCCAATATCTTATACATTGAATTTCTATTAGTAACCAAATCTATCAGACTTTCATTTTCATAATCATCTTTCATTTTCAAATACTTTACCGCGGACACGCTGTCCTTATTTAGGGCGGCTACTTCTTTATCTTTCGCATCACTGTATTTTTTATAATTTTTTATATAATTTGCTTTTAGTACGGATAAAAAATCGCGGATTTGTTTCGCTGCATCCGGATTAAACGTAGCAATACTAAGATTCGTCAATGCAACGCATTGTAATTTTTCATTACCATTGCATTTTAACTCCTTATCTATTTCGCTTTTTATCATCTTTAGCGCATCCATCACTTCCTGCCGGTTAGCGGGAGTTTTGTAATCGTTTTCGCAATCGTCCAGTTTCTTCGACAAATCAGTTAACCAATAATCTTTTTTATAGGTTGCGATACTTATGCCTCTGTCAAATTTATACAAATCTTTATTAAATTTATTATCCCTGAATTGCTTAACAGCAAGCGCCTCAAATGCCCAGCGGGAAGTCATTATTTCACCTGTAAATGGCACATAGTTTTGCGAGGATATACTTGGATTAAGTTTATCAAATTTTACAATTACCCCACTCAGCAATAATTGAGGAATAATTAAAAATGGAATTAAAATATAAATGGTAACTGCCGAATTAAAACTTGCCGAAATATTTAATCCCATCATATTAGCGAAGCACGATGAGGTAAATAACACCAGCCAGTATTCGCCCATCAATCCTTTTACTTCGAGTATAGAGTTACCCACCATCACAAATAAAAGGGTCTGTATTGCGGATAAAACAAACATGATAGTAATTTTCGACCATAAATAACTTGCTTTGCTTAAATTAAGGAATGATTCCCGTTTTAAAATTTTCTGGTCGCGGATAATTTCTTCAGCGCTTACCGTTAAGCCAATAAATAAAGCCACTACCACAGCCATAAACATATATGCAGGCAAGTTTTCGTTTTCACGAAAAATATATCCGACTTTATTTGACAGGTCGGTATTATAATATTTTACAAGATAAGAAAGGACAAAAGCCAGAATAGGGGCTTCCAGGAAATTGATCAAAAGGTATTGTTTGTTTGTTAATTTTGATAGAACATCGCGGGTAATAAACACCTTAAACTGCTTAAATTTATTGGGGACTCTAAATGTGCTTTCCGGTATTTCGGTACGGTTGTCAATGTCTTCAACCTTTTTTTCGATTTTTTCTTTATAGTGGGTATTCCATTCGCTTGCAGATATTTTACGATTTTGGGTAATGTTGCCAAATTCGTCTAATACTTTCGATTCAATGATATTAAATACCTGTTCAGGGTTTACGTTACCGCAAACAATACATTCACTCTCATTAGAGTTAACGTGATTTACAACAGTTTTAAAATAGATAACTGAATCAACGGGATTACCATAATAGATAGGGAATCCGCCAACATCAAGTATCATCAGCTTATCAAACATTTTAAAAATATCGGAGGAGGGTTGATGGATAACAACAAAAACTAACTTTCCTTTAAGGGCTAACTCTTTGAGTAAGTCCATAATGTTTTCAGAGTCACGGGATGAAAGTCCTGAAGTAGGCTCATCTACAAACATTACAGCGGGCTCACGTATCAACTCCAAAGCGATATTCAAACGCTTACGCTGTCCGCCCGAAATGGTTTTTTCTAAAGGGCTGCCTACTTTTAAATCGCGGGTTTCTATTAAACCAATGTTGGTTAATACATCCACAACCATTTCGGAAATTACTTTATCACTCTTATCTCCAAAACATAGTTTCGCATTATAAAAAAGGTTTTGAAAAACCGTTAACTCTTCAATTAATAAGTCGTCCTGCGAAACCATCCCGATAACGCCTTCGATTTTATTTTTTTCGGTATGGATGTTTATTCCGTTAATCTTTACAGATCCTGCGCTTGGTATTTCATTGCTGTTTAATACATTGAGCAATGTTGATTTACCGGCACCAGATCCCCCCATAATACCAATAAGTTTACCAGATTCCTCGCTGAAGCTAATATTGCGAAGTCCTAATTTCCCGCCTTTAAATTTGTATTCAAGATCCTTAACAACAAATGACACTTTAGCCTTGCTGGTATCACTCATAAAGGTGCTTAAAATATCGCTGTAATAAACAGGTTTTACTTTTGAGCTGCGTAAGGATGAGCCAGGAGTTAAAATAAATACTTTACCACGGATTAAAATTTGTCCGTTCAGGTATAAGTCATTTTTACCAAAATAAAGCAGAGCGTAAATATTTACGCTGGGAATCCACATTATACGAATATATCCGTCAACTCCTTCGGCAAAAATATGTTTCGTTTCGTTAAATTTTTGAGAGGTGTCGCTATCAATGATGAGGATTTTTGGAGACTCAGGAAGAGCTTCATTTTCTTTGGTCTGAATAAAACTAATGCAACGTTTAAATTCTTCATCAGCGATATTAAATGTTTCGGCAACAGTATTTACAAATTCAAATTCCTGATCCGATATTTCAGTGTTTGAATAAATAAACTCAAGTAAACGCAATAACACAACTATTTTTTGTACCTGGTTAAGTTCACTGTTTATCTGGGTGCATATTCTTAATACTTTTACAGAGTTAAGAGAGGTGCGTTTTGCGGAGCCGTCTTTTCTTTTGGTTACCTGATGGTGTGCTTCTAAAAATTCATCAAATATGGTAAGGTATTGATCAACTGATTCTTGATTTAACTGCTGTTTTAAGAATGACTGCACAATTAATCGCCCACTATCATTAATGCCATCCACTTTGGCAATAATTGCAAACATTTGCATCAACGCTTTTAATATCTGTTCACTCATCTATTTATCAACTATATAATGGTATTGTGTAATTATAGGTTACTCTTGTTATTAAAAAAAAAGACATTAATACCGTAGTAATTAATGTCTTTATAGCGTCTTAAATGGTTTATTTTAGTTGTTTGAAGCCAATTAAAACGACGGCTCTTCCTGAACTTTTTGATCCTTCACTATCCAGTTTTGCTTCTATGATACAATCAAGAGTATTGGTAATTTTAAAATCCCAATAAGGAGCGTTTTTAAAATCTTTGTTAGTGTACAATAAATTTCTTTCGGTATCGGTATCATAGATAGAAAAAACGAGATCTCCGTCTCTTAATCCGCTACATGCGGCAACACGGTATAATGTTCCACCATATAAAGTAACATGAAATTCAGCTGTTTCATCTGTATTCATTAATAATGCACGATATTGCTGACCATCAGAAATAAACTGGCTTTCAAAGTGTTTAGCACATATACTGGCAACCGTATCATTAATTTGTGCTGATGCTGTGCTAAGTATTGCAAATCCGGAAATTACTAATACTGATTTTAAAATACCTTTTTTCATATTCTGTCTTAATTTACTTAGTTTTTGATTTCTTAATTTTCTCTTTTTGAATTGTTAAAATTTTCATTTGTAAAAATCTAAAATTCATCAATTTTTTGTTATCCTACAATCGCACTTCTGATTGCTTTAATTTTTGTTGAAATTGATTCAATCTGTTCGGGAGAGATTTTTACATCCGTTTTGCTGTTGATGGTTGTTATTTTTTTCTCAACATCGGTTGTAGGTTTTACAAAAGTGTATTTAAACTCTACACCATCATAAATAGTTGAAAGATCGTATAAATTATCAATAAATTTTGTGTACTCAGGTTGGCTATAGTAAGGTGTTAACAATTTAATCAAACTTTGTAAGGATAATTTTTGTTCAGCAATTCTAAGTTTAACATCTTCTTTAGGTTTGGTTTTGTAGATGTCAGTGGTAAAGTATAAACTTTCAACCCAGCCACCTGCAAGCACAAGACCACTTACATCATTACGGTCGTTGGTTTTCAGGTAAGCGTCACTTGAACGGTAAGCAACACCAACCAATACAAGCATTGAATCCTGATTACCAAGATTTTTTGTGAATCTGTCTATTGTCTTTGCATCAAATGCAGCGGAAACACCTAAACCATCCGAAAGTTTTTTAGCTGAGTTTAAATATGCAATAGCATCTTGTGACTGATCGTAGATAGTTACATAACCTAAGTCAGCTCCATAAACACCCAGATTGAGTGCCTTTGAAAAATTTGTTGAATACTGTGATGATTTATGAGCATCATTTAAAATAGCTTTGCTATAACCGGCACCACTTCCCTTAATCAAAAGAGCCGTTTGAATTGGTGAGGGGATGCTAAAAATTTCACCACTGATGTTTATTATTCCGCTTGTGGGAGTTGTGTCCGCAGTAGTTACATCATCCGGTTTTTTCCCGTTGTCATTGCCACAGCCTGAAGCCAATACTGCGGAAATTGATAATACTGTCAGAGCTCTTCTAAATGTGATAAATTTCAATCTCATTTCAAAATGTGTTTATTGGTGTATTTTTATATTTATGTTCTTAATCTATAAGAATAGAAAATAAAAGAATGGTCAAAAATAATACTTTATCTGTTAAACTAAACAAAACGAAGGTATTATTTTTTGTTTTTTATAAAATAAAGATTTTCAGCTGTTTAAGTTGCTTTAAACAGGAGGGTTTCACAAAAAACGACGGAAATATCCTCCTTCTAAGTTCTTAAATTTGCTCAGAACTTAATAACTACTACCGAATTACCGCTATAAAATAAGGGCAAACTTCCTGTCAAATTGCTTGGGCAAGCAACCGCAAACTCTTACGATGGGAGCGGGGAGGACGACAAATTTCCCTTATTAGCTTAAACCTTTCCCCTGCCCCTCTCCTTGAAAAAGGAGAGGGGTACAACGCATATGCCCTGTTGGGTCAAGGCTCCCCTCTCCTTTTTCAAGGAGAGGGGTTGGGGGGGAGGTCTTGAAGTGTCATTGCAAAAAAGGGAAATTTGTTGTACACCCTATCGGGGTAACTAGAGCGTGCCTTGTTATTTTAATTTTACCTTTGATTCACACTATTTTTAAATAAACAATGGAGTTTATATAAGTTTAGGCTGGTTCCAAACTCTCCCTCTCCTTTTTCAAGGAGAGGGACGGGGAGAGGTTAAAAAAACAGAATTGTTTCTTAACTTATATAAACTCCAATAGAAGCTAATTCAATACCTTTGCAAAAAAAACAGAATACGTGGACAACGAAACAGATTTTAAAATGATTGCCAAAACCATTTTTGGTTTGGAAGATATATTGGCAACTGAATTACAACGGCTTGGCGCACGCAATATAGAAACACATAACAGGGCTATTAGTTTTGTTGGGGATAAAGGTTTTATGTATAAAGCCAATATTTGTTTACGCACCGCCTTGCGTATTCTGGTGCCTGTTAAAACATTTACCGTAACGGACGAAAAATCTTTATATGATGCTATACAGTCCATCAATTGGGAAGATTATATGGATGTTACAGATACATTGGCTATCGATACTGTTTTAAATTCTGATTTGTTTACTCACTCTCAATACCTCTCTCAAAAGACGAAAGATGCTATTGTGGATCAGTTTCGTGCGAAATATGGTAAACGCCCTTCTGTTGATTTGGACAGACCAACCCTGAGGATTAATTTACATGTTTTTCAGGATACATGTACTGTCGCTTTTGATAGTTCGGGAGAATCATTGCATAAGCGCGGATATCGCGACAAAACTAATCTGGCGCCTTTGAACGAAGTATTGGCTGCCGGTATGATTTTGTTAAGCGGTTGGGATAAACGCAGCACTTTTATTGATCCAATGTGTGGTTCAGGAACCATTTTAATTGAAGCGGCAATGATTGCAAATAATATTCCTCCCGGTTATTACCGCGAAGAATATAGTTTTGAAGGCTGGAAAAAATTTATGCCTTTTGATGAAGAATTATATAACACCATTTTTGATGCCGCTATTGATAAAATTACTAATCATGAGCAACAAATTATTGGCGGTGAGCTTTCTCCAAACGTCGCTAAAAAAGCGAAAGAGAATATCAAACATGCAAAAGTAGATGATATTGTTTCCATTAAAATTTGTGACATCAAAGATTTTGAAGTTCCTCCCGGGAGAGGCACTGTGGTTATGAATCCACCTTATGGTGAGCGAATGGTAAAGGATAATATTGAAGAACTTTATAAAAGTATCGGAGATACATTTAAGAAAAACTTTTCGGGATATGATTGCTGGATGATTAGCTCCAATATGGAAGCCTTTAAGCACGTAGGTTTGCGCCCATCACGAAAAATTACATTGTTCAACGGGCAATTGGAATGCCGGTTTATGAAGTATGAAATGTATCAAGGGACAAAAAAAATTCATAAACTGGAGGAGGGTTGGAAGAAGGGAAACTAAATGTGCTAATTTGCTGATGTGCTGATTTACCAATTAAACATTTCCCCAAACTCGGAATTATAGCAATGATGCGATAGGCAAAAGTCCCCCTTGAGCGAAGGTCGTGGGATGGAGAAGGGGGGGCGCGATGGATTGTATGTGTTGCAGAGCCTGTACTGGGCAAAGTCGAAGTAGGGATGTTTTTTCAAATCATTATCATAAAAATAATCGTAAGAGAAATATGAAAAAAATAGCTGTATTTACCTCAGGAGGCGATTCTCCGGGAATGAATGCCTGTATTCGTGCAGTAGTGCGCACTGCCAGTTACCATAATTTGGAAGTAATGGGTATTATGCATGGTTACGAGGGATTAATTAGAAACGAATTTATTCCTTTAGTTCCAAAATCTGTTGCAAACATTATTCAGCGTGGAGGTACGGTATTAAAAACAGCGCGTAGTAAATTTTTTTTAACCCTGGAGGGCAGACAAAAAGCATTAGAGAATTTGACGAAGCATGGAATAAAAGGTGTTGTTGCTATAGGTGGAGATGGTACATTCAGAGGCGCTTTGGAGTTTAGTGAAATATGCACCATCCCAATAGTCGGTTGTCCGGGCACTATTGACAATGATTTGATAGGTACCGATTTTACCATTGGTTATGATACTGCCATCAATACAGTTGTAGATGCGGTTGATAAAATACGTGATACAGCTGAAAGTCACGACCGCCTGTTTTTTGTGGAGGTAATGGGCCGTGATGCAGGTTTGATTGCTTTGCGTTCCGGAATTGGTGTGGGGGCTGAATGTATTTTAATGCCGGAAACAAAAACCGATATTGAAGGTTTGATAAACCGTTTGGAAAGCGGGCGAAAAAATAAATCTTCAAAAATTATTATTGTTGCTGAAGGCGATGAAGCCGGTGGCGCTTTTACAATAGCGGAACAAGTGAAAAAACGTTTGCCGGATTTTGACACTCGTGTAACCATTCTTGGGCACATACAGCGCGGAGGCAACCCTTCAGCGATGGATCGTGTAAATAGCAGTCGCATGGGTTTCGCCGCTGTGGAAGCTTTAATGGCTGGGAAAAATAATGTTATGATTGGAATAATAAATAAAAAAATCAGTTATACACCCTTTGTAAATGCTGTAAAACATACACAGCAACTTGACCCCGAACTGATGCGTATGTTAGAAATTTTATCGCTTTAAGCCCAATTGTAGCTAACCAGGTACATCTAAATGTTCTATTTACTCATCAATAAATTATTTTTAAAGGTATTCGTGAGTTCGCTTCCTGTTTCCGGCATGATGATAAAAAGATTAATGAATAGAATTTATTTTGTCCAGAAAATCAAGAACTATTTCTTCCAGATCATCTGTTCCGCTTAAAGCTCCCATCATTCCATACATTGCGGCTGTTTTTTCATTTTTCATTGGTAAGTTTGATCCCCCTTTTTGAAATTTAGCAATGGTGCCGGAGGGCAATATTTTACTTAAGCCCTTTACTGCTTTTACCTGCAGGTTGGTTGCAAATGATTCCAGATTAAATCTTTTAGCATTTTCCACACATTCTTTCAGGTCGCTGATAAACTCATCTGCCACAAGGCGGTGAATATAATTGATTGTAAAATGCAAGGTTGGCGGGAGTTGCTGTCTTTCAAAATGCCAGCCTTTTTTATTCAGTTCATCAGCAAGTTTAAATACATCCACTTTGTCCGATTTAAAAGCAAGTATGCTCATATCCGGATGACCAATTATTTCTAATTCCTTGATGCTATCAATAGCGGTTTTTATTTTATTAGTTACCTCCATTGTGGTTTTAGCCATTTCGAGATAACCCTCCATTCCAATGGCTTTTAATGCTGCCCATGCCCCGGCAATGCTTCCTCCTGGTCTGGTACCTGTCATTGTAGGTGAACCATAAACCCCTCCATTCCATTTGGTATAAAGCGAAAACTGAAATTTACGGAGTTCAGCATTTTTATAAAGTATAACAGATGATCCTTTTGAAGAGTAACCATATTTGTGAAGATCAGCGGAGATAGAGGTAACTCCGTCTATTGAGAAATCAAATTGTGGAATCGGGAATCCCAGTTTTTTAACAAAGGGTAACATAAAACCTCCGATACAAGCATCTACATGACAAAAAATATTTTTTTCTTTAGCAATTGCAGCTATGTCCGCAATTGGATCAATTAATCCATGCGGGTATGAAGGAGCAGAACCAACAATCATAATGGTATCCTTATTGACAGCAGCACGCATTGCAATTGGGTTAGCACGGTAGTCGCTGCCCAACTCAACTGGTATAAAATCAACATTAAAATAATGAAATGCTTTCATAAATGCAGGGTGCGCCGAAACGGGCAGTACCACATTGGGTTTGGTGATATGTGGCTTGTGTTTTTTTGCCCAGTCTCTTGCTGTTTTTACTGCCAGTAAAAGACTTTCCGTCCCTCCGGTTGTAATATTCCCTCTAATATTCTCATCTCCATTAAATAAATCCGCACACATGCTCACAGTTTCTGCTTCCAGTTCAGCGAGACTTGGCGTAGCTGTGGGATTTAATGCATTGTCGGAAAAGTAAAGATTGTAAATTTCCTTAATCAGATTAGCCCGTTCTTCGCCAGGGTGATACACCAAACAAAAGGCTTTACCCTTTTTCCAGTCGATATCTTTTACTTTCTTTTTTGAGATATAGTCCAGCATTTCTTCTCTGGTGGATGCTGTTGAGGGAAATTGTATTTTGGGTCTGTTCATTTTAATTTTGTTAGTTTTTTGAAATATTTTTAACCAAATTGCTTAGCCAATATAATTAAGCCCTCGCTCATATTTCGACAGGCTCAATATGACCGGCACATGGTCAGTCTGAGCTTGTCGAAGACCTTGGGCAGGTATATATCAGTTAAAATTTTTCTTTAAAAAATCCATTGCGTTTTGCGTGAATAATTTATGCATTAATTCTTCGGGTAAATAGCCAAACCATAACTCGGATTTGTAATTATTTTTTGTCAAAAAATCAATCAAATCTCTTTTCAAATCTGGAAGTTTTGACATATCCTCATAATTATCGAAGTGCATAATAACACCATCGAAATCACTTCCTATTGTAGGGATGTCCCACCCCGTCTTACAATTCACCGAAGCGATCAAGAAAAAAATGTTATCACAAATCAATTTTAAAAACAAGTTTTTTTTCTCCTCTGGATTTTTTACTTTCTCTATGGATTTCAATAGCTCAATTCCACTATTCCGGCCTTTATCTAAAATTATTCCCGCTATTCCGCCTGATTCATGTGTGGCAATGGCTTCCTCTGCCGAAATATTTAAACTCCAGGCACAAAAAGAAGTTGCTTTTTTTTTCGATGAACTATCTTTTACCCGGGTAGAATGAATAAGTGTATCAAACCCATTTACCGCAGAATGGCTTGAAATTAATGGGATACGGTCATTAGGGTAGAGTTTATTGTGATTTGAAACATACTTAAAATAATGAATCCTCGACTTGACACTCATATGTCGGGTATCAATTAGTATTCTCTTTCCATTTTTCGTAGAAAGCAGTTCATCTAAAACAAATAATCCAAGCTCGGTAAACCCGGTATTTAGTCCTTTATTCTGATTGCAGGTAACTTTTGTCGGAGTCGGCAAAGTGCTTGCATGACCGCATAGCTGATTCCAGAAGTGATGAGCAAAAGTGATGAAAAATGGTGGGTGTTTCCATTTTTTTACTGCTCTGATATTTTTTTTCAGTGTTTGTTTTAACTCTTCGATTAGCACCTTTTCAGAAGCGTCAGTGCCACAACCAAAAACATGGGCACCTTCTATCGTTATAATAACATTGATTGATGAATCATCTGCGAGTAAAGATTTTTTAAGTTCGCAATAATTTGAAGGAATAGTATAACTGAATTTACCACAAGGTGAAGCACCCTGGTTTTTGACTAAAAAATTATACTGCTCATTCAATTCCTCAAAATAGTTGATCTTTTTTTTCAAATTTCTGAATTGTTCAACCGAAACACCTGAGGCTGTTACAACAAGTGTTTCATTGGCTTTTTTTCCAATTAACAATTCAGGGAATTTTCTAAAATTAATAAAGCCTCTTTCGAGAGGATACAATGAGTCAAAAACAACTCTGGCTTTACCATCAATGCAATTATAAAAGTTGGATTGAGAAAATTTCGAAACGCCTTTTGATTTTTCCCATATCCACCTTCCTACTAAAGTATCAATTACATCGTTTTTTGTACGATCCCAAAGATTTTTTTTGTGTCCATTGGGAGAAGTATGAAAAGCCCTCATAGTGGGATGACAATGGATGTCAACGAAAAACTCTTTCATCATTTTTGGTTATTACATAAATTAATTCTTATGGATATTATTTCAAAAAAGATTGGAAAAAATAAATGACTACCTGATTGAATAATATTGGCCTCAAAGATACGAATATTCAAAGATTGAGGGGCTTCAATATAACTATTATTATTTCACTTGATTAATCGTAATGCGTTATTTATATGATATTCCCCTTCATTTTGTTTGATCACAAAACGTATCAAAAGAACATTCTGAATTTTTAAAAAATTCAAGTTTGTATTTACATTTCGTTAAATTTGTACAAATACTTTACGATGAATTATTTACGTTTATTGTTTCTGTTTCTGATAGCAACTCAATCCGTTCTATCTGCCCAATCCGATTCAACTAAAAAAAGCTTTAAACCTTATGGTTTGATTGATGCTGCACCTGTAGCTATTAATAAAAATGATTTTAAACCGCAAATCAATATAACCATTCAATCGATTGAGGTAACTACCAACAAGCCGGTGGATGCAAAAATTGCTTATTTTACTTTTAGTGATAGTATAAAACTTGAGAAAAAAGGTAAAGAGGTTTCTATCGCGACAATTGGGAATGAAAAAATCACCATTATTTCAAATGCCCATGGATACATGTGGCAGACACAGGAATTTAATACCCCTGTATTTGATACATCTTATGTTTTGAAATTCAGTAAAATTAAAAAAGGAGATAAAATAACTTTACACTATGAACCTCTGTTTTATAAAAATTTATTGATATTTCAGGAATTTTTAAAAATAAATCCGGGTGTAAAAATTCAAATCTCCTGTGATCCTGATAGTGCTGAAAAAGTTTTTCTAAACCAGGTACAAAATATCGATAAAAAACGCATCCGTATCAATAGTTTACAAAATAAAAAGCAGAAATATTCCGGAACCTTTATAATAAAAATTCTCCATACCTGAAAAATTTTGGGTTAACATTTTCTCCTCTTTGGTAAGTCGATAAAACAGGAAGGGTTATTCAGTTTTTAATGATAATACAAGCAATTCTATTATTACATTTGTACCTATGAAAATAAAAACACTAAAAATTATCTTCGTTTTATTTTTATTGGATTCAATATCAATAATGGCTCAGGATGCTTTAAAAATAAAGCAACCAATGACATTGGAAGCTTGTATTGAGTATGCCTTAAATAACAATATTCAAATAAAACAATCAGAATTAAATACTCAATTATCGCAACTAAATTTAACTCAAAGTAAAGCAAATTTATTGCCATCATTAAATGGTAATGTCTCCCATAGTTATAATTTTGGCCGCACTATTGACCGTTTTACAAATGAATTTGCAACGCAGCAAGTGCTTTCTCAAAATCTTTCATTGAGCAGTGATATTGTTGTTTTCAATGGTTTACAAAACATCAACACCATCCAGCAAAATAAATATAGCTTTTTGGCAAGTAAATACGATGTGGATAAAATAAAAAACGATGTCTCGCTAAATGTTGCTTCTGCTTATTTACAAATACTATTCTCCATCGAAACTGTTGAAAATGCACGTAACCAAATGGGAATAACCAGTGCCCAGGTGGAGCGCACTAAAAAACTAGTTGACGCTGGCGCTTCTGCAAAAGGAATCTTGCTGGATATACAAGCTCAGTTTGCTTCAGAAGAATTAAGTTTTACTACTGCTCAAAATCAATTGGACATTTCCTATTTGTCACTTATACAATTGTTAAACATAGGCACTATAGAAGATTTTAGTATTATAAAACCTGATTTGACAGTAGGCAATGAAACATTGTTAACTACAACCGCAAATCAAATTTATACCACAGCTGTAGCTGATTTACCGGAAATAAAAAGTGCAGAGAACAATGTTTTAAGTTCTGAAAAAGCTGTTGATGTGGCCTGGGGCGGACTAAGTCCTCGATTAGTATTTAGTGCCGCTTATGGTACAGGGTATTCCGGACTGAGCCCTCGTACTGACAAACCGCTTGTATTAGAAGGATTCAGCCCCAACGGAAGTATTACTTCCAGCTACGACACCGTTTTGTCGCCCTATTTTTCAAGCCCGGAGAAAAAACCTTTTATGGATCAGTATAAAGATAACGTGAATAAATCCTTTGGTTTTTATTTAACAGTACCTATTTTTAATCGCTTCCAAACAAAAACAGCTATTGACAGGGCTCGTATCCAAAAATTAAATGCTGAACTTATCGTTGAGTCAACTAAACTGCAAGTACAAAAAAACATCCAACAAGCGTATGCTGATGCGAATGGCGGACTGAAAAAATATAATGCTACTTTAAAAACTGTTGATGCAATGAAGGAATCATTCAAATATACAGAGCAAAAATTTAATGTGGGCATAGTAAATACCAATGATTATAACGATTCAAAAAATAAATTAACAAAAGCGGAAAGCGATTTATTACAAGCGAAATACGAATATATTTTTAAAACAAAGGTTCTTGATTTCTATCAGGGTAAACCTTTGAAATTATAACACCTTACCCATTTATCCTCTCTGAAGGAGAGAGAGGAACGTAAAAAAAGCAAACATGAAAAAAATAATTTGGATAATTAGTATAGGAATCTTGATTTTAGTTGGAGTATTTATTCTAAAAAATTATTCCGGAACTAAAGCAATTTCTGTTACTACAGAAATTGCGAAGAAAAGAAATATTGTTGAAACCGTTTCTGCCAATGGAAAAATTCAACCTGAAGTAGAAGTAAAAATAAGTTCGGATGTATCAGGTGAGATTGTTGAATTGCTTGTTAAAGAAGGCGACCAGGTAAAAAAAGGAGATATCTTATGCAAAATAAATCCATTAATTTATGAATCAAATCTTAGCAGAATGGAGGCAACGCTGAATGGAACAAAAGCTAATTTGTCCAATTCAAAAGCCCGTTTGGAGCAAGTAAAAGCATCATTTGTAAATATTGAATCTTCCTATTTACGAAATAAAAAACTATTGGAACAAGGCGCTATTTCACAATCCGACTTTGATATAGCTAAAGCTGCTTATGATGGCGCAATAGCTGATGTGAAAGGTGCCGAAGAAAATGTAAACGCTTCGGATTATAATGTAAAAAGTACGGAGGCTTCATTAAAAGAAGCAAGTGATAATCTTGCAAAAACCACTATTTTTAGTCCTGTTAACGGCACTATTTCAAAATTAAATAAGGAAAAAGGAGAACGTGTGGTTGGTACAGCGCAATTTGAGGGCACTGAAATAATGCGTCTTGCCAATTTGAATGAAATGGAAGTAAGTGTGGATGTGAATGAAAATGATATTGTACGTGTACATAATAACGACACCGCGCTAATTGAAGTGGATGCATATATCGACAGGAAATTTAAAGGTATTGTAACTGAGATTGCAAACTCTGCAAACACTACAGGAGTAACCGCGGAACAGGTTACAAATTTCACGGTAAAAATCAGAATTTTACAGGAATCCTATCAGGATTTAATAATTGCAAATAAAAACAGCGCTCCTTTCCGTCCCGGAATGAGTGCCACCGTTGATATTCAAACGAAAGAAGCAAAAAACATTATTACTGTTCCTATTCAATCAGTTACCACACGTACTGATAGCAGTGCATTTAAGGAAAAAGATTTCAAAAAAGAGGAAGAGGGCGAACAAGGAATAGTAGTTAATAATTCTAATGACACTGAAAAGAAAGATTTGAAAGATGTTTTAAAAGAGGAGGAGTGTGTGTTTGTATATAGCGATGGTAAAGCAAAAATGGTGAAAGTAAAAACCGGAATTCAGGATAGTAATTTTATAGAAATAATAGCTGGAATAAAAGAAGGTGAGGAAGTGATTTCTGGGCCCTATAGTGCCATCGCAAAACAATTGAAAGAGGCAACAGAGGTGAAGAAAGTGGATAAATCTGAATTGTTTAATGGAAGTAAAAAATAATTTTCAATGTGCCAATTAGGAAAGTTTTCAAAATAACTTGAACAAAACAAAAAATATCAATTTCAC
>JAVHPE010000079.1:0-18634 GCA_036170475.1 Bacteroidia bacterium | reverse complement strand
TGGCAGCCCACAGATATTTTTCCTCACACATATATGGGGATGTTTGATAGATGGGTGGAGTTATTTGTATCGTTGGAAAGAAAATTTTCAACTTAATTTATAAGTTTTTTGTTTGGATTTTTCTAATATCCTTATGAAGACTATCGTATAATGCATTCATATATAAAAAGATTATTAAATAAAAAGACTAATTTGGTCTAGTCCCAGTGCTTTCAAAACAAAGGATGTTCATAATCCAAGACTATAATCGCTTCTTCTGCGATTCGTTTTGCTGTGACTTTATCTGAATTTCAGAAATTTCCATTTAGTTCTCATTCCTCATTTATCGTTACTATATACTGAAAATTGACTCATGATTCAGTTTTCGATTGTAGATATTCATACAAGCATATAAATTGTGATTTATCTACTCAATCAAAAATTCCATCATGAATCAAAAATTTCGGTCAGTGTAGGTTTTTTGAAATTCGGAAAAATAGTATCATTAAATCGTAGATCAATGTTCTAATCTTGTTCTTGCCATTAGCTAAGTCTTTGGAGATTTTTATATCAATACTTACTTTAGATTGCTTATGAGAATTCTCAGTGATAGAAAAGCCTACGCCGTCTTTCTCATTATTTTCTGGATATATGGAATCATGGACTTCAAAGAATATTTTTCTGAGATCAGATATCTTCTCTGTTATCGAATTTATAAATGAGACAATTTCTGCAACTATTCTTGCTTTTTCAGCATCCAAGTTAGCAATCTCTTGCCGTAGATCTTGGGAGACGGAGATTTTTGATTTTATATCGCTTAGAGTTGATCGTCTTTTGCTCAAATTAAGATAAGCTTCGGAGAGATCTTGAATAGCCTCTTTCGCTGATAAGAATTCAAAGAGAGTCGCTCTCTTATCTTCCAATTGCTGTATGATTAAATTACCTTGGATCACCCGATTCCGCAACTCATTTATCTCAGCTTCCAAAAACTCCATTCTTGATGTCGCAAGGCTCTTCCTAAAATCTAAAGCTTCCGTGAGACTCTTTTTTATATTTTGAGCAAATAGTTTGTTAACTTCTTTGTAAATATCAACAATTTTCTCAATATTTATCGAGTCTGTTATTTCGTAGCTCTGTATATATTCCTGTATCCTTTTTGATGCGATGATGTTTGAAAATTTTGTCTCTTTTATTTCAGCAGTTAGTGTATTTAGCTCGCCCTCAATATTTGAATACTGATCGGCCAAGCGGAAATTAGATATATTTTTCTCATCTTTCTCGATAAGTCACTGCAATCTGTCCATCTCATTTTCGGCTTGTTTAACATTGGGCAATCAATAGGTTTCAGTAACAAGTCTATTCACCTCTAAGAATGCTGTATTTCGGTTTTTGAGTTCGGTTACGAGATGATAGTTTTTATAAAATAGAGTATTATCAATGTTCATTAGGTAGAGATGGGCTGGTATTAGCTCAATTTCACCAGTATTTGGAATATATTTTATAGGGTCAGCAAAATTGATTTTACTTTTTGATGCCTGACTTTTAATAAAAAAAGGTGTTAAAGTTCTTAGCCATGAAGTAAGAAATCTTCATTTATAAGTCTCATCTTTGTAGATAAGTTCACAAAGAATTCTGGTAAGTTCTTTATTTTTCGGGGTATTTTCATAGGAATTCATCGTTGATCAGATTTCTCCAAAAATAATACCCTTATTCGGTTTATCAAAAGGTCTTTTTAGTAAAAAATGTTTATCATCTATCGTAAATTCAAGTACTATACTATATCCCAAAAGATCATTGTTCTTTTTTGCAGACTTTATGTGCACTGTTTCAGATGAAAGCAAACAGAAATCAATTAGATTCAATAACAAAGATTTCCCTAATCCGTTAAGAGAATTTTTCTTATCTTCAGAAGGAATTTTTCTTGCAAAGATAAAGTTAATACCTTTCTTGAATTCTATATCTTCGAAAAGTCATTTGGGTTCGGAATATATTTTATCTAAAATCATGTTGATTTATAGGTTAGTAAGTGCGTATCTAGAACTATAGCTTCAGTAAGCCAAAGGAAAGTAATAATATCATAATACTCGTCTAAGCTAATGCCTTTGTGTTTAATTTCTTGATATAAATTTTCAAGATTGAATTGTTTTTGTTTCAAAATTAAAAGCACGTCAGCTCATATAACTATCGTGTTCCGATTGAGATCTTCATACCTTGAAATTATTAACATGATGAGCTTTTTTACATGAGTAGTCTAATTTGAATTTCTTCCTCTGTGAGTAATCCAAATTCGCACATTTCAAATATAAGTATAATGATAGCTTGTGTATGTGCCAGATAGGAGCCATTTTTAGTATTTCCATTCCCATCCTTAGGGACAAAAAATTCAGCTAGTCGTACAAAGATATCTATATTTTCAATAGCCGCCCTATGTGAATCCACTTCTTTATATTCTTTGAATAATGAACGAGTTTTAAGTATAAGTGACTGAATTTTCCCTTGATTGCATTCTTTCATGTATCTCTGAATATCATTCATCATTCCACGACTTTCTTTATATACCTCAATAAAGTCTAATTTAGCTTGCCCATTAAAATTGAGATCCACTTTCTTTTTTAAGTCAATTATTTCTTCCTCTTCAAGTCAGTTGCCTTCAATTTCAGAAAAGATATGTTCGAAAATTTCAGCTATTATAGGGAAGCTAAGGTTATTGATTCAGTCCTCATGAATAATAATATCCCTGTCGGCTTGATAACCAGTAGATCAGCTTCATATGGTTTGCTGTTGATTATTTCAAAACATTGGAATTGTTAGTTAATTGATATTTCCAATATCTCTTCATGCTTGGTAGCCTTTTGATTTGTTTCCTAAAGTTTGTTGTTGTCCGATTTTAGTGATTCTACCATTGGTTATAAAGAATCCGAGCAAGGTAACAAGAATTGCTAATGCCGATATTACCCCTTGGTTGTTATTTAGTAACTGAACGATATCCATATATTGATGTTAAAAATAAAAATGTGTTCATTATATAAAAAAGCTTATCAATAGCAAGATATATACCATATCAATGGTGCTGATGAGATGATGTCATTCTTTTTATAGGAGGAATATCCATAAAGCTTACACCTAATAATAAATCCCAAACCCTATGCTGTATAGAACAGAAATTAAAGTCCGAGAATCGTTTATCGTATTTGTATATTCAATCCGTTAATCCTCCTAATCCCTATGAAATCCGATCAATCATTTTCTGCATCATTTGATCAAGCATGAGTCCCACATTTTTAGTTGTTAACTCTATCGAAGATCTGTAATCCACATTACTTTGTGTATTCTGATTTATCGGAAGAAACATATCCTTTTGTACTTGCTGAAAATGTCATGTTATATTCGGGGCAAGTACATTTATCCAAAGAGTCATGCCCTCATTTATAAGGGGAAGGATGGCTTCTTTTTCCTTCACTAATCGTACTTTATTAACGTCCTCATTCTTAATAAAGTGTAACATTTGAGTTTGGTATGCCTTCGCAAAAGATTCAAGCTTAATAATGCCGCGCGTCTTATAAATCAACCATTCTGGATTTTGATCAATAAATGATTCAAAAAACTGATTTATTGCATCCTTCTCCCATTGACAATCAATGGAGGCTGTTCCAGCAGATGATATCTGAGCGAGTTGTGAGGAAGCGGTAAAAAATTTCTCTATTTCTCAGCGATGAATTTCAACCTCGGGGTGTTCATTGAATACTTTTTCTTGGAGTAATTTCATCTCTGAAACTAATTGTTGTTCAGCTTCTTCTGCTATCTTTTGCAAGTCCTGTATTAACGATTTTCAAGAAGCCTTACTGAGGGCGATTTTGTTTTTAGTTGTTTGGATTACTGGATCGAGTAATATTTCTGCTATCTTTCCCATTATTCCACCAATGAAAGCCTCAACCATACATAGTTTTATTAGAAGTAAATTTGTCCATATTTCTTTTTCTAAAATTGATTTCGTTTTTCATTATATACATATATAATCCTACCGGTAATCTTTTTTTGAAAATATGTCTAAAAACATGATAAATACTCCAAATTGGATTGGAGAACGAATACGGGAGCTAAGAAAAGAAAAGGGGATTTCTCAGGAAGCCCTTGCTGTCAAGGCAGGCATGCCAATGGTATCTTTGGCAAAGGTGGAACAAGGGAAAATCCAGAAACCAGCGTTCCAAATGGTTTGGAAAATTGCCATAGCACTTGGAGTGAGCGTCGATGAGTTTATCGGCAGTCAGAAACCTGAAACAACTAAATAATCAATAACGAAAAATAATCTCCATGAAAAAAGTACAGAACGAACCAAAAGATAAGTCACTCGAATCCTGGATTTGGGATGCAGCATGTTCTATCCGAGGAGCAAAAGATGCTTCAAAATACAAGGATTATATCCTTCCCCTCATATTCGTAAAACGTCTTTGTGATGTTTTTGATGATGAAATTGTTCGTATTGCCAAGGAAGTGTGAGGAAGCAAGGTAAAAGCACGCAAGCTCATAAATCTCGATCATAAGCTCGTCCGGTTCTATCTTCCGATAACTCCTGAGAATCCTGAAACTGAGATGACCTGGTCGGCTATCAGAAAGCTTTCCAGTAATATCGGTCAGGAACTCACTTCTATACTCCGAGGTATTGCAAATGAAAATCTCTCGCTTAGAGGTATTATCGATCGCATCGATTATAATGCTACTACTCACGGACAGCGTGATATTGCCGACGATCGTCTCTCGAATCTTATCGAGGCAATTTCTTTGAAACGCCTTGGACTTGCCGATGTAGAGCCAGATATTATTTGACGCAGTTATGAGTACCTCATTCGCAAGTTTGCCGAGGGTTCTGGGCAGTCTGCCGGTGAGTTTTATACCCCACGCGAAGTGGGCATGATCATGGCATATATCATGGATAGTGAGCCTGCGATGGATGTATATGATCCGACCTGTGGAAGTGCCGGACTTCTTGTTAAATGTGAGCTCACTCTTGCAGAGAAAATGAAAGCGAAGGGCATTACTACTTATGCACCGGCTCAACTCTATGGACAGGAACTTACGGCTGAAACCTGGGCGATGGCAAAGATGAATATGATCATCCATGATATGGAGGGTGAAATCGAAATCGGAGATACTTTCAAGACTCCGAAACTTCGTGATGCGAGTGGAAAAGGACTTCGAAAATTCGATCGAATCGTCGCCAATCCTATGTGGAATCAACCGGATCTTCCAGAAGAAATCTATGCGAATGATGAGTTCAATCGATTCCCCGCGGGGTCTCCTGGCGGTAAGGGTGACTGGGGATGGGCACAGCATATCCTTGCAAGCTTAAAAACCGGAGGACGAGCGGCAGTGGTACTCGATACGGGAGGGGCAAGTCGTGGATCTGGAAATGCGAATACTAACAAAGAAAAAGATGTCCGAAAATGGTTCGTAGACAAAGACTTCATCGAAGGAGTTATCTATCTTCCAGAAAATCTTTTCTACAACACAACCGCACCAGGTATCATTGTTTTCCTCAATACTACCAAATCTCCTGAACAAAAAGGAAAAATCTTCCTCCTCAATGCTTCAAATGAATTTGAAAAAGGAGATCCAAAAAACTATATAAGTGAGGTGGGGATCAAGAAGATCGTCGAAACATACCAAAATCACGAGATTATCGAGAAATTTTCAATCATTGTATCGATCGAAGAGATCATAAAGAATGACTATAACATCTCCCCATCCCGCTATATCCATACTGGGTCGACCCAGGAATATCGCCCCATAGAAGAAATCCTCATCGAGCTGGCGGAAGTGGAAGAACGGGCAAGCGAAGCTGATGTGAAGCTAAAAGAAGTATTGAAAAGTTTAGGTTTTTAATATCACATATGTCCGAAAATATAGTCCACGTCTACATTGATTTTCAAAATCTGAGCAAAAGTATTAGCACGGATCTTTTCAAGTACTACATCAACATTCCCAATCGCCCCTATCCGGCAAAGCGAATTTGTGATATGAAGACGCGTGATGAGATAACTGCACGATGAGAGAAATCACTTTCTGAATTTACATGCGTTCATACTGCTTGGCAACTGGATTTTGAGAAGTTCCGCATGTATTTACAGGATCATTTTGGTGCAAACAGAGTTACGATTTTTATTGGTTATATTGCCTCGAATGAGCCGTTCTATAATCGATTAAAGGGGTGGTGATATGAGATCATTTTCAAGCAGACACTCGTCCAGTGAATGGTGATTAAAGGAAATGTCGATGCTGAGCTCGTGATGCACGCAAGTCTCGATATAGACGACTATACTCAGGCGATTCTCGTAACTGGGGATGGAGATTTTTTCTGTCTCGCTGAGGAACTTCATAAAAGATGAAAGTTACTCCGGATAATAACACCAAATGACCAGACATTTTCTCAGTTATACAAGCCATTTCTCGCCCTTATCCTCCCGCTCACCAAACTCCGCGATAAGCTCAAATACGAAAAAACGAGCATCGGTCCAAAGACGTAGCTCGCGATCTGTATGTAAATACAGTATATGAATTTTCACCCAAAAAGTCAAAACTTTTGATAAATTTTCTTTTAATTTTCCTGAAAATAATTTATGATAGAACTTGAATCTAATGCTCAGAAGGCAACCAAAGGAGTGGGAGTTCCGGTGGGATGGAAGATGGTAGAATTGCGGGAAATATGCGTGCTAAATATGGGGCAATCACCCGATTCGTCGACTTATAATGATCGATGAGAATGACTCCCATTCTATCAAGGAAAAACTGATTTTGGCTTTCAATACCCAACCCCGAGAATGTACTGTACGGATCCAAAAAAAATATCTGAACAGTGAGATATCCTTATGTCAGTCCGTGCCCCAGTCGGTCCAGTAAATTTTGCAAGTGAGAAATGTTGTATTGGTCGGTGAATCGGATGATTGAGAGCAAAAAAGGACCTTTTAGATCAGGGTTATCTGTATTTTCGTCTCATTTACGAGGAAAAAAATATCGCTTCACTATGAACCGGAAGTATCTTTCAGGCAATCAATAAGGCTCAGTTATCAACTTTTAGTATCTCACTCCCACAACTTCGCGAACAAGAAATCATCGCTAAAAACCTCTTTTCCATTCAGATTGCCATCTCTGAGCAGAGAAATATGATCGAGAAACTTCGTGAACTCAAACAATCTATGATGCACGAGCTTTTTACTCATGGGACTCGCGGAGAGAAAATAAAGATGACAGATATTAGAGAGGTTCCGGAGAGTTGGGAGGTGACAAATCTTTCACAGTTTTGTCACTTAAACATGGGTCAATCCCCAAGTTCTGAAACATATAACAGAGACGGACGATGACTACCATTTTTTCAATGAAAAACCGATTTTTGAAGAATGTACCCAGTACCGAGAATATTCTGCTCAGATTCAAAAAAAATCGCAGAATGTTGAGATATACTGATTTCAGTTCGAGCACCTGTTTGACCACTAAATATTGCGAATGAATCATGCTGTATTGGTCGATGAATATGATGATTACGTGCATTTTGAAAATTACATCAATGATATCTCTATTTTAGGCTAATGTTTGACGAGGCTACTATTGCCAGACTCTGAACTGGTAGCATATTCCAAGCCATAAATAAATCTCAACTTGCAAACTTTCAGATACCTCTACCATCTCTCGATGAACAGAAACTTATCGCAAGTAGTCTATCTGAAATTGATCAAAGTATAGAAATGCACATAGAAAAATTCAACTCTCTCGAATCTTTATTTCAAACTCTTCTCCATGAGCTTATGAGTGGCGAGAGGAGGGTTAATTTGTAGAAATATGGATAAATTCTTCTTTGCCTTTTGATGACAACCAGAGCATTTCTCTCTAAAAGAGAAGGTTTTAGATATTTCAGATTGCATGGCGGTTTTTAATCTCCGACCAGATCATTGAGGACTGACTGAGGTGGAATTACATGAAGAACTTATAAAAAGAGATATTCTCTATAAGCTGAACCCCAATCTTTCTCTTGATATTCCTGTATATAATCGAGAAACACCTCCCCTTTGGTGAATCTTAGTTGGTCATGAAGAGATAGATAGTGTCTATGAGTGGATATTCCTTTTGGAATTATATTCAGGACATGTTTTTACTCCGGTTTTTATTCGAGATAGGCTTTGAAGAGGAGACAATGTACATCAGTGTTTGCCATGAATGGAGGGATTCCCATGAAATCAGAATTATATGGAGGCATGGAAAGATAATAAAATCGAGTTATTTCTGGATGATCGTTTTCTTAAATTTGTGGATTTGATAAGCCCCCAAATAGATGCTGTTTGATGGAACGCTCGATTTGTTAATCAATGGCTACTTAATAATGAAGATGAAAAGTTTAGGCTTCAAACCGCTCTATGATTATATCAACAGATCCGATCATATGCTCATCGAAAAAGTATGATGTACTGGCTAAAAGAAGCCTGAGATATATGAGTTGTTTTAGAAATCTTATTATCTAATGATCGGGATAGTATAGAAAAAAATCTGAGAAAAAGAACAAAAGCATTACTATGATGAAGCAATACAAATACTTGTGATATAGTTCATGAAATTTATGACAATCGTTGTGATTTTGTTCATGGATCATTCTTTCGGCAATTAAAAGAGATACACAAAGTTTGATCAGATGGAGACCTTGCTGAAATAGATTTTTCAAAAAGAGGTGATATATGGGAGCAAACTGATAGATGGAGGGATATTTTACGGAAGGTCATCATAATGTATATGATGATATATACAGAGATTCAGAAATGAGAATTTTCTCCCCATAGAAATATTATTGAAGTCTTGGATCAATCGTGATATAAGGAGACGATTTGATTATTGCGTAAAAGAGTACAGGAAGTTTGTATTTGGTAACCACTTATAGTTATGCACCCAACTGAATCATCATCCGTCCAAGAACCTATTATTCGATATGCCGAAAGCATTGGATGGACTCGCGTGTCCCGAGAAGTCTCTGATGAACGGAGAAATGGAGGGCTTCGTTATGAGGCGGTTTTTCAGTCAAAACTTCGCGAATTCAACCCGTGGCTTCCAAAAGAATACATGATTCCGAACTTTACTGCGGATATTGCAGGAAACCGAGATTTTCTCGCCTTCTTGCGTGGTCGCACTACGGCATACGATACGGCAGAGAATCGGGAGAAGAACGTGATAGTAATCGATTTTGAACACCCGGAGAATAATGTGTATGAGGTGACAGATGAATTTGCTTATAATAATGGGCATTTCGGGAACAGAGAAGATATTGTTTTTCTTATCAACGGGATTTCTGTCGCTGTCGTGGAGTGTAAAAATATGACGAAATCAGAAGGATTGGCCCTCGCGATCGACCAACTTCGTCGATACCAGCGAGAAACACCAGAGCTCATAGTGAGCCAACAAACATTCGCTGTCGCGGAAGGTATTGGGATTATGTATGGTGTGACATGGAATCTTATCCGACGGAATATTTTTGTATGGAAGGGTGATCGAATCGGAGAGCTTGAACACAAGATTAAAACATTTTTTGATATCTCCCATATCCTCGGACTTATCGGAAAATACATCATGTTCATGGAAAATGACGGAGAAATTTCCAAGCTCATTCTTCGTGAACATCAGGCCGGAGCTGTTGAAGCAGTCGTTAATCGTTGTCTGACTGAGAAAGAAAAAAAGCGAGGTCTTGTCTGGCATACACAGTGAAGTGGGAAGACTTTTACTATGATCAAAACCGCTGAACTTCTCTTTTCTGCTCCCGAAGCGGAGAAACCTACTATTCTCCTCATGCTTGATCGCAATGAGCTCGAAGATCAGATGGTAAAAAACCTTGCCCGAGCTGGACTTGGAAATGTTCGGAAGGCTGAAAGTATCGATGATCTTACGGAGATTATTAAATCAGATTTTCGTGGTATCGTCGTTTCCATGATTCATAAGTTCGGCCGTCAACCAGCAGGGCTCAATACTCGATCAAATATTTTTGTACTCATCGATGAAGCACACCGAACTACCGCCTGAGATCTCGGAACGTATCTCATGGCCGCCCTACCAAACGCGACTTTTATAGGCTTTACTGGTACACCAATTGATAAGACTGCCCATGGTGGTGGAACATTCAAAACTTTTGGTGTCAATGATGAGAGAGGGTACCTTCATAAATATTCCATTTCGGAAAGTATTGAGGATGGCACTACTTTGCCGTTGTACTATGCCCTCGCTCCAAACGAGATGCTCGTCCCGAAAGAAACTCTCGAAGCAGAATTTTTGAATCTCGCAAAAGATCACGGAGTAAGCGACATAGAGGAACTGAATAGAATTCTCGAAAAAGCAGTGAATACGCGGAACTTTCTCAAAGGGAAAGGACGTATCGAAAAAGTTGCGGAATTTGTTGCAAAACATTTCCAGGAACACATCGAACCAATGGGGTATAAGGCTTTTCTCGTGGCAGTCGATCGTGAGGCATGTGCACTCTACAAACAAGCACTGGATAAACACCTCCCGAAAGAATGGAGCGAAGTCGTCTATACGAGCGATAACA
Source organism: Bacteroidia bacterium (assembly GCA_036170475.1). Classification (GTDB taxonomy): domain Bacteria; phylum Bacteroidota; class Bacteroidia; order 2-12-FULL-35-15; family 2-12-FULL-35-15; genus 2-12-FULL-35-15. The sequence continues at coordinate 8,088 of JAVHPE010000079.1, read as the reverse complement.
ATGATTCGGAGCTCATCAAAGCTCATTACCGAAGTGAAGAAAATGAACAAGCTCTGCGTCGCGAATTTGCGAAATTTGGGACACTACCGAAGATTCTCATCGTTACAGAGAAACTTCTTACCGGGTATGATGCTCCAATTCTTTACGCAATGTATCTTGATAAGCCTGTCCGAGATCATACACTCCTCCAAACAATTGCACGAGTGAATCGACCATATGAAAATGAATCTGAGAAAATGGTAAAGCCCCACGGTTTTGTTTACGATTTTGTGGGAATTTTCGAGAATCTCGAAAAAGCTCTTTCATTTGATTCCGATGAAGTGAACTCCGTTGTAAAAGATATTGAACTCCTCAAACGTCGTTTTGCTCGGAAAATCGATGAAGAGTCAGCAGAATATCTCGATCTTGTCCAAAGCGGATTTTCCGATAAGATAATTGCTGTACTCATCGAGCGTTTCCGAAACGAAGAGGATCGAAAAAGATTCTTCAAATGGTATACGGAGGTAGAAATGCTCTATGAAATTATTTCCCCCGATGCATTTCTTCGTCCATATATCGAGCGATATACGACACTGGCAAATATATACACAGTCGTTCGGAGTTCCTTTGCAAAACGTGTATATGTAGATAAAGAATTCCAACAGAAAACTGCCGAGCTTGTACAATCACATATCACCAGCGGGGCAGTGCGTTTGACAGACGAAATTTTTGAGATGAACGGAACTACCATAGAACTCATAAAAGCGAAAAATACTCCGGATGAAGTAAAAGTTATAAACCTCATAAAATCTATCGAGCGAGAAGCTGAGAAACGAAGCGGAGATCCTGTTCTCATATCTCTTCGAGATCGTGCGGAAGATATACGAGAACGTTTTGAAGATCGTCAGATTACCACAAAAGAAGCACTCGAAACTCTTCTGGATCTCTGGGATATGGAAGCGAAACGACGCGAAATTCAAAAACAAGAAGGCATATCGGATACTGCCTGGTTCATTCGAGATATCCTTGAAAAAAATAATATCCCGAGCAAAGAGCTGACTTACACCGTCGAAAATATAATCACAACAAATCCAGAATTCGCTTCAAGTGCGAAGGTTTTGAGAGAAGTTCGAACGAAAATGTATATATCACTCATGGATCATTTCGAGGATGATGAACGCTTAAAGAAAATTGTCGAAATCATTATCAGTACCCTTTGTCGGATGAAAATATGAATGAAATAGGAGCTACATATACCGAATTCAAAGCATTTGTACGAGATGCTGCAAAAGACCTCAAAATCGATATCCGGGGTCTTTCTGTGCGTACTGATATGAAAAATAAATGGGCTAGTTGTTCCACAAATGGATACCTGAGTTTCAATGCCGAATTACTCACTATGGATAATGAGATTCGTCGGTATGTGGTTTTTCATGAGCTCCTTCACTTTTCTGTTCCAAACCATGGAAAACTCTGGAAGAGTCTGATGAGAGAATATGTCGGGGAGAATTATGAGGATGTTGAGAAGAGATTACGATTGAATGAAATAGTTTAATTTTCTCTAATTTTCACACTATGCCAGTCTACAAAATCTCCAATTCAAAAGCTATCCGTATTCCTTTTCTCCGTGACGGATTTTGAAATGAATTCAAACTACGAGACTTCTTCGCGGATAATCTCGAAGAACTTTTGGGTATTCGTTTTTTGGAAAAAGAGTATCAGATCGACGGAGGACGTATGGACACTATTGGAATCGATGAAAACAATTGTCCAGTAATCATAGAATACAAATGGAAAGAGAACGAGGAGGTCTTCGCACAAGGCTTGTTTTATCTTGATTGGCTCAAACGAAATAAACGTCACTTCGATCTCCTCGTAAAAAATAAGTTCTGAAATGATACCGAGGTAAACTGGAACGATCCAAGAGTGATCCTCATTGCCCAAGGATTTAGTCGATATGTAGAGTCCGCGGTCCAGCAGGTAAATAATGTGGAACTCAAAACATACGCGCTCTATGAGGATGGGATTATTCATATCGAGAACGTATATGGCGGGAAAAATAGAAAGACGATACTGAAGGGGCAAATTGCATCTGAAAAAGAGATATGTAATATTATGGAAGTTTCTGTTCAAGAAGAAGTTGTATATGACATTGATCACCATATCAAAAGTCTTCCGGAAGATCTTCGGAATATTTTCGAATCGATACGTGGAAAAATACTTGAACTTCCGTCTGTCGAGGAAGTTCCTTTGAAAATAGGAATAACCTATCGAACTACGAGAAGTTTTGTTCGATTTGAATTTCGAAAGAACTGGATCATGGTTTTGGTTCGAGATGTGGCATATGCAGAAGACACAAAAAAATCAGTTGTTGATATTACCTCGTATGGTTGGGGATTTAACGGACAACTTAAAATGACTGCTTCTGACGATCCTGAATACATTTTTGGCATTGTGAAAGCATCGTATGGAAGTACGCTCTAATTCATAATGCAAGCAGGAAGTTACTTTTGGATCTGAAGATATTTCTCTGATGTACGAACTACAACTCTGTCCTCTCTCCATTTTTCTTCATCTTTTCCTCAGATAGTCGTAGCCGAGACTAAACTTTGAGAAAAATTTCATACCATTCGATCAGTGACCGGATCCGTTTTTCCCGACCGAGACAAGTCTCATTGCGTAGTAGCCGTTTCCGTATTTCCTTCTGCGGAGTCATCGGATTGAAACGATCGTATCAACAGATCAAATCAATCGCCCACGGAGGGAAGTGCTCGTGCATACTGTAAGTCTTTCATGCTTTCGCATCCAGAAAAACCGGATTCACAAAGAGCCTCGACTCATAGAACTCGTCTTCCGGTATTTCATATGCCTCGTAACAAATTTCGTAACCGTCTCCAAGATTGATAAAGAACTGGATTTTCTTCCCGTACCCCGCAATCTCTAGATCGAGATCGCAAAGTCCGATAAATTTGTTTTGTTGTGATTCTAAAAACTCCCCAATTTCATTTGGATCAAAAAATCTGCTCATTCAAAATTCCAACATTTCCATCATCTCCTTAATAATCTCTTTACTCTTTAGACACTCAAGTAAGAACTGACACTGTGCCTCTTTATCATTATCCATATCCTTCAATGGACCGTTATATGTAAAATAACGTTCCCTCAAAGAATATGGAATAAGTGCAGATTCAAATAACTCCATTCATTTGAATGTTATCTGCAACTCTGGAAAATACATGACCGAATTGTCTGAAAACTCAGAGCGAATAAGGTAAATGCCTCAACATAACCCTGATCACTTAGAGAATTCCAGAGGAAGATGGGTAATTGTTTTATTGCTTATTTCACAGAATCCCGAGAGCATATCTGTGAGCGATTGGTTTATTTTTGTACCATCTTGGTTTTCTGACATAGAGTTTGAATGCGTAATAAAGATGAAAATACACTAGGTAGGATGTGTGCCATCTTTTGGCTGGTAATCTTTCGGGAGAGGTACAATGGATCAATCAGGTTCTTCAAAAAAGTCTTTCCAAAAATCGTCATTATCAAGATCGATTTCCGATCCACGCCCTGATTCACTCCTCGCTAATCGCCTGGTTACTGCGATGTTTTCATGGTAAATTGTAGGTGGCTGTCGTATTTCTCTAGGGTTTGGATACTCCGAATGCAGACGAGCAAGAATGCGTCATTTTATGAAGTTCCGTACATATCGCTTTATAGCTCTAAATCATCATGTGGGATCAGAGTTCCCCAAGGCGTCGAGTACGAGGTCATCGATATTCCCATACTCATTCCTTGGTGGAGGAATATTTCTACGGGATTTATAGAACATATCAATAGTTGAGAAAAGATGCTCGATTTCACGGATAGTATAGTCTCGACGCATATCTCATCGGTTTGAGAGGTTATTAAATACTATGAATTTATCAACCCTTTGAAATGCTGAGATACTAAAATGATGTCTCATTTTCTCGATAACAACCTCCTTGTCGATAGTGTTCTCCACTTCTGGCTCATCCTTTTTTTCTATCTCCTCATCTTGTACTGAGAATCCAATGGTTTTTCTCGGGTCATTGATATTATTCAAAAAGTAGTTACCAGTAAATACAAAAATGGTATTCGACCAATCAACAGAAATTGAGTCAGGAGTCTTACATTCAGGTACTGCATCATCCAGAATCTGACTGACTGAATCGAACGCATTTTTTTCGTTCCAATTTTGACTACTACCTAATTTATCAAATTCGTCAAGTACTATAATTTGACGAGCATACCGCGGATCTTGCTCATAGGCACGCTGAAAAAGTATCTCAAATTTACTTCGTCTTGAATCCCCTGGATTTTTTGCTCCATTTGTAAGCCCAGCGGTCATCTCAACAAGTTCAAAGGCAAATATTGTATTACACTGGATCTTTGTTACTGCAACCTTACCGATTCTATCGCCTCCGATTTCCTTATAATTATTCAGAAACTCGCCAACCAAATCAAACAACATTGTCTTTCCTACTCAGGAAGTACCATTCAGAAATACTGACACAAACGGACGCTGATCTCCAGGGTCACGAAAAACATTAGATGTAAATAAATCACAGATTGTATCAATGGCCTCATTTTGCCCCAATAAACGCTCTTTTAGAAACTTCCTCATGTTTTCGGTCAAGTCTATACTCGGTTGCCATAAAGGGAGAAATCGTTTTGCCATAAGGATTTTTGGTCAGAAAATAATAGCATCTTCCATTGAGGAAAATTTTTATATTGACAGAGGTAGGCCTATTGAATAATTCAACTCGTATCTCTATTATTTTTGAGATCTACAAGGCATATTATTCTTATATTTTCATTCTACGGGAAACGCTAATTTTTGACAAAGAAATGTTGAAAATTGGAATTCCTAATCGAATTGTAACCTGATCAGGAATGGAAAAACAAGGGAAAAGTGAGTGGTGGTCGTATTTATTATGCATATAATAAGACCCTATTTTTTAATTTTCATACTATGAGACATTCATGATACGCAATTGATTGGATGTGTTTCTTGATTTCCTTCATGGTGTCATGAGAGAGAATGGAGAGGAGATATTGTCTCCACCATCCTACCACATCCCGAAATCCGAGTGGTAACATGAATTGCTGCAATTGTAACACAAAACGTCAAAAATCGGCATCTTTTCCTTTCCATTTTTTGACACAACCACATTAAATATGGTATGATTCCCTTATGAATGCCCCATTTCAAGTCGGCATTTCATTCACGAATAAATCGATTGAGTCGATTATTAGAAACTCAATCCTTTTATCTCCCGAAACGAAAGCCGCATTATCCCTGTATATTAAAACGCACGACCCTGAGGAAATCCAAAGGATCGGCGATTTTTTAGGAACTGAGAAAACTTTCATACTTTCCTTCTTCAAACAACGTCTAAAAGACGGGAACTTTCCAGAAAAGATACCAATACTCCTGAAAGAGATGCAATTCCAGTTCATTCGAGAACTCCGACTACGGGAGTGATCGGAAACGGAAAACAAAGAAATAGTAAATACCGAACTCGAATCGTTCTTCATGCAAATGGCATAACTCCCCCATAATCACTACTCATTACCTTTAATCGTTCTATGGCTCACCCGACCGAAACCGATCTCGCAAAACAACCTCCTCTCACTGCTCAGGAAATGGCACGAGAGGAGCAATTTGCTATGGAACGAAAGGAGCGCGGAGACAAACAGGCGGAACAAGAATTCAAATCGAAACTGGAAGGATTCATCAATCGGGCAACACCTGATGAACTCAGGAAATTCATGGATATGGCCTGTCAGAATTCTCCAGAAGCACAAAAGGATTATGCGCAGATGAAAGGATATTTCAATCGTGTAGCCTGTGACATGATGAAAAGTCCGAAAAAGACCCAGGAACACAGCGATTCCGTACGTATTCCCGAAGTGAAAAACATCGTTGCTATCACTACTACCGCCTTTGAAGAGAAGTCGATGGTACGTGGGAATCCGGTCGACGTGCTTAACACGGATGCCTATATCGCACTTCAATCATACAAAGATGGAAGTAATCCAGAGAGGCTTTTACAACTCCTCTCAAGGGAAGATCTCGCCGGGCTTGGGAAGCGAAAACAGGAAGCGAGAGGAGAACTCGAAAAACAGAAAATATACATAGTTAACTCAGGAAATTACCCACAAGGCTACGATAGTGCGGTTACTTTCCACGAGGAGGCATTTCGAAAACAAGAGGAGGCTATTCTTGCAAAACACCGTCCCGAAGCCGAAGCATTCGTAAAGAGTCTCAATACTGACCGAGGTCGAAGTCTTGTCGATAATACGGAGATGGCGATGGTGGAATTCGGAATGAAGCAATCCATCCGAGCGTGACTTTGAATCTCCGAACCGAAAACAGAAACAGTAAAATGACCAACCGAGTCGTCATGAGAAAAGATGACGGGTGAAATATATGCCAAGACGACGGAACTCTTCGGAAGGATTGCTCATCTTTCGGAAAATGTGAATCGGGACATAAAAGCCATAGAAGCACAACATACAACCATGCTTCGGGCTTGAGGAAGCGAAGCGGACTACGGACAAGCGCTTGCTTGAGTTCCTGGACGTTACGAACAAATTATTCGCGGGGAGATAAAGAAATACGCCCACGATATCGGATCATACCTGGTTAGCCTCGACCCGACCCCTCAGGTTGTTCTCCAAAAACAGCGATTCACTCTCCCTATCGGGGGAAAGAACGTGATACTCGATTTTTCCCAGATGTGAAATGTTAATGCTGGCAACAAGAAAGAACTCAAAGCAGCGTTCGATAAGAACTTCGAAAGTATCTATCGAGATACTATTCCACAAAAGGCATTCGATTCGGTGAAAGGTGCTTACCGCTATGCGAAGGACCATCCAGCCGAAGTCAGCGTTGATATTGGAAGTGTGGTGATTTCTGGAATCGTCACGGCACTCGCGGTCGATGCTACGGGTGGAATCGGAGTCTTGAAAGCCGGAGCCGTGTTCACAGGAGTGAATAATCTCGTAAGCGCCACTGGGTATGGAATTATCGGAGCGAGTCGAGGAAAAGATTCGGTTAAAGAGTGACTTGCTGGAATCAACATCCAAGAAAGCGATACCGCGAGAGATATTATTCGGAAAAAGGGATTTGAACTCGCAAGTAATACTGTGCTTTTTGGTACCTTCAAAACTACGGCGATTGCTGAAAAAGCATTCAGAGATTGAGTGACAAAACTTGCTGGATCAACTATGACCCCTGAACTTGCCAAAAAAATAGCCCAGAATCCGATTTTCAAGAGAATAGATACCATTGGTACCCCAACATTGAAAACAATGACGGAGGCGACGTTTTTCACATATTACATAGCATTCTCATGAGGAGCAGACAAAGCATTACAGACTGCTGTGGACAATGGCGCTACTAAAGAGGAAGCCATGAAGATAGTAGGACAGGAATTCGATAAGGTGAAGAATATCGATACCTTTCTTGATTACTATGGCTATAATCTCGGTTTTATCCTTGCCGTCAAATGAGGAACTAAAATCTGAGAAGCAGGACTTAGTAAAGCAAATAGGGATAAACTCACGAAACTTGATGTACTCATCGTCTCTGAGAGAAGGAAACTCGAAAATAAAGGATATTCATTTGCCGGACGTCCTGATGGAGGTTTGTTTGTCTTCGATCCATACGGACAGAGGGCTGATCTACACAATCCTGATCTCGTCGCTTTCGTGCACGCGAATAAAGAAATCTTTCAACTTTCTCTCCGTATGAATCCGACAGCACAGAAGAAACTCGAAGATAATGTAACAACTGCGGATAGTGGAAGGTCTGCCGGGAAAACTACGAATAATCCCACTAATACGGAAGAGAAGTTTTTGAATCTCGCAAGAAATTCCAAGGAGGCTGAAAAAGGGGGACTCAAATACGCTCTCCGCGACGAGACTATTTACTCACATCTATCGCAAGCCGGTATATCTGAAGAAGGTACTGGAGTAAAGGAATGACTTATGTCAAAGTCCGGTTTCGAGGAGTCTGAAATAAAGGAATCAATCACCCCGCAGCAAGCTGACGGGGTATGACCTAGATCCTACAATCCG
>JAVHPE010000078.1:0-50864 GCA_036170475.1 Bacteroidia bacterium | reverse complement strand
ACTATATAATTGATAAACCACTAGCAATACGTGGTACAATGGAGGGATACGTTTCAAACACAAAATAACTCATGTTACGCACTAACTGCTCCAGAGGAGCATAATATTGGTAGAAAACATCAATTACCTCCGCCTTTTAGCTCCGTAGGAGCGCAATATTACGCCCCGATGGGGCTTACAGATGTTAGGGTGTTCAATTTCTACCAATATTCTGCCCCTCAGGGGCATTGCGTAACGTCAGTAAATAATACTCCCCAGATTCAAATGTAGTGTTAAGTTGATTATAAAAAGACGCAATATCATGTCGAGGTTTGCCGAGACATCTTTGTAGTAATGAAAAAGATTCCTCCACTATGGTCGGAATGACATACGATACATCAAAACAAATTTAACTTAACAGTAGTATATGGTATTAAAGATTTGTACTTTATATTTGTAACAATGTTTGTTACCTGTTACAAATATATAATAATTTCTCTAACGCAATTGTATATTTACATATATACTTTTACAATAATAGTGGTATTGCGGATTGAATCTATTGCTCTTTCACCGGTAATGCCGACATCCCTTGCTTTGCCTGTTGATTAGCCGGGTCAAGTAATAGTGTTTTTGTCCATGCATTGCGGGCTTTTACAAAATCACCGATAGTATAACTTACTCCACCCAGATTATACCAATAATCAGAATTGGCAGGATCAACTTCCAGCGCTTTTTCCAACAATTTTTGTGCTTCAAACGGTCGCTTTGAACCCATCTTCATTGCTTCATTGTAATAAACTGATCCCAGCAATTTTAAATTTGTTTTTAAAAACGGATTGTTAGGGTAAATGCGCTTAGCGATTTCCCAGTTAGCTCTTGCTTTATCATAATCCTTCAATTTAAAATAGGCCACACCCAAATTTAAATAACCATTTACATATTCTTTATGAATAGCAACTGATTTACTCAAATGATAAATCGCTTTTTTTATCAGTTCTTCTTCCTGTGATTTGTTTTCCGGCTTTTCAGATAAATCAATATAGGCTTTTCCTGCATTTCCATTAACTAACGCACTATTGGGGACTGTTTGTGCATCCGCAATAAAAAGACTTGTGTCGTTTTTCCATTGCGCATTGCGTTCAATTATTACAATGGTGCACCAGGTTGTAATAAAAATTCCTAAAGTAATTCCAACAATTTTTTTTGTGTTTGTTTGATTGATTTTCCCCAACAGCCAAACCACTAAAACAGCTATCATCATTGCAAAACCAAAAGATGAATGATAAACTAACCGCTCCCCCATTGTAGCTCCGAGATCCATTAATAAATTGGAAACTAAAAACAAATTCAACAAATAAAAAGCAAGTGCGAATGCTAAAATATTTCGTTTGAAAAACAAAATAATAGTTGCATAAATCAATGAGCAATGAATAAGTATAGACGACCAAACCCAAGCATTACCAAAGTTAGTGTATGGAATTGTATTGTATGAATAGTCGCTGGAAAGATGATTTGGATAAAATAATAATCGCAAATAATGATTCAGAAGTTCAATTTTTGTTGCCCATTTTTCCGGTGATGTCGCAAATTTAAAGGGATTATTCAGGACATCCGGATTTTCAATATTACTTCCTTTTCCTACAATGGAAAAACGAATGATCAGATAAATTATAATTACAAGAACAAATGGGATAGTACTGATAAGGCTTTCTTTGAGTGTGTTGCCTTTAACAATGTATAGCAACATAGGTATTAATAAAAATAATGTTATCGCATATTCTTTTGAAAGAAATGCCAGAAAATAAAATACCAATCCAAATAACAACTGTTTTATTTCTTTGCTTTCGTAATAACGCAACACTGCTATGAAAGTGAGAATGATAAATAGGAAAGATAAAATTTCGTCCCTGCTTTTTACATTAGCAATTACTTCAGAGTGGATCGGATGAATTAAAAAAAGCAAACAGGTAATGAATGCAATAAGCGGATTATCCTTGAAAATAAAGTATCGTAAGAAATATAAAAGTACAATTACAGATAAAATATAAAGCAACACATTCACCAGATGTCTAACAAAAGCAACATCATCCGATGGTTTATCCTTTGCTTTGAATCCGAATAATTGTTGTTCAATGGCAAATGTAACAACTGAAAGCGGCCTGTATCGTCCACCTGAAAGTTGTTGCTTGGCATGCATTTGTCTGTAAAAGCTGTCATACGCGTCAGTACTTAAAATTTTTGGAATGCCACGAATGCCGCGCTGTACATAGTCGTTTTTCTGAATCACAATACCGTCATCCAAGGCATATTCATTCGTAAAAGAATTGGAATATAAAATAAAACCCAGTAGTACCAGTAGTAAAGTTTGTATCTTAAAACTATTGAAATGAAGAGATTCTCCGCTTTTCCCAGAAGGTAATAATTGAACCATTTCATCTCCATCTTTCATGGAGGATAACGAAATTTCTCTCCTGTTTTTCTCTGAATAATTTGTTTTTTTGAAAGACATTTTACTGGAATAAAATTTTCGTCATTTTAATGCACCAACATTTAATTTATAAAAATAATAGTTTTGTGTGAATTGGGAGTAATCTTTTTTTGCTGGTTGATTCGCCAATTATTTTCATGGGGCAAGTGAAAGATGAATTTTTTTTAAAATGAAATTATTTTTGCTTATATTAGCTTTTTATTTCAGCCAAATAATACCCTTAAAAAGATGATTCAATTAAAAAAAATAATTCTTTTATTTGTTTTTTTTCTTGTCAATGATTGTTTGCTAAAGGCGCAAAGCATTCAGCTTTTTACCGAAGACTTTCAAACAGGGGGAAGTTCTTTTACGCAGAATGGGGCTGGCCCAAGTTCGGATATAGGTAACAATCAATGGATAATAAATAATCAATATAGTGGTGTTCCTACCTATCCGAACACAATGCCGGAAGATAGCACTTATAGTGGCACTATTGGTTCTGCTCCTAATAGCAGTTATCTTCATATTCATGATGTGTCCTCAGGAATCACCAACTGTAATTATGATCCTGCAAGTGCCTCCGATCGTTTTGCATACATGACAAATGGTTTATGTACATTGGGAATGGATTCTGTTCATTTTAGTTTCTTCTATCTCTCTGAAGGTTCTGGAACAGCTTATGGTAAAGTGTATTATAGCGCTAATAACGGACCTTGGATACAAACAGGGCAAAGCTTGTATAACAATAAATATAAATGGAAATACGAAAACATCACAAGTCCTGCTTTTAGTAATGTAGGCAATCTTCGCTTTGGTTTCAGATGGGAGAACAATAGTGCTGCCCCTCCCTATTCAGAAGCTTTCGGTATTGATGATATAAACATTGTAGCAAGTTATGATTTAATAAATCCTGTTACTATTGTAATTGATAGTGTTACCCCAAATCCTGTTTGCCAAGGAACCTACCTTACTATTTATTATTCTCTTTCCGATACCCTATGCGATGGAACCTATTCCATTGAATTATCTACTTCTACAGGAAACTTCCCCAGTTCTTTTACCACCTGGGTTACTACTATTTCTTATCCGCAAACTACAGGAGTGTTAAGTATTCAGCTTCCTAATGGAGCAACCCCGGGTACTTGCTATAAGATCAGAATAAGCAGAGCATCTCCTGAACCAATCATAACAGGTACTGCAAGTGTTTGTTTCACTATTGATACTTGCGATAATGTGATTACAACCCAACAACCGGTGGTAACACTCGATACCAATGCGGTATGTATTGGCAGCGCCATAGATGTTCCTTTTGCCTCAACAGGTGTTTATTTGTTTAATACATATACATGTGAACTTTCTGACTCTAACGGAATTTTCCCTTCTACTCCCACCGTTGTTGGAACCTTTAATAATTCAGGCACTTATGATCCTATGCTGTGGACTCCACCAGGCTCTGTTTCCGGACAGGTACCTAATGTTACTCCTGGATGTAATTATTATCTTCGTGTTGTTTCCAATGGTCCTGTGGCAATAGGAATTCCTTGGGGACCTTTTTGTATTGGGCAATGCGACATTACAACTAATAATAAATTAGATCTTAGTTTTTGTGTAGAAGATTGTGCCGTTTCTTCTTTGGGTTTAAATACATTAATACCAATTGACGTTAATACGTTTGACAATACCGCAATTTATAATCCCGGGAATTTATTTACTACACAGTTAATGAGTTCGTTAAATTTTGGCCAAATAGGAGTGGATGGAATATTAGGTTCCGTTGCAGCTGTTGACGATACTACATTAAATATTCACATTCCGTGTAAAGATAGTTTACCAATAATGAGTATCCCTACCGGAATGAATTATATGAGAATTATCGGGACAAATTCCAATGAGCCTGACAATACATTAGGAAGTTTGATTAGGGTCACTATAGGTGCGTATCGTTCCACCCCACAAATAATTACTTCATATGATTATGGTGCAGATGATGATTACACTTTGCCTTACCCCTGGAAACCGGCAAGAGACACTTTTTGCGCAGGACAAACTGTTTTGTTGATGTTTGATCCTTATAGTTATTCTGATATGTCAACCTATAAATGGATTTGCAGTGGAATTAATGGAGGTAATCCATTTGTTTCACCATCGGGCGCAAATTCAAATTCACTTTATGTGAATTTAGGTGGTCCCGGAATTCTTACTTTCAAAATACAGGAAACAAGTTATGGTTGTGTAGGTGCTTGGTCTCCTGAAGATACTGTTGTTGTCCTTGGTCCTCCCAACGTTCTGATTACGGGACCTTCCCCGGTTTGTAAAGGCGATACCAATCAATTCCAGGTTCCATTTGAAAACAACACCTATTATCATTGGACCACCAATATTTCTCCATCAACGTGTATTTCATATCAAGATACATCAAATAATGTGATACGCTTGGCAGATACCTGTTTGGGTAATTATGTAATAACTATTCATGCATTAAATCAATGTGGCTCATCAACCGCTTCTAAAAGTATTCAGTTAAAACCATATCCTGTTGCGAATGCGGGACACGACACAATCGTTTGTATTAATGAACCGGTAGTATTGAGTACGCCTGTTGGTGCAGGTTATACTTTTTCCTGGACTGATGGTTCAAGTGCCATAAGCAGTACACATACGGCTACAGTAACACCGATTACCAGCACCACATATACGGTCACTGTTACCGGGCCAGGAGGCTGTGTAAAAAAAGATTCTATTACAGTTCAAATTCAAACCCCAAGCCTCGTCTCGTATATTGACAGTACTTGTCCTGATGGAAATTTCCCAATCCTGTTAACCAGTGATAGTATTGGATCTTATTCCTGGAATACAGGAGCTACTACCTCTCAAATTTCGGTTGCTGACACAGGCATTTATACCCTTACAGTTAGTTTCCCGAATGCGGTATGCCCCAAAATAGAAACGTTTGATGTTAACCCCGATGCTTGTCCTGTGGAATTAATTCTTCCGAATGTGTTTTCACCAAACGGAGATGGCTTTAATGATTTTTTTACTCCCATTCCTCCAGGGGATTATGATGTATATAATATTGATAAATTTGAAATAAAAATTTATAGCCGATGGGGAGAGCTGGTTTATGAATCAACCAATCCTTTCTTCAAATGGGATGGGAAAAATAAGGCTGGAAAACCTTTGTCGGATGGTGTTTATTATTACATAGCGGATATAACATCTAAATCGGATAAGATTAATTCATTAACAGGATTCATCACTTTGACAAGATAAATAACCTGTCGCCTCTCCCTTAATCTCTCAAAGCCTCAGCCCTTAATCCTCTCTCCAAAGGAGAGAGGGCAAATGTAAAAAAGGAAATGAAAAAAGTAAAAGATAAAGTTAGCTGGTACCGGCACTCTTCCTGCTTCAGAGTTGGGCTGGGCTTCTTTTTTCTTTTCTTTTCAAATTATTGCGATGCCCAAAATATGCAGGTACTGCCAATGAAAGGGTCAGAAAAATCTAAATTATCAGGCTTATATTCCTCAAAAACACAGATGATTTCTCAGGGAAAAAAAAGTTTCGATTCAAACAGTCTGCTTCCTTCCGGCTTCCCTGTAAACAATAAACATTACGAAGAAGATACCAGTAAAAGGACACTAACTTCAAGAGCATTTAATGATGGGCATGGAGGAGTTATTATTCAGTATGGTTCAAAAAAGATAAATTACCTGGACAAAGAAAATAAATTCCAACCGATCGATGAAGGATTGCAATTCTTTACGAACGAATGGGTAGCCAAACATCAGCAATACCCTACATATCTGCACAAAGATGGAAGCACATCCATCTCATCAGATGAGAAGAATAAAATTATTTTTAATCAGAATTGTAAAATCAATAAGGTAGGAATAGATTTTTCAGATTACACGGTTGGAGAAGAGGGAATGCAAATCAACAATGTAATCTCTGGCATTGATAAAAAAATAATTTTTTATGAGAATATGATCGAAACAGATTATATCCTCCGGCAACCAATTAATACCGGTAATCAGGATGTAATTATTTCTGAAGAAATTGTTTTGCCGGAAGGATATTATACTTCAGCTCTTTCTCCACTCTCCAATTGGAGAGGGGCTGTGGGCGAGGCTTTTGTTGTTTATTCTCCCGATAAAAAAGAGCAGGCAAGATTTAAAACACCTGTTTTTTACGATGCCAATAACATGATTGTATTTGGCAACTATAATTTAATTCAGGAAGCCGGTAAGAATATTTTACAAATTGTCATTCCCGGAAAATGGCTGAATGATGCAAAGAGAGTTTATCCGGTTACTATTGATCCCGTAGTTACGGGACCTACAGCTAACTATCCGGCAACATTTATGAATTCTTGTGAGTATCCGAATTTTGAAAAAGACAGCATTTTAATAACCATTCCGGCAGATATTACCATCACAAAATTTATTGTGGAAGACAGTTATTTTGCAGATCTTTTCGCCACTCCTACTCCTACTTTGTTAGATGGTTACCTGTATCTTTCCACCGTTTGCAACACACTTATCCTTTCATGCAGCGATCCTGCCGCGTCTTCTTTGCCGGGGACTTGTTATATAGTACCAAATACAGATTTTAAATCTTATTTGTCCTGTTGCTTTAGCCCTTCATGTTCAATCCAAACATTTTATTTGGTACATGGTTTCGCAAGAAGCAATTTAGGCCCTGGATGTAATCAGACCTATATTTATTATAGCCCCTTAGGTACCTGGCCTTTTAGTGCTTTCATTGTGGGAAATACAGTTGAAACAACTCAAGCTGAATGGTCTGTCTATCCTACGACAGTTTGTTCCGACAGTTGCACAGTTTTTCTGGAAGCAACCACCAATTACGGCGTTCCACCCTATACCATTACACATCCATGGGCTAGCGGATCCCCACTATATGGTACCGCTATTGGTTCCTGCAATAGTACAGGAACGGAAACTATAGCATTGACTATTCCGGGTTGTCCCACTACTTGCGGAACTAGTTCTACATTGAGTATTCCGCCTCCGATAATTGTTGATGTTTGTGGAGACACAGTAGCCGGCCTCAGTTCCAAATCTATTACTATCAAACCTGTCCCTGTTGCTACAGCCCCTGTTGCTAGTGTATGTTCAGGAAGCGCTTTGAGTATACCTATTTCCTCTTGTGTTACGGGAAGCACTTTTCAATGGACAGGCAGCAATGGAAGCAGTGGCACAGGAGGTATAAATGATGTTGTATATAACACGGGACCAACATTAATGACAGTCAATTATACGGTGATTCCAACAGCAAGCGGGTGTGTTGGACCGTCCATTATTGTTCCGGCAGAAATTGATACATTGCCCATTATTAATGGCGGCTTAAATGACACCATTGAACCGGGTGTCAGCACTCAATTAAATGCTACCGGTGGACTGACTTATTTTTGGACACCTTCTGCCGGATTGAGTTGTATCAATTGTAATAATCCGTTAGCAACACCGGTTATAACAACCAGCTACTATATCACAGGAACTAATGAATACGGTTGCTCAAGTGGTGATACTGTTAATGTTTTTGTAAAACAGGGTGATGAGGTTTTATACATTCCCAATTCATTTACACCCAATGATAATTTCTTAAATGATTTATTTTGTGTTTATGGTACCTCCATAAAAAAGATAGATATTCAAATTTATGATCGTTGGGGTGAAATGATTTTTCGCAGCAATGATGTAAAACTTGGGTGGGATGGGAAATATCGAGGAAAAAATGTGGAAGGAGGCGTTTATGTGTATAAAGTTGATTGTGAATGGCTAAGTGGCATGGAGGCACACAGAAACGGCATTGTTACTGTGATAAGATGATAGTAAAAATGCCAAATTGATAAATTTTTTTCGTCATTCGTAATTTTTTTTGTTTGAAAAATCTTTTTAAAAATAAATTCTTCTTTTTTGCTTTGGCTGCATTGCTTTTTCTTGCAGCTTATTTTCTATACCACCCCTTTGTTGGTAAGGCATCTCCTACAATTTCTGATTTTGAGCAAATCCTGCACCAAAAGGAACATCGTTTAAACGATGAAATGTCTGCATTAGCAAAGCGAGCAGAAACAGAAAACTATCTCCAGCTTTTTAATAAAAAACCGGGCTACTATAACACTTTGTTAGAGCAGGAAGGATTGGCGTTGTTAATTTATGAAAATGATACGTTGAAATTCTGGAGCGATAACTCCATTGCGGTTGAGAATTGGATGAAAGAAGTTTGCCTTGATACTAAAATGGTAAAACTTCATAATGGTTGGTTTGAAGTAATGAAGCCAAATTCCAACTCATCTACTACTAAAACAATTGTTGGCTTGGTTTTAATTAAAAACGAATATCCATATCAAAATAAATATCTTGTAAATGAATTTCAAAAAGATTTTGCTGTTCCTTCAGAAACAAAATTGATTGTAAATACTGTAGATAAAAGAATCGCAAACGTCTCTAAGCAGGTTAATAATTATAATCACGATTATTTATTTTCGTTGGAATATAATTCTGCAAATAATTCAATTGCATTACACTCTTATTTTGCACTGATTTTTAATTTACTTGGATTTCTTTTTGTCATTCTTTTCCTTCGGAAACTTTTTTTATCGTTACAATCTCGTCTTGGCAATAATTCAGCATTAGTTTTGTTTGTATTCACAGTATTGTTACTCCGGTATTTTAGCATCAAATTTTCCTTGCCGGGAATTTTTTATGATTTTGAATTATTCAGTCCGAAAGTATATGCTGATGCCGGTTCTGTGTGGCTAACTTCACTGGGCGATTTATTTATAAACACAGTGCTGCTTTTCTTTTTGACCTATTTTATTCTAAAGGAATATAAGATTGAAGGAGTTTTAAAACGGCTAAAAAACTTTAACAGTTTTGCTCTTGCGATGATTATTTTTCTTGCCTTTTTTTGGTTTTCCTGGATTATTACCAGCCTTTTTTCCGGATTGATTAAAAATTCCAATATCCCTTTCAGTATTAATAATTTATTTAGTCTAAACCAATATACCTATTTAGCCCTAATCATTATCGGGTTGCTCTTGTTTATTTATTTTTTGCTGGCAGATAAAATTGTAATAGTGTTAAAGCAGTTTCAACTATCAAAAAAACAAACTATTCTTGCCTTTTGTCTATCTGCCGCAGTGCATACATTGATTTTGCATTTGGTGGGAATTTTGGATTTGATTATTGTTTTTGGACCATTTGTTTTGGTTATTGTTATTGCTTTGATTAAACAAAAGCAGATAGTGTACCCTTTTTCAGGAATTGTATTTCTGGTTTTTCTTTTTTCGCTGTATGCAATGCATATTTTTGTTAAGCATACAACAATAAAGGAAATAGAAAGTCGGAAAATATTCGCCGGAAAATTAGCTGATGAGCAAGACCCTGTTGCAGAATTTTTATATCAGGATATTGAAAAAAAATTAAATAATGATTTGGTTCTACTATCATATATTAATGGTGTTGATAAAAAAACTGATCTATTTGAAAAACGGTTAAAACAATTTTATTTTAGTGGCTTTTGGGAAAAATATGATGTTCGGATTGCATTGTTTGACAGTCTGTGTATGCCTGTTATCAAGTCACAAAATGCGTTGTTTGATAATAACCTTTATTTTGATGAGTTAATAGCAAAAAAAGGTGTACCAACATCCTGTGAACACTTCTCATTCCTAAACAACGCTTCAGGAAAAATCAGTTACCTTGTTAAGTTGCCTTTGTTCAGATCAATAAATACAAAAACAAAGCTTGGTACACTTTACATTGAACTTGACGCAAAATTTATTTCAGATGAAATAGGATTTCCCGAATTGTTACTAGACAGGAATGTAGCGTTATCACAGGAATTAAGTAATTATTCGTATGCCAAATACAAGCACAACCAACTTATTAATCAATATGGAAAATTTTCATATAACCTGAGCGTGCTTGACTATAATAGTCCTGCATATTCGGGAGCTGGTTTTTCAATCATTACGAAAGAGGGTTTTGATCATCTTTTATTTCGTCCCGATGCTGAAACTCTTATTGTATTGAGCAAACGAGAGGAGGGTTTAGTAGATCAGGTTACTGTTTTCTCTTATCTATTTGCTTTTTTTAGTTTACTTCTGCTTTTACTTTCCTTTGTTCGTCAGGTTTCGGGGGGGGCTCCATTTAAGAATTTTAGTTTTAAATATCGTATTCAATTATTTCTGGTATTTATTGTATTAACCTCTTTAGCTTTGTTTGGAGTGGGTACAATTTATTATATCAAACAACAATTTGAAATAAAAAATCGTGAAAACATAAGCGAGAAAATTCATTCAGTATTAATGGAAGTTGAATCAAAATTTACGGAGGAAAAGGAGTTATCAAAGGATATGTCGGAGTATATCACCTTTGTTTTAAAAAAATTGTCGAATGTGTTTTTTACAGATATTAATTTTTATGATACAAAAGGGAATTTATATGCATCCTCACGCCCCAAGGTTTTTGACGAGGGCTTGACATCTAAAAAAATGAATCCGGAAGCATTTTTGCAAATGGCTGTTTCTGAAAAAACTGAATTTATTCACGATGAACGTATCGGGAAATTAGAATATTTATCTGCCTATATTCCATTTAAAAATAAGGATGGAAAATTATTAGCCTATCTTAATCTGCCTTATTTTGCTAAACAAAATGAATTGGAAAAAGAAATTTCAGGATTCCTTGTTGCGCTGATAAATATCTATGTTTTATTATTTGCCTTATCCATTGTAACAGCTATTCTTATTTCAAATTATGTTACCAAACCGCTTAAATTAATTCAGGATAAATTAAGTAAAATCAAGTTAGGAAAAACGAATGAATTGATTGAATGGCAGGATAAGGACGAAATAGGAAGCCTTGTAAGCGAATATAACAGAATGATTTTAGAGCTTACAAAAAGTGCTGAATTACTGGCAAAATCGGAACGGGAAAGTGCCTGGCGCGAAATGGCAAAACAAGTGGCACATGAAATCAAAAACCCTTTGACTCCAATGAAATTAAGTATTCAGCATTTGAAACGTATATGGAAAGATGATGCTCCGGATATGGATCAGAAAATGGAACGCCTTACTCAAACTATCATTGAGCAAATTGATACACTTTCATCCATAGCAACAGAATTTTCAAATTTTGCCAAGATGCCAAAAGCAAATCTGGAAAAAATTAATGTGCAACAAATTTTACTGAATAGTATTGCATTGTTTCACAACTCTGAAAATATACACATTGACTTTGAAAACGAATTAGCAGGGAAGGCATTTGTTCTGGCGGATAAAGAACAGCTTCTCAGGGTATTTAACAATCTTATTAAAAATGCGATACAAGCTATTCCGGAAGAGCGGAAAGGGAAAATTGAAATTAATTTGAAAAATGAAAATCAATTTTATATTGTCAGTATCAAAGATAATGGCATTGGTATTAATGATGAAGTATTGGATAAAATATTTGTTCCAAATTTTACAACAAAAACAGGTGGTATGGGACTTGGTTTGGCTATGGTAAAAAGTATTATTGAAAGTAGTAATGGGAAAATTTGGTTTGAAACAAATCTTAAGCAAGGAAGTACATTTTTTGTTGCAATCCCTGCTGCATAGCACAGGCAATTAATCAAACGGCTTTTTTCTTCAACCATTGTTTTTCGTATATTCGTAACCCGAACTTAAAAGGATAAAAATTTTAAATGTGGTAATGAATTTTCAAATTAGCACATTCTCAAATTAGCACATTGATTTATTATGAACCGACCGATTAGAATTTTAATTGCAAAAGTTGGACTTGATGGCCACGATCGTGGTGCAAAAGTAATTGCTTCTTTTTTACGTGATGCAGGGATGGAAGTAATTTATACCGGACTTCGTCAGACACCTGAAATGGTTGTGAATTCTGCTTTGCAGGAAGATGTGGATGTGATTGGAATCAGCATTCTTTCAGGAGCACACAATACTGTTTTTCCAAAAATAATTTCCTTGATGAAAGAAAAAGGATTGGATGATGTATTGCTTACCGGTGGCGGAATAATCCCGGCAAAAGATATTGAAAAACTAAGCAAACAAGGTGTTGGCAGGCTATTCCCTCCCGGAACAGATACAAAAGAAATTGTTGATTACGTGACAGGTTATGTAAAAGAACATCGTAATTTTTAGTATGTTTTTTGTAATCTCAGCCAATGACGTTAAAATAGTAAAACTCGGTTGCGGATCAGAATAAATCCAAAAAGTAATTCAAATAGACTATTAGTAAAGGGATTTTGAGCATCCCATAAACCAGCAAACATTCTCTTCTTATTCAAATATGCTGAGGAGATGGTGAAAAAATATTAATTATGTACCGATTTGTTTTTATACTTTTTTCAGTAATTGCAGTTTTCTTCTCTTGTAATAGCGATCAAAAAAAAGAGAAACAAAAAAAGAAATTTTCTTTTAGCCCTCCAATTACAATTACGGCTACTGAACCAATCGTAATACTTATTGACACTTGCCCGAAACCAAACATTATAGTTCTTCCATTAAAAGGCAGTAAGAAAGAAATTATCCAAACTCAAAGCGGGTCATTAACAATACAACTTTCCCCAATAACAATAGTTCCTATTCATGCCGGTGAAGCCGGAGGCTATGCTTTTATGCAGAACTTCAATACCGAACAAGGTTTAGGGTTAAGCACTATTTGTTGTGGCTATAAAGATAAATCCGGCAACCTGTGGTTTGGAACCTCAGGTGGCGGTGTAAGTAAATACAATGGAAAATCTTTTACGAGTTATACTGCAAGCCAGGGTTTGGCAAACAATATTGTCAGGTGTATTCTCGAGGATAAAAAAGGTAATTTGTGGTTTGGCACTAATGGCGGTCTTAGTAAATATGATGGAAAATATTTTACGAATTTCACAACAGAGCAGGGGCTAACAAGCAACAGAGTGTTGAGCATCGCTGAAGATAAAAACGGAAATCTTTGGTTTTCCACTGATAAAGGGATAAGTCGTCTCGCCCCTGACGCCAGCCTTTCGCATAGAGCGGGAGAGGCTTCTCTTTTTACTAATTTTACTATTGCTCAAGGTTTGGCAAGTAATGATGTTGTAACCAGTATAACCGATAAAAAAGGAAATCTTTGGTTTGGCACTAATCAGGGAATAAGCAAATTTATCCCGGATATTAAAAAGGAGAGCGGTGCTAAATCCTTTAAAAATTACACTACAACTCAAGGGCTGGGAAATAATTATGTTATGAGTATCGGCGAAGACAAATTTGGAAATATCTGGTTTGGTACTTTGGGAGGTGGTATAAGTAAATACAATCCTGACATAAAAGAGGACCCGGGTGTAAAATTTCTGACAACTTTTAACCATACTCAGGGGCTTTTAAATGATTGGGTTACTTGTATCACGGAGGATAAAGCAGGGAATCTCTGGTTTGGAACAGGAGCAGGTATTAGTAAATACGATCCAACTTTTAATGAAGGAGTAGGAGCAAATCAGTTTACGAATTTTACTGTTGCTCAGGGATTGTCAAATATTTCCGTTTCGTGTGTAACCGAAGATAAAACAGGAAGTCTTTGGGTTGGCAGCTCCATGGGGGGAGGATTGTGTAAATACGATGGCAAATCTTTTACAAAGTTTACCCAAGAGCAAGGTCTTGTTTATAATAAGGTCTGGGGCATTACAGAGGATAAAAAAGAGAACCTTTGGTTTGTAGCCAGTAGCGGAATATGTAAATATGACAGAAAATCTTTTACAAATTATAGCATCGATCATATTTTCTCCAATGTAAGATCCGTCATCGAAGATAAAAGGGGAAACATGTGGTTTGGAAGCAGTTTAGGAGTAACTAAATATGATGGACAATCCTTTACTAACTATAATATTGCGCAAGGACTTCCGTATCAAATGGTATTGAGTATGGCTGAAGATAAATTAGGAAATATTTGGTTCGGCACTTATGGTGGTGGTGTTATTAAATATGATGGAAATAGAGTTGAAGCTCTTGAGGCAGGAAAAAACAGTTCTTTGGAAAATATTCTGGACCTAAAAAAAATAAATGGAAAGTTTGTAAAATCTTTTACGAGATATACCACAGCACAGGGGCTGGCAGATAATACGGTTAAGTGCATCATTGAAGATAAAAGAGGAAGTATGTGGTTTGGAACCAATGGCGGTGGTATAAGTAAATATACCTGCTCAAATAATGGGGGAAACTCCACATTTACAAATTATTCCAGGGCACAAGGGCTTTCGAATAATACCATTTTAAGCGTTCGGGAAGATAAAGCAGGAAATCTCTGGATGGGAACTGCCGGTGGAGGTGTATGTAAATATGATCCTTTGGCTAAGGATAGTATTGGTTCAAAACCTTTCACAATATATACTTCCGCACAGGGTTTGGCTGAGGATATGATATATGCTATTGCGGAGGATACGACCAATAACATAATCTGGTTTGGGACTAATTTAGGTTTGTCAGGACTAAAACTAAACTCAGCATCTTCAGGGACTGAAGGTGCTAAATTTGAAAACTTTAACAATAATACAGGATATCCGATAAAAGATGTAAATACGAGCGCCTTATTTTTAGATAAAAAAGGAATAATCTGGGCAGGAACCAGCGATATGCTTATACGATTTGATTATAGCAGTATTCATAAATGTGCAGAACCACCGGTAGTATTTATACAATCCATAAAAATACAAGGATCAACTGTCATTTGGTACAACCTGAAATCTGTGGAATTAAATGGAGCTGAAACGAATGTAGCCGATTCACTGGCTATACTTAATGAAGAAGTCATTACAAATGGTCACCCTTTAAGCGAAGTGCAACGTCATGAGTTGAACAAAAAATTCAGTGATATAAAATTTGACAGCATCTCTCGTTTTTATCCTTTGCCGGTAAATCTTGTTCTCCCTTTTAAACACAACAATATAACTTTTGATTTTTTAGCCATAGAAACTACTCGTCCCTTCCTGGTCAATTATCAGTATATGCTTGAAGGCTATGATAAGGAATGGAGTCCTGTAACTGATAAAACCTCTGCTACATTCGGTAATATATATGAAGGTACTTATACCTTTAAACTCAAAGCTCAAAGCCCCGATGGAGTATGGAGCCAACCTGTTATTTATACATTTAAAGTTTTACCCCCCTGGTATCGTACCTGGTGGATGTACTTAAGCTATTTGATTATAGTATTATCGGTTATTCTATTGTTTTTGAGATGGCGTACAGCCTCCTTAAGAAAAGAAAAAGAAATACTTGAACAAACCGTAATCGAAAGAACCACCGAAGTGGTAGAACAAAAAGAACTGATTGAAGAAAAACAAAAAGAAATTGTTGACTCAATTAATTATGCAAAACGCATTCAATATACATTGCTTGCGGATGATAGCGTGTTGCAGCAAAATTTAAATGAATATTTTATTTTGTTGCTACCCAAAGATATTGTTAGTGGCGATTTTTATTGGGCAACTTTAGTAGTTGGGAGTGATGAGTTAAGAATTGAAAGTGAAAAAAAATCAACGCGCTTTTATCTTGCTATTTGCGATTCCACTGGTCATGGTGTTCCCGGAGCATTTATGAGTTTATTAAATATTTCATTTTTGAACGAAGCAATAACCGAAAAACAGTTCAAACAACCTAACGAAATTTTAAATCATGTGCGTCAGCGTTTAATTGAAAGTGTTTCACAGGATGGCGCTCAGGATGGAATGGACGGTATTTTACTTTGTTTTGAGTCTCCCTCTCCTTTGGAGAGGGACGGAAGGGTGAAGTTAACTTATTCTGCCTCCAATAATGCTCCGGTAATTGTTAGAGATAGTACTATTATTAACTTGCCTGCTGATAAAATGCCAGTAGGAAAAGGAGAGCAAAACAATTCATTTACACTCCATTCAATTGAAACAAAAAAAGGTGATATGCTTTATTTATTTTCCGATGGTTATGCCGATCAGTTTGGTGGTCCCAAAGGAAAAAAATTCAAGAATAAACAATTGGAGGAAGTATTGGTTTCCATTCACCAAAAGCCGATGGAGGAGCAAAAACAATTGCTTGCAGATACCATTGAAAAATGGAAAGGCAACTTGGAACAAGTGGATGACATACTTATTGCTGGCATACGAATAGGTTAATGCTAGACAACAGCTTGCGAATTTGCGAAACAAAATGTTAAAAAAATTTTGAACGCAGTATCGTAGATTCGTTTTTTATTCGTTTATTAGTAACCTGTAAATTAGTTTTTTTATAATTACTCAAAACATTTTTATGATCTTCGAAAACCTTTTAACAACATTGGATAATGGTATATTAACAATTACTATTAATCGTCCTGATAAATTAAATGCACTCAACACAAAAACGATTGAAGAAATTGATATGGCAATCAAAAAAGCGGTATCAAATAGTAACGTAAAAGCAATAATTATAACTGGTTCCGGGCAAAAATCATTTGTTGCCGGTGCAGACATTTTCGAATTTGTCGGACTATCGGTTGAACAAGGGAAAGCGATGGCTCGAATCGGGCAAATTGTTTTTAGATCCATTGAAACATGCGCTAAGCCGGTTATTGCCGCAGTCAATGGTTTTGCTTTAGGAGCTGGTTGTGAGCTTTCAATGGCGTGCCATTTGCGCATTGCCAGTGAAAATGCAAAATTCGGTCAACCGGAAGTGAATCTTGGTTTGATCCCGGGCTATGGAGGAACTCAGCGATTGATTCAATATATCGGTAAAACAAAAGCGACAGAACTTCTTATGACCGGCGATTTTATTAATGCTACTCAGGCTTTGAATTTAGGATTAGTAAATTACGTTGTTCCGCAAGAACAACTTATTTCAAAGTGCGTTGACCTATTGGAGAAAATAAAAAGTAAATCACCAGAGGCAATTACAGGTGTTGTCAATAGTATAAGCGCATATTTCGGAAATAATATAGATGGGTTTAAAGCGGAAACTGAAGAATTCGGAAAATGTTTTGCTACCGAAGACTTTAAAGAAGGAACAAACGCTTTCATTGAAAAACGACAGGCTAATTTTACAGAAAAATAAATGAGTTCAAAGGTTAAAGTTGGAAAGTTTAAAGTTTGTATAAAAACATAAATTGAGCTCTCGAACTTTTAACTTTTAACTTTTAACTTTTAACATAAATTTGACTCCACTCAGAAAACTCGCTTCACAAACAGCTATTTATGGTTTACCAACCATTGTGGGGCGCTTATTGAACTATTTCCTTACTCCGTTATATACCTATTTATTCTCGCCGGCAGAGTTTGGTGATGTTACCACAGCTTATGCGTATGTTTCTTTCCTTTTGGTATTTTTAACCTACGGTATGGAGACTACATTGTTCCGGTTTTCACAAACAGAAATTGAAAAAGAAAAAGTTTATTCAACAGCACTGACTTCGCTTATTATTTCGTCTTCCGCATTTATTCTGCTGACAAGTTTTTTTTCCAACTCAATTGCCGAAGCGCTCAATTTTTCAGGACATCCTGAATATATTATTTGGTTTGGCCTTATTTTAGGTTGTGATGCTTTCTCCGCTATCCCCTTTGCAAAACTTCGTGAACAGAACAAAGCCAATCGATTTGCAATTATCAAATCAACAAACATTGGAATCAACATAGGTTTGAATCTGTTTTTTCTGTGGTTTTGTAAAGAAGTGTATGATGCTCCACATTCAACATTCAAACCTTTTGTAGAACTAATTTATAACCCAACAATTGGCATTGGTTATATTTTTATTTCAAACCTTGTTGCAAGTATTATTACGATGATTTTATTAAGCCCTGAAATAGTTTCGGTAAAATGGAAAGTTGATACCGAACTTTGGAAACGAATGTTGAAATACGGGCTTCCATTATTAATTGCAGGGCTAGCCGGTATGGCTAATGAAACATTAGACAGGGTTTTAATTCCACTTCTGCTTCCCGAAGAAATCGCGAAAAGCCAAAACGGAATTTATGGCGCCTGTTATAAAATTGCCATCCTGATGACCATATTTATTCAAGCCTTTCGGTTTGCCGCGGAGCCTTTCTTTTTCAGCCACGCTAAAGAAAAAGATTCAAAAAAGACCTATGCTGATATTATGAAATACTTTGTAATTATTTGTTCCGCTATTTTTTTGGCAACAATGATGAACATGCAATGGATACAGTACTTTGTTGGTGAAAAATACAGAGAAGGACTAAATGTTGTTCCAATATTATTGCTTGCCAATTTATTTCTTGGTATTTTTATCAACCAATCTATTTGGTATAAACTTACCGGGCAAACCGGATATGGAGCCATTCTGACTATTTTTGGCGCTTTCATAACAATTTCACTAAATATTTATTGGATTCCACGTATTGGATATATGGGCTCTGCCTGGGCAACACTCATTTGTTACGCTTCTATGATGATAGTATCCTATTTCTGGGGTAATAAACATTATCCTGTTAATTATGATTTAAAACGCATATTGGGGTACTTAGGATTATCCGTAACTTTGTACTTTATCAGTACATTCATTAAAACAGAATCATCACTAATTAATTTATTTTTGAATAATTTTATGTTATTGGGGTTTGTTGCTGTTATATGGAGGTTTGAAAAAAAAAGTTATGAAAATAAAAATTATCAATAAATCGAAGCATGAATTGCCGGGCTATGCTACCAATGCATCGGCAGGAATGGATTTGCGTGCTAATCTGGAACAGCCAATTGTTTTAAAATCCCTGGAGCGAACATTAGTTGCAACAGGTTTGTTTTTGGAAATTCCACTGGGATATGAGGCACAGATTAGACCAAGAAGCGGGTTAGCATTTAAAAATGGATTAACAGTTCTTAACTCTCCAGGCACTATTGATGCCGATTATAGAGGTGAAATAAAAGTAATTTTAATCAACCTTTCAAATCAGGATTTTATCATTAATGATGGCGAGCGTGTAGCTCAAATGGTTATCGCAAAACACGAACAGGCAGAATGGGTTCAGGTTGAACAATTAATTGAAACCAATCGTGGAGCCGGAGGTTTCGGAAGTACTGGCACAAAATAAATACATCTTTATGAAAATAATTATCCCAATGGCAGGGATGGGCAAACGTATGCGCCCACACACACTTACAACACCAAAACCCTTGATTCCGATTGCCGGAAAACCAATGGTGCAACGCATCGTGGAAGACATCATTAAAGTCTGTGATGAACCCGTGGATGAAATTGCCTTTGTTATCGGGCATTTTGGGAAAGAAGCGGAAAATAATTTAATCGCTATTGCTGAAAGCCTTGGCGCAAAAGGTCGTATCTTTTACCAGGAAGAACCTCTTGGTACGGCACACGCTATTATGTGTGCTGAAGAATGTTTGACAGGAAAAGTTCTTGTTGCCTTTGCAGACACGCTGTTTAAAGCGGACTTTAAAATGGACTCTTCTCAGGAAGGAATTATCTGGGTACAAAAAGTGGGTGATCCAAAACCTTTTGGAGTGGTCAAGATGGATTCCAATAATGTGATTACAGACTTTGTAGAAAAACCGCAGGAATTTGTTTCGGATCTTGCTATTATCGGTATTTATTATTTTAAAGATGGTGAATATTTAAAACGTGAATTGCAATACCTATTGGATAATAATATCAAAGAAAAGGGGGAATACCAACTTACTAATGCCCTTGAAAACATGAAAGCGAAGGGAACAAAATTTACGTCTGGAAAAGTAACAGAATGGCTTGATTGTGGTAATAAAGATGCCACAGTTTATACCAATCAACGTATATTAGAATTTAATAAAAATGCTACTCGTAAATCAAATTTTATAAATCGTAATTCTTCAATTATTGAACCTTGTTTTATTGGGGAAAATGTGCAACTAATAAATTCTACTGTTGGACCACATGCTTCTATTGGGAATGACTGCGTGATTGAAAATGCTATTGTTAAAAACTGCATTATTCAAACAAACAGTAAAATTAAAAATGCGGAACTAAGCAACTCTATGGTTGGTAACTTTGTTGAATATACAGGGAAATCGGACAATGTAAGTATTGGTGATTATTGTACAATTAAATAAATACCTCTCCATTTGCGCATAGGTGAGATGTAAAAATAAGATGAATGAAAAAGATGAAGGAAATAGTTGACAACTACCGTTTCTCTTTCCTGTGGAGAGTACCAGTGAGATGTGTTTTATTTTTGTTTCTTTCTTTTATGTCATGTAAGACAACTAAAACAGGAACCACCGTTCCGGCAAAACATACCCCTACTGAAACATCAAAGCGCAACTCAACGGGCAAACAATTGTCGGGCAAAGAGATTGAGTTCAGCAAATTTTTTTATAACGCACTCGAACAAAAAATTTTGGGTAATTACGATTCAACATTAACCCTTCTTTCATACGCTTTGCGTTTAAATCCAGCCAGTGCCGCTACTATGTATGAATTAGGAAATGTTTACGCCTTTAAAAATGATAAAAAGCAGTCCTTGTTTTATAGTAGAAAGGCTGCATTACTTGATCCTGATAATATTTGGTATCAATTACTTTATATTGATTGTTTAAAAGATAACAAACAAGCTACAGAAATTATTACCGCTTATCAAAAATTACTGGAAGATTATCCTGATCGTATTGATTTTTATTCTGAACTGGCGAATACCTATTTATACATTAACAAAATTTCTGAAGCTTTAAAAACGTATGATAAAATTGAAAGTCGTGTTGGAGTTACTGAAGAGACATCCATGCAAAAAATAAAAATTTACAAGGCTACCAATAATATTGATAAGGAACTTGCGGAGATGCAAAAACTAATTAAAACATTTCCAAAAGAAGGCAAATATTATGGCATTTTAGGAGAGTTATATCAGGAGAAAGGGCAAAGTGAAAAAGCGTTAGATGCGTATAACGATTTGCTTAAAATGGATCCCCAGAATGCTTACGTTCATTTATCATTAGCCGATTATTACCGAAATCAAAAACAAAATGAAAAAGCATTTGAGGAAATAAAAATCGCGTTTAAAAGCAAAGATTTGGACATTGATACAAAAGTAAAAATTCTGTTATCGTACTATGCCATTACTGAAACATATTCCGAGTTAAAATCCGATGCTGAGGAGTTGTGCAAAATAATTGTGGACGTGCATCCTGATGAAGCCAAAGCATTTTCTATTTACGGCGATTTTTTATACCGTGATAAAAAAATGGAAGGCGCCAGAGCCCAATACAGAAAAGCGATTTCACTTGATAAAGAAAAATATATACTTTGGAATCAATTACTTGTTATTGAATCAGAACTAAATGATTTTGTTGCTATGCAAAAAGAAAGTAAAGAAGCAATTGAATTGTTTCCAAACCAAGCTTTACCCTATTTCTTTAATGGCGCTTCAAATATTCAGCTTAAAAATTATAAAGAGGCTGTTGATATACTTACAGAAGGAAAAGAATTTGTTTTTGACGATCCCATTCTTACTCAATTTTATGCCAATATTGGAGATGCCCAAAATCAATTGAAAAATTTTTTCGCTTCCGATTCGGCTTACAACAAAGCGTTGGAAATTGATCCCAATAACGTCTATGTATTAAATAATTACGCTTATTACCTGTCATTACGCAATACTAATTTGGAAAAGGCGGAAGCTATGTCGAAAAAAAGCAATGACATAGAACCCAATAACAGTTCCTATCAGGATACGTATGGCTGGACATTATACCAGTTGAAAAAATATGATGACGCTAAAGTATGGATTGGTAAAGCACTTGATACTGCCGGCAAAAGTAACGGAGTAATGCTGGAACATTATGGTGATGTTTTATATAAACTTGGCGAAACTGAAAATGCGTTGAAATATTGGATGGATGCAAAAAAAACAGGTAACACAACTGACTTAATTGATAAAAAAATTACTGACAAAAAGCTGTATGAATAACGCCCTGTTTTGTTTCTCTTTTTTTAGCTCCGGGAGGCATTTTCTTATTGTTTTGTGCTTTGCCATTTTTGTTTTTACTTCGTGTAAACAACAGCAAAAAATCATTGTTAAAAAAAATAAATGCATTTTAGATTATAAAACCGCGAAAACGCTTTCCGCAAAGTTAAAAGAAAATGAATTTTGTTTTGACAGACTCAATGCAAAATTAAATGTTGAAACTTTTATAGACAGCTCTTTTAATTCATTTACGATTTCCTTGCGTATGAAAAAAGATAGTGTTATCTGGATGTCCGTTTCCAAATTGGGAATAGAAGGAGCAAGAGCTATAATAACAAAGGATTCTGTAAAATTCTTTAACCGAATTGAAAATAATTATTTTAAAGGCGACTACTCATCAAGCAGCAAGATATTTAATACTCAGTTGGATTTTGAAATGCTTCAATCATTATTGGTTGGCAATAGCGTGGCATTTTATAATGAAGATGAAAAAATTAAATCTGGAGTTGACAATTGTCAATACACACTGGGAACTATCAGAAAATATAAGCTTCGCAGGGTAATGGAAAAAGGAAAAGAATTAAAAGAGCTGGCTCAAAGTATTTATTTGATTCCCGAAACATTTAAAATTTCACGCATTTTATTTTACGATTTTAATCCCGACAGAAGCTTTGACGCTGGCTTTTCTGAATACACAAAAGTGGATTCGACACAATTATTTCCCTTGCAAATGAATTATTCAATTAAAGCACAAAAAAGTATTAAGATTGATATTCATTATACTAAACCACGGTTAAACGAAGAACAAAGTTTCCCTTTCAAAATCCCGGATAACTATGAGCAAATTACTTACAAGGAAAAGCAATAGGCAGCTGTTGCTTATTGTATTATGGTGTTTAGCGCTGCTAAATACTGTTCCTTGTATGGCTCAAAAACAAACCAAAAAAGATTTAGAAAACAAAAAAAAACAATTGCAAAATGAAATTGAATACACCAACCAGTTGCTTGCTGAAACAAAAAAAAATAAAAAACATTCCTTAAGCCAGCTAATAGCGTTAAACGAAAAAATAAAAAAACGAGAGGAATTAATTGCTGTTGTTAACGGTGAAATTGGAGTTCTTAATCGCCAGATAAGTCAAAACAATGAATCTATCAGAGGACTGCAAAACGATTTACTAAAATTAAAATCTGAATATGCAAAGATGATTTATTATGCCTATAAAAATCAAGACGCCTATAGCAGGTTAATGTTTATTTTTGCCGCCAAAGATTTTGATCAGGCATTTATGCGTTTGAAGTATCTTCAGCAATACAGCAATTACAGGCATAAGCAGGCCGAAATGATTACTAATACGAAAAAAAATCTGGATGAAAAAGTTCAGGATTTAGAAGCCAAAAAATCTGACCAACGTGTTTTACTGTCCAGCGAGCAAGTAGAAAAACAAAACCTTACTTCAGAAAAAACAGAGAAAGAACAAGTGTTTTCTCAACTTCAGGAACAAGAAGGTAAACTCAAAAAAGATTTAGAAAAAAAGAAAAAAGATGCTCAGAAACTGGAACAGGCTATTCAACGGGTAATTCAAAAAGAGCTTGAAAAGATGCAAAAAGAGGCTGTAACTGCCAATAAGCCAAGACCAGAAAAATTAATTTTAACTCCTGAATCACAACAACTTTCCAATTCCTTTTTAAGTAATAAAAATAAACTTCCATGGCCCGTTGTAAAAGGCATTGTTAGTGAGCATTTTGGAGTTCACCCCCACCCTCTTATGCCAAATATTGATATCAACAATAATGGTATCGACATCACTACAAGTACCGGATCTTTAGCCCGTGCGGTATTTGATGGAGAGGTAAAAGCCGTTGTAAACATGCCCGGTTCTGGTCAATTTATTTTAATACGTCATGGAGAATTTTTGACGATCTACTCTAATTTAAAAGATGTGTATGTAAAAGTGGGAGATAAAATAAAAACAAAAGAAAATATCGGTTCTATTGTTTTTGATGATGAAGACGCTAAAACAGTATTGCATTTTGAAATCTGGAAAGGACAGATAAAACTGGATCCGGAAAGCTGGTTATTTAGAAACAATTAGTTAGTGTAGCCATAGGAAGCTATTGTACAGGTCGGTAAATAAAAATTTGTCCCTTAATAATTGTTTTCCTGTCAAATTCATTAAACATAACTTTTCTTTTCCCATTTGCATTTTGTTCCGCTACAATAAATTTACCATCCGCATTTATTTTATAAATGATTGCAGTATGTTGTATTGCCTTCAGTCCTGTTGAAGTTTTAACACCCTTAAATTGAATGATATCTCCAGGGAAAATAATAGAATTATCAGAATTTATTTTCGTGCCGAATACAAACCGGTGATCCCATTGAGCATTCTCCCGATCAAGAATTTGCGCAGCTAAATCCCAACATTCTCCACGACCAACTTTCTTGCCTTTATTCTGTTCAACATATTGAACTATTTTCTGGTTTAATTCGGGCAAAGTATCTTGTGCCCTAATAACAAAGGGAATTAACAGCGAAATGATTAGTAATAATCTCATAAAGATAATTTTAAGATCCTTTTATTGCTTACGCTTGAAACAAAATTAATGCCTAAGATTGGTTCCTAACAGGTAAGTTGTAATTCCCATAATAAAAAAACCACTCATGAAATTTCACAAGTGGCTCTTTTATAAAAAATAATACAACACCAAAGAACTAATTATTTTAAAGTAACACTTGTCTCTCCAATAATAACATTATCACACCCAATGGTAATAATATATTTGCCGGGAATAAATGGGTTAGGACTTTCACAAAAGACATCAACAGCAAGTTCTTCATTTTTATATTCCACATCTTCTCTTCCGGCAAAATATCCCTTCGAACCATTGAAACTAAACATATTCCCTTCATCAGGTGATTTGCAGATCTCTTTTCCATCGGGTGAAACAATACGGACATACACAGGCTTTTCACCACTTTTTGCAATTCTGTTTTCGGCTAAAACAAAGGAAACTTTAATTTTTTCAACACGTGATGCTCGTTCCGTTTCCACTTCCTTTTTACCTCCTGATTTAAACTTAACACCTTTAGCGACGGGCTTTGTCGCTTTCAATATGGAGCCTAAATTTACAGTGCTTTGTAAAGCGTCTTTATCTTTTGAAAGCTTACTGGTAATTCCTTTTTCCGCATGCAGATCCGCACTTACTTTATCTTTTTCAGCTAAGATTACATGGTTTAACGTATTTAATGAATCAATTTCCACCACATAATGTTTCATGATTTTACGCAAGGTGTTGGTTTCTTTACGGAGCTTGGAAATAATATATGCATCATCTTTATGTTTATCGGCTTGCACAAGTAATTCAGCAATTTCAGTACGCTTTGCTTCTAATTCTACCTGCATAGCTTTGTCGTTTGTTTGCAGTGTAGCGTATTCCTCTTGTAATTCAAGCAAATCAGTCTTTACATTATCACGTTCCAGCGTAACCTGTTCTTTTATTATCACTTCCGTATTCGCACGTCCTCGTTCGTGCAACCAAAGCCCGATAAACGTACCGTTTCCTATCAATAATAAAATCAATAAAATAATGAACAGTTTATTGTTTGATTTTTTTTCTTCTTTCTGACTATTTTCCATAATAAATATGATTAATTTTATAATGCAAAAGTAACAAAATTTAACTGTTCTGAGCAAACGTTATGTTGAACGATTTTATTGCGTTAATATTTCCACACGTTTGTGTTTCCTGCGGGAAAAGTTTATATAAAAACGAACAAAGTATTTGTACCTACTGTGCTTACTATTTACCAAAGACAAACTTTCATTTATACAATAACAATCCCATTGCAAAAATTTTCTGGGGACGTGTGCCTATTTTTTCTGCTGCCGCTTTTTATGGATTTAATAAAGGAGGGAAGGTTCAGCATTTAATTCATCAGTTAAAATACAAAGGACAACAGCACATAGGTGTTTCTGTTGGGAAATTATATGGTTATGAACTCAAATATTGTGATGATTTCAACTGTGTAGATACCATCATCCCGGTACCCTTACATCCTAAAAGACAAAGGAAACGAGGCTATAACCAAAGCGATTGTTTTGCTGAAGGTTTGGCGGAAAGCATGAATGTGAAAGCGGACTTAAAAACACTTTATCGTGCTGTAGAATCCGAGACACAAACCAAAAAATCACGATTTAATCGATGGGAAAATGTTGAATCAATTTTTCAAGTGCGTGATGCTACTGCCTTAGAGGGTAAGCATGTCCTTTTGGTAGATGATGTTATTACTACGGGTGCAACGCTGGAAGCTTGTGCTCACACCTTATTAAAAGTCCCTGGTGTAAAAGTAAGTATTGTTTGTATGGCTTATGCCGATCACTAAGCTGTTCCTGCCCAATGAAAAAGATTGAAGCTAAATGTTTCCTCTCCGGGAGAGTTTATTGTAGGGCTTTTATATCTTTGTAGCCCTAATTGCAATAAAATGATTGAAACAATTAGTGTTTCGGGGTTTACAAAAAAGGAACAATACGAGTCACTTATTCCTCAAATTAAGTCATTGATTGAAGGAGAAAGAGATAGTATTGCTAATCTTTCTAATATAATAGCGGCATTGAAATTTTCATTTCATTTGCATTGGGTTGGTATTTATTTTGTAAAAAATACACGCACTATTCCTTCCTCTTCAAGTACTTTGAGTATACTTGGAAAGGGTGCGGAATTAGTTTTGGGACCATTTCAAGGTCCGGTTGCTTGTACACGTATACCATACGGCAAAGGTGTTTGCGGGAAATGCTGGGAGTTAAAAAAAACAATTATTGTAGACGATGTTGATCTATTCCCCGAACACATTGCCTGTAGCGCATTATCAAAATCAGAAATTGTGTTGCCGACATTTAACAAAAAAGGGGAAGTCATTTTAATTTTGGATATTGATAGCGAAAATCTTGCTAATTTTGATGAAACGGATAGAACTTATTTGCAGAAGGTAATAGAAATAATTACCGGATGTATTGATGTATCGGTATGCTGATGTACCGATATGCTTGTGTAATAATTTAAGTATGAAAAAACGAATCTTTTTCCAAGTCCAATCATCGGCTCATCGCTTAATCAGCACATCAGCACATCAACACATCAGCACATCAGCACATCAGCACATCAGTACATCAACACATCAGCTCATCAGCACATCAGACCATCAGCACATCAGCACATCAGCACATCGGATAATCAGCACATTGATATACCTTCTCATCAGCACATTAATCTATTCCTGCGCCCAAGTGGTAGCACCCGGTGGAGGGAAAAAAGATATAAGCCCTCCCGAAGTGGTAAAATATATTCCTGATAGCGCATCACTAAATTTCAAATCAAAATCCATCGAAATACTTTTTGATGAATTTATTCAGTTGAAAGATTTGAATAATCAGCTTATCATATCACCTCCACTGGAAAACACGCCTGATATTATGGTAAAAAACAAAACACTGAGTATTGATTTTGATAAGGAAGAAAAACTTAAACCCAACACAACTTATGCCATCAATTTTGGCAATGCTTTGCAGGATATTCATGAAAACAATCCCAAGGGAAATTTTAAATATATTTTTTCTACCGGCAGTTTTATCGATTCATTAATCGTAAAAGGTAAAATAGAAAATGCCTTTGATCACAAAACTGAAAAGGGTATTTTAGTGATGCTTTACAGTGATTTTAGAGATAGTGTTATCTATAAAAACAAACCTGATTACTTTGCAAAAACAAAAGATGATGGCACTTTTCAAATTGATAATGTCCGGAAGAGCAACTATAAATTGCTTGCCTTAAAAGAAACAAATGCCAATTATAAGTATGACAGCGAAACTGAAAGTATTGGTTTTATGGATTCTTTGATGGATGTTTCTAAAAATGCGACAATTTTACTGGATGTATTTCAGGAGCCTGTTAAAAAACTTTTTCTAAAAAAATCTATTTATAACTCGTACGGAAAAATTGTTTTTATTTTTAGTAAATCGGCTGATAGTATTAGTATTAAACCCCTTAATCAGCGAATGAATGATAAAGACATTTTTCTCGAGTATTCAAAAAACAAAGACACTCTCAACTATTGGTTTAGAAATGCTGATAAAGATTCAATCATTCTTCTGGTAAATAATGGGTATAAAATATTGGATACATTGGAGTATAAAATGATTAAAAAAGAGGAGGCT
Organism: Bacteroidia bacterium; assembly: GCA_036170475.1. Classification (GTDB taxonomy): domain Bacteria; phylum Bacteroidota; class Bacteroidia; order 2-12-FULL-35-15; family 2-12-FULL-35-15; genus 2-12-FULL-35-15. The sequence goes on along the minus strand of JAVHPE010000078.1, from coordinate 22,301 downwards.
TTAAAAAACAAAAAGAATCCCTTAAAATTAGCATTATTGAATAGCCCTGCCGGAAATCAGGGTTTTGATTTAAGTGCGGAGTTTAAAATTTCTTTTAACCATCCGATAGATTCCAATTTATTTAAAAACATACATCCGGAGATTAAACTTTTTGAAGACACCATTCTGCAGAAAGACTATAAAAATTTATTTTATCGCCAGGAATCAAACAATACTATTTCACTTAATATCAAGAGGGTAATTAGTGGGGGCGTGGAAAAATCGGGTCCTGTTGTTTTTAAAGAAAACACCAACTATCATTTATTAATTCCACCCGGTACATTTACCGATATTTTTGGATTAACAAATGATACTATTAAAATTGATTTCAAAACAAGGGAACAAAAATTTTATGGAACACTTAAATTAAAAATAGAGATCCCTGAAACTAAGGGTAACTATGTTGTACAGCTTATTGATGAAAGAGAAAACCCAGTACGTATAAGCAACATAAAAAAATCAGAAACACTTTTCTGGGAATATCTGTACCCTAAAAAATATAAAATAAAAATTATTTATGATACTAATGCAAATTATAAATGGGATACTGGAGATCTTCTAAAAAAGCGACAGCCGGAAAAAGTAATTTACAATGCCGAGCCTATTAATACCAGACCTAACTGGGATTTGGAATTGGATTGGAAAATCTCATCTTAAGCATTGTTTTTTTGATTTTATTTCCTAAAAACAGGCATTGTAGTTGGAACAGCCACAACACTTAACCTACCACATAATCAACAAGCATCTTTTGTCCAATTTCAATGGCTTGCAGACTTTTTTCAATAAACGCGGGTTTGTTTTTTGTGTTAATCGCTTCAACAAAAGCTTCCTGGTTAAATAATTTTGAATGTTGCAGGAATGCAGCTAAACCAATCATTATAGCATAATTTTTATCAATGATTCTTGCTTCTTTTACAATAGGAATTTTTATAATATTTTTGGAATCAACCTTTCCTTTTAGCAATTCCTCCATGTTTAGCAATTCATCAGTAATGATGATGGTAGTTGGCTGGATACGATTTTTAACACGCTCGTAGCCATTCATAGAGAGTATGAACATATAATCAGGACGATCAATTTCTGTATAAAGAATTTCCTGATCAGAAAAAATAATTTCTGAAACAGAATATCCCGTCATAACAGTAATTGGGAAATCATCTTTTTGTGTAACAAATAATCCTGAAATTATTCCTGAATAGGCTAACAAAAACGAAGAAGATATTACTCTTTCGCCAGCGCTACCGGCTATTACAAGGCTTGTTTTCTTTTTTAAATTATGGTTGAATTGTTTAGGTTCTATTTGTTGGGGTATCACTTTGGCAACTTGTTCCGCTGTATGCTTTTTGATTTTTTCGGTTAACTCTTCTCGTTCTTTGTTAATTAATATTCCTTTCCCATAACTCAAAGCGGTCATCATTTCATTGATTCCGGTTTTATCCATGTTATTTTTTTTAGTAAAATAGGCAGTACATGGTTCCCAAATATCAACAACGGAAAAGCCTTTATGTTTGATTGCGGAAATCATTGTTTCATTTAAGTCTTTGTCATAAATAGTTGTCCGCGCCGCAAACGACCCATTTACCGCACCTACCAGTGCGCAAATGTCCATTGGATTTTCATTATTCCCCTCCGGTGTGGTAGTAGTAATTCCATTCAAAGGGGTGGTGGTTGAATGTTGTCCGCCGGTCATACCATAATTAAAATTATTAAAAACCAGAACGGTAATTCCAATATTTCTACGAGCGGCACTGATAAAGTGTCCTCCACCAATTCCAAGTCCGCCATCACCAATCAAAACAATCACATTTAACTCTGGATTGGCAAGTTTAATGCCTGTTGCATAAGTAATCGAACGACCATGCAAACCATGAAAAGCATTGATATGGAAATAATGATCGGTTAATCCAACACAACCTATATCGGTAACAATAACGGTTTGTGTAGGATCTATATCCATTGAAACAAGTGCTTTGTTCAAAGCATTTGCACTAACGGTATGCCCACAACCCGGACAGAAAGGGAATTTTTTATCTTCGAAAAGGAAAGTTGATTTTGTAAGGCTCATTTTGTTCTATTTTGAATTGAACGTTGAAAATAATTCCAAATTATTTATATCTATAAGTCATTCCGACCGTAGTGGAGGAATCTTGTTATTGTAGGACAAGATTTCACTCTGCGTACGAAATGACATTTTTTAAATTCACTATTGCCTGATAAATTTTTTCAGGATTGATAAGTCTTGTATCCATAGTGTTTACACCCACCAATTTCACATTGTCGTTAATGAAACGCTGTACCTCAAAAATATATTGACCGGGGTTCATTTCTGGAACAATCACTTTTTTAATATTTTTCAGTGCATTTCTAATTTCCTTTTCAGGAACAGGCCAAACTGAATGAATAATTAATGATGAAACTTTGATGTTATTTGCTCTTGCCATTTGTATCGCTTCTTTTGCGGTACGGGAAGTAACGCCGTAAGAAACGATAAGCGTTTCAGCACCTTCTTCAAAATCCTTTACAACAAGTGAAATTTTATCGGAATCAATTTTTTTGTTTAGGTGATCCATCATTCGCTGAATTTTTACAGGATCGCCAAGCAAATTTCCAGTTTCATCATGTGTGGATGTTGTGTAACGGGTAATTTCTTCGCCTCCATAAGCCACAAATGGTGGTATGTCCTCACTCTTCTCAAAACGATAAGGAATATATTGCCCATCTGAAGCTTTGTGATAAGTCCTGTTTACAATTTCCGGTTTCTTAATTTTTGACCAGTCCACACGGGTTCTGGTCATTCCAATTTCTTTACTCGACAGCACAAACACCGGAGTACGATATTGTTCAGCATAATTGAATGCCTGCATTGTTAGTGTATAACACTCTTCCACCGTAGTTGGCACCAATGCGATGATGGGATAACCACCCGATGTTGACCAACGTGCAAACTGAATATCACTCGCACCATCTTTGGTTGCGGAGCCAGTTGCCGGACTGTGTCGCTGAACATCCACAATTACAATTGGTGTTTCACCCATAATTGCTAAACCGATATTTTCGGAATATAAACTAAGTCCTGGACCACTTGTAGCGGTTAGCACTTTTTTCCCAGTCATGGAAGCGCCCAGACAAAAACCTATGGACGCAATTTCATCCTCCGCCTGAATGGCAACACCGCCATGCTTTGGCAAATCATCAATCATTTGTTGAAGTATGGCACTCGCCGGAGTGATAGGGTATCCGGCAAAAAAATTGCATCCTGCTTCAAAAGCCCCTAATGCAATCATTTCATTACCGTCAAGAAAATCTATATTCATAATGTGACTTTTTTTCTACGTTATTTATGGAGAACAAATGTATGGATTTCGCTCAGTTTTGAGAATAAGAAAAGTTAATTAATAATTCCTTTATTGTTATAAATTATATTTTTTACCATGTCCTTCAGGGTTTGTCCCGCTTGCAGAAGCATATCAAAACCAGGGGGAAAAGGTACAGGTCTGTTCCCCAGTTTCGCTTTTGTTTCAGCCTTTAGAGCATTAATATCGCCATTAGCGACAGAAGAACTATATTCAAAAAATTTTTCACTGGCAATAGGATCTGTTTTTATTAATTGCCCTGAATTGTTATTTATATAGTCGAGAGTACCTGCTATTATTGCTTTCTTACTTTGATAGGTTTCTAAAATATCACAAGAAATAGTTTTTGTTTTGGGCGTTTTCATATCATTTCCTAATGAATCTTTTTTTACATTTCCATGAGAATCCAACACATATTGAAAGCCATCCGGAACAATTTTTGTCTCCGTATATCTCGTTTCTTTAATGCCTTCCGGTGATACGTTTATATTTTTCATGTTCACAATAATAGTATAATCATAGTCCCAACCTTTTGTTTCGTGGGTATAATAACTTAACCATTCGCCATTTAACTCCGCCAAACTTATTTTAGTCAACTCATCTTCGAAAGATGGAGGAAGAGGAATCCCTGTTGTGTTCTTCATTTTGAAAAGCACATAACTGGTTCCTAAATTTTTAGCTCGTACTAATTCCTTCTCCACATCTTTATAATTTGGGGTATATGATTTCACTTTGAGTAGTTCACTATATGCTTTTCTCGCATCTGTTTTACTCTTCTTATCAAGGAGTGATAGCGCATGTGCATAAAAATATTCTGTCGCGTTTTTTTTTGCCTGAATAATTTCATCATCATAATTTACAATATCAAAATGTGCCTCTCTGTTTTGAACAGTAACTCGCAATGGAAATAATGGTTTTATCATTTCCTGGCGTTGACTCATTTTAGAATATATAACAAAAATTTCATCCCAATTATCCGGTTTACCTTCTTTCTTTAAAAAAGAAATTCTATCCCTGTCCCTGTCATTTGCCTTTTGATAGGCTTGTTCCAAAACAACAACTTCATTATCGTTTTGCTTTTTATGTTTCAATTTTTTTACTGATTTATGGATTGCAGCATCGTAATTACCACTTTTCATAAGTTTTGAGGAACTCGTACAGGAGATAATGAATATGGATAATAAAAAACAGGCAATAATTTTTTGTGCGTGTTTTAATAATGAATTTTTCATAGCGTTTATTTATAAAGGTAAAAATAGCATTATTTTTTGTCCGAAAAGCTATCTGTAATAAATTCTAATTTCTGAATATTAAATTACACTCTTGACAAATTCCTACATCTTCAATCAATGCCTTACCTTAATTATGGTTTAGAAAAATAAAATGAATGTTTTTTTCACTTTATGATAGGGTGTACGACAAATTTCCCTTTTTTGGGAATTGTTCCGTAGGAACATTATATCGGTAGAAAAAATAACAACGAAACAATAAAAGTTCCGTCAGGAACGAAACATTCTATATTCCGTGTCTACGACACTTTTATTTCTATAGGAATCAGAACTTCTACCAATATTTAACTCCTAACGGAGTTGGTAAAAAATAAACTAAAAGGGATATTTGTCGTACACCCTTATGATATCTGATTCTTGTGGTTACCAAACAGTATGCCAACCCTCTTGAATTGAAACCCATGGGTTAGTCGATTCGATATATTTTTAAAAATAGTTATCTTCTTTCTTTGATTTTTCTTAATTTTGTTACCCAAACAAAAATACTCAAACCATGTCAGAAACATTAAAAGCAAAAAAAGTTGAAATAAAAAGTGTTCTCAATAATTTAGGAATTAGGGAAACTAATTATGGAGCTTCTACCGGACTAAAACGTATTTTAACAAAGGGTAAAAAAATTGATTCGTTCTCACCGGTTGATGGAGCTTTAATTGGTAGTATTAATGCCGCTACTCCCGAAGATTATTTTAATGTGATGAAAGTTGCGGAGGAAGCGTTTAAAACATGGCGTATGGTTCCTGCACCTAAACGAGGGGAAATTGTTCGGCAGATAGGAGATGAATTGCGTAAGCATAAAGATTCCTTAGGAAAATTAGTTTCTTATGAAATGGGGAAAAGTATACAGGAAGGCTTAGGTGAAGTGCAAGAGATGATTGATATTTGTGATTTCGCTGTTGGATTATCCCGCCAGTTATATGGTTTAACAATGCATAGCGAGCGCCCATCGCACCGCATGTATGAACAATGGCATCCTTTGGGTGTTGTCGGAATTATTTCTGCGTTTAACTTCCCTGTTGCTGTATGGAGTTGGAATGCCGCATTATCATGGGTTTGTGGTGATGTATGCATCTGGAAACCAAGTTCAAAAACACCTTTATGTGCAATCGCTTGTCAGAATATTATTGGAGATGTATTAAAACGCAACGAAGTTCCGGAAGGTGTCAGTTGCCTTGTCATTGGCAATGAATCAGGTGATTTGATAAATAATGATAAACGTATTCCTTTAGTATCCTTTACCGGCTCAACACGCATTGGCCGCCATGTATCAAAAACTGTCGCGGAGCGTTTTGGAAAAACTATTTTAGAATTAGGTGGCAATAATGCAATCATCGTTTCCGGATATGCTGATTTAAAATTGGTAATTGTGGGTGCTGTATTTGGCGCTGTTGGTACTGCCGGCCAACGATGTACTTCCACACGAAGATTAATTATTCACGAAAGTGTTTATGACAAGACAATCGATGTTTTGCAAAAAGCCTATTCGCAGTTACTGATTGGAAATCCGCTGGATTCAACCAACCACGTTGGTCCATTGATTGACCAAAATGCGACCAATGATTTTTTAAACGCGATTGAAAAAGCGAAAAAGGAGGGAGGGAAAATAATAGTTGAAGGAGGATTATTATCCGGTGAAGGTTATGAAAGCGGATGTTATGTAAAACCCTGTATCATCGAGGTAAAAAATGAATTCCAAATTGTTCAGACGGAAACATTTGCTCCCATACTTTACATCATGAAATATTCAACCATTGAAGAAGCAATTGCAATGCAAAATGGCGTTCCTCAGGGCTTATCCTCCGCCATCTTCACTACCAATATTTGCGAAGCTGAATTATTTCTTTCTCAGGCAGGTTCGGATTGTGGCATTGCCAATGTAAATATTGGAACTTCGGGTGCTGAAATCGGTGGCGCGTTTGGCGGCGAAAAAGAAACAGGTGGTGGACGTGAATCAGGCTCCGATGCTTGGAAAGCTTATATGCGCAGACAAACAAATACCATTAATTACGGCAGTAACTTACCATTGGCGCAAGGAATTAATTTTAGTATTTAGAATGTGTCTTTTTAGTATTTAGTGTCTGCCTCTAATGTTCCAACTCTTCGTTGTTCTTTATGGACAGGCAATAGATTTTAAAAAATTTAACCTCACATTGCGTAATCATGCACTTAAGAGCAATGAACAAGAGGAAAAATTTACAAGCGAATATCTATTGAGTCAGTAAGAAACATATACCATAATTAAACGAATCATAAAATCACAACAAAATGAATATTCTCGATAAATTAAAAATGCGGCTCGGACCGCTCGGTGAACATGCTCACTATTCACATGGCTATTACACCTACCCAAGATTAGAAGGTGAAATAAGCAATAACATGACCTTCAATGGTAAAACAAAATTAGTGTGGAGTTTGAATAATTATTTGGGCTTAGCCAACCATCCCGAAGTAAGAAAAGCTGATAATGAAGGCACAAAATTATATGGTCTTGCCTATCCCATGGGTGCTCGCATGATGAGCGGCAATAGTAAATTACACGAAGAGTTTGAAAGCAAAATTTCCGATTACGTTCAAAAAGAAGACGCTTTTTTATTGAACTATGGCTATCAGGGTATGTTATCAATCATCGACAGCCTTGTTGACCGCCATGATGTTATTGTATATGATGCTGAAGCTCATGCCTGCATCATTGACGGAATGCGATTGCACATGGGAAAACGATTTGTTTTTAAACATAACGATATTGACGATTGTAAGAAACAACTGGAGCGTGCTAAAAAAGTTACTGACGAAACCAAAGGTGCCATTTTAGTAATAACAGAAGGCGTATTTGGTATGCGTGGCGATCAAGGCAAACTAAAAGAAATTGCCGCGCTAAAAAAACAATTTAATTTTTCCCTGTTAGTTGATGATGCCCACGGAATAGGCTGTATGGGCAAAACAGGTGCCGGAACAGGTGAAGAACAAGGGGTGCAGAAAGAAATTGATTTTTATTTCGGAACTTTCGCCAAATCATTTGCCGGTATCGGAGCTTTTGTTGCCAGTACCAAAGAAGCGATACTCTTTTTAAAATACAATATGCGTTCGCAAATATACGCCAAAGCATTGCCTATGCCAATGGTTTACGGCGCCTTAAAACGTTTGGAATTAATGCGTTCAAAACCCGAATTGCGTGAACAACTCTGGAAAATTACACATGCCCTGCAAAAAGGCTTGAAAGACGCCGGATTTGAAATTGGTAACACCAACTCGCCTGTAACCCCGGTTTATCTAAATGGCTCTATCGCCGAAGCAACCGCATTGGTAAGCGATTTGCGTGAAAACCACCAGATATTCTGTTCAATGGTTGTTTATCCTGTAATACCTAAAGGAATGATTATTTTACGATTAATCCCTACGGCTATTCACACAGTAGAAGATGTAAACAGGACAATACAGGTTTTCAAAATAATCAGAACCAATTTATTGGCGGGAAAATATAAACAAGAAAAAGAAGTAACCCTTTAAATCATAAAAAATGAAAGAAGATAAATTTATTAATCGCCATAACGGTACAACTGAAATAACTTTAAAGGAAATGCTTACAACAATTGGCGTTTCTACATTAGATGAATTAATTGACAAAACAGTTCCGGCAGATATTCGTTTAGCTAAACCTTTGAATATTGGCATCGGACTTTCAGAATACCAATACCAACAAGAGTTACGAAAAATTGCAAGCACAAATAAATTGTTTCACACCTATATTGGTTTAGGATATTATAATACAATTCTCCCTGCGGTAATTCAACGAAATATTTTAGAAAACCCGGGCTGGTACACATCTTATACTCCCTATCAAGCTGAGATTTCGCAAGGACGTTTGGAAGCATTATTAAATTTTCAAACAGTGGTAATGGATCTAACTGCCATGCCTCTCGCTAATTGCTCTTTATTAGATGAAGGAACAGCAGCGGCGGAAGCAATGATTATGTTCTTTGGGTACCGCAGTAAGGAAAAACAAAAAAATGCCGCAAATAAATTTTTTGTCTCTGAAAACTGTTTTCCACAAACCATCGATGTTTTAAGAACCCGTTCCGCCCCATTTAATATCGAATTGGTTGTCGGAGAGCATACAGAAATAAATTTTGATGCGAGTTATTTTGGCGCACTTATTCAATACCCCGATGTAAATGGAGAGGTAAATGATTTCTCCTCTTTTATTTCCAATGCGAAATCAAATGGGGTACAGGTATGTGTTGCAAGTGATTTAATGGCACTTGCTCTTTTAACGCCTCCTGGCGAATGGGGAGCTGATTGTGTTGTAGGTAATTCACAACGCTTTGGAATTCCCATGGGATTTGGTGGTCCTCATGCCGCTTTCTTTTCATGTAAAGAAGAATACAAAAGAAACATTCCCGGACGAATAATTGGTGTTTCCATTGATGCTGATGGCAAACCTGCATTTCGTATGGCTTTGCAAATGCGTGAACAACATATCAAACGTGAAAAAGCGACTTCAAATATTTGTACCTCTCAGGCACTCTTAGCTATCATGTCCAGCATGTATGCCGTTTATCATGGATCCAAAGGAATAAAGGCTATCGCTCAGGATATACATGATAATGCATATACCCTTGCCATTGAACTAAAAAACATTGGCTGCAAAATCAAAACTAATTTATTCTTCGATACCATTGTTGTGGAAGTAAAAGATGCAAAATTTATTCAACAAATGGCAGTAATAAATGAGATAAATTTCCGATATATTGATGAAACACACCTCTCTATTTCAATTGATGAAACCTGCAACGAAAATGATATTGATAGAATATTAAAAGTTTTTTCAACTACTCTGGGGATACAAGCAAAAAAAGCCGAAATGTTATCCTCTAAGTTGATTGCGACATCCGCGTTTAAAAGAACTTCAACTTATTTAACTCATTCCGTTTTCAACGACTATCACAGCGAAACTGAAATGATGCGTTACATCAAGCGCTTAGAAAACAAGGATTTGTCGCTTGTACACAGCATGATTTCATTGGGTTCTTGCACCATGAAATTAAACGCGGCATCCGAATTACTGCCTATTACCTGGCCCGAATTTGCTAACCTCCATCCCTTTGTTCCTCAGGATCAAGTACCAGGATTCTTAGAAATAATTAGTCAATTAGAAAAAGATCTATGCGAAATAACCGGATTTTCCGCCATGAGTTTCCAGCCAAATTCAGGTGCTTCAGGAGAGTACGCCGGATTAATGGTAATACGCGCTTATCATATTGCGATGGGAAACAAACACCGTAATGTGGTTCTTATTCCTTCTTCCGCACACGGCACTAATCCCGCTTCCGCAGCTATGGCGGGCATGAAAATTATTATCGTTAAATGTGATGCGAAAGGGAATATTGATGCCCTCGACTTAAAAACAAAAGCGGATGAAAACAGAGAAAATTTAGCCTGCCTGATGGTTACTTACCCTTCTACACACGGTGTTTATGAAGAAGGAATTAAAAATATCACTAAAATTATTCACGATAATGGCGGACAGGTTTACATGGATGGCGCCAATATGAATGCACAGGTAGGCTTGACTAGTCCCGGTAACATTGGGGCAGACGTATGCCACTTAAACCTTCATAAAACATTTGCAATACCGCATGGCGGAGGGGGACCTGGCGTTGGACCAATAGGGGTCGCTAAACATCTTGTTCCTTATTTACCAACACATTCACAATTAAAAGCCATAGGGCAAAAACAAAGTACAGCCGTAGCTTCCGCTCCTTATGGCAGCGCGTTAATTCTCCTGATTTCTTATGGGTACATTAAAATGTTAGGTGGCGAAGGTTTGACACTGGCAACAAAAACAGCCATTTTAAATGCCAATTATATCAAAACGAAACTCAAAGATCATTACCCAACTTTATATTCCGGTAAAAATGGTTTTTGCGCTCATGAAATGATTTTAGATTGCACTACCTTTAAAAAAGAAACCAATGTTGAGGTAGGCGATATTGGTAAACGCCTAATGGATTACGGTTTTCATGCACCAACAATTTCTTTTCCTGTGCATGATACTTTAATGGTGGAACCTACCGAAAGTGAAAGTAAAGCGGAACTTGACCGTTTCTGCGAAGCAATGATTTCCATCAAAAAAGAAATTAATGAGATTGCTGCCGGGAAATTTGATAAGGCAGATAATGTCATTAAAAATGCTCCTCATACTGCAAAAATGCTTTTGAGTGATAATTGGAACAAGGCTTATAGCAGACAAAAAGCCGCATTCCCATTGAAATGGATAGAGAACAATAAATTCTGGCCAAGCTCAAGTAAAATCGATAATGCGTATGGAGATAGAAATTTAATTTGCTCTTGCATTTCCATGGAGGGAATCGCAAAAGCACAAGAAAGTAAGCAATTGACTGAAAGTAATTCATAGCCTTATCTATATTATTTTTTATTTTGAAAAACGAAGCCTTAAAAAAGGGCTTCGTTTTTTTGTTTTAAAAGGGGCTGTTTTTTGCTACTAATTTTCCAATTCAATCATTATTGCTTTACATGTTTTTTTTCAATAGTTTTACGCATTGAGCAACAATGCTAATAAAAACTACCGAATGAATAATTTCGTAAAACGTACTCTCACCGCAGCAGTGTTTGTAACTGTACTTTTAGGTTGCACTTATTGGAATCAACTTTCGTTTTCAGTTTTGTTTTTTGTAATTACCATTTTTGGGGTATGGGAATTCTATACTTTATCCGAAAAAGGAGGAAATAAACCTCGGAAAATAATTGGAACAATCGCTGGTGCAATATTATTCGCAAGCAATGCATGGGTTTGTATGGGCTTTTTCAGTCTCCAGATTTTATTGATAAATATTCCTGTTCTCTTTCTTATTTTTATTATCGAACTTTATTTAAAAGCCGAAAATCCATTTCAGAATATTGCATGCACTTTGTTGGGAATAATTTATGTTGCTTTTCCGTTTTCATTATTGAATTACATAACCACTACTACTCAAACGTATAATTATGAACTACTCTTTGGTTTTTTCTTTATTCTTTGGACGTGTGATTCAGGCGCTTATCTGGTTGGGTCAGCCATGGGGAAGCACAAATTATTCCCCCGCATATCACCCGGAAAAACATGGGAAGGCAGCATTGGTGGCGCTATAATAAGTTACGGTGTTGCATATCTTATTTCAGGATGGTATACAAGTATCGATCGAATGGATTGGATGGTAATTGCTACTATTTTAATAGTGGTTGGTACATTAGGTGATTTGGTTGAATCACTTTTTAAACGCAGTATCAATGTAAAAGATTCCGGGAACATACTGCCAGGGCATGGAGGAATTTTAGACCGCTTTGACAGCTTAATAATGTCTGCGCCGTTTGTATTTACGTATTTATATCTTGTGAAAGTTTAGCACCTGCCAAATCCAAGTTTTTCTCTTACTCTTTTTAAAGTAGTCTTTGCTATCACACGTGCTTTATCAGCACCTGTCTTTAGCTTGGCATCCAATTCATTACGATTATTCATATAATAAAAATATAGTTCGCGTTGGCTTTTAAATTTCTCCAACAGCAATTCGTATAAAGCCGTTTTTGCACTACCATAACCATAACCACCTCGTAAATAGTTTTCGCGCATTTCATTAATTTGTTGATCCGTTGCAATTAATTTATACAAGGCAAATACATTACAAGTATCAGTATTTTTAGCTGCTTCAAGAGGAGTAGCATCGGTAATAATACTCATCACCACTTTTTTTAATTCTTTTTCAGGCAGAAAAATATTAATAAAATTGTTCAAGGATTTACTCATTTTTTGCCCGTCAGTACCTGGAACAATCATTACTGATTCATCAATTTTTGCTTGAGGTATCACAAACACTTCACCATATTTAAAATTAAATTTTTCAGCAATATCCCTTGTCATTTCGAGGTGTTGCATTTGGTCTTTACCAACAGGCACTAAATCCGCATCATACAAAATAATATCAGCAGCCATTAATACCGGATAGGTAAACAAACCAGCATTTACATCCGATAAACGCTCAGATTTATCTTTGAAGGAATGTGCATTTGCTAACATCGGAAAGGGAGTAAAACAATTCAAATACCACATTAATTCACATACTTCAGTTACATCACCCTGACGGTAAAAAATGTTTTTATCCGTATCGAAACCAAATGCAAGCCAGGTGGCAGCAACAGCATCCGAACTGTTTTTTAAAAATGCCGCATCTTTAATAGTTGTTAATGCATGCAAATCTGCGATAAAAAAAAGTGATTCATTCCCGGCTTGCTTCGATAGCTCAATTGCCGGCATGATTGCACCTAAAATATTTCCCAAATGAGGAATGTTTGTACTTTGCACTCCTGTGAGTATTCGTGCCATTCGTGGTTAATTAACTTATTCGTTTATTGAAAATATTTTTCAAAGATAATGTTTATTTAATTTTATGAATTCATCTGTTAAAAACAGCTTTTAAAATCTTGTCAGTCGCACCGGTACGTGACGAAACATAATTTTTTGAGCTGAAAGAGGCCATCTTTAATACATCGGGATGATTTAATAAATCAATGGTTTTTATTAATTCATCTGCCGATGAAATAGAAAATGCTCCGCCTGCCTGAATTAGTTCTTTTGCCTCAATAAATTTATCATAATTAGGACCAAAGATTACCGGTAAACCAAATGTTGCGGCTTCTAAAACATTATGGAGTCCTGTCCTGAAACCTCCACCAATAAAAGCAATTGTACCATATTGATATAAGGATGAAAGCATACCAATATTATCAATAATTAATACATCCGCGGCTTTTACATTTTGTTCATTGACTTGTGAGTATCTTATTATTGCTGAATTGTTGAATTGTTGAATCGTTGATTGTATAGTGGGTTCATCAATCTTGTGGGGAGCAATAATTAATTTATAACCCGCAACCTGAAACCTGAAACTTGAAATTATTTTTATGTCTTCCTCCCAGGTGCTTCCTGCAATAATTATTTTTTTACCACTCACAAATTGTTTTACACTATCAATTGACTTTGCATTATTGGCAATTTCAAAAACTCTGTCGTATCGCGTATCTCCTGCAACAGTCGCATTTATATAACCGATTGAGTTCAGTAGTAGTTTTGAAGGCTCATCCTGTAAAAAAAAATAAGTAAATGAGCTGAATTGTTTACGAAACCACGATCCGTAATTTCTAAAAAAATATTGATCTTCCCTGAAAATTCCACATATCAAATAGGTGGAAACATGTTGTTTTTTTAGCTCGCTCAAATAATGAAACCAAAACTCATATTTTACAAAAATTGCGACATTGGGTTTTACTATTTCAATAAATTTTTTTGCAGATGAAGGTGTTCCCATTGGTAAATAAAAAATGTAATCTGCTCCGCTATAATTTTTTCGTATCTCGTAACCCGAAGGCGAAAAAAAAGTAAGTAGAATTTTTGTTTGAGGATTTTTTTGTTTTATTCCTTCCATCAAAGGACGCCCCTGTTCAAACTCTCCCAAAGAGGCGCAATGAAACCAAATCAGTTGTGAGTTTTGAATTGAGAGTTGGGAGTCTTGAAGTTCTGATTTTAGTTTTTGAAAAATATCTTTTCTGCCCTTAACCCATAATTTAGCTTTTGGATTAAATAGCGCTGCGACACGAATTGCGAAAAGATAAAGATAGATAGAGGATGTATATACTATTTTCATTTTTTATCTCATTCTTTTTTTTATTTAATAATAATAAAATGCCTGTGGAGCTTTTTTATACAATGGCAAAATCCATGTGATTTTGCCTCCATATAATATATCCAGTCGTTTTTGAGTGTCCTGTTTCATCAAATCAAAATCAAAACTTCGTCGGCTTTTTGTAAAGCCTTGCATACATTCAAAACCAATATAAAAATTTGCAAGCCTGTTATTACTTAAATATAAATAACCTAAATTTTCACTTAACAATAAGCCATTTGATAACCGGTCATATCCCTTTTTATAAGTGGTTGTTAATTGAGGAACATTGTTGCCAATCGTTTCAATACGGATTTTATGCTGCATAAAACCCAGACCTATATTAAAAACAATTCCTGAATTTGGATTTGGAATATTTAATGCAAATAATCTACCGGCTGTTACAGAAATTGTAAATCCTCGTTCATATAAACGTACATCTGCAAATTCACCACTCTGACTGATTATATAGCCATCAGGTGTCGAAATGCTATCAAAAATGCCGGCTTCCTTAATATCTTTCCCGAAAAAATAAGTCCCATTAATGCCAAATATCCATTGTTTTTGTGTCTTAAAATCAAGATTCAATTGAACAGAGGAGCTGTTGCCAAAGCGTTTAGCCATATCTCCGTCAGGAATTTGGTAACTATAAGAAAATCCAATCAAAGGACTGAATATAGATGAATCTTTTACACTTACCTGGGCAAACAAATTGATTGCAAAAAGAAAAAATAACGTAAAAAGAAAATTATTTTTTTTCATAATAAAAAAGAGTCAGTAAAAATACGGTAATATAGAAATTTGATTGATAAACTCCGGACAAACTTATCAACTATATTGTTTTTATTATTTCAAATCATTTAACGTTGCAAACAATGTTTTATATTGTCTTTTACAATTGTTGGCATCGGTTTCGGTAACATTAATATTCCCACTTACTGCTCCCCAATTTAATTTGATTGTGTTGGTGTTTTGCTCTCCTTCCAGTTTACAATCAGATGGATAGCTCCATTCATAACTTGATCCTATAGTCATTGGAACCGAATAGCTTACTGCTTGTTTTAAGAAAACACGATGTGGTCCCTTAATTTCAGGAACAGTAATTAATCCGAAATCGTATGCGGTCCATAATGTAGAAAAATAATTTTTATTTTTCGAAAAAAATCCTCTACTGCCTCCCTGGTATTTGCATTTTCCGGGGTCTATCAACAAAGCATGACCCAATTTATTTACTTTATAAAAAACAACAACCTCTTTATGGAGGCTATTGTCATAGGCATTACGTTGAATATCATTTATATTTACGTAAGAATCTATTGTTTCAGTTGGTTGTGTTCCAATGTGATGTAGGCTGGTCCATTGTTTCATAAGTTCTATCCCATTTCTTTTATTCACTATCCAGTCTTTGTCACCTTGATAAATAATCATTCTTGGGTATTCCCCTTTGTAGTCAGGGTTTTGTTTGCGAACAATGTTTCCCCATCGTTCAGCAGATTTTACTCTCCAGCCTGCTAATGCCATCATTCCGGTAATCATTCCATTTCCGGATTTGTAGGGTCCACCTGCAAAAATAGCTCCTGTGTTAAATGTTTCGGGGTAATCTGCCATCATGATAACACTCATTGCCGCTCCTGCGGATAATCCGGTAATAAAAACCCTTGAAGAATCAATATTATAATTGCTTTTCACATAATCCACCATTTGTTTAATGGAATAATTTTCTCCGCTGTTTTTATTTGTATGTTTTCTTTTATACCATCTGAAACACCGTTCCGGATTATTGAAGATTCGCTGTTGTGGATACAAAACAAAAAATCCATTATCATCTGCCAACTTACTCCAGCCTGATTGCTTTTGTACCTTGGTGGCACATTGTAAACACCCATGCAAAACAACGACTAATGGAGCCGGCATTGAGTTATCAATGGTAGGCGGTGCTTGCAGAAACATTTTTAGATGCCCTTTGTTATTCCCGAAATGCTTGATCTGCCTTAAATCTTGTGCAAACGAAAAGTAAAAACCGAGGAGTGTAAAAAGGAAAAGAAAATAGTTTTTTTTCATTATCAAAAGGAATAGTCAAATGTACATTTTTTACACAAATTAAAACCCGGATTTGCCCTGCAATTTTCTATATATTCATTATATTCGCACTCGTAAAACTAAAACTACAAGATGGAAAAGATCGCAAAAAAAATTCAGATGGTTGACTTAAAGAGTCAATACTTAAAAATAAAAACGGAAGTAGATACTTCCATACAAAATGTACTCAATAACACTGCATTTATCAATGGACCTGAAGTAAAAGCATTTCAATCAGAACTGGGAAATTTTTTAGGTGTAAAGCATGTAATTCCTTGTGCAAATGGCACTGATGCCTTGCAAATTGCCATGATGGCACTTGATCTAAAATCTGGTAATGAAGTAATTACTGCTGATTTTACTTACGTGGCAACGGCAGAAGTAATTGCCTTATTAGGACTGAAACCTGTACTTGTAGATGTTATCCCTGATACTTTTGATATTGATATTGCTGCTATTGAAAAAGCAATCACCCCTAAAACCAAAGCAATTGTGCCTGTTCACTTATTCGGACAGTGTGCAAATATGGAAGCAATAATGGCACTGGCAAAAAAATATAATTTGTATGTTATTGAAGACAATGCACAAGCTATTGGCGCCAATTATTTTTACAACGACGGAACAGTTAAAAAAGCAGGAACAATTGGGACAATAGGCTGTACATCGTTTTTCCCATCTAAAAATTTAGGTTGTTATGGGGATGGTGGAGCCATTTTTACTAATGATGACACACTTGCGGCAAAAATCAGAAAAATTGCTAACCATGGGCAATCGGTACAGTATATACATGATGTAATAGGTGTTAACTCCCGATTAGATAGTATTCAGGCGGCAATTTTAAGAATTAAATTACGCGACCTTAATAATTATGCGACGGAACGTAATAAAGCTGCCGACTATTATGATAGGGCATTTGCAAATAATCCGAAACTTAAAACACCGGCAAGGGCTAAGTATTCTACACATGTGTTTCATCAATACACAGTACAATTAAAGGATGTTGATAGAAATGGGTTACGTGAATTTTTAGCAAGCAGAGATATTCCCGCAATGATCTATTATCCTATTCCATTGCACTTGCAGAAAGCGTATTTGGATCCTCGTTACAAAGCCGGAGATTTCCCTGTAACAGAAAAACTTTGTGCATCTGTTGTTTCTTTTCCTATGCATACTGAGTTAGACGAAGAAACATTAAAATATATTACGGATTCCGTTTTGGAATTTTGTAAATAAAAATTATAGAATTCTAGAAATATTAAATTTAAAATTAAATTATGAACATAACAGTTGTAGGAACAGGATACGTAGGATTAGTAACAGGCACGTGCCTTGCTGAAACAGGGAATCATGTTATCTGTGTTGATATTAATGCGGATAAAATTAAAAAAATGCAGTCGGGTGTTGTGCCTATTTATGAACCACATTTAGATTTATTATTCGAACGAAATATCAAACAAGGTCGCTTAACATTTACTACCAATCTTGCGGAAGCAATTGAAAATGCAAAGATTATTTTTCTCGCATTACCAACTCCTCCTGGGGAAGATGGCTCTGCCGATTTAAGCTATATACTTGGTGTTGCTTCCGATTTAGGAAAAATTATCAAAGAGTATAAAGTTATTGTGGATAAAAGTACTGTTCCGGTTGGTACTGCTGATAAAGTAAGAGAGGCTGTTTCAAAAAATGCTAAATGTGAATTTGATATAGTTTCAAATCCTGAATTTTTGCGGGAAGGTTTTGCCGTTGATGATTTTTTGAAGCCCGACAGAGTAGTTATCGGAACCAGTTCGGAAAAGGCACGCAAAATAATGGAAGAACTTTATAAACCATACGTTCGGCAGGGAAATCCTATTGTTTTTATGGATGAGAAATCCGCTGAATTAACGAAGTATGCAGCAAATGCTTTTTTAGCGACAAAAATTACTTTTATGAACGAGATTGCAAATCTCTGTGAAAAGCTTGGTGCGGATGTTGATGCTGTTCGTATTGGTATTGGTTCTGATGATCGTATCGGTAAACGATTTTTATTCCCGGGTATCGGTTACGGTGGAAGTTGCTTCCCTAAGGATGTTCAGGCACTTGCAAAATCATCACATGATGTAAATTATGATTTTAAAATTTTGGATGCTGTAATGGATATTAACAACAAACAAAAAACAGTCATTATCCCTAAAATTAAAAACTATTTTAATAATAATTTGAAAGGTAAAAAAATTGCTTTATGGGGATTAGCATTTAAACCGGATACGGATGATATTCGCGAAGCGCCTTCATTATATATTATTGAAGAACTTTTGAAAGAAGGTGCCAGCATATCGGCCTACGATCCGGAGGCAATGAATAATGTGCGTAACTTAATTGGTAATAAAATTACCTATGCGATAGATGAATACGATGCCTTACAGAATGCGGATATTTTATTAATTACAACGGAATGGAGTTTGTTTCGCACACCTGATTTTGAAAAAGTAAGTTCATTACTAAAAAACAAAGTCATATTTGACGGACGTAATTTATATGGAATAGAGCAAATGAAGGAACTTGGATATTATTATTGTTCTATCGGTAGAGCGATAGTGAAATGATAATTGCTTTTTTGATTTGTAAAATTTAAAAATAAACTGTTTGCAGATCAATAAATCAACAATTTTAAAATTTTGTATATGAAACGAATATTAATTACCGGTGCGGCAGGCTTTTTGGGTTCACACCTATGCGATAGATTCATTAAAGAAGGTTACCATGTAATAGGTATGGATAATCTGATTACAGGAGATCTTAAAAATATTGAACATTTAATGAAACTCGAACATTTTGAATTTTATCATCATGACGTTTCTATATTTGTTTTTGTTCCGGGTAATTTGGATTACATCCTACATTTTGCATCACCTGCATCACCAATTGATTATTTAAAAATCCCGATCCAAACCTTAAAAGTAAGCTCTCTTGGAACACACAATTTGCTAGGCTTAGCACGTGTAAAAAAAGCACGCATATTAGTGGCTTCTACTTCTGAAGTGTATGGAGATCCTATGGTACATCCTCAAACTGAAGAATATTGGGGCAATGTAAATCCTGTTGGACCACGGGGAGTTTACGATGAAGCAAAACGTTTTATGGAAGCAATGACAATGGCTTATCATACGTATCACGGCTTGGAAACACGTATTATTCGTATTTTCAATACCTATGGTCCCCGAATGCGATTGAATGACGGACGGGTATTGCCTGCATTTATTGGGCAGGCATTACGAGGTGAAGATTTAACAATATTCGGTGATGGATCACAAACCCGCTCATTTTGTTATGTAGATGACTTGGTGGAAGGAATTTATCGTTTATTACTCAGTGATTACGCACAGCCAGTTAATGTTGGCAATCCGCAAGAAATTACAATTAGAGAATTTGCTGATGAAATAATTAAATTAACCGGAACCTCACAAAAAATAATATCCAAACCTTTGCCTCAGGACGATCCCAAACAACGTAAACCAGATATTACAAAAGCACGTGAAATTTTGGGCTGGGAACCTAAAGTGAACCGGGCAGAAGGACTGAAAATTACGTACGATTATTTTAGAAATCTTTCAAAGGAGGAGTTATACAAAACAGAACATCGGTTTGGTTAAGTAGTTTAATTTTCGGATAGGAGAGTAAATATTACTTACAAAGATTACAAAAACTGAACTTTATATTATCGGATAATATTCGATTAGTAATCGAATATTATCGATTTTTAAAAATCATAAAATCCCTTTTAAAACACCAATAAGTCTATCGCTTTCTTTGTTTCCCTCTGATAAACCAATGGTTTTAAATTAAAATCGGGATAGTTTTCAGTAAATTTTTTGTATTTAGTTGCTCTGAATTGTGATTCTGCGAATTTCACTTCGTAAGCCTTTCCTTTGTGTGAATTTTCTTCCACAATAAAATCGACTTCGTTACCATCTGCTGTTCTCCAAAATCGCAAAGGTTCTATCCCATATAATTCACGCAAACGAATGTAAGTGTAATTTTCTATCAATGCGCCTTTGTCCACCCGTTGTTCAATTTTTCCAAACGTATTGCACAAATAATTTCTCATTCCTAAATCATTAAAATAAATTTTTGGCATTTTGGTTAATTCCTTCCTGATAGTACCTGATTTTGGTGGTAATAAGTGAATATGAAAACATTTGCGCAATAAATACAAATAATTGTCAATGGTGCCCACCGCTGTTTTCAACGTATTTGATAACTCATTTTGATTTACCAAATCACCTGTTTGATGGGCTAATATTTTCACCAGATTAAAAAACTTCAAATCCTCTCGTACATTTGCTTCCAGCACATCTTTTTTCATGTAACTATTTACTAACTCAGCTAACAGATCTTTTTTGTATGTTATATTATTTTCAAGCACCACAGCGGGGTAGCCGCCATAATTCAAATATTCATCAAAAAACAAACGGATTTGTTTTTCCTTTAGTGATTTGTAATTGACACGCTTTTGCATCTGCTCGTATTCTTCTAGAAGCTCATCCGCTTTTTTAAAATGCAAAAACTCTTTGAAAGATAAAGTATATAGTTCAAATATTTTTTTTCTGCCTGCAAGTGAATCTTTAAAATTACGGTCGATATAAAAAGCGATACTGCCCGTTGCGATTATTTTTACTTTGCTTTCATATTTATCATATAATAATTTAAGCAGATTAGTAGGATTTGCCGCATATTGCACTTCATCGATAACGATGTAAAGCCGTTCTTTTGTTTTTAAATTATCAGGATGAAAGGTGTAATTGAAAATTTTTTCGGGATGAGTATTAATTTCCGCTAAAATTTCCGGATCCTCAAAAGTAAGATAAAATACTTTTTTGTTTTGCTTTTTAAGATACTCTGTCAGTTGTTTTGCAACGGTTGTTTTTCCCACCTGACGTGCTCCAATAAGGATGCTATGCCTTTTATCTGTAAGGTGTTTTTTTAATGCTTCCAGGATTTTTTCTCGATTCATTGCAATACAAAGGTAGTATATTTTCGATTGCCAATCGAAAATTATCGGATATTTTTCGATTAGCAATCGAAAAATATCGTTTTTGAATATTGAAGAATTTGGATATAAACGACTTTTTTATCGAATACCTCCATAACACCAATATTGGATTTCTTAATTATGTTTTAGAAGGTACGAAATGTAAAATTTCCTACCAATTTCAGCGAGCTGGATTTCTCTTAATTTAAGTTTTGCGGATTATTTATTTCTTCTTTAATTCTCCTGCTTTGAACATAAAAGGCAACAAATCGGCAATACTATCAACTACACGTATCTTGCCTGTTTCCCCTATCAGAATTACCCTGATATTTGATTTTTGGAGAATTTCATATTCCGACATTGCCTGACGGCAGGCACCACAAGGGGAAAGTGGCTCTCCAACATGAAATGATTTAGATTTACAGGTTATTGCTATCGTTTTTACTGTTATATTTGGATATTGTGCTCCTGCATAAAAAATGGCAACACGTTCAGCGCATAAACCACTTGGGAATGCTACATTTTCCTGATTGTTTCCGGTTACAATTACCCCGTTTCCCAACAACAATGCCGCTCCTACATAAAAATCGGAATAAGGCGCATAGGCCATATTGCAAGCATGACGTGCCTTTTGAATCAACACTTGTTCCTGAACACTCAGCTCTTTTTCATTTTCAAATTCAGTAAAGGCAATTTTTAGTTCTAATTTTTTCATTCAAAATATTATTTCGGATACACAATTTCCCATCAAATATAATCGGTTCTACTAATATAATTGAACAAAAATGTAAAAACGTAAAACATTAGCTCAGATTATCAA
>JAVHPE010000077.1:0-50994 GCA_036170475.1 Bacteroidia bacterium | reverse complement strand
AATAAAAATTAGGATTGCAAAAAATTAGGACGTACTATAGTGGAGGGATACTTTGGTGTGCAGATTTCCAAAGAAGCATTTGTCCTTGCGGACAAATACTTCTTCGCAAATCCGCAAGTGCGCATAGCCACTCGTTAGGCACAAGGCAATTAAAAACAAAAACAAAAAACACCGACTTCACCCAATAAACAATTGATTTGAAAAAAGCGTATGCGGAGCGGACACTAAATTTATATCAAATTTCAACGAAGGCTCAATTCGAGAACTTGCGTTGTGAATACGAAAAGATATTTGCCAACCTTCATTTAAGGTCACTAATAATGTAGTTTTAGAGTTTTCTTGATAGACCACTTCGATTAATCTGTTTGGCAATTTTAACCTTTGAATTTTAGCTTTTGGTTTAATATTCTCAAAAGGTAGATTTAAGGTTCCGTGTAAATTGTAAGCCTGAATTTCGACTTTGTTTTTGCCCTTAATAACTTTATAAAAATCTTGATTCCCAATTAAATATTCCACTAATTTTTCCGCAACAGACCCCTGATTTTCTTTATCCAAACGCAATAATTCTTTTTTGAAAGCATCTAAAATTGGTACATAGACCGAAGTGTGATAATCACCCAATGTTTCCCATTTTTGAGTGGACTTACTCGCTGTTCTAAGTTTTGCCAAATTATCAAAAATTGGTTTTACTTCATTAAAATAAATAACTGAACAAGCCACACCAAGCCACTTTGTACCAAAATCTATATCGTTAGATAAACGTGAATGCTTAACAGCCCTGTGATTATTTTTTGCCGAAATACCAATTTCCCATTTTTGCAACGACCTAATCGCCAAAACATCTCTAACATCGCCACTTTGACCTTCCTTGTCCGAGACAATTTCAAGTTGTAAAATATCTTTTTTGCTAATTCCGTTTGACAAACGAGGCTCAATATCAAGCAAAAAATTAACAGCAAAGCTTGCGACTAATTTGTAATGACTTTGCTCTTTTTTACCAAAGCTTGTAAAACATCTTTGAGCAGTTTTATAAGGTAAACTTTCAACAACAGAAACGACCGTAACGGTTTGCAAACGCTCTAAAAACTCATTCAATA
The DNA here is from genome assembly GCA_036170475.1 of Bacteroidia bacterium. Classification (GTDB taxonomy): domain Bacteria; phylum Bacteroidota; class Bacteroidia; order 2-12-FULL-35-15; family 2-12-FULL-35-15; genus 2-12-FULL-35-15. Next base: position 49,897 of record JAVHPE010000077.1, on the reverse strand, counting down.
GGGCGTATTCAAATGCTTTGCCATTTACCGTTTGATTTGCAACTTTTGCCATTATGCTGTTACCCTGTTAATTATTTCATTCATTTTTTCACGCACCAGACTTCCATTAAAATCTTTGAACGTGCTTTTTACCATTCCTTTTTTTACGATTTTTAAATTATCCAAATCTTCAAATATTTTTTGACCCAAAATTTTGGCCATTCTCACAGGAACAGCATTACCAATCATTTTGTAACCGGCAACAACATTACTGTACCTAAAAATAAAATTATCCGGGAATGTCTGTACCCTTGCACACTCGCGAACACTTAACCTACGATATAAATGTTCTTTACCTTTTACAAACTCACGCAAATTTTGCTCAATAAATTTCATTGTTGGAGCTTGTGGATGAATTGGAGCGTGACGACCACCAGCTTGTATGGTAAAAGAAACTTCCTCCCAAGTACGAACTCTATTACGAGACATAAAAATTGAAGAAAAGCCACCAATCATATATTCGTGGTTTATTACTTTACATTCATTACCATTAGTATAATTTCCTTCCTTTGCAGGTAAGACATTATCTTTTAAATCACTAATTGCTTTTTCAAGTGTAATTTTCTTTTCAAGAGTAGTGGGTTTAGGAAATTGGAATTTTAAACCTAAATCTTTTCTGTAACCAATAAAAAAAACACGCTTTCTATCTTGTGGTACACCGTAATCAGACACATTTAATAATTGAAACGACAAATCATACCCAATGTCAGTAAACATTTGCTTTATGTTTGCAAGCGCTTCCTTATGTGCAGGTAATAACATCCCAGACACATTTTCGGCCAAGAAGAATTTCGGCTTTTTATCGGCAAGTATTCTCATAAATTCATAAAAAAGCTGACCTCTTTTATCGGCAATTCCTCTTTTAGACCCCGCTTCAGACCAACTTTGACAAGGCGGACCACCAATTATTCCATCACAATCGGGGACTTCGCTTGACGGAATATCCACAATACTTCGCCTATCTAAAATCGTTTTTTTATGATTTTTTTCATAGGTTTCCCATATGTCTTTATCGTATTCATTTGCCCAAATGACATCAAAACCAGCCTTTTCGAAACCTAAATCAAGACCGCCCGCTCCTGCAAAAAATGACACTATTTTCATCGTATTTGAATACATTAGAGTTATGAAGACAAATTTACTACTTTTACTCAAAGAAAAACGACCTTTGTTTTAGAAATTATTAACAAACAAATAAAGATGACCGACCAGCGTGTATGAGGACTGTAGGGTGTTACGACCGAAGGGGGAATATGAATCGAAAGGAAAGAATGCCCTGTGCCTAACATAAAATATGCTATACCTTTGCCGACACGCTCAAAAGGCCAATGCGCGGCATCGCATATTTGACCGTTGTTGCACGTTTAATACCTTTGAGTAAATATGAGAAAAGTATTCACAGCCCTTTATTCTTTTTTTTCATTGAGTGCTTTTGCACAAATTGATTCCATTGCCTATTCCCGTGATTATGAATTTACTGAAGGTATTTATTTAACTGCTAGTCAATTCAGGCAAAACAACCCAATACTCAAATCATCTATTGTTTCCGGTATCCCTAAGAGCGAGATTGATTTTTTTAAACAGGTTATAGAACAAAAAAATATTGTTTACAAAGATACTACCGGGCAAGAGCAAAAGATAGAAACCTCAAGTCTTTGGGGCTATTGTCAAAATCGTTCGGTTTATATTAATTTTAATAAAGAATTTAATAAGTTGAATGTAATTGGAACGCTGTGTCACTTCACAGCTATAATTATAAACCCATTTGGTGTTTATAAAGATCCAATAAGTTATAATTACGGTACAGGTATTATTAACACAAATGAGGAGCTGGGTCAGTTTGTATTTAATTCCCAAACCAACAAAGTGCATGAATTTAATGTTGAAAACATGGAAATACTTTTAAAAAACGATGCTGATTTGTATAATCAGTTTATGGTAATAAAAAAACGCAAAAAGCCTGATGCGATATTTGTTTATCTCAGGAAATACAACGAAAAACATTCTCTTTATCTGCCTCAAAAATAATTTTTTTGTAGCGCTTAAATGACAATGGTTCAGTACTTTTTTTATCAAATTTGGCTAAAGCCTCGTCATCGTTAATTTCAGTAGCCACGACCTTAAAGTCGTGGTAATTATAGAACCTTTGATTATATTGGGCTTTAGCCCAAATAGGGAAAAACAACCGAACTATTGAAATTACAAACATTTACACATCTTCACATCTTGAATCAGCACATCAGCAAATTAGCACATCAGCACATTGTTTTTTAATACGTCAATTGGCTCACTACCTTTTGTAAAATTTCAAAGGTGTTTTCCGCCATCAGATTTTCCTTATCAAGTGTAGGATTTACTTCACAGATTTCAAAACAACAAACCTTTTCATTTTGTACTAAACGTACACATAAACTGCCAGCCTCTTTTTCGGTAATACCGTTTCGTACCGGAGTTCCTGTTCCTTTTGAAATAGAAGAATCCATACTATCCACATCAAAAGAAATATAAATTAAATTACAATGTGTTAAATGAGCCAGAGCATCACGGGCAATTTTTTCCACACCATTACGCTTCACTTCCGCCGTAGTAAACGTTTTTACTTTATGTTTTTTTAGTAGAAAGGTTTCTTCCGGCTCAACATCTCGAACACCAATATAAACAATGTCTTTATAAGTAATTTTAGGACTGATGCCTCCCATTTTTTTTAATCTGTTCCATAAATCAACTGTATCTTTATCAGGCTTATTCATTTTGTTTGCAATATTATCCTCCGCTAAAATGACAGCTACCGGCATTCCGTGCATATTCCCGGTGGGAGTGGTATATGGACTATGGATATCCGCATGAGCATCAATCCAGATAACACCTAATTTTTGCCTGGGGTAAGCCATTCTTATTCCGGCAATAGTTCCTCCGGCTGTGCTATGATCTCCGGCTAATACAATTGGAAAACCATTTTTCTTTAATGTTTGAGAAACAACGGGGGCTATACGATCACAAATGTTTAAAATGCCGGCAATTCGTTTTGCGTAAGTTGTTTTAGAGGGTTCAAATAATAATTGATTTTCAGTTTTTATTTCAATTGATTCAATTTGTTTGAACATGCTGCTTCCGTAATCAAGTGCCGCGATTTTTATAGCATCTACGCCCATGCTGGCACCACGTGTTCCTGCCCCTATTTCTGATTTTACTTCAATAAATTTTACATTTTTCATCTTATTTTGAGTTAATTTAGAATTTAGAATTTAGAATTCACAATTTAGAATTGAAATTTGGTATAATTCTTAATTATGAATTGTGAATTCTTTTTTTTTAAATACATTTGCAAAAATAATCTCTGCCATGCAATTTAGCGTAAAAAATGGAAAATAAATATTGTGATTTAATTAAACAAACATTTGATTTTCCACAAGAAGGATTCGACGTTATTGACGATGAACTTCATTTTAATAATATCCCTTTAATGGATATTATTAAACAATATGGCACTCCATTAAAAATTACTTATTTACCAAAGATAGGTTCTCAAATTCAAAAAGCCAAAAAAATATTTAATGTGGCTATTGCAAAAGCTGATTATAAGGGAAAATATACCTACTGTTATTGTACCAAAAGCTCTCATTTCTCTTTTATATTGGAAGAAGCGTTAAAAAATGAAATTCATCTGGAAACATCCTCCGCTTTTGATGTGCCCTTGGTGCGTGCCTTATATACTACCGGTAAAATTACCAAAGAAACATTTATTATCAATAATGGATACAAACGTCCTGCTTACTTAAAATATATTAGTGAATTGGTAAATGATGGTTTTGTAAATTCCATCCCCATTTTAGATAATAAAAATGAATTACCTCAATTAGAAAAACTTTGTAAAAAAAAGTTTAAGGTAGGGATACGTGTGGCTACTGATGAGGAGCCTAAATTTGAATTTTATACCTCTCGTTTAGGAATCAGACAAGCTGATATTATTGAATATTATAACAGTCATATCAAAAATAGTTCAAAATGCGAGTTGAAAATCCTGCATTTTTTTATAAACACGGGAATAAAAGACAGCACCTATTATTGGTCTGAATTAACCAAATGTATTAATGTATATTGCGATTTGAAGCGTGTTTCTCCCAGCCTTGATTCTTTGGACATTGGAGGAGGTTTTCCCATTCGTACCTCATTAGGTTTTAACTACGATTACGGATATATGGCGGATGAAATAATACAGAAAATTAAAAACATTTGTGAGCAACAGGGGGTTGTTGAACCCAATATTTTTACAGAGTTTGGAAGTTTTACTGTTGGTGAAAGTGGTGCCGCATTATACTCTATCGTAGATATAAAGAAACAAAATGATAATGAACTTTGGTATATGATAGATAGTTCATTTATTACCACTTTACCCGACACCTGGGGCATTAAACAAAAATTTATTTTATTGGCTGTGAACCAATGGAATAAAGAATATCAACGTGTTAATTTAGGTGGTTTAACTTGTGATAGTGAAGATTATTACAATGCCGAATCGCATCTCAATCAGGTATATATGCCTGTTATAAATGAAAAACAAAAAGAGCCTTTGTATCTCGGTTTCTTTCATACAGGCGCTTATCAGGAATCACTTGGTGGTTATGGCGGAATACAACATTGTTTAATACCCGCCCCAAAACATGTGATTATTGATAGAGATGAAGATGGAGAAATTACCACCCGTTTATTTGCTAAGGAACAAAGTTATAAGTCAATGATGAAAACGTTAGGGTATTAAATCCATTTATCAAATTAGCACATTAATAAATTATTATTACCTTTAGCGGCTATAATTCAATAAGCTGGAAAAAGCGAAGAAAAATTAATGAAAAAACGATTATTTTATAGCCTTATCGCTTTTGTAACCCTATCCTCATGGGTAAGTTGTGGACCTCCGGTAGACGAGGGTTTTATTTCAGAAGGTATGATTACTTACGATGCTGAAGTACAGGATACAGAAAGTCCAATGGCTAGTTTAGCGCCAAGTAAAATGACTATTAAGTTTAAAGATAATAAATCATCCGCTGAAATGAGCGCTGGTATGGGGCTTTTGACAACTTCATTTATCTCTGATCCCGGTCCAAAAACTTTTACGCAATTAATCAGGTTAATGAATAAAAAATTTTCCGTGATTCAAAATGCGGCGGAAATAAAAAAAGAAAATGAATTATTTAATTTAGAAATTATTCCTACCAAAGAAACGAAAATGATTGCCGGTTATAAATGTATTAAGGCAAAGGTTCATTATAAAGGTGGAGAGCCTTCCGACTATGATGTTTATTACACCACAGGACTAAATATAAAAAATCCTAATTTTGCAAACCCCTATTACATGATAGATGGAGTTTTAATGGAATATAAAATCAAAAAATTTGGACTTGAAATGAAATTTACCGCATCATCCGTTCTAAAACAGGAGGTGGATAATTCTTCTTTCGAACTCCCAAAAGATTACAAACAAATTTCACAGGAAGAAATGACTGAGTTATTTGTTGATTTTCAATAGTGTACGGAAAACAAATGTTTACGAATTTGCGAATCTTTACACTTTCATTACCTGTTTTGTAAATTTCGTTATCTGTAACTGAGGCAATTCAAAAATTCAAAAAACTATCTTTATGAAAAAAATAATTTTGGCTATTAGCCTATTCGTATTGTGTGTTATATTAGTTAAAGCGCAAACTAAATCAAACTTCGAAGGCGTTGTTACTTACAGCATATCGTTTGAAGGATCGGGACTTCCTCCTGAAGCATTGGCAATGTTTAAAGATGCGGAATCAGTTATCTACTTAAAAGGAGATAAATACAGAGTGGACATGATAATGCCGATGCAAAGCACTTCCTCCATTGTGGATAACAAAAATAAAAATAGCGTAACCCTGATGGAAATTATGGGGAAAAAATTTTTAATCCGAATGAAGGAATCCGAAATTAAAAAAGAACAGGATGGCGCTCCTGAAATAGCTATTAAATATACGGATGAAACTAAGGTTATTGCAGGTTACAAGTGTAAAAAAGCGGAAATTTTCGCGAAAAATGGTAAAGGAAATAGTATAAACGTATTTTACACCGATGAAATTTTAAATAATAATATTAAGCCTGTTTACAAGGGGCTACAAGGATTTCCATTGGAGTATTCCGCAAATCAGGGGGGCATGGATATGAAGTTTACAGCTAAAAGCATTGTAAAAACCCCTGTTGCAGACAGTAAATTTGAAATTGCAAAAACAGGTTATACTGAAACTACTGTAGAAGGGCTTCAAAAAGAAATGACCAGTCAAATGGGTACGAAATAAAAAACTTCATTTCGGCTTACTTTGTTTTCCTGTTGGCATCCGAGGTATCCTTTATTAATGGACTTACAGATTATTGTCAAAACAAGATTCTTCAGGTTGATCTAAATAACATTAGAGTTTATATAAGTTAAGACTGAATGCAAACTCTCCCTCTCCTTTTCAAGGAGAGGGGCGGGGAGAGGTAAAAAAAATAGAATTGTTTCTTAACTTATATAAACTCTATTCTTTACCGGAAATCGAATAAGATTAATTTTGCAAACTAATCGCATTGATTCAACAATTGATTTATCTTTACTACTTATTAAAATATATCCTATTCTAAATAAGTTTGAATAAGAATTTATTCAGCAACAAGCAATGAAAATTAACAGTTAATAAGAGCTAACACTATAAATACTAATAAAAATGAGCAAAGAAACAAAAGAAGCAAAAGGTACTAAAGGCGCTGAAAAGGCAAAAGAAATCAACAAGGAAAAATTAAAAGCCTTGCAACTTACTCTTGATAAATTAGAGAAAACCTATGGAAAAGGTTCTATAATGAAAATGGGCGATAAAGCCATTGAAGACGTTGAAGTAATTCCAACAGGTTCCCTATCATTAGATATTGCATTAGGTATAGGAGGTCTTCCAAAAGGCAGGGTTATTGAGATTTACGGACCTGAATCATCAGGTAAAACTACATTAACATTACATGCGATAGCGGAAGTGCAAAAAGCCGGTGGTATTGCCGCTTTTATTGATGCTGAACATGCTTTTGATCGCACTTATGCCGAAAAATTAGGAGTGGATACCGAAAATCTTTTAATATCGCAACCTGATAATGGTGAACAAGCTTTAGAGATTACTGAAAATTTAATTCGTTCAGGAGCAATTGATATTATTGTAATTGACTCAGTCGCCGCATTAGTTCCAAGAAGTGAGATTGAAGGCGAAATGGGGGATTCTAAAATGGGTTTACATGCTCGTTTAATGTCGCAAGCTTTGCGTAAACTAACCGGCACTATCAGCAAAACCGGCTGTTGCTGTATTTTTATCAATCAATTACGTGAAAAAATTGGTGTGATGTTCGGTAATCCTGAAACTACTACAGGTGGTAACGCTCTTAAATTCTACGCTTCTGTACGTTTGGATATTCGCAGAATAGGGCAGATTAAAGAGGGGGATGCTGTGGTAGGTAACCGTACACGTGTTAAAGTTGTAAAAAATAAAGTAGCTCCTCCTTTCCGTCAGGCTGAGTTCGATATTATGTATGGCGAAGGGATTTCTAAAGTAGGTGAAATTGTTGATCTTGGTGTGGAAAATAACATCATTAAAAAAAGCGGTTCATGGTTTAGTTACGGCGATACCAAACTAGGGCAGGGGCGCGATGCTGTAAAAACATTATTTAATGATAATCCTGATTTAATGGAGGAGATTGAATTGAAAGTTAGAGAAGCTTTAAGTGGCAATACAGAAGCAAAAACGGAATTAGTGGCGGCTAAATAAGGGGAATTTGTCTTATACCAAAAACTCTTTATGTTTTAATCTAAACTGTAATTAGTGCCTGTCCATATAGTCGAGAGTCTGAACTATAATGTTTGAGTTCGAGGCTTTCGTAGTTTTGAAAATCAGGAGTTTACTTTTGTAAATGACTGATTTTTAAAACAAGAATAACGAAGAAATCGGACATTATAGACAGACTCTAATTAGTGTCTGTCCATAGAGTCGAGAGTCTGAACTATAATGTTCGAGTTCGAGGCTTTCGTAGTTTTGAAAATCAAGAGTTTACATTTGTAAATGACTGATTTTTAAAACAAGAATAACGAAGAAATCGGACATTATAGACAGACTCTAATTATACCTTTTCCAAAGTTTCAAACGTTGGAAAAGGTATAAATTTTAATCGAACCGTTAAAAAGGTCATCAAATGAAAACAAAAGTTTTACATTTTGTTGTATTTTGTAGTGTACTATTTATTATTTTATTTCTTTGTCCTTTAAGAACTTTCGCCCAATTTACTTTTGTTCATATTACCGATCTGCATGTTTCTGATGCTTCCTCTTATGTAAACAGCGTTGATAATAACGCTGAAAAGTTCCAATGTTATATAAAAGAATTCGCGGAATTAACCCCCAGACCTGCATTTATAGTTGCCAGCGGAGATATTAGCAATATAGGCAATGTAGGTCCCTATGGTATGTATCCTATGCTTACCCAATATTTATTTCCCGGATTAATTCTGAACCCGGGCGTGGGAGAATACTTTATTGATTCGGCACGTACCATACCTATTTATTTTACTCCGGGAAACCATGATTACCGTACGGGAAACCTACCCCCGCTTTCAACCACCGATCTTACCTATTATTCAAAATATGTAGCGCCGGATACTGATTATGTATTAACAACCAATGATGCGGTGGTGTTGTTTTTGCGTTCGGGATACGACGAAAACCGCCCTTTATGGGAAGATTCAAATCCTATGAATCCGGAAAGTTCCGGACTTACAAATGCACAGTGCAACTGGATAAGAAATGTACTTAGCAACAATAGCAATAAAAGAAAGATTATTGTAATGCACAGTCCAACAGTAAATGTTGTTGGCAAAAATCCTGACGGAACAGTATATGCCGGTAGCATTTTGGATGGCGCCGATGGATCGATTTTACATAATAGAATTACCTTCATGAATATCTGCGATTCAAACCAGGTAGATGTAGTGCTTGCCGGACATGTACATCAAAATGTGGTTGCCAGCAGATCAGGAAATATAGTTAATGAAAACTGGCCCGATAGTACCCGATATGTCCAAACAGGCGCTGCTTTTGATGGCTCTTACCGGATAATATCAGTTGATCCGTCATTTGTAACGGTAAGTCCTCCATTGTTAAGTTGCACGCAAATGGTAGCTATTAATGAATCATTCAATTCATTAAACATTTCTATTTATCCCAACCCCGCAAATGATTATATTACCATTGAAGCGCCGCAAAAAACAGTACTGGAAATTTTAAATATTCAGGGACAAGCGATTAAAATAATCAATACTGAAAAGATAGAAACCAGCATTAATTTATCAGATTTATCAAGCGGAGTTTATTTTATAAAAGCAAAAACGGATAAGGATTTTATTGTTAAAAAATTTATAAAACAATAAAATCTTATTACCTGAATGCCTTAAGTATAGAACAGTTCGGAAATATTTGCAAAATTAAATAGTAATATCTCTGAATTTTTTTATAAATATACCAATTTCAAAAGTTATATTTGTGACTTGAAAAATGAAATTAGTCTTTACAATATAATTCATATACAAAATATCGAAACTCTTCTGTTTCTATTGTCCATGCTATTTTTTAAACCATTTGAAAATCACAGATAAACACCTATTTTAACATAATAATAAACTAAAAAAAATATTTTTTATGAAAAAAATCGCTTTCCTTTTGTTAGCAACGATGCCTGTATTTTCAGGAGTAGCACAATCATCCAAAGTAGTAAACGCTATTAATTATTTAAAAGATTTTAATTCCACCAAAGATCCTGAATCAATTAAAAAGGCGAAAGAGAATATTGACTTAGCTTCCGAAAATGCTGATACTAAAGACAAAGCAAAAACTCAGGTAATAAAAGGTCAGGTTTATATGGCTATATATGAATCAAACAAAAGAACTCAGGAAGAAAAGCTAATGAGCATAGCAGATCCGAATAAACGGACATTTGCCGCCCTTCAAAATACTCCCACCGCTGAACTTGGAATTGCTTACCAGGCTTTTACAAAAGGAAAAGCACTTGATGGTAAAGGGAATTATACTGCCGAGTTAAAAGCAATGGGCAACATTGGTATTTATTATGACAATACAGGTAGGGCAAACTTTAACGGAAAAAAATATGCGGAAGCATTATCAGCTTTTGAAAGTGCTTATGAAATCAGCGGAAGTGCTGATACCACCGTACTTTATTTTTGCGCCACATCTGCTGATATGGCTAAGGATTATGTAAAAGCTCAAAAGTATTATCAAAAAATGATAGATACCAAACAAGGCAAAGGCGCTACCTATTCATCAATGGTAAATGTGTTTTTAATGATGAAAGATACTGCCGGAGGAATGGATGTTTTGAAAAAAGGAAGAGTCGCCTACCCAAACGATATTAATCTGGTAATAAGCGAAACCAATTATTTTTTAAAAAACAATAAAAGTAAAGAAGCAATCAACAATCTGAATATTGCTGTTCAGGCAAAACCTACTGATCCTAACCTCTATCTGGTAAGAGGCAATATTTATGATAATCTGGCAAATCCTAAAGATACAGAAGGTAAAGATCTTGAAAAACCCAAAGATTATGCTGATAATATTAAATTGGCGGAGGCGGATTATAAAAAGGCAATTGAATTAAAACCTGATTATTTTGATGCGCTCTATAACTTAGGTGTTTTATATAATAACCAAGGAGTTGTACTTAACAAAGCGGCTGATAAAATAACAGATAATGCAAAATATACTGCGGCAAATGCAAAAGCTACTGAACAGTTTAGTGCGGCAATGCCGATCCTTGAAAAAGCGCTGGAAGTAAACCCTAAAGACAGAAGCACTATGATTGCTTTAAAACAGATTTATGCTCGTTTGCAACTTATGGATAAAGTAAAAGCGATAAACGAAAAATTGAAGAACTAAAGGCTTCCACCTTAGTTTGGGTATTTTAAAGCGGGGAACTCAAAAGGTTCTCTGTTTTTATTTGAACTTGTTAATGGGTGCATAAATTAGTGCTACTTCGGAACTACGCAAAATATACACTTAGATGAAGCTGTTTTTGATAATAGCTCAGGAGTTTTTAGTGTTGATTGAGTTCAAAAAAACAAACAAGTCAACAGAAAGAAAATTTTGAAATCGGAATTTACTGATAAACACTATTATCGTCCAGTAATTTTCCCATATAATTCCATAACTCCTTTAACAAAGGAAGTCCAAAGGAATCGTTGTTTTTCCACAATAGTATTTTGTGTAAAAAATTGTTCTTTATTTTTTGTATAAAAATCAAGAAGAGCTTCGACAATTGCTTGTGAGTTTATTTCAGTAACATAGCCCACTTTGTTATTCGGAACCATTTCGGGCAGCCCTCCCACATTGGTTACCAACATTGGTTTTTCGAAATGATATGCGATTTGTGTAACACCACTTTGTGTGGCTGTTCTGTATGGTTGTACAATCATATCGGAGGCACAAAAATAATAACGTACTTCTTCGGAAGGAATATATTCAGTTTTTAAAATTATACTGTTTCCTAAATTGTTTTTACTGATGATTTGATTATAATAACCTGCATCTTCATAATATTCTCCTGCAACAATCAATTTCAGTCCCAGTTGCTTAATACGAGGATCAGCCATCGCTTCCAACAGTAAATCCAATCCTTTATATTTACGAATAAATCCAAAAAATAAAATATGTTTATCGTTCGGATTTAATTGCAGATGTTTTAAAGCAATAGTTTTATTAACCTTTTCGCCGAATATATCATAAATAGGATGTGGCAAAAATATTTTTTTATCGGTAATGATAAACTCACTCAAATCATCTAAAACAGATTGTGACATTGCAATAAAACCATCACATTGCTTCACAAAATATTTCGTAAAAATAGCGTCTCCAATGCGTTTTTCATGCGGAATCAGGTTATCTGTAATGGCAATAATTTTAATACTTGTTCTTCGTTTAACAAGTTTTGCAATGGTTCCCAAACAGGGTCCCATAAATGGTAACCAAAAACGAAACACAACAAAATCAGGCTTTTCATGCTTTATTTGTCGGGCTATTTTTAGCCAGTTAAATGGGTTTATTGAATTTATTTTTGTTTCAATAATAATGTCCTGTGGACCTTTACCGGTATCGTACTGAGTTTTCCCGGGAAACAAAAAGCCTGGATATTGTAATGAAAATGAAATAATTTTAGTTTCGATACCTGCCACATTCATTGCCCTGCAAAATGCCTCATTAAAATTAGCAATACCACCTCGCAATGGGAATGCAGGACCAATAATTATTACTTTCTGATTTAATGTCGGCATGTCAACAAAGGTAAATTAATTATTGATGAGGGACAAGATTATCAGGCAGCTTGAAGTAGAAATCAATTTCTTGCTAAAAAATGAAATTAGCCCAAAATAAATTATTATACTTACCAATAATTCTGAAGCGGATTCAAGTCTAAAAGAGTAATACCCAGCGGTGGCTCATTTATGAATAATTTAATAAAAAATAATATGACAAAATTTTTAACGTCGTTTTTGCTTTTCTCAATTTTTGCAGGTGTACAAACGGCTACCGGGCAAAACAATGACACAATAAATCTGAAAAAAAATGTCGACTGGAAAACATTAGTTCAGACAAATTATTCGATTCAATATCCTTCGAATTGGGAACTAAATCAGAGCGAACAAGCGGGATTAAGTTTTATCCTTTTTTCTTCTTTGGAATCGGAACAAGATAAGTTCAGGGAAAATATTAACCTCTTAATTCAGGACTTGACCGGGAAAAATATGGATCTGACTGAATATACTGAAATTTCAGAAAACCAAATTGAAACCTTGGTAACAAATTCCAATTTAATAGAAAGCAGAAGAATAAAAAAGAACACAGACCAATATCAGAGAGTAATTTATACCGGAGACCAAGGAGTTTTCCACTTAAAATTTGAACAATATTATTTTATCTTTGACAACAAAGCGTATGTCCTGACTCTTACCACCGAGAAAACTAAATTTGGAGATTTTAAGGAAACGGGCGAGAAAATTCTTAACTCTTTTAAACTAAAAAAGTAACCTTTACCTACACTAGTTAGTGCCTGTCCATATAATCGAGAGTCTGAACTATAATGTTCGAGTTTGAGGCTTTCGTAGTTTTGAAAATCAGGAGTTTACTTTTGTAAATGACTGATTTTTAAAACAAGAATAACGAAGAAATCGGACATTATAGACAGACTCTAGTTATGCTTTTTATCCTTTCATAATATCCTTCATCATTCGGGTTCGCACAAAAATAGGGCGTGACAGTTCTTCTGTTGTTTTTATAAAATTATAAGCAAAATAAGGCTTTCTAATCTCTTTGTAAAATATTTTTCCAATTTATAAAATACTCTTGTAACAAATTAACTGTTACAAACGTCGTAGGATAAAAGCATGAAGAAAATAAATTTGAAATAAAATTGTAACAAATCGTATACTTCAAACGTCTCATAACAAAAGCAAATAAAAAAATAGTGTTAGTAGTGAAAAAGAATTGTAACAAATCTATACCTACAAACGTCACATAACAAAAACTAAAAATTGAAATTATGAAAACTGAAAACCTAAAAACAAAAATTGTTGGACTTGTTTTAATAGCAAGCATCTCAACATTAAGCGCCTCCGCTCAACAAACTAGGAATGTAGGTGATTTCAGTGGAATAAAAGTGGGTGATTCATTTAATGTTATTATCTCACAAAGCGATGTTAATACTCTTAAAGTTGATGCCAATGAAAAAGAGCAGTTACAAATTAAAACTGAAGTAAAAGATGGTATTTTATTAATTACTGGTAACGGAAGCAATTTAGAAAAGCCTATTTTAATTGGTGTAAAATCACTGAATAGTTTAAGTGTATCAGGCTCCGGCGATGTAAAAACCGATAATCAACTAATTTGCGATAAACTATCCATAGAAACAAGTGGTGCCGGGAATGTCCATGTAAATGTAAAAGCGACTGAAATTAAAGCACGACTCAGCGGAGCTGGTGATTTATTGTTAAAAGGAACTGCCCAACTGCTTGATGCAGACGTATCAGGGGCTGGTGATTTAAAAGCGTCGAATCTGGAAGTGGATAAAGCAAAAGTTAAGGTTTCGGGAGCGGGTAACGGGAAAGTAAATGTTAAACAAAGTTTAGATGCGGATGTTTCCGGTGCCGGCGACATTATTTATAAAGGCAAACCAGTTGATCGTACTATTAATATAAGCGGTGCAGGTTCTATTCGCGAAAGCAAAAGTGGTAATGGTGAAGAAACCGCCAGTGATACTACTAAACTTAAATTTGGGAAAAAGAAATATGTGATTATTGGTGATGGCAAAGAGGATGATGACGAAGATGAAGATATTGTGAGTAAAAAAGATTCTTTAAGTAATTATAATGAGGCATTTAAACACTGGACAGGAATTGAATTAGGTATTAACGGGTTACTCGATTACAAAAATAGCATGGACGCGCCGGAAGGAGCAACATTTTTAGAACTGAACTATTCAAAATCTATACAATTCGGACTAAACCTTTTTGAGAAAAATTTTCACATCTATAAAAATTATATCAATCTTACTACCGGATTTGGGTTTGATTTTAATCATTATGCGTTGAAAAACAATGTAACATTAAATCCAGATGCTTTATATTTAGAGGCGTCGGATGATCTTGTTAAATACAACAAAAACACTTTAAACGTAAGTTATATTAAAGCACCGTTAATGCTGGAGATTAACACTAGTAAAAATTCAAAAAATAATTTTCATATTGCTGCCGGTGCTTTGTTTGAATACCGCATACATTCTGTTTTAAAACAAAAATATGATTTGAATGATAAACATTATAAAATAAAACAACGTGATGATTTTAATCTGGCTCCATTCCTTTATACAGCAACAGCCCGCATCGGTTATAATAATGTAACACTGTTTGCAAACTATAGCATGAACAGGCTATTTAAAAAAGATAAAGCACCGCAAGAGTACCCTTTTACTGCGGGAATTAATTTTAATTTCTAAATTAAAATGTTTTAAAATTAAAATCATCCAATGAAATTTTCATTGGATGATTTTGTTTTTTGCGACCCACCTTCTTTATCAATGAATTAAAGCATTTCCACATCATGTCGAGTTCTTTACGAGCATCCGATACTCATTAATTTCTCTTCAAATGAAGTTTCAGTACAGTTGAAAATAAGGCAAATAATTCTACTGTTTTTCTAAATATATCAAAGTACAATGTCAACCATAACAATAGTGACATTCCCCAGATAACAATAATATTGACCCAATACGTGTTATATAATTTTCCAATTACATTTTTAGTTGGTGAAAAAAAATGTGAGCGTATAAAATGGTCATTGGGAGCATCTCTAAAAATAGGATCAGCAGTAGCAATCAATTTCCCATCACCTTCCACAATTTCATCTAAATCAGAACCTGTGTTTTTTAAAAGATCTTCCATTTTTGAATTCTGGTAATTGTGTAATAATAACTGGTATTCATTTCTCCCATTTTCATTTTCTTGAAATTTCCCCATCCATTCATCTTTGCTTTTTACAGCTTTATCATATCGTTCAGAATAATAATTCCTGACTTTTATCAAATAATTTTTCAAATCCGTAATTGTTTTTTCATCGAAACTTCCCGCATTAATAGTATTCATTGAAGCAAAAGGTATCTCCGGAATGATTTTCATTTCCTGAGTTACTTCGTGTTTTAGAATTTCTAATTTAGCGGAAGTAATTTCATCTTCGAGTTTATTTTGAGCATTTATCGAAGGAGAAATGGCTGGGGCAATGTTTTTACATTCTTCCACCAAATCATTCATTTTCGAAAACCAATACACTTTTTTAAAACCAGCATTGCTTATTTCCTTTTCATAATTATAAATCTGCTTCTCATACTTATTATTCACAAACTGGTTAACAGCTAATGCTTCGAATGCCCAACGTGAAGTCATAATTTCTCCTGAGAAAGGCACCACAGACCGGCTTGATATTTTGGGATTTAACTCTTCAAATTTTACAATTACCCCGCTTAATAATATTTGCGGAATTAATAGAAATGGAATCAAAATATAAATGGTAACAGCGGAATTAAATGCGGATGAAATATTTAAACCTAACATATTCGCGAAACAGGAAGAAGTAAATAAAACCATCCAATAATCAAAGTACATTCCCCTGATTTCTAAAATATAATTACCGATTAATACGAATGTCACAGTTTGAATAGCTGATATAAAAAATAAAATAAGTATTTTGGATGTCAGGTAACTTCCTTTGCTCAAATTTAAAAAAGATTCACGTTTCAAAATTTTCCTGTCTCTTATGATTTCTTCCGCACTTACCGTAAGCCCTATGAACAATGATACTATCACGCACATAAAAATATAGGCAGGCATATTTTTATTATCGGAAAATAAATAATCGTGATTATTTTTATAATATTTGATGAGTGTTGCCAATATTAATGCCAGCAGAGGAGCCTCCAGCAAATTAATGAAAAGGTATTGTGTATTGGATAATTTGGATAATACATCACGAACCGTAAATACTTTGAATTGGCTTAAAAGGTTAGGTTTTTTAAATGTATTTTTTATAAACTGTTTTGCAGTAGGATTGGAAATGTTTTTGTCAGGTGTATGTTTTGAACTATAAAATTCATTCCACTCCTTTGGTGTTATTCTTCTTAATCTTGTTTGATTCCCGTTTTCATCCAGCACTTTTGATTCAATAATATTAAATATCTGTTCCGGATTTACATTACCGCAGGTCACACATTCACTTTCATTCGCATTTACCTGGTTGATGAGGGTTTTAAAATAAATTACCGATTCAACCGGATTACCATTATAAATCGGGTAACCACCAACATCAAGTATCAGAAGTTTATCAAACATTTTAAAGATTTCAGAGGATGGCTGATGAATAACAACGAATACAAGTTTTCCTTTCAGAGCAAGTTCCTTGAGCAAATCCATAATATTTTCAGAGTCTCTTGATGAAAGCCCTGAAGTGGGCTCATCCACAAATAGAACAGAAGGTTCACGGATGAGTTCTAAGGCAATATTTAATCTTTTTCGTTGCCCGCCGCTTATGGTTTTATCAAGTGAATTGCCAACTTTCAGGTCTTTTGTTTCATATAAGCCCAAATCATTGAGCATTTCAATAACCATCCGGTTAATTTTTTCATCTGAATAATCATCAAAACATAATTTAGAATTATAAAATAAATTTTGATGTACGGTAAGTTCTTCAATCAACAAATCCTCTTGGGGAATATATCCGATAACACCTTCCAATTCTTTTTTCTCAGTATGAAGATTATACCCGTTTACCATCACTTTACCCGATGATGGTTTATTATTACCATTTAAAATATTAAGTAATGTAGATTTTCCAGCACCACTTCCGCCCATGATACCAATCAGCTTGCCGGCATTTTCAGTAAAGTTGAGTTTATGCAATCCTATTTGTCCGTTTTTGAATTTAAACTCTATGTCTTTAGCTTCAAATATTATTTTATTTTCTGAAAAATCATTGGAAAAAGTAAATACGATGTCGCTATAATAGATGGGCTGTACTTTTGAGCTTCTTATGGAGGAGCCTTGCGACAAAATATAAATTTTATTAGGAGTTATAATTTGTCCGTTCAAAAACAATTCCGCGTTTCCGTAATAGCGAATAAGGTATAATCCAACACTAGCAATACGTAACACGCATAGTTCACCACTAATTGACTCAGAAATTAACTGATGAAAAGTTACATTATTTTCTGCTTGCGGATAGGAAGAGCCGACGATACCTTCACTGTTATTAGCAGAAATGGTTGATTCATTTTTTTTACCAACAGTTTTAACAGAAGAATTACGAATTGCAAGAAAATTCTGAGAAGCATCAATTTCAGAAATGTTTTTTTTTGACGCTAAACACAAGCATTGGTTAAATTCATCATCCGGAATATTAAAAGAGGAAGAAACGGTTGAAATAAATTCCATTTCCTGTTCGGAAATAGGACCATCGGAATTAACAAATTCAATAAGGTTTAACAATACAATAAATTTCTGTTTCTGAGTCAGCTCTTCATTTATCTGTTCGCAAATAACAATTACTTTAACAGAACTAACAGCCAAACGCCTTCTTTTCTTTTCTCCCTGCGCACCTTCATCCTGTTGTTTTAAAAATACTTCATAAATGGCAATATATTCTTTTACTTGTTCTTTATTAAGTTGCTGTTTCAAATACGATTCAACAACACTTCTCGCATCTACAGTATTTTCATCAGATTTTGCAATAATTGCGAACAGGCGCATTAAAGCTCTCAGAATTTTTTCACTCATCTTTGTTTTTGTTGTCTAAAATAATAAAATTATACTTAGAGCCTGTTTAAATTTAATAATAAATATTGTTATGTCTAACGCATAGCCATCGACCGACTCAGACTTACTACGCATGATATTATATTGGTCTGCCGAAATATTTGCGATGGCTACAGAATAGAATTAGGGCAATTATTAAACTAAAATTTAAACAGTAAGGCTCGTCAGATATGCTACATAGGAAATTAAGTATCACTAACAATCAATATTTAGATACGCTACTAAAATTCTGATGCGGTAGCCCTGATCTGTTTACGGTATTCTTCCTCCCTTATAAAAATATTTTTTATAATAAGGTTCATCTAAATCGCTAATAATAACGCCTTTCTTCACAGAAGCGTGTGCAAATTTAGTATTAGCCAAAAAAATCCCAACATGTGATATTTGTCCTTTTTTGATTTTAAAAAATAAAATATCCCCTTCTCTTAAATCACTTTTTTCAACGGGAACAACTTTTGTCCAAATATCAGAAGAGCCCCCTGATAGCTTAATGCAATAGACATTTCTGTATATTTCACTAACAAAACCAGAGCAATCGATTCTTTTTTTGGAATTGCCCGCATATTTATAACGTCTGCCAATCCAATCAAATACCTGATAATAAAGATAGGGTGATATCGCTGAATCTGGCTTTAGAGAATAGGCGAAGTAATATTGCTCCAAAGCTATTTTTTGCTTTTTTGCTTTTCGTTTTTGTCTTCTTGTTTGTGAACAAAGTAACAAAGGCAATAGTAACAGAATAATGATAATGCGTATTTTCATTTATTAAAGATAAGCATTTTGAAAATTAGGCTGTGCGCCGGAATTATAACATTATTAAAATGCAAACTGCAACCCGAATTTAACTCCCCAGTTGTTTATTTTATTCCCGGAACTAGCAATTGAGTAGTCAGTTTTATAAAGATTATCGGTATATGTTAAGCGATAAACGAAATCTATTTTAATAACATCTAATATATTTTCGATGCCAACATTGGCTTCACAATAGGGAACATTGTTCATTACAGTAAAATTATTATTGCTATTGAAATTTTTGTTTTTCTGACTTAGTGTACCATAAATCATATCAAGGCCAATAACTTCCCGAAGGTTCATTTTTTTTATTATAGGAACACGGTTAAAAAGTAAACCCATGAAATGATGATGCCAATGGGCTTCTATATATTGGTCACTTACAAATTCAAAAAAATTCATTTGGTTAAATCCGTTGTTGGCGTATAAAAACGTTTCATTACCACGAGGTATTTCAAGTAGTGGATATGGAATTTGTGAAAAGACTTTTCCCATTTTTGCAACCACTTGTGAATATCCAAGAATTGACATTCTAAAGCGATTGGAGATGGAAATGCTTGCCTTTTGATAACTAAAATCGCCCTCAAAAAGATGTTTTATACCCAATGTATAATTGAGAGTTACAATTGGTGACTTGATATTGCCAAAACTGATTCGTTCCGTGCCATTTTGAATATAACGCTCCTTTGCTGAAAGGCGTGTTTCTAGTAAAATTTCGGTAATGGTATATTTACGCTGCTGAAAAATAGTAAATTGATCGCCAAAGGAAATAGGAAAAAGCGGGGTAGTTTTAATGTTCTGAAACGTAAATTTTGTGTTGATTCCTGTATTAAAGTATTTTTCATACCAAATACGGCTTTCCTGTTTATGTACCAATTTTGAAATATTTCCTATTTGTGAAAAGATGTTGAATAAATAATTAGGTGATTGCGATAAATTCATGTTACGTGAAAAATCATAATTAAGTCCTATTTGGTCAATATCTTCACGGTATTGAATACCAATTTTACTCCAGGGATAACGGGTAATAATTCGTTCAAGTTGTAAATTGTATTTGAATTTTTCATCCTTAAAGCCATAGGCTCCGTAGCCTCTGATTATCCAATTTTTGCTGAATTTTGCATTGGTACGAAAACCTAATCGCAAGCGCATTCCTTCATATAAGTTGTAAGCATATACTTGAGTGTAATGTCCGATATCAATAGGACCAATATCCTTGTATCCTGTAAATAAGAAATACAATGTATTCACTGCTTTTTTTACAACTGGGATATTGCGCATGGTATCAATCATATTAAACGATTGAATTTCGGCTGTTGTCAGTTGAATGGGGCGTTCTTTTTTCCAATAGGATGAATCTTTTGTAATTGCATCTTCACTATATTGTACTGGGGTATCATAAAATATTTTTTCTTTTGGTTTGTTTACTATGAAATAACGATTGCAGTTATATAAATGCACAATCATACTTACTAACTTTTTTGTAATATTAGTATAATCAATCATTACCCGTGTCTGGATGGGAACCCATGGACCAGCTTCTGTTGGAATCAGTTGTTGCTGTATTCTGGCACGGTCAACCAAATTAAAGTTTACCTCTTTTGTGATTTCCAAATCCAATTGTTTGACTGCAAAAGTGGTATCAGTGATCCATAATGTTCCTGAATAAGCAAGATCCTTACTGTTTTTAGGCCGTACATCCACCCGATAGCACTTTGTACTATCGATAAACATGCTGTCAATCAAATAATAATTGTAAAACAGCAGTGCATTATCAGCTATAGGTGAAAGAAAATCTTTTCCCTGGATAGCTACCGTATTATCGCAGAAATTATAGTTTTGAAAATCAGTGCCGGTGAGTTCTGAAACAACTCTGCCATCTTTCATCCCGACAAATTTAACAAGGATAGCATTTACATTTTCGCGCTTTTTTTCTCCTTCTTTCTGATAATAAATTTCTGAAATTACCTCACTCATTGCAACCGGAAGATTGGAATTGTTTTTTTCATCGGCATTGTGATCTAGGCTGTCCCACATGGCAATAATAGGGCGAAAAATTTTTCGTTTTCGCATACGATCCGTTATATTATCTACATCGGCTTGTTGTTTTGTATAACTTATAAATTGCACCGACTCAAGTTTATTCCTGTCGTATTTTGATTTATTTTCGATGACATTTTTAATGATACGCAGTGCGGGATTTATACCCGGTCTGACTTCAATAGTTCTTAAATTTAAAGCTTCTGGATTTAACTGGAAATTAATAATTTGTGTAATTGCTGTTTTTACAGCTTTTGTTTTTGACTGGTAACCGAGTAGTGAAATGTAAATAGAATCTTTAGGCTTGGTGGTTCTGATGCTATAATTCCCTTCAAAATCCGTTGTAGTGCCGATGAGCGTTCCTTTAAAGAAAACAGTTACAAATGGAATACCTATATTGCTGGATACCTCGGTAACTTTTCCGGTAATAATAGTTTCTTGTTGTGCTTTAAGAAGAGTACTTAAAACAAACAGAAAAAAAATCAGA
Organism: Bacteroidia bacterium; assembly: GCA_036170475.1. Lineage (GTDB taxonomy): Bacteria > Bacteroidota > Bacteroidia > 2-12-FULL-35-15 > 2-12-FULL-35-15 > 2-12-FULL-35-15. The sequence continues at coordinate 28,095 of JAVHPE010000077.1, read as the reverse complement.
TATGGCAGTCTTTTTAAAAGCATTAGTAAAATGTTTAAAATAATTTAAACGAAACTGTGTGTCTTTCTTTTTTCTTGAAAAAAAAGAAACAAAAATTCAAGAACAAACGATTGCTCCCCACAGGCACCACGTCATCGCGTTTGTTCATTCCTCACGCACATTTTCATAAGTTTATTTTTGCAAAAAAAGTGAAATTGATATTTTTTGTTTTGTTCAAGTTATTTTGAAAACTTTCCTTAGTTAGTTACAAAGGTATTATCTACAAAGCCTTACTCACTTATTCTACTTAAGCTCCAGTAAAACAACATTTTCAACATGATGGGTTTGAGGAAACATATCAACCGGTTGAACTTTTATTACTTTATATTTTGCATCTAACAATTGTAAGTCACGTGCTTGGGTTGCCGGATTACAACTCACATACACAATTCGTTGTGGAGTTATCTCAAGTATCTTCTTTGTTACATCCTCATGCATTCCTGCCCTTGGCGGGTCTGTGATAATAATATCAGGTTTCCCGTTTTCATTAATAAAAGTATCATTCAGCACATCTTTCAGATCTCCGGCAAAGAAAACAGTATTATTGATCCCGTTTATTTCTGAATTTATTTTTGCATCACCAATCGCTGCAGGAACATATTCAACACCAATAACTTTTTTTGCCTGATGCGCTACAAAGTTTGCAATGGTGCCTGTTCCGGTATATAAATCATATACAACCTCGGTATTTTTAATAGCAGCAAAATCTCGGGAAACCTTGTATAATTTGTATGCCTGATCCGAATTGGTCTGATAAAAACTTTTCGGGCCGATTTTAAATTTCAGTCCTTCCATGTTTTCAAAAATACTATCACAGCCTTTAAATACTTTTATCTCCAAATCGCTTATTGTATCATTACGTTTAGGATTGATAACATATTGCAAAGATGTTATTTGTGGAAATTTTTCAGAAATATGATTCAGAAATTTCTCAATAACCGCTTTATCATCATAATGAAAGCAAACAATCAGCATCCATTCACCAGTAGAAGTGCTGCGGATAATAATGTTTCGTAAAAATCCGATTTGTTCCCGCAAATCAAAAAAAGTTAATTTGTTTTCAAAAGCATATTTTTTTATTTCATTGCGTATTTCATTGGATGGCTCAGCCTGCAAATAACAGGTATCAATATCCAGTATTTTATCAAATGAACCTGGGATATGAAACCCTAGCGCATTGCGGGAAATCTCCCCAAGACCTTCTCCAAAAGCAAGAGTTTTATCTTGTATCTGATCTTCGGTAAGCCATTTTTTATTGGAAAAGGTAAACTCTAATTTATTTCGGTAGTGATATATTTTTTTTGAAGGAATAATTTTTTGAATTTCAGGAAGCTCAATTTTAATAAGACGTGTGAGGGCATCACTTACTTGTTTTTGTTTGTAAAATAATTGCCATTGATAATCCATATTTTGCCATTTGCATCCTCCACATACACCAAAATGACTGCATACTGCATCAACCCGTTTTTCAGATCTTTTTTTTATCGCAATTGCTGTTGCCTCTCGGTATTTGCTCTTTTTACGAGTGATTTGCAGATCTACCACATCTCCGGGCACGGCACCTTTTATGAAAATAACATATTCATCCATTTTAGCCACTGATTGACCATCAGAGCTTGCATCAATCACATCTACATTTTCAAGAATTGGCAATATTTTTTTTATCCTCATAAGTTGCGAAGTTACTAAAAGGCTTTGAAATAGGGCTTTGATTTTTACCATTAAGCATTCAGTCCCTCAAAAAAATGTTAAGCAATACAATCTGATTTTTGTTTAAAAAGATGTTCGAAAATTGAATTTTAAAAGTGCAGCACACACTAACATTATTTAATATGTTGGCTTGCGGTATCGTGAATATTATGTGTAATAATTGAGTTTTGGGAACTTACGGGTTAATAATAATTGTTAAATTTGCATCTCAAAACATTTTTTATGGAAAAAATTATGACTAACAAAAGCACATCACAAAAAGCTATTGAATCAGAAGATAAATTCGGTGCGCACAATTATCACCCATTGCCTGTGGTGCTTGAGCGGGGCGAAGGAGTTTATGTCTGGGATGTTGAAGGCAAGCGGTATTTTGACTTTTTATCCGCTTATAGTGCCGTTAACCAAGGGCATTGTCATCCGAAAATTGTTGCTACATTAATTAAACAGGCTCAAAAATTAACGCTTACGTCACGTGCCTTTTATAATGATTCATTAGGCGAATATGAAAAATTTATTACTTCCTATTTTGGATATGATAAAGTATTACCAATGAATACTGGTGCCGAAGGGGTTGAAACCGCATTAAAATTAGCCCGTAAATGGGCCTATGAGAAAAAAGGTGTTGCAGAAAATGAAGCAAAAATAATTGTTTGTGAAGGTAATTTTCACGGACGAACCATTACCATTGTTTCCGCAAGCAAAGATCCTGAAGCTCGCAAAAATTTTGGTCCCTACACTCCCGGTATAATCTCCGTGCCATACAATGATAGTAATGCATTAGCAGAACTTATAAAAGATAAAACAGTTGCAGGTTTTTTGATTGAGCCCATACAAGGTGAAGCTGGGGTGATAATACCTGATGATGGTTATTTGAAAAAATGTTTTGAATTATGTAAACAGAATAATGTATTATTCATTGCGGATGAAATACAGTCTGGGTTAGGAAGAACCGGAAAACTTTTAGCCTGCGATCACGAAGGCGTTCATGCTGATATTTTGATTTTAGGAAAAGCACTATCAGGTGGGACATACCCTGTTTCCGCGGTTTTGGCTGCTGATGATATTATGTTGTGCATCAAGCCAGGACAGCATGGATCTACTTATGGTGGTAATCCTATCGCTTGTAAAGTAACTATTGCAGGGCTTACAGTTTTAAAAGAAGAACATTTAGCTGAAAACTCTGAACGTTTGGGCAGGCTATTATTGAAAGAATTAAATACTATTCAAGCGGAGTATCCTAACTTGGTAAAAACTGTTCGTGGAAAGGGGCTATTTTGTGCTATGGTAATTAACAATCAGAAAGGGAAAACAGCATGGGATGTCTGTATTCAACTAATGAAAAATGGGATGCTTGCCAAACCTACTCACGATGATATCATTCGTTTTGCCCCACCATTAGTAATTACAGAAGTACAATTAATGGAATGTGTTGCCATTATAAGAAATGTGTTGAAGAACTTTTAGTGAAAAAGTTAAATTAGTGATATGCCCATTAACAATTTTTAAATTTTAAAATGAAGCTATTAAAAGAAATGTGCAGCATTCCTGCACCGTCAGGCAATGAAGTTACTATGACTATATTCCTTTTGGATTACATTAAAAAACATCAAAAAGACTGGAAAGTAAAACCTAAAATATTTTCTGGCGATGGTTTTCAGGATTGTATTGTTTTAGTATTTGGAAAACCAAAAACAGCCATTTTTGCTCATATTGATAATGTTGGTTTTACGGTTAGGTATGAAAAAGAATTAGTAAAAATTGGTGGACCACGCACTGTTGATGGGTTTGTCCTCGTTGGAGAGGATAGCAAAGGAAAAGTTGAGGTAAAACTAAAACTAGTAGTTGATAAAAAAACAAAGGAATCAAAATTAGAATACGCTTATAAACGTGAGCTTGACAGAGGAACTCAACTCTCCTTTAAACCTAATTGGCGCGAAACAAAGGACTATGTTCAATGTTGCTATATGGATAATAGGCTTGGTGTTTGGAGCGCATTGAAACTGGCAGAAACACTGGAAAATGGCATTGTCTGTTTTTCATGTGGGGAAGAGCACGGTGGTGGAAGTGTTTCCTACTTACAAAAATTTATTTATGAAAAGTTTGCCGTAAAACAAGGACTTATTTCTGATATTACCTGGGTTACTAAAGGCGTTTCACACGGCAAAGGTGTTGTTATATCTATGCGCGACAGCCTCATTCCCAGAAGAAGTTATATAAACAGAATAATTGAAATAGCAAAAAAAACTAGAATACCCTACCAGTTAGAGATTGAAAGTACAGGTGGCAGCGATGCCAAAGAATTACAAATGTCAGAATATCCCTGGGATTGGTGTTTTGTTGGTGCACCAGAAGACAATGTTCATTCACCGAATGAGAAGGTACATAAAACTGATATTGAGGCTATGGTAAATTTATATAAAGTGTTGATGGAGAAATTGTAAGGAACCTAAATAATTGAAGCAAATCAATTGTGGTGATAGGGCTCATTTTTTAATATTGTAAATGCTCTATATAGTTGTTCCAAAAAAAACAAACGAACCATTTGGTGAGAAAAAGTCATTTTTGAAAGTGAAATTTTTCCGTTGGCACGTTTAACTATTTCTTCCGAAAAGCCATAGGGACCGCCTACTACAAAGACAACATTTTTAATTCCTGAATTCATTTGTTGCTGAATAAATTCCGAAAAACGGACAGAGTTATATTCTTTTCCATTTTCATCAAGTAAGATCAATCTATCTGAGGATTGAATAGTTTTTAAAATTAAATCACCTTCTTTTTGTTTCTGCTGTTCAACACTTATTCCTTTCGTGTTTTTTAATGCCGGTATAACGATTGTTTCAAAAGAAATGTAGTGTTTTAAGCGTTGCTCATAAATCGAAAAACCCTTAATAATATAATCATCCTCTGTTTTTCCATTGAGTATTAGCGTAATTTTCATAATTGATGTCCGGTAATATTAAGTTTAAAGTTTGAAATTATTTCATAATAATGCAACGTGTTTATGTAATGAGTATTGTTTGTAATGATTTAACGATTCCCTTTCAAAGCAATGATATTAATAGTAGTGGATGATGTATCAGATCAATGATGGGCATGAGGTCAAAGATATGATTTCAAATTAACAACCAGAGCACCTGAATCAATGACTGAATAATAAGATTGACTTAATGTATTGCACTCAGATTTCCACTTGTTAATATTGTATTGAGAGTTAGAAGAATCGAAGATAATAGTTTTCGCATCAAATAGTTTTACAATTTCTGAAATATGTAGATATGGATTTCTGGAAATTATCAGATAGTCTACCTGTAGAGGTTTTTGCGGCATAATGTTTTTAGTTTTCAGTACTTCTTTTTCATTTACTCTGGCGATTCGCTTATCAAAAAATTGTATGAAATTATTCCGGATAATTAAATTATTAGTTTCAAAATTACCTGAAATGATTTTAGTATCATTCATTCCTGATTCACTCCAGTTATTTTTTATACGAAATTTTAGTCCATTTTCATTTTTTGCAAATGCTGTATCTGTCAATAATAGGTTAGTTTTAGCGCATATAAAATCAATGGCACTTGTTTTCGGGATATTATAAATGATCATTTTTTTTTGAGTGAATTGCCCATACTGCTCAATTAGTTGAGAGCACAATAGTATTATGCCCAGACTCATCGCAAAAAAGAGGTATTGGAATTGTTTTTTAGAAAAATATAAAAGGAGAGAAACGATTAATGCATATAAAAACAGTGTGTCAAAAACGGTTATTGAAATGCCTTGCTGCACAGCATAAGGCCAGCTTTCAATTTGCTTTACAGAAGAGTTTAAAAGCCACACAGACCAACTAAACCCGATGGCTAAATATTTTACTAAAATAGAAATCTTCACAAAAGCGAGTACAGAAAGCCCTAAATAAATAATTACAGTTGAAAGAGGAATGACAATAAGGTTTGACAACAAAAAATAATTTGGAAACTGATGAAAATAATATAATCCCAAAGGGAATGTAGCTATTTGTGCGGCAATGGAAACAGCTGTGATAGCCCATACCTGCTCGAGGAGCCAGTTGTTTACTTCAAACCAATTATATATCATTGGTTGAATATAGACAATACCAATAACGGCAATATAAGATAATTGAAACCCTACATCTAAAATTAAATACGGGTTAAATAAAAATAAGAAAAAAGCGGATGCCGCTAATGTATTGTAAATATTAGTATTTCGATTAAATGTTTTCGCTATAATAATAAAACTTAACATAGCAGCCGATCGCAAAACGGAGGGCGATGAACCTGTAAGTATAGCATAAAACCAAAGCAATAAAAGAAGAATAACAGCTTTAATAATCAGACCATATTTGATTTTATTAAAAAAGAAAAGTAACCAATTAAAAACTACATACACAATAGCCACATGTAAGCCTGACACAGATAATACATGCAGAGCTCCGGTACTTGCATAGGCTGTAAGTATATCCGCATCTAATTTATCAACATAACCCAGCAGAAGAGCTGATCCTACGGCAAATTCATCATTCAGAATATGATTGGCAATAAATGCGTTTAATAAAGAGTTTCGCAAATTAATAGAAGTAGTAAGAATAGGATTCCCTGAATTGTGACCACTATAAACCCAATCGTTATTTTTTAAATACGCCTGATGAAATATATTATGAAACGCTAAAAATTTTTTATAATTAAATTCTCCCGGATTTTGTGGGGGAGGGACTTCTTTAAAATTAACTCTCATCACTATTTCATCACCATACTTTAACTTTAAAGAGCGAGAATCTTTTTTAAAATAAATCATCGCTTTGCCGCAGGTCTTTTTCCAATTCCCAATTTGTTTTACTGCAATTACTTCCAGCACTGCTTTCAAGGATTTTTCTTTTTCTAAATAGGATTCATTGAGTTTAGCGTAAACATATTGTGTGCTATCGGTAAATTTCGAAAAATGGTTAGTGGCAAATTTTTCTGTTTTAGAAATGGTCAGTTGATATGAAAAGATAAACAATGCGCAATTTATAATTACCCCGAACCACCAGGATTTTCTATAGGAAATATTTAGTCGGGGGATGAGTATTATTAGCGCGATAATCGCAGCCAATACTGCAATAATATAGATACTATAAGCGAGTTGAAATGGGAAATAAATTGCGGAGAGAATTCCCGCTATAAATGGAAGTATTAAACGTATAAATGGCGCTTGATTCCAAAGATTCATTAATCTATTAGTATTAATTGATAATTGATAATGGGCAATGGGAAATGGAAACTCAACTCTCAACTCTCAATTATCAACTCTCAATTATCCATTAAATTACCTATTTCCAGCGATATTTAAAACTTTCGTATTTGCCTTTAATAGCCATAGTTAATTCGAGTTGTGAAGCATTTTGGATAAATTCATCACTCAGATTTAGATATTTAATAAACGCGTCAAATTCTTCTTCACTTAAATCTATTATTTCATGTTTGATATATAAGCGAAATAAATCTTTTAAGATATCCCGTTTCAAATCTTCATTTTCCCATTCCGCTACTTTTTGTTTTGAACGGGCAAACTTGCTAAAACGTTCATACAAAAAAGTGATTGGGCTTTCTATCGCATTCAATCCGTTCACAGAATATGTTTTTTTTATACCAAGTTTATCAATATCGTTTTGAATTTCGTTTAAGTTACGGGAAGCAAATACACTCACTTCCTTTAATGTGAAATATAACTTTTCCAGGGGAACATTAACGAAATACTGTTTTTTTGTAATGGAATCTTTTAAACATATTTTTTTGAGTTTGAACCCAAGCGCTGAAAGCATAATGGTATCTGATGGTATGGCAGTAATGGAGAATTTCCCTTCAGCATCTGCAAAGGTACCTATATTCGATCGTTTGTTAATTACCATCAATTTTGATAATGGCAATTTACTTTCTTTGTCAAATGCCTTACCGTTAATGGTAATAATAGTTTGAGCTTGAGAAAATGAACAGAGGGATAAAAGTAAAAATAGTATAATTTTTTTTTTACTAAGAAAAAAAAAATTACTATTTATTAAAGGTTCTACGTTTTGGGGAGGTAAAGCCTTTTTATCGAATGATTGAATTCGTATATCAATTTTCTCCATTCCAAAATTCTGAGTTTCTCAGCTTAATTATGATTCGGGTTTAGTATCTTCCTCTTTTGGTAGGTTAGAAGGAGCTTGTGATTTTTTTTTATTTAACAAATTGGCTTTTGATTCCTCTCTTCGGAGTAAGCGTTCAATATTTTTTTGATGAGTAATTAAAACCATTATTGCTATTAATATTGAAAAAATAATTAAAGAAGGAGTAGTGGTTTTGAAAACAAGAATTACAATTATTGGAAATGAAACAGCCGCAGCCATAGAACCTAAAGATACATAACTTGAAATAAGCAAAACAATAATGAATATTCCCATTGAAATAAGCGCCGCGCAAGGAAGAATAGCTAATATAATTCCAAGTAAAGTAGCTATTCCTTTTCCTCCTCTGAAAGATGCGAATACGGGAAAAATATGTCCAACTAAAGATGCGATTCCTAAAACTAATTGTAAATTAATAAACTGATAAGATCCTATTGTGTTATGACCAATATTCGCAAGACTTACGGCTAAAAACCCTTTTAATATATCAATCAATAAAACAGGAATACCCGCTTTTTTTCCCAACACCCTGAACACATTGGTAGCTCCTGCGTTACCACTGCCATATTCCCGAACATCGATACGGTAAAAATATTTCCCTATCCATACGGCAGAAGGGATAGAGCCCAATAGATAGGCACCCAGTAAAAGTAATAAGTTTGTTGATGTTAGCACTATTCTTCCGCAGTTTTAGTTTTACGCACAAACAAGGTTTTTTTGCTTGGCGGACAAATATTATAATTATAATCAGGTACTCCTTTTTCACCGGCTTTCTTACGTTTGTCTGATTTTAGCTCTTTTAAAATTGTGTTAAATTCTTCGTTAGATGATACGGCTAACATTGTTCCTCGAGTGTAATTAAAATAATACCAGTTATTGCCATCCAACTCCAAATATATATTTAATATGTCGCCCCCTCGTTTTTTTATTAGTTCAATGCGTCCATCTACATATTTATTTATTTGAGTTTTATAAATATTGCCAACGCCGATTTGACCAACGGAAGTATATGATCGGGTACTCTTGTTCCAGATCATTTTTACATCGTTGAGGAAAAGCGTTTTCTTTAATTCATCAGGAAATTTTTTATAAGAACCATAAAGAGTTAACAGTGAAAGGAGTTTATCTGCTTTCTCTTTTCCTAACATTTCCCGTAATCCTTTTTCAAATACAGGGCGGGTTAAATCAGTGGCTTTTAAATTGGTATTTGCTACAATGGCTTCCGACATTTTATCAATTGCTCCATCATCAAAGAAAAAGTCGATAGACATTAACATATCAAATAATGTTGAATCCGGAATTAACAGGTGGTTAGCGTTACCATAAGATTCTATATTTACCTGCCCAAAATCTCCACTTAAATTAATTTTACCTTCAGCATATACTTTACATTCCGCCGTATTTAAACTTAAATAATTGCCCGGCAATGAGCTCTCCACTAATTTTTCTTTATTTGATATTCGATATTCGCGACTTGCTTTATCAAAAAACAAAAAGCCATCAGCCGGCAACACAAAGTTATCATTTGTTGATTTTTTTGGGGATAAGAATGCGGAATAAAAATGTGTTGAATCGGTTGTAAGCATAAGTGATGCAGCCAATGGTCTACCAAAGCCATCTACGGGTTCTTTTGAAACTGGAATGTAGATTGAATTAGGATCTATTTCAGATTCGAATTTAAACCATGTTTTAGATATTGCGCCACAATTATGCGTAATACGAGCTAAACCATCAAAAACCAGGAATGTTTTTGCAGCCTGAAGTTTAACCTTTCCTTTATATTCAAAATTAGGGCTTAACCCGAATTTTGAAGTGTCTTTGATTTCAGTTTCAGCATACGTTTGAAAGGTAGTGTCAACACCTATGTTGCTGAAATAAAATGTACGTTTGGCTTTAACTTCATCTATATAATCATAGAAACCTGAACCGGCATAATTTTTACGGGCATAGGCATTTAACGTGCAGTTATATAAATTATGATATTTAGTAATTGAATTCGCGATAATTTTTGCGTTGGTAAATGTGCGCATTACTGCTCCTTTTTCAACGGTTACGTCTCCTTTATCAGGATAAATACGAGCATCCGCTACGTTGATATAGGTTACGCCTTTCGCGGAGATTATCATTTTTTTCAAATCATATTTACCTGAAGATGCATGAAAACGTAAAGAGTCTTGCTTGGGGTGAACGGAAATAAATTCAGGTCCTTCCAAATCCAAATCGCTTTTAGTATCAGTATTTTGTCCCTTATCAGTTCCTATTTGAATGCTAAAATTATCCATATACCATTTGAAACTTTCCATGAAACAAATATACTGGTTTTGAGGAAATTCAACTATGGAGCCTTTTCCGTTTGACTTACAGGTACCTGTTCGTTTTTCAAAATCAACAAATGAATTAACGTTAGTAGTGGATAAAGCGGTTACGCCGGTAGCGGAATCTTTCAAAGCAAAGTTGGAGGTATCTGCCTGAAACGAGCTGAATTTGAATTGAATTAATTTTGAATCTAATTGAGCATGGTGAAAATCAGCCCTTCCTCCACCAGTAAGCTCTTTTGGTGTAAGTGAAAGTTTTCCGTTAAATTCTGATAGTCCGTTGTATGAAACAAATTTTTTGTCTTTATTATTAGTAATATACATAACATCTTTTGCCGGTATCCAATGCATTTTTACATTTTCGCCGTGCATTTTCGGGAATTCAGGTTTTGCCTTTTGTTCCTTTATATCAAATACTTGTGCAATAGCGTTAGTAGAGTCGGGAAAAAAGACAAAATCGTTTGACGCAGTTACAGATGTTATATAATTAATGGTACCAGCACCTCGTAAGCCCTGATTGCTTAATTTAATGGCTGCGTTATAAGTTCCTTTATCGCCATAAATAGGGTATCCTTGAGGAGGAGTTTGATGAAGAAAACCCAAGGAATAGTCAGGTTGTAATACCAATGATTCTCTGAATACCGGAAAAATATCAGCGGATACCATTTCGCCTTTAAAGTTTAACCCTTCATTAGAAAAGTTTTTCAAACTATCGATAGTAAAGGGATCTAAGTGAAAATAAAATTTATCTTTCGGATATTTACCCCCTTGAATTTGCTTTTTGTTATAATAAGCGTAGGAATCTTTAAAACTATTAAAAATCGGGTATTTAGGATAAGGCTTCATACCGGATTTGTTTTCAGGATTATCAATTTCCAAATTACCATTAATTTTTTCAATTACCGTTTTTACTCTCACTAGGGGAATTTCTCCATACGCATCGGGTTTGCGTGATTTTACAGTTAGTCGAAGTGAATCCACATTTTTTAGATCAATGATAAATTTATTATAATCAAATGAAAATTCTTTACCAAAGAAGTCGAAACGACCTGCTTGAACAACTCCCGCGAAAGTAAAGTTTCGATTTTTCTTTAACAGAATTTTCTGTTCCGCCGGATAAATTACAACATTTTGGGAGTCGCTCATAAAAATTCGTCCTACTCCGAAAATAGTCATATCGTAATTTAGTAGATTGATACTTGCATTAGTCGCACCACGAGCAACTGAAGGAAATTGTATCACATCATAATCAAGTTTTGCTGAACGGAAAGCGATATAATCAAATAATTTGTCAGTCACATGTACTTCATCATCTTCCGCATCATACGAAATAAGACCCAAAGCGGAAAGCCGAACTAAATTAGGGCGTACATCATTAGGGGAAAATTTTAGAAATCGAGCATAGTCATCGCCTGAAAAATCGCGTGAATTTCCATTCTTTTTAACGAAATCACGCAGTTGGTAAAGAGGATTTACCGGATCGATACCTTGCTGACGGTCAAAAAGATTTTTACGAAAATAAGTAGATGATTCAAATAGTGCATCTTCTTGCGAATTGCCCACCAGCATACGCAAATCAATTTGGGGATCGTCTATTTTCCATGAAAGTTCTTCAAAATACATGTCAATTTTGTGAAAGGAATTAAGATAAGGAGATTTTGAAATACCATTATTGGTACGGATAAGAGAAAGTTTACGGTCATTAACCATAAATTTCATGTTAACGCTGGGATGTGTAACGGAATCTTTATCGAAATAAAATTTGATATTGGCACTTTCAGCCGAAAGCTTATCTTTTGTAATGCCAATTACCTTTGCACCTACAATCAGAAATTTTTTCCCTTCCCGCCGAAAAATTAAAAATGCATCTACCTCTTTGCTCCCTGAACCTAAAAATTTAGCCCCATGCATACTAAAGCCACCATCATAATCAATATCCTTGGCAATATCAGGAATTTGCATTCGTTTACTGTAGGAATCAAACCGGGGATAAGATATATTATTCCCTCTTTCAGAAACAATTTTCTCTGTCAACCTTCCAAGAAGTGGTTTCTGAAAATAATTATTATTATAAAAAATTACTGAATCAGCTGTAAATCCACTAGTTTTAAGTATTATTTTATAGTTTTTTAATTCAGCCCAAACCATATTATCATCTAACCCGGTACGTTTCCAATTTACCTTGCCGCCATTTCCTGCGAAAATCCCTGTATATGGATAAAATATCCCTTTTGTATTATAGATGACCCCACTATCATTTTGATTATTAAAGCAACGTAAGTTTAAGCTTGGAAAAATTACGATTGGAACACTATCATACTCAAATTTATAATTATTATTACTTGAAGAAAATCCTACAACAGCCGACTCATAAAAAGTATTAGAAGCAAACAAATTTTCACTCATTTCTAAATAATCGGAATAGTATTTGATGATTTTCCCATTTAATATTTTATTGATACACTCTTGCCATGCTGTGAAATTATCTTCACTTTGATTGGAATTTACAAAGTTCATTACAGAAGAAAGGTAACTTTTGTACTCGGGTAAAATGCGCAACTTTTTCTTTATCATCTGGTTGCAGGAGTTATAGGTAGCTTTCTTTAGATTATCGTTGTATTTAGGGGAGTTCCATGCCAAAGTAAACTTTTCCATATAATCTTTTATTTCCTTTTTATTCATGTTTGTTACTTCAAACATGGTTTTTATTTCCTCCAGAAATTTTATTGGATCTTCGGTATATTCCTTAATGGGATTAAGCTGAGCAACACTTTTTTGAGTAAAAACAACTACAATAAAAAGTAAAATAATATATCTGAAATTTTTCATCTGAATAAATTTAATTTTTGTATTAGAGTTTATATAAGTTAGGAAACAACTCTATATTTTTTAACATCTCCCCATCCCTCTCCTTGAAAAAGGAGAGGGAGAGTTTGGAATCAGCCTTAACTTATATAAACTTTATTAATAACGTTATATTATGTAAAATAGCACCGGAGGGTGCGTAACATTAGTTAATAAAATGCAACATTGTCCATTGATCATTAACAACTTTTTCATGGAGTTTCAAACCAAGATCAATTGCTTTTTTGTTAAGTTCGTTTACATCCGTTTCAAAAAATCCGCTCAGTACTAAATTCCCTTCTTTTTGAAGTGATTTTACGTAAACTGGCATATCCGTCAATAATACATTTTTATTGATGTTTGCTAAAATAGTATGAAATAACTTGTCCGCCAAAATTTCTGCATTCCCTTTATGAACAAAAACATTGTTAATATTGTTTTTCTGCAAATTTTCTATGCTGTTTTCATAGCTCCAGCTATCTGTATCAATTGCTGTTATTGGATTTGCTCCCATCATCGAGGCTAATATCGCCAATACTCCTGTACCGCATCCCATATCAAGTAAAGATTTATTATTGATATCCAGTTTCATTAATTTTTGAATCATTAATTGCGTTGTAAAGTGGTGTCCGGTTCCAAACGACATTTTCGGTTCTATAATTACATCATATAAAAAACGTTTTTGTTTTTCATGAAATGGTGCTCTGATAAAACATTTTCCATCTACTTCAATAGGTTGAAAATTACTTTCCCATTCCTTGTTCCAATTTTGTTGCTGAATAATTTTTTGAATAAAGTTTATTTTAAATAGAGGAGAATAATTTAGAACCATTGATTTTACATCCTTCTCATTATAAAGTTCTTCTTTTACGTATGCGGCAAAGCCGGTATCCGTATCTGCAAAACTTTCAAAACCTAAATCAGATAGTTCAGCAATTAATATATCACAGCCTTGATCTTTAGGTTCAATGCTAAAAGTAATTTCAATATAATTCATGAAAATAATTTGTGATAATTGAAAATTAAAAAAGTGGATTATGTTTTGCCGGATTTTAAATAGCCACGGAATTAACTATAGCCACGAAATCAGTTGCAATAAGCGATGCGCCTCCAATTAATCCACCATCTACATCTATGCATGCGAATAATTCTTTCGCATTTTTAGTGTTACAACTTCCGCCATAAAGTATGGATATTGTGGAAGATACATCCTTGCCGTATTTTTTATTTATTTCGGATCGTATATGGTTGTGCATTCCCTGAGCCTGATGAACGGTTGCGGTAACACCTGTTCCGATAGCCCATACTGGTTCATAAGCAATAATTAGTTTACTGAAATCGACTGGTGATAAATGAAACAAAGATTCTTTTAATTGTTTGCGTACCACTTCCAGATGTTGATTAGCATTGCGTTCCACAAGATTCTCTCCAATGCAGAATATAGGAATTAAATTATTTGCTAAGGCGATGTTTACTTTTTGAGCAAGCAGATTATTGCTTTCTCCGAAATATAATCTTCGTTCGGAATGACCTATGATTACATAATTTGCACCCGTAGATGCAATCATGGTTGCTGATACTTCACCTGTATATGCCCCATTTGAAATATGGTAACAATTTTGAGCCGCCACATTAAATCCATCATACGATTTTAATTTATCCGCAATGGCAGATAAATGAATAAAAGGGGGAGCCAAAATTTTTAAAACATGATCTGCCCTGTTTGAAGCATGTTCTTTAACTATTTCATCAACGAGTAGTAGTCCTTCATTAAAGGTTTTATTCATTTTCCAATTTGCGACAACAATTTTTTTTCTCATAGACCTCTCCTCTTTATCTCCTCTCCATAAGAGAGGAGGTTAGACTTTAAAAATTAATAGATTATATGACTCAACTCACCTATCGCCCTCTCTCTTGTGGAGAGGGGATTAAGGGGTAAGGTATTACTGCACCCTTATCCTTGGATCTAAAATTCCATAAACAATATCTACCGCAATATTAATTAAAACAAATATAACGGCAAAAACAAGTGTGGCACCCATAACAACAGGTAGGTCATTTTTATTCAAAGCGTCAACCACTTCATAACCTATACCTTTCCAGTTAAAAATAATTTCCACAAATACGGCTCCTGCCATTAATCCGGCAAACCATCCGGAAATAGCTGTAATTACGGGGTTAAGCGCATTTTTTAAAGCGTGTTTAAAAATTACTTTATAAAATGGCAGCCCTTTAGCGGTGGCTGTGCGGATATAATCCTGAGAAAGCACGTCTAATAAGGAACTGCGTGTTAGCTGGATAATAACTGCCAAAGGGCGTAAGCCAAGCGTAATGGTTGGCAATATCAAATTTTTTAATGTAAGATGTTCCTCTCCGAAATCATTGGTTGTAAATAATGATCCCACATTATTTAATCCGGTATAGTCACGTAAAATAAAACCGAAGAACCATGCGATAATTAAACCGATAAAAAAGGAGGGTAATGCCATACCAAAAATGGCAAAAATTAGAGATGTTTTGTCAAACCATGAATTCTTTTTTAATGCTGAAAATATACCGATTAAAATTCCAAAAAAAGATCCAAAAGTGATAGAAGAAAAAGCTAATACTGTTGTTTCTGGAAGGGTTTCATGGATAATATCAGAGACTTTACGTTTGGTAATATAGGATCGTCTCAGATAAGGATATTTAAGCACTACAATTTTTGAGTTGCTTATTGGAAATAACTTTTGATAGGATGAATATTTGTCGGGATTCAAATACAGGAAATGATTTTTATCTGTTGGATCATGCACAGAAATTGGAGATAAATCATTCAGGTACATTAAAAATTGTGTCATTAAAGGTCTATCACGCCCCAGATCTTTGTTGATAGCATCAACAGAAGCTTTATCGGCACGCTGACCGAGCATCATGCGGGCAGGATCGCCTGGTAATACATTAAACAAAAGAAACACTACGGTAATAACCCCAAGCAACACAAGGAAACCATAGAACAGCCTTTTCAGTATAAACTTTATCACAATTTACTTCTTAAAATATTTTTCTTTCACATCATTGTAGGATGGAAATGAGTGGTAATGCCACATATCAATTACCGTTCCTCCTTTCAAAAGCATTAACCCCGGATTGGAACGAATCATTGTTTTTAAAACAGTGCCATCTGAGTTATAAAAATCGATGTTTGTTTTTGCTCCAATTTTAAAATTCTCAATGGTCTCTTTTGTAGATGCAGTAAGTGTAATAAATGCGACACTATCTTGTTTACAAAGAGCGGAAAAATCATTGACTTTGCCAAATACTCCTTTATCAGTTTTATCCAAATCATAACAAATCATTAAAAAGTTATAGTTTGGATTTTCAATAATATCCTGTGTGTAATCCGTTCCATCAAGGTTTGAAATAGTGAAATCTTTTATTTTAGCATCAATTCCTTTTTTTGTTACTTCTGTTCTATTATTTACATAATCGTAGGTCTTATCCCAGTTTTCGGGCCATTTATCAACTTCTTTTGTTTCCCCTGTTTTCTTATCTTTCAGCGTATAAAAGAATTTTACTTCATCAGGAACACCCTTTGTTTGCTCAGGAATATTTTTGCCAATTGCATAAGGTCTAAAATCGATGACAGGTAAATAATTATAGGTATAGAGAGGGAATCCAAAACATGCAACAATTCCAGTCAGAACAAATCCATTTTCAATTTTACTTCCAAAGAGAGGATTGATATCTTTGTTCTTAATTAACATAAAAATAGTCATCACAAGCATTATCATGTTATTGCGAAACTCCTGCCATGGAGTCATTTTAATTGCATCACCAAAACATCCGCATTCACGCACTTTATCAAAATACCCCGAATAAAAATTCAGTGCGGCAAAAAATAGAATCATTAGTAATAAAAGCCAGAGCGTAGTCTTAATACGGGCGCCAATCAATAACATGACACCAAGCAGCATTTCCATGGCACACATAAAAATAGAAATGAAAAGTGATAATGGTTTCATCCATTCGGTACCAAATACTTCAAAATATTCATCCAGTTTGTAGGAAAATCCTAGTGTATCATTGGCTTTAATAAAGCCTGAAAAGATGAATAACAATCCTACAAAGAGGCGGAATATGATAATTACTATTTTCATTTTGTTAGTTATTAGTTGAGTGTTATGAGTTATGAGTTATGAGTTTGAGGGTTGGAGTTTAAAAGTTTTATCGTTTGGTTTATTTACTCATCACTCTTAACTTCTAACTCATAACTATTTTATTCACTTAACTTGATCAATGCAAAAATTGAGTAATTAATCATGTCATGAAAATTTGCATCAATCCCCTCAGATATTATTGTTTCGCCTTTATTGTCTTCAATTTGCTTAATACGTAAGAGCTTCATTAAAATCAAATCAGTAAGTGAACTTATGCGCATATCCCTCCAGGCTTCTCCATAATCATGGTTTTTATCTTCCATCAAATTTCTTGCCTCATTTGCATACAAAGCATATAATTTACTCACCTCATCAGTAGGTATATCCATTCTTAGGTCATTTTTTAATCCTAACTGAATTAATCCGATGATGGAATAATTTACAATTCCGATGTATTCCGATCGAATATTTTCGCTTATTTTTTGAGTACCTTTATCCTCGATATTTCTGATACGTTGTGCTTTGATGAAAATTTGATCAGTGATAGAGCTGGTGCGTAAAATACGCCAGGCTGTACCATAATCTTTCATTTTTTTGATGAAAATTTCCTTACATAAAGCTATTGCTGTTTCGTATTGGGTTGCTGTTTTATTCATTAAATAAATTTTTCCAAATGTGCCCACAAGATACAGTTTTTTATGAAAAAATAGAACAGATTTTTACTGATAATTCCACTCCCATGATAATGGGGATTATGAATGTGACACCCGATTCTTTTTTTGATGGAGGAAAATTTACTTCTGAAGCCAAAATTCTTAAACATACTCAACAAATGCTTGCTGAAGGTGCTGATATAATTGACATTGGAGCATATTCTACCCGCCCTGGGGCAACTAATATTACAGAAACTGAAGAAGAGGAACGGCTGATTAAAGCAATAAAATCAGTTCGTAAAAAATTTCCTGAAATACTTATTTCCGCTGACACATTCAGAGCAAAAATAGCGGTAAAAGCGATTAATTCAGGTGCTAATATTATTAATGATATTTCGGGGGGGACAATGGATAATAATATGTTTTCAACGGTTGCAAAATTACAGGTACCTTACATTTTAATGCACATACAAGGAACACCTCAAACGATGCAACAACATCCGCATTATGAAAATGTGACAAATGAAGTGTTTACATTTTTTAAAGACAAGGTAAAAGAATTAAAAATATTGGGCATTTCAAAAGTAATCCTCGATCCCGGATTTGGATTCGGTAAAACAATGGATCATAATTATGAATTATTAGGAAATATCGGAAAGTTTAATTCGTTTGGATTTCCTTTATTAGTAGGGTTTTCGAGAAAAGGCATGATCCATAAATTATTGAAGAGTAATCCACATAATGCATTAAACGGCACTACAGTTTTAAATACAATTGCATTAGAAAAAGGAGCTAAAATACTTCGGGTTCATGATGTGAAAGAAGCTAAAGAAGCTGTTACCATTGTGAAATATTTTAAATCAATCAATCCTTCCTAAATGCTTTCTAAATATTTTTAAGAGGAACTTTTGACCCAATTTTTGATTATTTCCAAACCATACTCTGTCAGTATACTTTCCGGATGAAACTGAACACTGCTCACATCAAATGTTTTATGACGTAATGCCATTATACTGCCTGACTCATCGATACAAGTGATTTTAAGTTCTTTCGGTAAATCTTTCTTATTCACTATCCATGAATGATACCGTCCAACATTTATTTGCTTGGGAATATTTTTAAATAAGATATCGTCAGCAATAATTTTAACGGGAGTAGAAACACCATGGAATACCTCTTGTAAATTACACAACGATCCTCCAAATGTTTCTGCAATTGCTTGTTGTCCGAGGCAAATACCAAATATGCTTTTTGTTGGAGCATACGTTTTAATAACATCTAATAATATACCTGCTTCAGATGGAATTCCCGGACCGGGGGAAAGCATAATTTTATCAAAGCGTTCGATTTCCTTTAAACTGATTTTGTCGTTTCGATGTACTTCAATTGCAGAATCTGTAGCCATTTCAAGATAGTGTACTAAATTATATGTAAAACTATCATAATTATCTAGTACAAGTATTTTCATTTATTTTTGCAATATCAGTATAGTAGTATAAATGAACCAGATTTCTGGTTTTATGTATGGCAACAAATCTGAAACTTTGAAAAGGTATAGAACAAATTATTTTTTTCGAAACAATACTTCTAATGATGAAGTAGCACTTTGCCAGTTAAAATTATTAATTACAAATTTATATCCATTCATTGCAATTTTTCTAGCTTTAGCTTCATCTTGCAAAAGTTCGATAATACATTGAACGTATTGTTCGGGAGTATCGGCAACCAGAATTTGTTCATTGGGTTTAGCGCCTAGTGCATTGTTAGCCAATGTAGAGGTAACACACGGCAGTTGCATCGCCATTGCTTCCAATAGTTTATTTTGTAAGCCGATACTAATTTGCATGGGTGCGACTAATATTTTTGATTTAGCAAAATTATCCCGAATATCCTGCACCCAGCCACTAATCTCCACTCTGTCTGACCCCAATGCCAACACTTTTTTATGAGGAGAAGCTCCGGAAATCAGTAAACGGGTTTTGGGTAATTTTTCCCAAACTAAAGGCATTATTTTATTTACCAAATACTCTACACTTTCTACATTTGGAGGATAGTTCATGTTACCGTTAAACAATAACTCAAACTCTTTTTCAAATGGAATAGTTTTAAAATAATCGGTATCAACACCATTCGGAATGACCTTTATTTCAGCTTTTTGAGGGTGTGGTAAAAAATTTTTATCCTGATCAGAAATGATTGTTTTATTATTAAAATATGGAAATATGTCATGTTCATATTTTAATAATCGTTTATGTTCCATCGCTAATATCGGTCTCATATAAAAAGGATCAGAATATTTTCTGAGTTCCATCCCTTTGGAAAACACATCCATATAATCAAGTGTTTTGGGGATATTCGGATATGGTTTTGCGTATTCTGCTGTGCGAATCAGCTGGCAATAAATGTGATCAGGCTTGTGTTTTATTATTAGTGTATCAATTTTTTTTTGTGCCTTTTTAAAATGGAAATAACCGACCTGTAAAGGTTTCCCGTCAAAAAATGTGCGAATAAGATTAAAGAAAATCGTAACTTTTGAAAATTTCATTATCGAAATAGCGACACAATATTTTTTCAATTCAACAAGCGCAAACTCATCTAAAGGCTCGTCATTTAAAGCAAACAAAACAATCTGGTGTTTTTTTGAAAGTTGTTTAATTTGATTGAATGCACGCAACTTATCCCCCTTGTCTAAGGGATATGGAACGCGGGATAATATTACAAGTATCTTCATTTTAATAACAAGCAATTTTACAATTTAGCAGTAGGCAATCAACAATTTTACAATTAATTATTATCATTTATAAAGAAACCATCGCACCTATTTCGACAGGCTCAATATGACCAGCGCGCTGTCAGTCTGAGCTTGTCGAAGACTTTGGGCGGGTTTATATTTGAAAATATCTTTATTCAAACGACATTAATTTATAAATGGTAAAAAACTAGTTAACAATTCAACAGCAAAAATATTTGACAATTAACTTACCAATTTCTCATAAAACTTCGTCAATCGTTTACAAATATCGGCATTATTGTAGTGTTGCATCGCTAATATTTTAGCATTTTTTCCAATTTCATTATAAAAAACTTTATCTGAAATACATTTACTTATTGCATTTGCAAAATCCGTTGGATCATCAGTAATAATACAGTTAATATTGTTTTCACAATCTATTCCTTCCACACCAATGCTTGTTGTAACTATAGTTTTTCCTAAAGCGAGCCCTTCAATAATTTTTACACGCATACCGCTGCCTGACAGTAAAGGTACAATCATTATTCCTTTCGATTGAATAAACGCTGTTGCATTTTCTACCTCTCCAACAATAATTACATTCGGTTTATGTAGCTGTTTCAATTCATCACTCATATTCCTTCCTGCGAGGTATAATTTCAAGTGAGGATGTTTTACATGCAATTTATCCCATACTTTATTCAAAAACCAATTAAGTCCTTCAATATTTGGCTGCCAGTCCATTGCACCAATATGAAAAACAGAGGGGTATTCCTCTTTTTTTGAAGAACCCGCGATACTATTTTTAAAATCAATTCCAAAAGGAAAAGTTTCCAATGCTTTGACAAAACCTGCGCTTTTAAAAAGCAGTTCATCTTTTTTTGTAATAGTAGCTATAGCATCAAAGGTATTTAAACAATTTAATTCATACTGTTTTAAACGATTGAACAAAAATTTCAAATAAGCTTTCTTAAAAGGATTTTTTGCCAATTGAGTTGCACGTTCCCAAAGTTTGTATTCCACATTATGTGCTCTCAAAACAATTTTTGCTTTCGTATATTTACGAATAACAACAACATACATACTTACATATAACCCTTCTAATTGAACAATATCAAAATTTTCTGATTTTAATAGTTCAATCAATTTATTCTCAAAAATTTTCGAATAAAAACGCTCAATGTTATAAGATTTGGATGAAAATAAATTTAAAAAAGCATCTGTTATTTTTACTCCTGTATCAATAAAAACGGCTTCTATATTTGTTTTTGAACGGTAATCCTGAGGTAATTTTTCAATATCAATAAAATGCTTTTTGGTATTGATAGCGATAACTTTTACACGGTGTCCTTCATCAATCAACCCTTTGGTAAGGTTATTCATCGCAATGCAGCCACCATCTTTAGGAGGGAAAGGTACTTTATTACAGAGTTGTAAAATGTTCATTAAAAAATTTGCAAAAATAATTTAACAATTATTGCTCATTACTGTTCTTCTTTTTTACGTGTAAAAAAGTTTTTAATAGGGTCGATATATGCATTTGCATCAAACAAACTACTGTCGGAAGTAGCTTTGTATGTCAGAAAAACTCCGATAGGAAATAAAATAGCTGTTGCCATCCACATACCTTGATACACAGGAATTTCGCCTTCTTTAGCCAGTTTTTCACCAGTAATAGAAAGAATATGGAAGATGATAAAAAATACAACCGATATTACCACCGGCATTCCTAAGCCTCCTTTACGAATGATAGCTCCCAGAGGGGCACCAATAAAAAATAAAACAATACAAGCAATTGAAAGTGTGAATTTACGATGCCATTCCACATTGCATCTGAGCTTTGCAAACTCATCTCCATCATAATCAAACATTACGGATTCTGAATATGCCTTAGCGCTGCGTGTAATATTGGTTGCATTTTCAATAATGCTTAATTGACGGGATTGGGCAAACTTTGAAAAAGAATTAGTATCAGGAACACTTTGTTTTGCTGAATCCATCCTTGTCAGGAAGGTATTTGATTTAGAATAATAATTTTTTTTCAACTGTAAGGTAAAATTAGATTTACGTTTTACATTTTTCATTTCCAGTGAATCTACCGTTTTCTTTAATTGCGAAATGTTAAGCATCTGAAAATTACTTTTAAATAAATCTTCATTGGTTCGAGACATTTTAAATTCCGACAAATCAAAATGGATAATACGTTCTTCAAACTTATCACGCATCATGGGGCGTGTAATAATATCTTTAGGGTTGTCAGCCATCTCCTTATAACTTACTCCATCTCTTAAAGTAAGAACCAGAAACATTTTATCCGCAGTTTCTACCATTTCACCACTTTTTGCAGCTAATACAATATTATTACCTTGCATAGCCCTATGGTCATAAATCAATATTTCTCTAAGCGTTTTACCATCCCTGTCTTTTTTTCCGACACGAATACTAAAACCTTCCAGACTGTTATTGAATATACCTTCCTTAAATAACAATGCAGGTTTAGATTCCCGCACATCATACAACAATGAACCTGCTTTTAAATTGGTGTATGGTAATATACTATTGGAAAAATAAAATGCTCCAAGCGATAAACAAAAAGTAGTGAAAATAAGAGGCATCATTATTTTTTGCAACGACAATCCCGAACTTTTTAACGCGGTAAGTTCAAAATGTTCTCCTAAATTTCCAAAGGTCATCAAGGAGGAAAGTAGTATGGCAAGTGGTAATGCCATTGGAACAGTGGTAAGTGAAAAGTAAAAAAACAATTCAGATAAAATACTAAAACTCAATCCTTTTCCTACAAAATCATCAATATATTTAAAGATGAACATCATAAAAAAAACAAACATTGCAATGAAAAAAGTCATTACAAACGGACCCACATACGATTTCAAAATAAATTTATGTAATGTTTTCATAAGCGTACAAATATAAGAAGAATAAAAATCTGATAATTGGAAGATTTGATAATTGAATTATTAAATTTTCAAACAAAAGAATTAATAATTTTTTCTATCTTAGCGAAACAATTATAAAACTTTTTCCGCAATGATGAACTTAAAAGAAAAAATACTTCAAGTATTGGAAAAGAAAAATTATTCTTATGCTGACTTAGCGGATCATCTTTCCATTTCAGAATCTGAATTAGACCTGGCTATCGAAAATAACACTATTGAAATACGCACCCTTGAGCTTATTTCGAAAGAGTTACGTATTCCTTTATATAGCTTTTTTCGCGAAAATTTCGAAGGTTTTGATTTTGAAAAAGAACCCTATTATAATGTAAATATCTGGAGCGAAGAAGAAGAGACTAAAACTACACCCGATTTAAAAACGCTCCGTCAGGAGATTGAAGATTTGCGTGCCGCTGTTCTCAAAAAAGATTTATTAATAAATGCTCTGGAAGCCAAAATTACAAAACCATGAAATTCTTTTAATTTCCCTGCCACATTAAGATTTAGGATTGAAGCATTAAATTACTAAATAAAATATACTTATGACAAACGAGGAAAAAATTAACCTCATCGGCAAAAAAATTTTACTACTCTCAAACAATCTTGATAATTACAAAGCCGAATTAAATCAGTTACAACAACAACTTGATTTTTTACAACAACAGCAACAAGTTCAATTTTCCCGGAAACCGCCTGTTACACCTCTTACCCAAAATCAGGATGATGCAATTACCAACATTATTCCTGATAGTAATGAGGCGATTCCCAAAGTAGAAATTCCAAAAATAAAAACAGAAATTCCACTGGTAACAATTTCTGATCCTATTAATAGGGCAACGCCTCAGCCTCAAATTGTTCCTCCTTTCAGGCAAGAACCAAAAGTCGCCTCCAATTTTAATTTCGAAGAATTTATAGGCTCCAAACTCATTAACATTATAGGAATTGTAATCCTAGTAATAGGCATAGGCATTGGAGTAAAATATGCGATTGATAAAGACCTGTTAGGTCCGCTTGCACGCATCATCCTGGCATATATTGCTGGTGGTGTTATTCTTGCACTTGCACTATATTTAAAAAATAATTACAAAACATTTAGTGCAATATTATTAAGTGGCGGTATGGCATCGCTTTATTTTACAACGTTTGCGGCTTACAGCATGTATAATTTGTTTCCTCAGGTGGCTGCATTTGCTTTAATGGTGGTATTTACCGCCTTTACTGTTTTTGCCGCAACAGTTTATGCTTTGGAAGTTATTGGTATTATCGGACTTGTTGGTGCCTATGCTGTCCCTATGCTACTGAGTGATGGTTCAGGGAAAATTGAAATAATGCTTGGCTACATGGTGATTATAAACGCAGGTATTTTATTTCTTTCTTTCAAAAAATTATGGCGTGTGCTAAATCATATTGCCTTTGGTTTCACCTGGTTAATTGTGCTCACATGGTTTGTCTCTAAATATAATTATGAAATACATGCTTTAATGCTGATGACATTTTCCTTTCTTTTCTTTATTATTTTTTATATCAGTAACCTGGCATATAAAATTATAAAACTCGAACAGTTTGATGCCTGGGATGTTATACGTATAGTACTTAATAGTTTTATCTTTTTTGGCATAGGCTATGGAGCTTTGAATAATTCAATTTATCAGGATTATTTAGGACTATTTGCACTTATTAATTCAATTGTACATTTAGTTTTCAGTTATATTGTATTTAAAAATAAGTTACTCGATCGCAAACTATTTTATTTGTTGATTGCATTGGTATTATCATTTTTAACCATTGCTGTTCCAGTGCAGTTAGAAGGTAATTGGGTTACCTTATTCTGGTCCGTTGAAGCGATATTACTTTTTGCTGTTGGCCGATATAAAAGTGTACGTTTTTACGAATGGCTGGGGTACATAATGGTTTTGTTGGCTGCATTCAGTCTTTTGCAGGATTGGAGTAAAATATATTATGCTTATTCATATGGATATGACGGATATTTGGTTTGTTTACCATTCCTTAATATCCATTTACTAACGTCTTTAATTTTTATGGTTTCATTGGGTTCTATTATTTATATTCATCACAAAAAAAATATTACATCTGAAGAACGCTCCAGGTTTGGAATTTATACTATTGCTGAATACATTTTACCTGTGCTTCTTTTTATTATTACCTATCTTTCTTTCAATAATGAGATTTCAGCTTTTTTCAAAACTAAATTTGATCAGTCTTTACTAAAAGCACCATCCAAATCAGCCTGGGCAGAGCCCGGAGCAATTAATGAAATCTATGATTACAGCTGGTTAAAACTAAAAGATATTGCAAATGAGATTTACAATCTGGTTTTCTTCTCTATCCTGACTATTTGTACTATCCGAATGTGGAAGAATAACACGCTACGCTGGAGTGTTTTCGGGCTAAACATTTTTGTAGCAATTGGATTTATATCTTTTGGTTTATATCAATTAGGAGAATTGCGCGATTTTTATTTAAATGCGGAAAATTCTGAATATTTTCCATCAAACAGTATGTTTATTTATATACGATATATTTGTTTTGCTCTATTTATTGTATTGCTCTATTTAACTAAACTACTTTTAAAAACCGAAACTTTCAATTCAGGCATTTTGCCGAAAATATATTCCGGTTGTATCATTCATTTATTTATTTTGATTGTGTTAAGTAATGAACTTATTCATTTGAATACCTTGAATAATTATGGAATCGATGGAAATCAGTATGGTGCAACAAAAACAGTTTACAGGTTAGGACTTACTGCTCTTTGGGGTATTTATTCCTTTATATTGATAGCGTTCGGAATATTCAGAAAAAATCAAGTGATGCGTATTGCCGCAATTTCTCTTTTTGGAATTACTCTTATTAAATTAATAATTTTTGACACATGGAATCTGGCAACAGGTTATAAAGTGATTGCCTATATGCTTTTAGGAGTTATATTACTTATTGTTGCATTTTTATACCAGAAATTTAAAGTATTGATTTTTGGTGATGATAATCAATTGAAAAAGTAAAAATTATTCCAATGAAATCAATTAATATCAGTCTATCCATAGTACTATTTATCTTGCTTCCTGCAATTGTTTTTTCTCAAACAAATGGTTATTCCTATAAACGAAAGTTAGATAAAACAGAAAAGAAAAACTTCTATTCTATCCCTTTGCTTCCTGAAATTGTTGCCCGTTGTAAAAGCGAGTTGAATGATATACGCATCTATAATTTTACTGAAAAAGATACAACCGAAATACCTTATGTATTGGAATGGCAGGGAATTAAAAACGAAGAAAAAGTTATTCCTTTTGAACGTATAAATGATACTTATAATGAAAAATGTTGTTCTTACCTGACTTTAAAATTTACTAAAAAACAGATCATCAACCGGATAAAATTAGATATACCGGAGGCCAATTTCGATAAATGGGTAAAAATTGAAGGTAGTAGCGACAATAAAAATTGGTTTACCATAAAAGAACATATACGTATTGTTCGCTTTCAGAATATGGACGAACATTTTGAATATACAACATTAGATTTCCCCAATACGGAGTATACTTATTATCGATTGAAATTTGACGATGATGCAGGTAATCGAATTAAGGTTACACAGGCATATGTTTATGAAAGAAAAGCCATACAAGGCAATTATTCCGAACTAAAAATAAATAGCCGTAATCAAATAGAAAATAAAAAAGAGAAAACATCCGAGTTGATTGTTGAATTCCCTTACAATTACAGAATAGATCACATTACGGTAAAAAGTAATACCTCCAAAAATTTTTACCGAAATATAAATGTATATCGTTCTGCAGGAAGTGTCAATACACCAAAAGGGAAAAAAGAAAACTGGTATATTATTAATACTTCTATATTTTCTTCAATAGAAAATAATGCTATTAATTGTAATAATGAACAACTACAAAAGTTAAAAATTGAAATTTTAAATTATGACGATGAACCTGTTGAAATAACTGAAATAAAAGCTTTTGCAGAACAATGTCATTTAGTAACAGAACTTCCTTCATCCGACAATATTTATTTAACGTATGGCAAAGCAAATGATAATGCTCCAACGTATGATTTAATACATTTCAGAGAAAAAATTCCCGCTTCCATTAGTGAAATAAAGTATGGTACAGAACAAGTTGCTTTATCTGTTGTTGTACAGAAAAACCCACTCATCAAAAATAAAAACTGGCTTTGGATTGCTATGGGAGCAATTATTCTGTTAATTGGTTTCTTTTCGCTTAAAATGCTAAAAAAGGAGCAGGGGTAGAAGGAATTTTATTAAAACAACCTTCTCTAGAATAATTAGAGTCTGTCTATAATGTCCGATTTCTTCGTTATTCTTGTTTTAAAAATCAGTCATTTACAAAAGTAAACTCCTGATTTTCAAAACTACGAAAGCCTCGAACTCAAACATTATAGTTCAGACTCTCGACTATATGGACAGGCACTAATTAAATAAAAAAGCTCCCGATATTCGGAAGCTTTTTTATTTTCGGGTGGTCAATGGGGCTCGAACCCACGACCCTCGGTACCACAAACCGATA
>JAVHPE010000076.1:0-4196 GCA_036170475.1 Bacteroidia bacterium | reverse complement strand
GTTATCCCTGCTGTTGTCTTTAAACTTGTTCCAGAAAGTGTGAGCTTATAATATGTAGTTGCCAATGCAGTCTGGGTGCCTGCAAAGCAATAATTAATCATACCCGTTGACGGTGTAAATGTACCGGCATTGGTAAATGCGGCACCTGTAACATTTATTTTCAAAATACTGCTTCCACCATTAAGTGCAGCTCCGGCAGAAATAGCGACTATGGCAGATGATGTATGGGTCAATCCTGTACCAAGATTTAATGTACCACCAGATCCCTTACAGGAAATACCAGCGCAACTTACATTTCCAGCGAATATATAAGTTCCGGTAGTACTTGAAACTGTAACCGCACCAGTTGTCGTAAAACCATCAATATTATATGGACCAACTCCTGTTCCGACCAATCTAACCTGAGCGGATCCGAGACTAAATGTGCCGCTATTTGTAAAATTGCCAGAGAAATAAATTCTACCAGCTCCACTAAATGTTATCGAACCGCTATTCGTAAAATCGCTTGATCCTGTTTGCGTTATCCTGCCGGTAGATAAAGATATTGTTCCAGAATTAGTGATAGAGCCACTTACATTAAGTCTACCGCTGGTTCCTGTTACTGAATTATTATTAGTAAAATTACCAGATAAAGTAGAAGTAATGGTAGTTAGAGCTAATATACCAGTAGAAGCACCTACTGTCATATTCCCGGTTATTATTCCCGTACTTCCAGCGTTATAAGTACCATTGACAGTGATAGTAGTTGCGGTAATGGCATGTGTAGAGGCTGTGGTAAATGTGCCGCTTGTTCCAATTGTTAATGAAGCGATTGCTGTTATACTTACTCCAGTTGTGGTGGTACCTCCATTTATTTGTAAATTATTGAACGTAGTAAATTTAGAAGTTGGCAATGTATTATTTGCTGTAAAAATAACCGTACCAGTTCCTGGAGTCCATGTTCCACTCCCAGCTCCTATTGTTATCGCTCCACCAATGCTTAGGGTTCCACCAAGAGTCATATCAATAATTCCCTGTCCAAATGTACCTCCCAGCGTCAAACTGCCAGCAGTTATTGAAGAACCGTTCACAAAGGTAATAGTAAGATCTCTCGCAGCATTAGTCCCTCCCATTGCAATGTTTCCAGAAACTGTAAGTGAGGAGGCTCCAGAAAAGGTGAGTATCCCGGCAGTGCTTGTGTTTGGGGCTATTATACTACTACATGCTGAATTTACATTCACAGTAACAGTAAATCCCCCTCCAATGCAGACAATATCACCGGCAATTGGAAATGTACCAGTGTTGGTGGCACTAAGAAAACTGGTTGTGGACCACGTGGAGTCAACATTCCAATTAGCGGAAGCTCTTGAATAATAAGTTGTTGCAAATGTTTTGTCAGGCAAAAAAGCAAAAAGCAAAAAAAGAATTAATATAAACAAAACAGACTTAACTGAACTTGTTTTTATATTCAGCTTAAAAAATAGAGAAGATCGGGAGAGGTAGGTGCCCATGGTGTTATTTCCCCTTCATTACTGGTTTGGTATCTTTATTCAAGGCTTCAATCATCAATTTCAAATTATTCATTTCGCCTTCCAGTTTTTTTATTCTTACGGCATCAGATTTCAGGAAAGTGAGTTCCGCTTTTTGCTGTTCAATAATTTTTTGTTGTTCTTTTACTGCTTCAATTAATAAAGCCACTAATTTAGAATATTCAACTGATTTGTATCCTTTTTCATCTGTGCGCACTACTTCAGGAACAATTTTTTCAATTTCCTGGGCAATCACACCCAATTGAAGTGTAGTATCAAAATTATTTTTCGGGAATTCATCAATTCTCCAAAGGTAATTTACTCCTCGCAACGCTAAAACTTTATTTAATGCATCCGGCACTGTTTTTATGTCTTTTTTATATCGCTGGTCAGATGTTTCGTTAATAGCGGTTGTTTTGATCCTTCCGGTTACGTTTAATTTATAAGATGTGTTGACAGGACCTCCAATTCCAATAAAATCATTCGCATTCCCTATAATTACATCACCTGTAGAAGTTCCAGAATTGATATTAGTTGCAAAATTTGAACTTGCTGCTGAACCAGCGTTTAAATTAACGGCAGCACCGGTAGACGTGAGTCCTAAGTCAAATGTTCCAAGGGCTGTCCAGGTTTTAGCCCCCCCAATAGAATTTTGAACAGTTGTTAAGTCCACCCAGGACTGAGAAGCAGAACCAGTTCCACCATTACCCACAGGTAAAGTGCCTGTAACATCTGTGGTTAAATCAACGGCAGCAAATGAAGGATTACCTGAAGCATTTCCATGCAACAAAGTTGTGGTAGTTCCCTGATTTGCAAAATCCGCGGAAGCTAATGTAGCCGTGTCACCTGCGGTTACCAGTCCTTTGTCATCATAAGTTATTTTAGTATTTGTCGCACCAACAATAGCACCATTTGGCGCAACATAGTCCGTTCCAGCCACAGCAATAGAAGGAACCCCAGAGGTGGTTGTGTTAAATAAAATCCCCGTTGCCAATCCTGCCAAAGAAGTACCATTTATTCCAACAACTGTAAGTGCGGTTGCTCCTGTCGCATCCCCAGTATGGGTAGCATTTCCTTCTTCGATATAATCTGTATTCAGAACCAGATCAGAAAATTTAGCTGTAGCCACAACACCGTTTAAACTAATAATTTTATAAGTTTTGTTAGTACTCTGTATCTCTAAATAAGTACCATAAGGCAATGCAGAACCAAATACAGTTGTTGCATTAGCTATCCTTTCTAGGTTTGCAGGAGTTATCTGGGAAAACAGAAAGGTTGGAAAAAATAGAAATATGAGTATTAATTTTTTCATGTTAATCATAAATTACTAATATGAATAAGAAAGCAGCAAAATACAAATTATATGTTATTAATAAGTATAAGAAACCGTCAATTTATCATATTTATAAACAGGGATTTTAACTACTACTGAAGTTCCTGAATTAGTATATCCTACTGTTGCAGATGCAATTAAAGGCACACCATTTAGTTGAACTGTTAAACCTGTAGTTACAGTATTCGGGGTATTTGCAAGTGTATAAGTTATATTAGAGCCACCAGTACCTTCTTCAAAAGATTCTACGATGTATCTACTACCAACTCCAGTTGTATTTAAAGTTGAACCGCTGAAAGACAACCCGGTGCCTAATGTAATTTCAGCAACAGCAGTTCCGGATCCTGAACCTAATAATTTATTGGTAGTCACAGCCTGCATTTTTGCGTATGTTACTGCATTATTAGCAATAGTAGTTGCATTACTTCCACTTGAAGTTACATCACCGGTAAGATTTGCGTTAGTAGTTACCGTTGCTGCATTACCTGTAACGCTTCCTGCGATAGGATTGGTAACGGTAAGGTCAGTCAATGTTCCAACTGACGTTAAAGATGAAGTAACAACAGTTGAGTTTAAAGTAGTTCCTGATAATGTTCCAGCAGCTGCTGTAACTGTTATAGGAGCTGTTCCATCAAAATCCACTCCATTTATTGCTCTGGCTGTTGTTAATTTAGGAGCTGAAACAATAGTAATAACGGGTGTAGTAGTGGTGGTTGCAACTGTCGCATCTCCATTTGCGGATGTTACGCTTGTAACTGTACCCGCATTTGTGTTTGTTGCTGTTAAAGTACCTCCACTTAATGATAAACCACTGCCAACAGTAAGTACTTCAACATTGCCTGTGCCTGCTGTACTTCTACCAAGTAGGGAGTTTGTAGTTACTGTTGCCATATTTGCTAAAGTAACTTTATTTGCCCCTATTGTAGTTGCAAAACTACCTGTACCGCTTCCGGTAACATCTCCAGTTAAAGTAATGGTTTGGTCACCTGTGTTTGATCCGGATACACCTGCTAACTTAGTATATTCAGCAGCCGTCATTAATCCGGCATTGGTTCCATCAGCAGCCGGCAGGGTAACAGCAGTACCGGTACTTGAGTTTACATTAAGAGTAGTACCTGTTTGAGTTCCAACTGAAAGATTGGTTGCTTTCCCTATTAAGATTATTTTGGCAGGTCCCACCAAACCTGATGTAATATCATCAGTAGAAGTTAATCCTGATTTTACCTCCCATAATGAGGAATCGGAGATACAATAAATTTGTGTTCCAACAGGAATATTTATTCCGAATGCCGTTACTCTGTCGGCTATCCTGAAATGTCCGGAAGGAGTTACTTGAGAAAATCCTAAATAGGAAA
>JAVHPE010000075.1:0-4211 GCA_036170475.1 Bacteroidia bacterium | reverse complement strand
ATATAAGCTTTCATTAGTCGTGACCAAGTTTATCCTTTAAATAAATCCCGGTATAGGATTTTTTGCATTTTATCAGATCTTCCGGAAGTCCTTCAAAAACAATATTTCCACCATCAGTTCCTCCTTCGGGACCAAGGTCTATCACCCAATCGGCACATTTAATTATTTCGGCATTGTGCTCAATAATAATTAATGAATGCCCTTGTTTTATTAATGCATCAAAGGCAAACAGTAATTTTGAAATGTCGTGAAAATGTAAACCTGTGGTAGGTTCATCAAAAATAAACAAGGTAGGAGTGCCGCTGTTTTGTCCAATACCAAGAAAGGATGCCAGCTTTATACGTTGTGCTTCGCCACCGCTTAATGTGCTGGAAGGTTGTCCTAAATGAACATAACCTAAGCCAACATCAGCTAATGGTTTTAATTTTTGCACAATCTTTTTCTCCAGATTAGTCGGACGTTGTGGCGAATCAAAGAAATAGATGGCATCATCCACTGTCATGTTTAAAATATCGGAAATGTTTTTAGGGTCAGTAAAAGATGACGGATTGTAAGTGATTTCTAAAATATCTTGTTTGAAACGTTTCCCATTGCATGCTTCGCAAACCAAATGAATATCAGCCATAAACTGCATTTCAATTTGTACTTCACCTTCGCCTTCGCATACTTCGCAGCGTCCGCCATCCACATTAAAAGAAAAATGTGATGGTTTATAACCCCTGTTTTTTGCCAGGGGCTGCTCCGCAAAAAGGGCACGTATTTCATCATACGCTTTCACGTATGTTACCGGGTTGGAGCGGGATGATTTGCCGATTGGATTTTGATCAATCATTTCAATAGCTGAAATGCTTTTAAGATTACCACCTAATTTATCAAAACTGCCTGTTTGCTCAGCAAAGCCACCGAATATTTTTTTTAGTGCGGGATATAAAACACGTTTTACCAATGATGTTTTTCCCGAACCGCTTACTCCTGTAATTACTGTCATTACGTTGAGAGGGAACCTGACATCGAAACCTTTTAAGTTGTTTTCACGAGCCCCTTTTATTTCAATAAAATTATTCCATTTTCTTCGTTGTTTAGGAACTTCAATTTTTTCTTTCCCGGTTAAATAAAGAGCGGTAAGACTTTTTTCTTCGGTTTCCAACTCTTTGTGATTTCCCTGAAAAACTAATTCGCCACCATGCGTTCCGGCTAAAGGACCAATATCAATAATCTGATCAGCGGCACGCATAATTTCTTCATCGTGTTCAACCACAATAACTGTATTTCCAATATTTCGTAAGGAGTATAGCACTTTTATCAAACGTGCTGTATCACGGGAATGTAGTCCAATACTTGGCTCGTCTAAAATATACATTGATCCGACAAGGCTGCTGCCAAGTGATGTGGCAAGGTTGATACGTTGCGATTCGCCACCCGACAATGTATTTGATAATCGGTTTAAGGTAAGATAACCTAAGCCAACATCATCTAAGAATTGAAGCCTATTAGTGATTTCAACCAATATTCGTTTAGCAACCTCAGTATCGTATGATGATAATTCAATATGTTTAAAAAATTCAAGAGATTCTTTTATGGGCATTAATACAATTTCGTTTATTGATAATCCTGAAATTTTTACATAAGATGCATCTTTGCGTAATCTGGTTCCATTGCATTCCGGACAAATTGTTTTTCCGCGATAGCGCGATAACATCACACGATACTGAATTTTGTAAGCTTGTTCTTCTATGTGTTTGAAAAAGCTGGTTAGTCCTTCAAAATGTTTATTCCCGGACCAGATAAGTTTACGTTCTTTAGCAGTTAAATCATAATAAGGGCGATGGATTGGGAAATCAAATTTATGCGCATTCATTACCAACACATTTTTCCATTCACTCATTTTTTCGCCTTTCCAGCAAACAATAGCATCTTCGTAAACCGATAAATTTTTATTCGGGATAACTAAATCTTCATCAATGCCAATAACAGTTCCAAAGCCTTCGCAATTTTTACAGGCGCCAACAGGGTTGTTAAAACTAAAAAAATGGACGCTTGGTTCTTCAAAGGTAATGCCATCTAATTCGAATCGATTGGAAAATGACCTCAGCCCAATCTTTTCCAAAGACATGGGAGTTTGTTTTATTTTTTTGTTTAAAACTTCAACTTCTGCTTCAACTTTCGCCTCCTCTCTTGTGGAGATGAGATTTAGAGGAGAGATAGAGCACTCCCCACTCCCTTCATAAAAGGCTGTTTGCACCGAATCAGATATTCGGCTGTCATTATCTTCATCGCCCAGCTTTACGGTAATGCGGTCTATTACAATGTTGATTTGCTCATTTTCTAATTTTTTTTGAGAAATTGTTTCAAGAAACTCATCAATTTTATGAATCGCATTTTGATATTGAATGCGTGTAAAACCTTGTTGCAATAATAAACCCAACTGATCTTTTATTGTTTTCCCGGTTTGTTTTTTTAGGGGAGCGAGGATAAGAATTTTTGTTCCTTCCGGTAAGGAATTAATAGATTCGGCTACATCCTGCACTGTATTGCGTTTTACCTGGTTACCTGAAACAGGCGAATATGTTTTTCCAATGCGTGCATATAGTAATTTCAGATAATCATAAATCTCCGTAGATGTACCAACGGTAGAACGTGGGTTACGTGAATTTACTTTTTGCTCAATAGCGATAGCGGGAGAAATCCCTTTGATATAATCCACCTCAGGTTTATCTATTCTGCCCAAAAATTGGCGTGCATACGATGAAAGGCTTTCTACATAACGTCTTTGACCTTCGGCATACAGGGTATCAAAAGCCAGAGAAGATTTTCCGGAACCCGAAAGTCCAGTAATAACAACTAGTTTATTACGAGGAATGGCAACATCCACATTTTTTAAATTATGAACTCTTGCGCCTTTAATGATAATATATTCTTTAGAATTTAGAGTTTCTATGTTATCCGGTATTGCCATAAAGTGTATTCTTACAGAAGAAGAACAAAATTACTCAATTTTTTTGCTTCCGAGGATTGCTCGACCATCGGGATGCGACAAATTCCCATTATTTAGCCCCGTACAAAAACAGCTAACTTGTTTTGGAATAATATTTTCCTTGCCAAAAATTCTTTTCAATTAGTTTTTTATCTATTTTATTTACAATTTCAAAATTCTTCAGTCCTCCCCATTGTGGTGCAATTAATAGATGTTTTGGCGACTCGCTTATGAAACGTTCAATGATAATATCAGGGCGTAAAAGTGATACAAATTCCGCAACCAAATCGATATATTCATCTACATTAAAGAGGTTAAACATTTCAGGATTTTTCTTGTATTGCATAGCCATTGTTGTATGTTTTACAATCTGCAACTGGTGAATTTTAATCGTATTAACAGGCAATTTTGATACTTCTTTTGCATGATGAAGTATGTCTTCTCTGCTTTCTCCCGGTAAATTTAAAATCATGTGTGCACCTAAATGGAATCCTTTATTCTCTGCCATTTTATAAGCATCAACCGTTTCTTCAAATGTATGGCATCGGTTAATAAGTTTCAACGTTTTGTTAAGTGTACTTTCAACGCCAAATTCAAGAGATACAAAATGTGTTTTTGAAATTTCGGATAGCATTTCAACAATTTCAGGGTTGATGCAATCCGGTCTTGTGCCAATTACAAGTCCTGTTACATTCGGATAATTAATGGCTTCCAGATACATACTTTTTAATAAATCGATGGAAGCATATGTATTCGTATAGGATTGAAAATAAGCGAGATATTTTTGAGCCTCGTATTTTTTTGAAAAGAATAAAATACCTTCTTCCAGTTGTTGTGAAACTGATTTTATTGGTTTACAATAATCCGGACTAAAAGTATTGTTGTTGCAATAGGTGCATCCACCAATTCCTTTGGTGCCATCTCTGTTGGGGCAGGTAAAACCGGTATTTAATGAAATTTTTTGAACCCTCTCTTTGAAATTCTTCTTTATAAAAGAACTATAATCATTGTAGCGTCGGGTGCCTTGGAAAAGCATTGTTGATGGTTATTTAACTGTTTAAATAATACTAACGATGATATTGGGTATTAAAAGTATTCATTTTTTTCAATACAACTAATTTCATTCAAGTCCGAATTATACTTGACAAAAAGTATAATCAACCTTTCCGTCTTTATATTTATTCATTAGCGTCCGAAATAAAGTTACAATTAAAGGGAGTTACTAACAAATAGTAAA
>JAVHPE010000074.1:0-4218 GCA_036170475.1 Bacteroidia bacterium | reverse complement strand
ACCGATTACTCTTTATTTATCAATACTTTTAAGTTAAAAGACAGACACTAATTAATACAAGTATTCAATCTCATCTTTTTATTGTAAAATACAATACATCAGGTAATGTGATTTGGGCTAAAGGAGCTGTAAACAATAATGCTCAAGTAGGTTTTTGTGTAGCAATAGATACAAGCGACAATATATTTGTTACAGGGGCTTTTAATGGGCCCAGCATTACCTTCGATTCTATTACATTGACTGGTTCTTCTGATATGTTTATTGTAAAATACGATGCGCTTGGAAATATTCTCTGGGGGAAAAATGCAGGAGGTAGTTCTAGGGGTGTAAGCATTGTAATTGATTTGGACGGAGATGCATATGTTACAGGTTCTTTTTATAGTCCAAGTATTACTTTTGGTACCACTACTATAACGAGTGCCGGTTATGACGACATTTTTGTTGTAAAATATAGTAAATTAGGGAATGTTCTATGGGCAATTGGCGGAGGAGGGGCAAATAATAATGACATAAGCAAAAGTTTAGCGGTGGATGGTAACAGGAATGTTTATATTACGGGGTCTTTTGTTAGCTTTACGAATTTTGGAAGTTATGCATTAACAGGTGCGGGCGGATTTGATATGTTTGTGGCGAAACTTTGCCAAGTCACAGCACCAACGGTCACAGCAAGCGGTGCCACAACGTTTTGTCAGGGAGCTTCCGTGACATTAACATCTAGCGCAGCTAATTCATATTTGTGGAGCAATGGTGCAACGACACAAAGCACAACAATTTCAACAAATGGTAATTATAATTTAACTGTTACTATCGCTGGTGGTTGTACAAGTAACTCTGTAACAACAAATGTTACTGTTACTCCAACCAACAATATACCATTAACAGCAATAATTTGCGCTGGTGACAGCATTTTCTTACAAGGTAATTATCAGACAACAACTGGAACTTATTACGATACACTTTCATCAGTTAGCGGTTGCGACAGTGTTATAGCAACGACACTTACAATAAATTCAATTTTTAACACAACAACAACATCCATTTGTTCGGGTGATAGCATTTTCTTACAAGGAATTTATCAGACAATTGCGGGAACTTACTACGATACACTTCCATCAATAAGTGGTTGCGACAGTATTATTGCAACGACACTAACAATAAATTCAATTTTTAATACATTCTTAACAACATCCATTTGTTCGGGTGATAGTATTCTTTTACAAGGGAGTTATCAGACAACAGTCGGAACGTATTATGATTCCCTTAAATCAATAAGCGGTTGCGACAGTATTATTTCTAGTACACTCACAGTTATAACCACAGACACTTGTAATGTTGGGATTAAAGAACCATATCAGTTAAGAGCTAATCTTTATCCTAACCCAAATTCGGGTAAATTCACACTAATTTTTACAGACATTCAAGGTAACGAAATACAAATAAAAGTGATAGATGTTCTCGGTAAAATAGTATATTTTGAAAAAGCAAGAAGTATGCAAAATAGTCCTTTAAAAGAAATTGATATAGGAAAGTTAAATACAGGAATCTATATGTTACAAGTAAAAGCGGACGAAAAACAACTTTACAAAAAAATAATTATTGAGTAAAACACCGCTGTATTGAACTTAGAGTAGACTGACCTGCATGTATAAGGACAGTATAGTTTTACGACCGTTTTTATAGCCATGTTTTCAGACCTGTGTGTATTAAGACCAATGGGCGTTACGACCTTAGTGTTTTTATAATTTTGTTTGCAGACCTGTGTGTATTAAGACCAGCAGGTGTTACGACCTGAGTGTTTTTGTAATTTTGTTTGCAGACCTGTGTGTATTACGACCAGTGGGTGTTACGACCTGAGTGTTTTTATAATTTTGTTTGCAGACCTGTGGGTATTACGACCAGTGGGTGTTACGACCGAAAGAAAATTTAAACCGAAAGAAAATTTGCCCATGCGCCCAACATTACCTAAATGATATAGCCGTTTATAGTAAGCTTCGTCATTTCGGTTCGCTATGAAAATTGGTCGCGGCAAAAACCTTTCACAGCGGTAGAAATTTTTATCTATTAGTTTTTGCCACTTGTAATTTTATAATTTTTTTTACGAAGTCGGCTACATCATTTAGCCAATCGTTATGCGTATTTATAAGAAAAAAAAGACAGCAATAAATCGACAAACAAATTTTCAAAATTACTTTTCGTTCTTTGACTGTTACTTGGACAATTGCGCAGAAAAAAATAATTACAAACTGGTACGACCTGTGTTTGCTAACTTGTAGACCGTTGCGCAGAAAAAATAAATACAAACCGGTACGACCTGTGTTTAAATTAAATTTTTATAACTTTGAATCAACTCAAACAGATTAAATAATAATATGAAAATATCAGAAACATTAACCGAGATATTAGAACAAGTTACAGAATTTCGTGGCGACTATACTTCAAATGAACAAGCTGTAAGAACACAACTAATAGAACCTGTACTTAATTCTCTTGGCTGGAAAACTTCAAATCCCAAATACGTAAGACCAAACGCACCCAATGAGGAAGGTAAAATCCCTGATTATACTTTGTTAAAAGAAAGCAAGAGTAAATTAGTTGTTGAGGCAAAAAATTTATCAGTTGAATTAGTTGACGACAAAGTAATAAACCAAATTGCAAACTATTGCTATAAACCAGGAATAGAATTCGGTATATTAACAAACGGAGTTAGATGGTTGTTATTTAACACATTTCAAAAAAATCCGCAAGACAGAATTGTTTGGCAAGTGGATTTAGAAAAAGAGAGCATTGAAACGGTAAGTCGTAAACTTTCTTCGTTTTCATATGACAACATTGATAGGTTAGAATCACTAATCCAAGAAAGCAAAACTCTTGAATCTAATTGGAGCGAACTTATAGCTTCGACTGACACTATTGTTTCAATTGTGGTACAAAAACTAATTGAAAAAATTCGTATACATAATTCGAATTTTCAAATTGACACAAAAGAAATTTCAAAATTCACTAAAAACAAGCTCTCTAAACTTTTTGAAATTTCTAACGACCAAGACGAAGATGAAGATAATGAGACTCAAGTTTTAACTACTCCTCAAAATACCAAAGAGAAAGAGTTCATTGAAGTCAAAGATTACATATACAACAGACAAGAAAAAACAAAAATACGTGAGAAAATAACAGTAACATTTCCAGATGGTACAAAAGTTTCCCATAAAAAAGTAGTAAACACATTTGTTGACACAATTAGCAGAATAGGGGGAGACAAGGTAAAAGCACTTGGCATAATTGATTCAGGGGTGCCTCTAATTTCTGAAATAAAAGACAACAAATATCCCCAACACAAAATTGGAAATTATTGGGTAATGGTTGGGACTTCTACAATCACAAAATTTAGAATGCTTAACGACATAAATAACAGATTAAATCTCAACTTAAAAATTGAAAAATTTGTTTAATAAAATTTGTATTGTTATGCTTACATAATATGTGTAATGCTCACTTGTAGACCGTTACGCAAAAAATAAATACAAAACGGTACGACCTGTGTTTGCTGACTTGTAGACCGTTACGCAGAAAAAAATAAATACAAAACGGTACGAACTGTGTTTGCTAACTTGTAGACCGTTACGCAGAAAAAACAAATACAAAACGGTACGACCTGTGTTTGCTGACTTGTAGACAATTGCGCAGAAAAAAATAAGAAATAAATACGCATAACATCACCTAAATTAAATGGCCGTTTATAGTAAATTTCATCATTTGAGTTCGCAATGGAAATAGGTCGTGGCAAAAACATTTCACAGCGGCATAAATTTATTTTTTATTTGTTTTTGCCACTTGTAATTTATTAATTTCGTTTACGAAGGCGGCCACTTCATTTAGCTAATCGTTATACACAAGGCGTAGGAAAAAAAAGGAAACAACTACATTTGACAATTTTGTGCATCTCAAATCGACACGCACCGACCACGCAAAAGAAAATTTTGTTTTTTTTGCCAACGCACTTTTTTAAAAAAAAATGCAACCCCACATTTTAGCACATTTGTTTGCTCACACAAGCAATCACACATGCACCGCAAACAAAAGAGCTAAAATTTTGCTCCCCGCCTTCCTAATATTAATTCGTTTTCAAATGAGAAAATTACAAGGATACAAAAAATGACTATTGTGTTTCGACATGGTTTTATTTTTTATTTCAATTTAATTCTTTGTATTTAAAATCTT
>JAVHPE010000073.1:0-19086 GCA_036170475.1 Bacteroidia bacterium | reverse complement strand
CGCTAATATATATGCCTGAAAATATTTATCCCCCAACTTTTCCGATTGACCCAAAAGCACTTTTTCTACTGAGTTTTTTGTAAAATTTAATAAAATTTAAACCTCGATTTGGGTTTCTCAGGGTCTTCATTTGTGGGCGTTTCCGGAGTTTTTTCCAAATCAGTTGAACTACTTTCCTTTGTTTTAATAGTTGCCGGATTAGTGACGATATTTTCTTCAGGTGAAATAGCTTTTGGTTGGTTTTGCTCAATTACCTCTTTTTCTATAGTAGTAAATAGCTCTTTAGATGGTATCCGTTGGGTTACTAATTTAGTATTATCATGAAAAAATATCAGGGCAAATGCGGGATCTTCATCTTCACATACAAATTTTGAAACAGGACCAAAAAACTCGCGAAGTTGCAAAGAATCACAGGTAGGAAGGAAAATGCGCAAAACTCTGGGATCGTAAAAACGAAAATAAAGCTGAACGCCATCTTCTGTTTTTACCATCAAAAATCGTCTAAAGTGGCGATGAAGTTCATTAAATCCGACATTTGACATGGCAAAAACGCCCCATGCTTTTCCCCAACCGGTAGTAACAACCCAATTTAAAAATTGTGGCTTTTCTATACAACTGAAAAGGTAGGGCGCAACTTCAGAAAGATCTTCTTCCGGATCACCTTTATACAATGAAACACCCTCAGGATTTAGCTCATGGGCTGATGCCATTTCATGATCCACCCTTGCTGCATCAAGTATTACTGAATATTTAGTATTAATTGCCAATTGTTTTAATTAAAGAACAATAGTTAATTTATTATCTTTCATGCAAAGATATATTTTGTATTCTGTTGAAATTCCTGTTTCTGAGTTATAAAAGAACAAAGGAGATCGATTTTCATCGTTCATTATTGTTATAAGTTTACCAAAGGCATGAAGTTCCGTTTTTTTTACCTGAATGTCAAAATCAATTAGTTTATTAGTAGGATCCGCAAATTCCTCTTTAATGGATTCCCTTAAATCATTAAGGTGTGTATTTAAACTTTGGTAAAATGCATCAGCATAAACTTTGTTTTTAATACTAGTTAATTTGAAAATAGCATCAATGTTTTTACTTTTAAGAAAGTTAAAATATTCCTTAAAGATACCCATTGTTTCATTTATTGTTTGTTCATTGAGTTTTAAAACAGGGGAGGTACTCCATATAGGGGAATCCAGAGATAATGAAGCCTGAAATTCTGTTTTTGAAGGGAGATTGGATTTTTTTAATTTTTCATCATTTATGTAATCAGGAAATTCTACTGTTGCAATTAATTTCCGATTTTCTCTTAGATCATTAATATCCCTGGAATAAACTTCAAAACTAGTTTTACTGTGGTCAACAAATTCTTTTTCATGTTTGGCAGGTGAAATAGAAACTTGTAAGAGGTTTAATCCTTTTAGCAAAAGATGGTTTATTGGAAGTTCGACTGCCGTAGGGTTACCATCGTCCTCTGTATGTAAAGGAATGTCATTGACCTTTATATCGAAGCAGGCGGAAACGGTATTTATTTGCAATGAATAAAAAGTTTGATTCATAATGTGTGCTTAGGGTTTTTTAAAATCATATTCAAAAAATACGTGTTCATGAACATCGGTGCCGAAAGTTTCATCTTCGAAATTAACAGAATACAGTACATGTTTACCTTCTGTACCTTTTGAAACTTCAGGCTCTGCATATTTACTAGGTTTGTTTTTCTTTTCGGCTCCTCCAAATTCCATGCCTCCGCTCCACCAAACTATAAAATCGAGCATACCACCGGTACACTTAAATACTTTTGCATGGGCTTCGTAGCTAAAGCCAACTCTGAAGCCACTTTCTACTCCTACTTTGTATTCAACTGTGGCATGCGCGAAATATACATCTTTAGAGAATTTAATGACGGTAAGTTCAGCGGAAATAGGGATTTTCCCTTGTAATTTACCAACAACATTTTCTATTTCATGGTGTTTGATAGCTAATTCAATTTCTCCATGTATTTCTAATCCGGCTTTAACAACTAATTCTAAAAAGCCATCTACTAATTTTTTCTTAATTTTTGCGACAACAGGTCCTCCGGGAAGGGCATTTATAACGGTGTCTGTAATATTCCAGGCAAACGATAATCCAAAAAGTGGTTTCCC
Source organism: Bacteroidia bacterium (assembly GCA_036170475.1). Classification (GTDB taxonomy): domain Bacteria; phylum Bacteroidota; class Bacteroidia; order 2-12-FULL-35-15; family 2-12-FULL-35-15; genus 2-12-FULL-35-15. The sequence continues at coordinate 16,942 of JAVHPE010000073.1, read as the reverse complement.
TTTAAATTTTATCTTTCCTTCATACGTAACGGTTGGCTTTCCTGCATCTTCTGTCCAAGCCCCGCCAACGTGCAACTCCAAGACAGGAAGTTTAATACCCATACTTACAGGACTACTGAAAACAGAAGTGCTACTGGAAGATTTTTTGTTCCCTTTAATTTTTTCAAGCGCAACCTGTGCTTTTTTTACTACCTCATTAATTTTTTTTATTGTCTCGATTGTCTTTTTGAATACCGCTTCGATAATAAAGTCTTCCCCGTCATATCTGATGGTACCTCCAATTCTTAATCCCTCCGAAACTTCTGTTGCCTGGTCTGTTGTTGTTGTTGTTTTATTATGAGCCAATCCTTTTTTCGCTTCCGCTTTCTTATACTGATTGGTGCCTGAGTTTTTTTGAACGGTAGTGGTTGTTTCAGTGCTATTAGTTTTCGAACCAAAGTCCCAGCCAATAAATATGTCTGTTTGAGTATCGGGATAAACTTCAATAGTAGCAGATTCGTTGGCATGTCCACATCGGTTTGCACTTATTGTATATTTATCGGTTTTTAATCCCCAAGGGAAAAGTTGAATTTTAGTACTGGAGGTAACTTCAATCTCTAATTTATTTTCAGTACTTCCGGGTAAAATTTTGAAGGTGCCGCAACCGGTGTTAAAACTGCGTTTTTTATTATGGGTTTCCACGCATGGACCTGCGGGACCTTCCAAATCAAAAAATACTTTTGCCGGTACCTTTTTAAATCCGGCAACAATACCAAGAGTTCTTTTTTCATTTGGTGTGGAAGGATTCACAATAAGGTCAAAACCACGTTTAGGTTTAGATACTTTAAGTGCGCTAAAAGTGCATGATTTTTTCCTGGTATCTTCTTTTGTGGTATTTTTTTTCGCGTATGGACAAGGCTGAACAGCTGATGATGGCGGAACTTTCTTGCTATCTTTCTTATTCTTTTTTTTAATTTTTTTTGTCAGGTCAGCGTCAGAGGTTGCTGGTGGTGGATACCAATGACCCTTTGCGGGTTTATTAACAGAGCCTGAAGATGCCATAGCTATTCAAATTAATAATTAAAATTTTTAATCTTTTATTGAGAGAGTTTAAAAACCTCTTTGCAAAGTAGTGTTATTTTATCCTCTTCATCACGTTCTGGCCATGTAAGTATATCTATTGCCCATTGTGGCATAACAGGTTGAAAATAACGAGAAAACTCCGCGAGGGTAAGTACGTAAATGTAAGTATTCTGTGGCTCATATATTTCAAAATGTCTTGCAGCTTTTACCTTATTAATGATGAAAGGTTTCCACTCTGCAGGTAAACGAGTTTTATATACTTCAGGATGTTCCTCTTCGATGAGTTTTTGGCATGCTAGAACATATTCTTGAAATTTAATATCATTAATTTGCTCCAGTTGCTGATTTTTAATAATCATCTTTTATTAATTTGAAAATGTACTAAATTTACTATATGCAAAAAACATATTATCACATCGGCAGTTTATCAAATTAAGTATTTGCATTTTTCATTGCCTCACATTTAGCACAAAAAGGTGCACCATTTCCGGCTGCCTGCTTCAATGCCACTTTTTGAGCTAATTCAGGGATAACTTTCACCATATCTAATAAAACAGTAAGAGGCATTCCTGCAACATTATCTCCTATCAATACAGTAGTGCACCCAGCAACAATAACCCCGCCATGAGCACATTTATCACCCAAACGTGCAGCAGGTTTACCACCAAAAAACACCCCGGTGGATCCTAATACGATTGTATCAGGCGGACCATTGCAAACGCACATATCTGTCATCACCGCCGCAGGCATTCCTCCTATCATTACCGTTGGGCAGCCAGGACCGCTAATTGGTCCACCGGAATGAGCCGACTTCCCTGAGTAAGCCGGACATTGATGCATATCTCCTAATCTTGCCGCTGGTTTTCCCATTTGTAGAATGAATTAAATTTAAGATTTAACCGATGAAAATAAAAAAATAATCAGAAAAAAATAAAGTAATAAAGCTTAATCGCTAATAAAGGTATTCCCCAGTTTCCACCCTATATGCCCATACTGATTTAAAATTTGCAGTAAGTGTATTTTTTACACTATTATAAATTACCACTTCATTTTTTTTACCGTTCTTCCACCAACTGGTTATGGATTGTCTTACAATACTTTTTGCCAGACTTGTTATTGAGCAATAAGGACTGGCGGAACTTTTAAATAGTCCTTCTATTTTCCCCATGCTATTACTTGCGTCCACTGCTTCCACCATTAAAGCCTGAGCAAATCCTCTGTCTTCATTGGTTAGCTGTTCTCTGGATATTCGAAATGAGCCGAAAAAGAAATTTAATATTTCAAAGGCTTCTCCCTTATTTATCACGAGTTCGTTTGAACTAAATTGTTTAAGATGTCCCATACATTAAGTTATTTTATAAATAATATAACACTACTTCTTTAGTTACAAAGTTAAAAAAAAATGCAAATAAATCAATTAATTATAATAAAAAAAGAAATTTTGCTACGTTAAAAAAAATTTAGTGAAGTCCCGAAATCAGTTTAAAATTAATGTGCGAAAAACTGCGTGCGTTTATTATGATTCAATTACCTGTTAAAAATTAAATCGCCGGGACTTTTGTTAAGCATTCTATTAACGGTATACCATGAAACAACAATTCCGCTACCAATAATGATAAAAATAGAATAAAAAGTGAATGAATCAATTAATTTAAAAAAAGAATTATTATCCTCAATAAATATATATTCTTTAAGTACCGTATCAATAAAAAAACCTGCACCAAAAGAAAAAATGAAGGAGGAAAACAAACATACCAGAATAAATCTTAAAATAATAATAAAATAAATTCCCTGCGCTTCTTTATCAGCTAAGCCAAAAGCTTTATAGGTGCCTATGTTCATTTGTATTTTTGAGAGGTGCGATTTCAAGAGGTTGGAAATGAATAGTATCACGGTAATCAAGCCAAATATCAGAACTAAAAATGATATTATTTTGGCGGTGTTGCTCAGAAAAAGAAAATTTTCTTTTTCACGGATATTTGCAAGGTCCACTTCAATGATATTGCCGAGTTTTCTATCGTCAATTGAATTGAAATTATAACTTATGAACGATCCAAATTTTCTAACATGATCTAATTTTTCAAAATTAATTGACATGATATCAAAACGAGGAGGTTGGGAAAAATTTTCCGCAAAATCGTCATAACGATAGGTTCTGAAAACATCCTTTTTATAAGGAGCCATTTGTGTTGAATTTATCAATTTGTTATATACCAGATTTACGGTATCGTCCGTCAAAGGCCATGGGTAAAAACCAATAAGAAATTCATAATAATTATGATGCGAATCTTTGTTAATTGCCGGATTAAAAGGCAGAGGGTCATATTTTGAAAATTCATCGTTAAATTCAAAAAAACTTTTTACCGCCGCAATTACAGAATTAGCTAATTCTTTATCCCCGGCAACTATTATTTTTATATCGTGTTTTTTCCTTATATCGAAAGTGCATTCATTTGTTTGCAGGTAAGCTTGCAAAAAATATTGAGAGTAAATAAAATCAACTTTCCCGGGCATTTCTTTAACCACGCCCCTTATACCTATTGGAACCGGGAGTGAAATCCATTTGTTTGAAAGCGTATCTTTAACAGGATTGTCAAAATACACAAGAGGCGTTTCCCGGTTGTAATTAAATTGTTTTAAAAATCTCTCCGTAACAATAATGCTAAGATCTTTTGCTCCCCGAAAACCATGTGCATCCCCAAAAATCCGGTTATCATCTTTCATTATATCCTGTATCATAGGGTCTTCGCCGTAGGTACCTAACTGTACGGATCTCCCTTGAGCTTCATTAAAAACAGCTGAATTCCCATCTTTAAACCCCAATGCCTGTTCCTTATAAGTCAGAACAGATTTGATAGAATATTCTTTTTTTACCTCATCGGAATTAAGTGTTTGAAGCATTTTATTTGTTTGATCGGCTCTTGATTGCGGGATGGTTATTGTAATCCAGTTTACAAAAGGATCATTCAATTTTTTATTTAAATATTCCAGACTTCCATTCGCGAATCCAATAGCGAGCAGGGTTATAGAAAGTATAGCAATTAATGCAATCAGATTTGTGTACCCTTTTCCAATTAATGATCTTCCTTCTTTAACCAGAAATAATTGTTTATATTTTATTTTGTGTTTTTCTTTAATGTTCGTTTCTATTTCATCCTTTGGGTCATTTATTTTTCTATTTAAGTTAATATCATACAAGGATCTAATTTTTTCCTTAAAAGAAGCGAGCGAAGCAATATCAAGGTTTTCCCATTGCTTTCTTACAAAAATGTTTTTTTTCGCTATTTCGGCATATTTGTTATTTTTTGATTTGCTCAGACAAATAATCCTTGAAGCATGATTCAGCGCCAGATCTATATCATGTGAAACTATAATGGCTGTGGTATGTGGTTGAATGTTTTCTTTAATAATTTTGATAAGCGCATTGGCATTTTTTTCATCAAGATTTCCGGTAGGTTCATCACCAAATAAAACAGAAAACCCTGAATTAAGTGCTCTTACAAAAGCTACCCTTTGACGTTGCCCGCCAGATAAGTTAGAAGCCAATGTGGATTCAGAAATTTGATCAATAGGCATCCCAACTCTATCCATTAGTTCTCTCGCACCATCCATAGCTTCACTCTGACTTTCATCTTTCTGAATCATGGATGACAAACAGATATTCTCATACGCTGTGAAATTATCCATCAGGTTAGTTTCCTGAAAAATAAAACTCATGAATGCTCTTCTGTCTTTTGAAAGGTCAGCACTTTTATCATCAGCCCATAATTTTTTGTAGGAAATAACTTCATCATTAGGAAAAAAAGTAATATCACCTGATACTAATGTATTATTCATCAATCCCAATATTTCAAGAAGGGTACTCTTCCCGGACCCAGAGGCTCCCAACAGAAATACTACTTCCCCTTTTGGAATATCCAGATTTTCAATGTATAAAACAATATTATCCGCGCCCTCATTATAAGAGCATCGGGCAGACCTTATTTCAAAAATATTTTTTGTCATAAATTTTTTAAAAAACTATAGAAATAATTCCTGTGGAACCCAGTAATAGATATTTTCGTCTGAATTAAACTGATTACTTTCTTTTGCCCGGTAGTCTTCCAATTGGGCAGCACATTCATCCAATAGTCCCTTGATTTGAATGTATTGGTTATAAGGGAATTTTTTTTCGTCAGTTACGTCATTCAAATTAATCTCCGTCAAAATTGAATTTTGGCTGGGCATTCCGGTAATCATTCCCAACAGGTCAGCCATGTACAGACTGTTCATCGCGTTTTTTGCTTCTTTTGGACCAAAATATCCCGCGACAATTTCTTTAAATGCAGCCTTCATATTGGCTCTTGCCTCCTTATCAGTTCCAGGTTTCGAAATTTGTTTTATCACGCTGATAATTTGAGATAACTCCTCATATGATAATAAAACGCTATACGTATATAAATTTTTATTGAGTTTGGCACATTTCATAGATACATAACCATCTACGTATAGTTGTAAATTATCAAAAGATACCTTTTGTAATAAATTAACATCCACATTCATACTACTTAAAAAAGATAACATTCCCTCGTTCATTTCTATCTTTTTCCCTTGTCCTTTCAGATAGGATTCCATATTGGAAAGCAAGAGTTCTTTTGATTCCACAATTTCCGCGACAGAATTAAGAATAAGTCCATTTAATACATTTTCATCAATTGAAACATTTCTGTCAGAGAATACTACAACGCCCGGTATTGGGTCTTTAGCTGGGCAATCAAAGGTAAAAGAGTTTTGTCCGATAGATTTCATGCGCCTTTTAATATCTTTATTTTTTAATGAATTAGCGGGAAATTTTGAACCATATTGACCGGCAATTTTATTACTTTCATTTTCAGCTAATTTTACCATTTGAATAGGGAAATTATTAAAGGCAGGTCCGCTGGGATTTTTAACTTGAAAAGCCAGCATTCCCACTTTATATTTAGCGAGGTTATCAACCACTTCCGATTCTTTTACTTTTTGATCCGCAGGATCATTTGATCCGCATCCTATCAGGATAATTAAATTTGACTCAGACTCTCTGCCCTGAAACATTCTGGTTGCTGTATTTATCCCTTGGTAAACAGCTTGATAATCGGTTTGATCCTTACAATTACCCATTACAACTTCGGCATCAAAAAATTCCCGAATATCGCTATAACTATCTGTTAAAGGCCGTTGCTGGATAGAAATATCTCCTTTCGGACATTGTTTTTCAGAGTAATCGCGGTAAACAACCAAGCCAATCTTATATTCGTTCCCTTTTCTTTCTTCATCTCTTAATTCCTCATTACTTGCCTCACACTGTTTGGTAACAGCTGTAATTGTATTTCCAATGGTGTTTTTAAAATCCTTTAATCTTTCGGAACCGTCAATAACAAAAACGATATTAACATTCCTAAACTTTTTTCTTACATTATTGTACTCTGATTCCACTCCCAGATAATCATCTGATGTTATTACTGAATTTCCGTTTTTACCGAAAATATCAGTTACTATACCTGTTTTAATATTTGTTTGATCAATTTTATTAATCTCATCCATTAGTATTGGCATTCGTTTCCACTCAGGTCTCATGCGTTCTGTTACTTTTTTCTCCCATATTACATTTTCTTTTGATCCTTTTTCACAGGTATTTTTGAAGCTGTTAAGTCCTGTTTTATTAAGGAAGATATAATTTGGAATGTTTGATTTATTTCTTTCCGCAATCGCGGTTATCTCATAATTTGGTTCTAAGCATAATCGTTGTTTCCACTCTTTTATTATGTCATTTTTTACCCACCCTAAAATATAACGAGGGGTGTTAAGTAACTGGTTTGTTCCTCTCAATTCATTTACTTTTCCAACCAAACATGCATTGCCTTCTTTTTTAAAAATGTAAAGGAAATCGAATAGTCTGAAATCATTGTCATTTTGTTTACTCATTTCAGGTTCGCTGAACAATGCCAACTTTTGTTTGGAAAGCTGATCTGCATTTTTTTTAATATCACTTAATGTACTTACTGAATTTATAGCTAATCCTTTTATGGAGTATCTCTGAGGAGTTGTTAAGCAATTTTGCCACAAAAGCATTTTACTTTTGTGTACCCATCCATAATCTTCCAGTTCTTTATTGATAACTAATTGTTTCTTTTTTTTATTAAACGCTGCGGGAACATATTTTAAAATATGGATAAATTGTCCCTTCTCTTCATGAACATAAAACGTCTCCATGAACTTCAGTTTTTTTAATTCAATTTTTCCACCGGCTTTTGTATAAGTTGGAGTATTGTTTCTGTCTGAAAAAACTATCCATATATTATTAGTTGATTCCTCTACCTTTGGCAATTCTTCTAATGATTCAGTCCCTGTTGGAAAGTTGTAAACTCTTGGGAATGACAAAACCTTTTTGCCAATAAAACTTTGGGCAGAGCTATTAAAAACTGAAGCAAGAATTTGAAAAATAAAAATTGATATTAAAATTAATCGGTGTTTCATAATACTATTAAAAAGTTAAAAGTTTAAAAGTAACATTTTGCTGACCATATTCAGTCTTATAAAAATTAAGTGATGTCTTGATTTCTTCAGGTTTACTGGTTAATGTTGCCAATGGACAATTGATGGTAACATCCACTTTTTTGTTAAAAGCGTAAGCGATTTCAGTTGGGAAAAATTTAAATAAAGGAGAAGATTTTCCGCATATATTTCCCGCTGTTTCTCCTATCACAAAAAATTCAAAACTTACATTTCCTTCATAATTTTTTAATTTTTCATATACTAAATCCCTCATTTTTTCAACATCAAAAAATTGATCGGGAACAGTACTGTTTGTTGAAAATAGTTTTTCCGTGATCTTATCTAAACTACTTGAATTATAAGTAAGAGTATAATTAAGACCATTACTTATAAACAGTATAAATTTTTGATCATTAGCTTTTATTTTATCAAAAGTTTTTGATATCTTATCGTATATCATTTCATTTAAAACATCTTCCCTTGTGGGTTTGCTGTTATCAATATAAATAATTTTAAAACTTTCTATTTGTGAAAAACAATTGATCTCCAAAAGTAATAAGCTACAAATTAATAGTACAGTTTTCATGTTTTTAATTATCTTGTTTAGTTGTTACTTATTACTTATTATCAGTCCTCATTATTCCAGTTGAGTACGAATTAATTCGCAATTAATAAAATTCTTATCTGTTCGAATTTCGCCGGGAAAATTAAAAAAATAAATTTATTCAGTTATTTCAATATCATTAACATAACCGTATTTATCTTTTTTTAATTTGATACTTTTTATGGTAAAATCTCCCGTAATACCTAAACGTTTCAAATAGGAATCAAACTCCATTACTTTATCATTTACCTTAATAGACATTGAAAAATAGCCATTTATGTACTTATCAAAATCTTCGCTGGTAATTTCTCTGTCAGCTATTTTTTTTAGCATACTTTTAAATTTTTCTTCGTTTATTTGCGGAGCTTTTTGAGTCACAGGTGCGGTAATGTTCGTCCCTTTAATAGGTGTAGAAATGGTTTGTTTCGGATTAACTTTTATTTCAAATTGCGCAATCTGGCTATCGCCATTGATTATCAGAGTTACCTTTTTGAGCCCGGGTTCACGAAATGTATAAAAGGGATTTTGATCTTTTGAATCTACTTTTCCTGTTTCACTAAAAAACCATTCCCAACTGGTTGCGGTACCCGATGTTTCCTTAAACTGCACAGGGACGCCTACATAAGTAATTTTGGTCGCTTCAATTTCGGGCTTTGGTAAAATTTTTTCTACTTTGTTTTCGTTAATTATTTCCCCGGCGGCAACTTCAACTAATGCGATTTTGTCGCAATCAGCGGAATTGTTAATTCTAAGGCGGACAGTATAATTCCCCGGTTGAAAATAAATATGCGTTTCAGTTGAATGAGTCCCGACAAGTGAACTGTCACCGTAGTCCCATTCCCATGTTTTTGCATCCGGATTATTAAAACTAAAAGTAACCAATTCATTTACTTTGGGCGATTTATTAGTTAAGGCAAACTCTCCCTCAGGACAATGTTTAGTCAATATCATTCTCATAACTAAAATAATTGCACCGACAAATATCAGTAACAATAAAACAATAAAAACTCCTTTATCTACAGTTTTCCTTTTTCCCATTTTTTTATTTTTTTTCTGTTTTAAATAATTTAATAACAAGTCCTATATTGATTCCATAATTAAAATTTGTAAGTCCATTTATTGCAAAAAGCGTGGAATTATAAGTGCCCATTTTTTCAGTTAATGGTTCATTATAATTTGAATTAGATTGGATTTTAAGATATACAAAACTAACACCTGCCAGGAATTGTATTTTTTCAGAAATTGGAATAGAAGCCCCTGTTCTTACCAATCCTCCATAAGCCTGATTGAATTTGAATTTTGCGGATGTCGCATTGTCCTTTTTATTAAGTCCTACATTAAAATTTCCTAATGATTCAAAATATTCAGTTACTGTTTGATTGTCCTGAAGTGAAGGGTTAAATGCCGCCCTTGTAATGATCCAGTCATCCCCATCTATAGCAGCATTGGGATCAAAGGCGTATCCATTTGCGATATATTGATATATTGCTTCATAATCGGACGTGCTCTCATATTTTGAACTTGCCTTGGCAGAAAGAATATATACTGGTCCTCCGTCAAAATAAAAGCCAATCTTATCGGATCCTCCATTGTATTTAAAAAGAAGATTTAAGCCGACATTATCCATGGAAATGTTTTCAGAAACATTATAAGCAGTATAAAGACGTAAAAAATCAGGAGCACCACCTTGATTTTGCCCCCGGTATTCCTGATGAATAGTATCATACGTTAACTTAGCCTGAGAATGATTAAAAAATAAACCGGCAGCAATTCCTGTTTTTTTAGTTTTTCCAAACATAACATTCATATCCAAGCCTCCGCTGAATGCAACTCCTCCCTTAGAGGAAAATCCTTTGAGGGTATTTTTATCCATTAACAAATCATCATAATTCATCTTTGTAAGATCAGGTTTTTCTATTGTTGCAGAATTTCCGGAACCAGAAAAGTTAACAGAGACAGTTATTCCCGGCTTTTCCCCGGGCAGTTTTTCAGGTTCTGTTTTTGGTGGTACTACCGTGGTAGCCACTATTGCAGGTGCAGGGCAATCAGGACAATGGATTGGGTTACTCACTATTTTTTTGATACCGGTTATTTTCGCTGAAGTAAAGTCCTCAGAGAATTTTAAATCTAATTCCAAAACTACTGCCTGGTTAGTAATATAATATTTACTCATATATTTACCAGAAATATTGCGTTGTATAACAATCTGAGCAATTTTACCTGATAAATTTTTGAAATTGAAATTTGAATTCAAATTTTTAATTGTAACACCTTCGGGAAAATATTTTTCATAATCTGCAATTAAATCTTCCGCCGATTTTTCAGAATTGTTCAAGGTTTTATTTGGGAAATCAGAAGGTGTAATATCATCCCAAATCATAGCATCCTCCTCAAAGAGGGTAAGATATGCTTGCTTTTTTACTTCAGTGATTCCAGGTACACCTTGTTTTTGAAGTTTCGATGCTTTTAAATATTTTTTAAAAACAGCATACAAAGTAGTTGATGCAGTTTTTTTTTGTTGTAAGGTCAAACTACCCTGAGCAAAAATTGCATTAAGCCCGAAAAAAACAAGCCCGAAAAAAAAACAAAATATTTTTTTCATTTCAATTTTGAATTATTTATCGTTTTAAAAAAGGTATTAAAATTTATTCTCTACATTAGACATTACATAAGTTAATTCGCTCCTCTAATCAACCGCAATTCTCGACTTCGCTCGAAATGACTGCGCACGTTGTCATTTCGAGCGAAGTCGAGAAAGCGTGTAAGCATTTTTAGTTCCAATTTTCATTGTAATCAGTATGATGTATTTTAACCTATATAATGTTTATTAATAAAATATATTTCAAATTTAAATTTGCCTCAGCCGATAATTTTTTTTATTTCTGATATTTTTGCAGAAGTAAAATCATCGGAAAGTTGAATAACTAATTCCAAAACAGCACCTTCGTTGGCAATAAAGTATTTACCAGGATATTTCCCGGAAATATTGCGTTGTATCACAATTCTGACAATATTATTGGATAAATTTTCGAAATTAATATTTGATTTTAGAATGCGAATAATAATTCCTCCCGGAAAATATTTTTTATAGTCAGCAATCAAACTGTCCACTGATTTTTTAGAATTTTTTTCGGTTTTATTTGGAAAATCGAATGGGGTAAGGTCATCCCAGACCATTGCATTTGGTTCAAAAAGATCAAGAAATAAATGTACCTGCTGGTCCGAAAAGCCATTAACACCCTGTTTGTGTAATTTTGAGGTTGTTACATACTGGTTAAAAACAGAATAAACGGTGCTTATCGCTGTTTGTTTTTGCTCAATGGTTAATTCCTTCCTACTCTGCCCTAAAGCCATTCCGAGCCCAAAAAGGAAAAAGAGAAAAGAAAGAAAAATTTTTGTTCCCATATCAGTTTTGGACAATAAATCTTTTAAATTTTTTAGTATGTTCAATCGTTTCAAACTCCATTAAATAAATTCCATTATTCAGTTTTTTTATATCAATAGTTAATAATCTTTCAGGACTAATGATTTGCTTTTCTATAACCAACCGTCCGGAAATTTCAAAAACCTGAAATGAACCTATTTTTTCTGAACAAGAAATGTTGAGACTTTCCTTGGCAGGATTTGGGAATAAATTAATAAATTGATTCTCTAATTGTTTATCAATGCCCAAAAATTGTTCATCCAAATATGATTTGGTAAAACAATCTCCTTCACTCACAATTACCCAATAAGCTCTTGAACTATCAGGGTAATCAATAGCGTGGAACTGCTGAAAAACAGCTTCCGGAATAACAACAGATATTAGCGCTGGCAAGCTATCATAGCCCCACTGATAAGTGATCCCTGAACCATTTAATTGACAAATAAGCCAATTGTCATTTATAATAGAAATTGGTGGAGGGGGTAACGCCTGGTTTCCTGACACGATAATGCTTTCTGAGTGAGAAGTTGTACAACCTGTAACTGTGTTGGTTACCTGTAAAGTAATAACTGCCGGACTTATAGTACCAAAATTAAATATGGCATTAGTTCCACCTCCCCAGGCAGTTGCCAGCGTCGCATTTGTCGCTGACCAAGAATAAGAAACATTATTTTGAAAACTGTCCAGTGTGAAAGAGACGTTTGGAGTACCAGAGCAAACTGTTGTAGAATAAGGAGTAAAATCAGGATCTGGGGGCAGGGGATTAACAGTTACCGTAATATCATTACTGTTGGCTATACAAGATACTCCACCTAAAATGCTGTTGGTTAAACGTCGGTAGGTAGTCGTAGCTGTTAAACCCGCAGGAACATCATATGTGGGAGATGTGGTAAGGGTGGCACTGTATCCATCGGTGCTTTGTTTCCACTGGTAATTTAGTATGCCGGAACCCGTTGAAGGAACACTTTCTGTGAATGCGACAGGATCTTCTCCAATGCAAATTGTTTGAGCAGAAGCAATAGTACCGGCTGTTACATCATTAACTGTTATAGTAATATCATTACTGGTAACGGTACAAGCCAAGCCTCCCAGCGTACTGATGGTTATACGCCTGTAGGTGGTAGTAGCTGTTAAACCCGAAGGGACATCATACGTTGCAGTTGTTGCTATTGTAGCAGAATACCCATCGGTGCTTTGTTTCCATTGGTAGGTGAGTGTGCCAGAACCTGTAGAGGTCGTACTTTCTGTAAAAGCTACAGGATCTCCTCCACTACAAATTGTTTGAGCTGCTGCAATGCTGCCCGACGTTACAGCATTAACTGTTACAATTATATCATTGCTGTTAACAACACAAGATACCCCACCTAAAGTACTGGTTGTTATACGTCTGTATGTAGTGGTAGCTGTTAAACCAGAGGGAACGTCGTAAGTTGTTGTTGTTGCCAGCGTAGCGCTATATCCGTCCGTGCTTTGTTTCCATTGGTAAGACAGGGTGCCGGAACCCGTTGCCGGAACGGTTTCTGTAAATGCCGCAGGATCCCCGCCACTACATATTGTTTGGGAAGAGGCAATGGTACCGGCTGTTGCAACATTCTGTACTGTTACAAGTATATCATTGCTGTTAGATGTGCAGGATACCCCACCTAAAGTACTGGTAGTAATACGTCTGTAAGTGGTAGTAACTGTTAAGCCGGCTGGCACATCATAGGTTGCTGTTGTTGCCAGAGTAGCGGAATATCCATCAGTGCTTTGTTTCCACTGGTAAGTGAGCGTGCCGGAAGCTGTTGAAGCGACACTTTCTGTGAAAGCCACTGGATCGCCACCGTTACAAATTGTTTGAGCAGCAGCAATAGTACCGGCGGTAACATCATTAACCGATACAATAATATCATTGCTATAAGCAATACAGGATACTCCATTTAAAGTACTCGTAGTTATGCGTCTATAAGTGGTAGTAGTTGTCAACCCGGATGGAACATCATACGTGGGGGTTGTTGCTAACGTGGCAGAATATCCATCAGTACTTTGCTTCCACTGGTAAGTAAGTGTACCGGAACCAGTAGCTGCAACTGATTCTGTAAATGCTACAGGATCCCCGCCACTACAAATTGTTTGAGAGGAAGAAATAGTACCGGCTGAAACTATATTCTGCACTGTTACAAGTATATCATTACTGTTGGAGGAACAAGTTACCCCACCTAAAGTACTTGTAGTAATACGCCTGTATGTAGTAGTAGCTGTTAAACCTGTGGGAACATCATAAGTGGCTGTACTTGACAAGCTACTGCCATAACTGTCGGTGCTGTATTTCCAATCGTAAGTTAATGCACCCGAACCGGTAGCCGCAATACTTTCAGTAAATGCTGCCGGATCACCTCCATTACAAATAGTTTGATCAACAGCAATAGCACCAGCAGTAACGGCATTAACTGTAACAGTTATATCGTTGCTGTTAGCTGTGCAGGTTACTCCACCTAAAGAACTTGTAGTGATACGCCTGTAAGTGGTTGTAGCTGTTAACCCGGATGGAACATCATAAGTAGTAGTAGTTGCCAGTGTAGCAGTATACCCGTCAGTACTTTCCTTCCATTGATAGCTAAGTGTACCTGAACCTGTAGCAGCAACACTTTCTGTAAAAGCCGCAGGATCGCCACCACTACAAATTGTTTGGGAGGATGCAATAGTGCCACCCGATACTATACTCTGTGCGGTTACAATTATATCATTACTGTTTGATGTACAAGCCACACCATTAAGAGTACTTGTAGTAATACGTCTATAAGTGGTTGTAGCCGTTAGCCCGGATGGAACATCATAGGTATTGGTGGTTGCCAAAGTAGCACTATACGCATCCGTGCTTTGTTTCCACTGATAACTCAATGTGCCGGAACCAGAGGCAGCAACACTTTCAGTAAAAGCCACAGGATCGCCACCGCTGCATATTGTCTGAGCAGCAGCAATGGTACCTCCGGTAACTACACTCTGCACTGTTACCACAATATCATTGCTGTTAGCTGTGCAGGTTACTCCACCTAAAGAACTGGTAGTAATACGTCTGTAAGTAGTTGTAGCCGTTAACCCGGATGGAACATCATAAGTGACGGTTGTCGCCACATCAGCTGTATATCCGTCAGTGCTTTCCTTCCATTGATAGCTGAGTGTACCCGAACCTGTTGCCGCAATACTTTCAGTAAAAGCCACAGGATCGCCACCGTTACAAATTGTTTGATCCGCTGCAATAGTCCCTCCGGTAACAGCATTAACTGTAATAATTATATCATTGCTATTGGCGGAACAAGCTACTCCTCCTATAGTACTCGTTGTTATTCGTCTATAAGTGGTAGTGGCTGTTAAACCCGAAGGAGCATCATACGTTGGAGTTGTCGCGATAGTGGCGATATATCCATCTGTACTTTGTTTCCACTGATAAGTGAGAGTACCAGAACCGGAAGCTGCAACACTTTCTGTAAAAGCAACAGGATCTCCTCCACTACAAATTGTTTGATCGGCAGCAATGACACCACCGGTAACTATACTCTGCACAGTTACTACTATATCATTGCTGTTGGCTGTACAGGCAACTCCTCCCAAAGTACTTGTAGTTATTCGCCTGTAGGTAGTGGTGGCAGTCAAACCCGATGGGACATTATACGTAGCCGTGCTTGCCAAGCTTGTGCTATAACCATCCGTGCTGTATCTCCAATCATAGGTTAACGCTCCAGAGCCAGTAGCAGCAATACTTTCCGTAAAAGCAGCAGGATCGCCACCGTTACAAATAGTTTGAGCAGCAGCAATAGTACCACCGGTAACAGAATTAACCGTCACGGTTATGTCATTGCTGACTCCGGCACAAGCAACCCCTCCTAAAGTACTGATAGTTATTCTTCTGTAAGTTGTGGTAGCTGTTAAACCTGATGGAACATCATAAGTGGTAGTTGTTGCCAGGGTGGCACTATACCCATCAGTGCTTTGCTTCCATTGGTATGTGAGCGCTCCTGAACCTGAAGAAGCAACACTTTGGGTAAAAGCAACAGGATCTCCGCCACTACATATTGTTTGAGAGGCAGCAATGGTGCCACCGGTTACTACATTTTGCACCATTACTTGTACATCATTACTATTTGCGGTACAAGCCACCCCATTTAAAGTACTTGTTGTTACCCGTCGATAAGAAGTAGTAGCTGTTAAACCGGAAGGAACGTCATACGTGGCGGTTGTCGCCACATCAGCTGTAAACCCGTCTGTGCTTTCCTTCCACTGGTAGGTTAGTGCGCCAGAACCAGTTGATGCAACACTTTGAGTGAAGGCTGTAGGGTCACCGCCATTGCATATTATTTGAAGGGCAGTAGCAATAGTGCCACCGGTTACAGAATTTAAAAAGGATGTGAAAGTGGCATGAATTGCACCATTCGCATTACCTGCTACTACTGATGTACCTGCTGTTCGGGTAACATTTTGTGGACCTGCAGCTCCTGTTATTCCTCTAACCTTTATTCCAGAAATGGTAATTGCATCTAAATTGGAAAAAGTGGTTAAATTAATTGTAAAAGTAATAGAAGAGGCTCCAATGGTTACGGAGGAGATGGATGTAATATCTTTGCCTGCAGTAAAAGTAATCGTGCCCGTCGAACTTAAAAACTCAAAGTTAGCAGGAGCTGAAAGGACTAAAGTTCCAGCTGTAGAAATATCATTTATAGCAGTTTCTGTAATAACAATGTTACCTAAAGTGCTATATGCTGTTGGAAAGGAGCAGCCTGTGATTGTCGGTAGGGTAGGAACGGTAATTACTACTTGAGCAAATGCATAATTTAAACCAAAGGATATTATAAAAACAGCTGCTGTCAATATCATTTTTATTGAAGCAATTTTTTTTATATTAGCTTTGCCGCCGTGGGATAATATACTTTTCATAGGTTATTGCCCTCTGTCATAAATATTAAGATGAATTTCGTACAAGGCACTTGTTTTTGTATCATTAACAAAAGGTATACAAGAATCAATTTACAGAAATTAAAATTATTTTTTCTAATAATAAACATGAAACTAAATGATATTTAATCAGTAGCATTGTTTTTCAGTAAAATACATTAGTGCAAATATATACAAAAAAGTATATTTTTTTGAAAACTACGCTACAAAAATGAATATAGAAATCAGGAAATTTCTGTACAATTACTACTTTTACACCTTGATAATGTTTTCTGCATGATTAGTTCACAGTTTTACAATTGTATTAATTATTTGATAACAAAAATTTAATCTTTTTGATGTGAAAAAAAAGCCTTTAACCGGAATAAAAATTTTAGATCTTACACGACTGCTTCCTGGCCCTGTGTGCA
>JAVHPE010000072.1:0-4239 GCA_036170475.1 Bacteroidia bacterium | reverse complement strand
CGTTTCAATACCATCCATCACAGGCATTTCTAAGTCCAATAATACAATATCAGGGAGCTTTACCTTCATTTTTTCTAATAGTTCTTTCCCATTTGAAGCCTCCATTATTACTTCCAGGTTATCAAATTCCTTTAACAAAGAAATAAGCCCCTGCCTGAATAGAAATTGATCATCAACTACAGCTATTGATATTTTTTCACTCATACCATTAAAGGCGTTTCAATTATTATTTTTGAATCCTCATTTGCATCGGCAATATATTGAATCACAGAATTAGTCAACTGCGCCCTGCTCAAAATACTTTTTAAACCCAAGCCTTCACTTGATTCAGCCAATTTTAACATTTTTTCGGTAGTTATACCTTTTCCGTTGTGTGAAATGGTAATTGTCATTAATTCCGTGTTTGCATTTATTGTTAATTCAGTAGTTGAAGCTTTCGCATGTTTTATAATATTAGTGATAACCTCTTTTAACATCCGGTATAGCTGAAGTTCATTCTTTTTTTCGAGTTGGATACTATCTACATTTAGTTTTAAATCAATATCAATTACAGCTGATGATTTAACCTGTTTGCATAATTCAGTAACCCCTTTGATAAATCCGAATTTAATTAAAGTAGGTGGCATCAGGTCATTCGAAATAGTCCGGATTGACGCAATTGTATCCTCCAGCAGTAAATTACTATCGTTTAACAAAGTTTCTGTGAGTTTTTCATCACTGTGGTTTCTTTTAATTTTAGTCAGGTTTAATTTTAATACACTTAACATCATACCAATATCATCGTGAATATTTGCCGCTATCCTTTTTCGTTCCAGTTCCGCTACTTCAATGGAAGCGTCTAATAATTTGCGTTGATGAATAGTGTCTTTTTCTCTTATCAACGCTTTATTTGCAAGCATTCTTTTTTGATACAGCAAAACAAAAAGCACAATAAAAGAAACAAGGATTAATATACCCATTGTTCCTATCGCGACTAAAGAAAATACATCTATCGGGCTCTTGTTTTCCAAAATCCAATGCTGATTAAAATGATAAAAATTATATTTAAAAATAAGGGTACGCTCCACAACGCACTCTCTTTATATTGTTTGAAAGCGAGGAGGTAATTACTAAAGGCATAGATGAATAAATTTCCCGAAAAATAAAATAAGATACCGGAATTTACCCAAAAGAAAGGTTCCGACAAAAGGTTATAAAATAACAATTTTCGCATTACAAATAAAAATGAGAATAGCGCAAACAGCGACAGAATAATTGATTCTACAGAAAATGAAAGAGTATCCATGGCATATAAACCGTTTATTTTATAATCAATAAAGGCAACAATTAAAAACACAGGAATTGGGAAAAGAAAATAACCTGACTTAAAATATTTCCTGAAAAACAAATGATAAAATGTACTAAGCATTATAAATTCGATGACGGTAAACAAATGATAGATAAAATAAATATTGATATTATATCTTACACAAATGAAACTCAAAGTATCAATAACAAATGAAACACTTACAATTAAAAATACCGGAACTAAATACCCTCTAATCGACCTGATACATAATAATCCCACAATAAATGCCAATGCTGAAAATATCGGTGATATAATCCCTAGATAATAATAAAAAGTGCCAATATTCATAGTACGATTCAAAAGAAGGATTTGTATCAAACACTCACAACTTTTCGTAAATTATCTAAAAGAAACAAACCTATACGAATTTACCAACCCTGGTAAATTCGCCTAAGTATAGATTTGTTATCTCAGATTCAAAAGTTTTTCCGGAGAGTCAATTTCCTTTGTTTTAATCCGTCTTAAAAATAGTAAATATAAATCACTATTTTATTACATATTGGAATTTAAGGGATTGTTTACTCCACAATTTGGCGGACAAGCTACACCTCTGTCTGCAAGTAATCCATCGCATAAGTCATTCTCATTTGAGGATGCTCCGCTAATAACTAATTGCTGTGCTCCTGCATCGTCCAGCGCATAATAAATGCGGATGCCAACACAACCTGACTGGTTAAGAATGTTTTGAATAGCCGTTTTCCCAAAAAAATGCCCCTTTGTTGCACGTGGGTTTGCGGTTCGGTAATTACGGGTCCATGTTGCAGCCGTTGCTAATGTAATAGCATGATTTTCATTTCCTGTAAAGCTCATAGTTTAATTTTTTTAAGTTAATACTAAAATTATTTTCGGCTAATGTATAGTTAAAAAAATTAATGATTTTAAATTTTATTTTTAACAAAAAACAAAAACAACTGAGATACAAATAGTTACACTTTTTTTTATCATTTCGACTAGGTAAAAACACCTAATTTATTAGGTGTTTTTACCTAGTCGAAAAATAGGGGGAAAACACCTAAAAATTACTGAAATGCCTTGTTTAATTTTGTGATTAAATAAAATAATACTGTTTTTATGGAAGAAGATTCGAAAATTGATATTACAAAAAAAGAAAGTTTGTCAAAGTGGAGTGCTGAACTTAAATGTACTGAAAAGGATTTGATACACGCTGTTTTAAGTATAGGAAACAGAGTTAAAAGTGTAAATAATTTTTTAATTGTGAATCGAAAAAAAAAGAATGATAGCAACTAATTTTTAAAATGACTCTTCAAGACCTCAGCCCCAATCCCCTTTCCTTGAAAAAGGAGGGGGGGCTTTGACCCAACAGGGCTTGTGAGTTGTACCCCTCTCCTTTTTCAAGGAGAGGGGTAGGGGAGAGGTTTTAACTAATAAGGGAAATTTGCTATACACTCCTAACCGATATAAACACAATTGAGTAAATAAATTTTGTATTAAAAAATGACAAAAGAAGCATTGATATTAAGCAAACAGAATTTTGATAATTTCATAAATAGTTCATTATTGGCTATTTATTTTTTTAATATCGATACAAAAAAAGTTATTTACGCTAATCCCGCATTCTTTCATTTACTTGGCTATGTGCCGGATGAGCTGGACTCATTAACTATTTATGATTTTGTAAATTACCCTAAAGAAGACATTGATGCTGTCTTAAATAAAGTAATCCAGACAAAACAATATAACATCGGGGAGCGGGAGTGGAAATGCAAAGACGGCAAATTGGTAAATATGTCTATCAACGTCTCCTACGTGAGCAGTGATAATGAGAGAGTACTTCATGTTTCCGCCTGGGACATAACCGAACAAAGAAAAGGAGAAAAAGAAAAAGAGAAATTACTTATTGAGCTCTCTGATAAATACAATCAGTTGATGCAGTTTAATTATATCGTTGCTCATAATTTAAGATCCCCTATTGCAAACATTATTGGTTTGGTTAATGTAATAGAGCTGCCAACTATTTGCGAGAAAGAAAAACCTCAAATCATTGAATATATTAAATCCGCGGCTGTAAAGATGGACGAAATGGTAAAAGACCTAAGTATCATACTTGCTACCCAGTGCCCCTTGAATGATAAAAAAGAGAACGTATCTATTCCCGCCCTGATTCATAGTATTTCCGATACGCTTGAAAAACAAATTTTTGAATCAAATTGTAGTATTAAAACGGATATAGCAGCTGATGCAAAAGAAGTTTTCTCCATAAAGAGTTATATGGAAAGCATACTGTATAATTTAATAAGTAACGCTATTAAATTTAAGGTGCCGGTAAGAGCGCCCCAACTGCATATTTCATCCAAAAAAGTGGGAAACAATTATTCAATAAAGGTATCAGACAATGGCAGAGGAATAGATTTGACAAAGCATGGAGATAGTGTTTTTGGTTTGTACAAACGTTTTCATCTGGATGTTGAAGGCAAAGGGTTGGGCTTACACATGGCTAAAACACAGGTAGAAGCGCTTGGCGGAAAAATTACCATAGAAAGTCAACCGGATAAAGGAACAACATTTAAAATAACATTACCAATACAATAAAAAGATTATGAAAAATATTTTAATTATAGATGATGACTCCACTAACAATTATTTGTGTGAGTTAATTATTAAATCAATTTCGCCCAAGGCAGCTATCACAAGCTATACTTGCCCGGTTCACGCACTTGAGGATATTACACCAGCTTCAATTGAACCTCACACCATCATTTTGCTCAACCTGAATATGCCTGAAATGAGTGGCTGGCAGTTTATGGAGCAATTTGAAATGAAACAAAAAAAATGCAGTATTTATATTTTAACTTCTTCTGTAAATCCGATGGGAAAAGAAAATACTTTCAAATACCCTATGTTTGAAGGGTTTCTTACAAAGCCATTATCAG
>JAVHPE010000071.1:0-19137 GCA_036170475.1 Bacteroidia bacterium | reverse complement strand
GTTTTACTGACTTTTCCTATTTCTTTTCAACAACCCTTGCGGATTTAAGGTTTTAAATGAGTTTCTAAATTTTTCCAGCGTATGTATGGTGGATTACCAATAATCAAATCAAATTTTTCGTCAATTTTTGCAGAAACAAAACTTTCATAGCGTACTCCAGTATATTCTTGTGCTAAATCCTCATCAATTTCAAAAGCTGTTAGATTATTAAAACCTTTGCTTTGTAGAAGTTTTATAAACACACCTTCTCCGCAGGAGGGTTCTAATATTGATGACTTTACGGAAAGGTCAGCCAATTCAACCATAAAATTAGCCACTACTTCTGGGGTGAAGTATTGACCAAATTTATTTTTTGTAATATTTTTTACTGCTATTTCCATTCAGATTTCTCTTTCTACAAATTTACGTTTTTATTGAATTTCTAATGTTGCAAGTTCGTGAAAAATTACTTAACGACAGTCGGTTTGATTACAAAATTTTCAACATTCGCTGTCTGATGGTGGTGGTGCGGTCGGGCAAAATTAAATGTGGTGTTTTTGTGTCGGCTTGTGGGATGGAAAAACACCTCTTTTAATTTTGCTGAAGCGATGGCTTTTTTTCTGTCAGTCGGTTTATAGTGTTGGTTTTGTTGGTTTTTTTTCCTACAATGACGCCCAACGATTGGCTAAATGATGAAGCCGCCTTCGTAAACAAAATTATAAAATTACAAGTGGCAAAAACAAATAAAAAATAATTTTCTTCCGCTGCGAAATGTTTTTGCCACGACCAATTTTCATTGCGAACTTAAATGATGAAGCGTACTATAAACGGCTTTATCATTTAGGTGATGTTGAACGCATGTTTACTTTTCAGTCGAGTTACAAATTTGATAAAAATCAAAATATAGTGGTCGTAAAACAAAGTTCGCAACATAAATAACGGTCGTAAAATGTATATAATATTTTCTGCGTAATTCACTAAAAGTCAGCAAACATTGGGCGTGTTGAGTAAAATAAATTACGTTTTCATTTCAGTTAGGCACAAGGTTTTATTGTTGCTTGGGCTTTTCTTCTTTTGAAATATTCAATAATTTCAGCTTTCGTCATTTTAGATAACTTTTCGCTCAATTTGTCTCGTTGTTGACGCATAAATTTTACTGCGTCAAATTGTTTTTCAGTCGTCTTCATATTTTTCAAATTCTCTTGGTGAACGTATTTCTAATTGCTTGTAACCATTTTTGATATTTATAGCGTTGTAACTGCGAATTCGTTGCACATTCACAATGTGTTTAAAGTTCCAACTTACCAAAAAATCTGCCCGATTGATTGTTGCTATGGCTATATGTAAACAGTCTGCGTAGCTGGTCTGGCCCACAACTTTTTCTGTTATGTATTCGGTTGCTAAATCGATTGCTTCGTCAGTTGTGTCAAGGAATTCTGTAAATTCATTTTCAAACTTTTAACCAAATCCTTTACTTTTTCCGGTGCGTTTTCAAGTTCGTCTTGAGTTACTGTTGAGAAGAGCAAAGTGAATTCGTTGTTTCTATGTCTGTCAAATAAGGGTATAGTATGTTCAGCAAACTCTTCATCGAAGTAACCACCAAAAACGGAAGTGTCTATATATATTTTTTGTCTCATACTCCAAATTTACAAAAAATAGTCGTTGACCAGTTAGTGGCTCGTAAATGCATACCCATCTCCTTGCCAGTGAAGCATTTTCAGTTGATTTTTTCTGCGATTGATAAAAATAAATAAATCGCCTGTTAATGGATTTTTACTCAGTTCATTGCTAACCACGCCTGCAAGCGAGTCAATTCCTTTGCGCCTCCCACATTTTCTGCAACAAAAATTTGGGTTGAAATTTCCTTAATATTTTTATACCATAGGTATAAAGTGCACCGTCAAGGTGTAATTAAGCAGCATTGCGAATACATTGCTTGATTGCCTTCAACTCGCTCTTTTTCTGATTTCTTTCTTCTTCTATGTCAAAATCATCTTGTAGCCCTAACCAAAATTTCGCGGAGTTACCGAAATACTTAGAAAATCTAAGTGCAGTGTCCGCTGTGATGCGTCTGTTGCATTTCACTATTTCTGAAATACGTGTCTGAGGAATCCCGATGTCCTTGGAAAGCCTGTAAGCACTTATTTTTAAAGGAACCAAAAACTCTTCTTGAAGAATTTCTCCTGGGTGAATGTTTTTTAATTTTTTCATTACTGTGTCGTGTTAGTGATAATCGATTATTTCAACTTCTTCTACGTTGCTATTATTCCATTTGAAAATTATACGCCATTGATTGTTAATTCTAATGGAATAGAATTCTTTAAAATTTCCTTTCAATTTTTCAAGCCTATTCGATGGCGGAATAAGTATATCTGTCAGGTCTTGAGAGTTATTTAACATTCTCAATTTTCTTCTAGCTGTTTCTTGAATCTCAGACGAGAAACCTTTAACTCGTTCGCCTTCCCAAATTTTCTTTGTGTCTTTGTTACCAAAAGATGATAGCATAGTATCGTTTTACGTTACTTACGTCAAAGATAGGTAACTTGTCTTAAGATGCCAAATTTATTCGTTGAAATGTTTTTCGGTAGTAAAAAAAATATTTGTCGGCAATTGTTTTTCGTATTACGGTCGATATGCACAAAAAAATTTAAAAAAAAGTTGCGAGTCCCGCTCTTGCTTGGCTTTGCATACCCTACAGTCCTAATACACAGTTAGTAGTAAGTGGCGGAACAATTCCGTAAGACGAAAAACGCTTTGTTAGACAAAATACTTACTGACCATTTTACTCGATGACTTGCGATTGCTTGGTTCTTGAGGCTTTTAAGCTTATTTGACGGCTAACAGAAAGGACTATACCTCTATTGTAACCTGGATGAGAAGTTTCCGGTAATTGTTTTCGAACAGGAAGAAGTGAGTGGGTCAATCGCAATCCTACACGCCATTTTTCGTTAAATACGTAACCAGTACCTAGATTGAAAGAATAGTCTTTTTTACTAAAGGGATAAAGCTCTGTTTGGTACGGAAGCGCTCCTCCTATTGAAATTTCTCCAGCCTTGATAAATGCTGCTACTCCTGGACCAAATTCGTAGTAAACATTTTTCTTGTGATATTGGAAGATGATTGGAACTTCAAAGTAAGTTAGACCTAACCAATAATCGCCATAATTGGGGTGATCCGTATAGTATCCTCCTGTTCCTTTTTTACTATACGTTAGTTCAGACTGCACAGTCCAACTTTTACTCATTTTTATCTGCAACCACATTCCACCCATCAAGTCAATTTTTGGGTGAGTTTTTACGCGACTGCCTGTAATACTGTGCATTCCTAAACCTAATTCAAACCCAAATTTACATTGAGTTTTTAATTTAGCTTGAGACCAAACATCAAGGCAAATAATTGACAAGACAAAACAAACGAAAAATTTTTTCATTGCTAATTAACGGCATTGTCATATAAAAATTGTACTAATAACAATGATTCTATTTGCGTCTGCAAAAATTATAATTGTCGAACGGAAAGTTTCTGTCCGTTCGTTTTTCTTTTTTATTTGCCTTGCCCATAACGATTAGCTAAATGATGAAGCCGAATTTGGGCGAAAACCTCCGCCCCTGCCCCTCTCCAAAGGAGAGGGGTAAAGAATACTGCTAATATGAAAATAAGTTTTTTCATTTTGGTTGTTGTTTTTATGGTTATCTTTGTAAAAAAACAGTATGAATACTATAGTAATTAAACCCAAGTCGAAAGCAAATTTTGATTTACTTATATCACTTGTGAAACGTTTAGGCGAAAAAATGAATGTAGTGAATGATAAAGTGCTTTCAGAAGCTTTATTTGTTGGTGAAATAGAAGCAGGAATAAAAGAAGGCTTGCTTAACAAAACTGAAAAAAACGCTTTTTTAAACGAAATAAAATTAAAGGCAAAAGGAAAAGCATGAACGTTGAATTTACAAAACGTTTTCGGAAGGAATTTCGCCAATTTGCCAATGTTGGCAATCTTGCCGAATTGCTTAATAATGCTATTGAAAATAGTTTGAATGCAAAAACTACAGGTGAGATTAAGAATCTTAAAAAAATGACGGGATATAAAGATTATTATCGAATACGTATAGGGTCTTATCGTATTGGCGTTAAGATTGTAAGCAATAATACGGTAATATTTTCTGCATTCGACCATAGAAAGGACATTTATAAACGGTTCCCGTAGTGTTTTTTTAATAAAAAGGTTGTGAAAAAGCAATAACGCTCCAATTACTAATGTTTTTCAATACTTTGTTTATTGAGTTGTTTTTTTTCATCATCTGTAATAATTATTTTTGTTCATAATGATAGTATTACAAGAGTTTGTTTCCCACTTCATCATTATATATTGAGCTTTACGGCACTAAATCAAATTCAATTCCATTTAGCCAGCAAACAGGAACAGGAGCAGTGCCTAAACAACTATTATCTTTTGTTAGTATTGTTAAAAAAGAAAAAATGCCCAAAGAATCTATAAGGGAGCAATACAAAAACTTGAAATATGTAGAGCATGCTTTTCGTGATATGAAAACAGCACAATTAGATATTCGTCCCATTTACCATGTTAATGAAGACACAACAAGAGGACCTATTTTTGTAACAATGTTTGCATATGCAATAGTAAGAGAATTAGAAAATTATATTTTCCCATGGCTAAAAGAGAAAAACAAAAACAACAAAGAACAATTATCATTACAAGACATTGAAGAAGAATTAAAAATGGTAAAATTAAATATTCTCCAAATCAATAAAAATCATGAAGAGATAAAAATTACGGAATTGACAAATCGCCAAAAGGAAATTTTTAAAGCATTGGACTTAAAACCGGAATTGTTAGCTGAGTAGCAACTAATCGCAAAAAAAATCGCTTGAAAGCATTGGTAATCCTCATAACATTAAAGTAAGTTCCGTTTTATGAATAATAACAGGCAGTAGACAAGGAATCGAAATTACTAAAACTGCTTGTCTGGTTAAGACAAGCAGTTTATGTTTTATTGCAATAATAGTAGGGTATGCAGCTAAAAGACGAATGTCATTTCTCCCAGAACAAATTTGCCTACTGAATAATTAACTTTTGAATTTTAACATCGGCATCCGTACTCAATTTAATATAGTAGATTCCTCTTGCTAAACCATTTACATTGATTAGTTTGTTGTACTTAGCAGTAATGTTCTTATCCAGTTCATGATAAACTTCTTTGCCTTGCAAATCAACAATACGGATCAGCAATTCGTTGAAATTATTATTGCTGATCGCGATGCTGAAAATTCCGCTCGTAGGATTTGGATACAATGTAACATCTTGTGAAAATACATTTTCTGCAATGCCTGTGCAGGATTCAATAGTTATTGTTTGTGCAGCTGCGTTTGAACAACCATTTGCAGTTACCGTATAGGTTATTGATTCCTGACCAACACCCGCCGTGGCTGGCGTAAACACCCCGCCACTAACACCCGCTCCTGCATAAGTACCACCTGCCGGCGATCCGCCTGTTAAAGTAAATGCTGCATCTTGAACGCATACTGGTCCGCTAAATGCTGAAAATGTTACTGTTGGCATTGGGTATACAGTAAGTACAACATTTTGTGTACCACCGGAGCAGCCACTTGCATTGCTCGTAAAAACATACGTTACATTGATAGCGGAAGCCGTAGTATTGGTTAATATTTCACTCACGTTAGGTCCGCCGGATGTTCCTGCCTCAGTTATCCCCGATACCGTTGCACGGTTCCATGTAAAGGTTACCCCGGGTGTGGTGCTGGTTGCTGTATAATCAAAAGTAGAGCCACTACACACCGATGGTGTTAAGCTACTGCTTAAAACAGGTGTCTGGCTTACCGAAACAACAACGCTTTGTCCCGGTGCATTGGAACAGCCGTTTGCGCTAACAACAAATATATATGTAACATCTATTGGAGCAGGAGTAGTATTCGTTAAAACTTCATTCACAACTCCGGAACCGCTTGATTGAGCTTGGGAGATACCTGATACAGCTGCCCTCGACCAGGTAATAGTGGCACCTGAACTAGCGCTTTGCGGTGTATAGCTAAAGGCTGAACCGCTACAGATTGTTGCCGGTGTTAATGTACTGCTTAATGAAGGGCCTGGATTTACTGTTACCACAACATTTTCTATGTTACTGCATATTGTAGCTGTTGTTGTATAAACATATGTAACATTGATTGGAGCACCGGAAGTATTCGTAAGGATTTCGCTCACATTACCTGTGCTGCTTGTCCCTGCTTGTGTTATGCCGGATATGGTTGCACGGGTCCAGGCGAAAGTTGCACCAGAAGTAATGCTGGTAGCATTATAGGTAAAGGTGGATCCGCTGCATATTCCTGTTGGAGTTAAAGAACTGCTTAGGATTGGCGCAGGATTAAAGAATTCATCGGCACCCATATCAGGATTATTTATATCCCGTGTGGCGTTATCAATATCTATAGTGGTGCCTGTTATCGGAGTGCCTCTGTGATCAATACCGCAATTACTGCCTGTTACAAGATGAAGATCGGTAGCGGAGGTAAATACCGGAGCAACCGATAATGAATTTACATCTTTCCCTGTCGCTGTTTGCCATGCTGAAAGAGTTGCAACGTTGCTCCCTCCAAACGAACCTAAATCAGTTCCTGTTCCGCTTTGATAATCGTTATAATTAATATCAGCAAATACGGTGTTTGCCGCATTACAGATAATACTGAATCTGTCGGTTCCAATAGTTTGGGAGTTGGAAAAAATATTGTCACGCACATTCAATGAATTTGCCGTTGTTACACCACTGGTAACATTGAACGCGGCAGGCAAACCAGTCGCGTCAGTTTGGTCGGTGTTCATTGAAACGCTGTTGTAATTTATATTATAACCACCTCCACTGGTAACAATTATCCCATATCCATTATCTGCTGGGCCATCACCTCCGTATCCGTAACCTGCAATATCAAAAATCATATTATTGGAAATAGTAAGGTTAGATGTTGTGGATGTGGCGGCTAAAAAAATACCATTGCAACCATAACCGTAAATATCAGTATTTTTAATATCGCTTATTATATTTTTGCTGATGTTCCCACCTGATATAGCACCCAATACGATGATGCCAGAAGTAGTGTCTGAACCGTTGGTAGTAATACCAAAAATTGTATTGTTGGTAACAGCAATACTCGTCTGATTAGAAATAAATAAACCTCTGTATCCAATTTTGTTAGCCGGAGTGGCAGAGCCAATAAGATTATTAGATATCGTTGCAGCGCTGTCGCCAGAGGCAATACCCACTACTGCAATTCCGTATGAGCAGGTGTTTATAACATTGTTCTGGTAAGTATTATTAGCGTTGGCTGCTTCAGCAACACCACCGATGGTGGTACCACTCGAAGATACAATTGCCGCTAATGTAGTGGTAGCATCATTCCCTGTAATAATACAGTTTTTAACCGTATTGTTTGTCGCTCCATTAGTAGCGGAAGTGCTGGCTACCCAAATAACAGCGGACGACGTTCCTGTATTCGTATT
This sequence comes from Bacteroidia bacterium, assembly GCA_036170475.1. Classification (GTDB taxonomy): domain Bacteria; phylum Bacteroidota; class Bacteroidia; order 2-12-FULL-35-15; family 2-12-FULL-35-15; genus 2-12-FULL-35-15. The sequence continues at coordinate 11,630 of JAVHPE010000071.1, read as the reverse complement.
ACTGATAGTAAGATCTCTGGTGGTACCACCCGAATTAGAGCCGTCAATAGTAACAAAATCGCAACCATTTAGTTTTATTAATGCTGAATCACTACTGCCGGTTAGCGCTGCTGTTACTCCAGTAGATGGTTTAATAGTTAACGTATAGCTGGAACCGCAACCATAACCAATCGGATTCAGAACATTAGTGCCTGTTTCGGTTATGTTGGTAAGAATGTTGGCGGTAAGATTACCTGCCAACCCATTTGTATTGATAGCGGCAAATAGCCCGGAAGCTCCTGTTAAGGTATTGTATGTTCCTCCTGTACCCACAGTTACCGTGCCGTTTAATCCTGTTAATATTTTATAACTGTTTACAGAACCACTTATAGGGAAAGCGGCATTTGTTAATGCCACGCTGGTTGGCGGAGCCGCAAAAGTTCCGCTATTGATAGTAATGTTAGGTGTTGTAACAGCATCCTGTGCTACAACAAAGTACTGGATTGTATCTCCGGCAGCAACGCCACCAAATACAATTGAATAATTAATGGCTAAAATGAACGGACTGCCGGAGTTAGCTGCTTCCGCGTATTTCCATCCGTTTGTTGAGTTAGTATTAGTGCCTGACAATACATTCAAATTGGATGTCTTCTTAAACCAGATGCGCGGCATAGTTCCAAGTGTGGTGTCAATACCCGAACCATCAGTGATGACGGCGGATAATGTATCGGAAGTTAAGCAACTGTTATTATTCAATGCAATATACGAAATAGCCGGAGGCGTTAAGTCAATACCTACACCATTAAATTCATCTGCGCCAATATCAGGCGAAGAGCCGGTACCGCTATACCCGCCATTTCCCTGACGAATATTGGCATCAAAGTCATCGGTATAGGTACTGATATTTATAGCTCCACTTTCAATCTGAGTAGGAACAGTGGTATTGATGTGCAAGAAGTTCGCGTTTGAGCCGGTAGTTGAAACAAATGTCGGATTCTCTGTTATGGATGCACCATCACGGGGCGAAATGGTTCCGGAAGTAAATACTCCTGCTGTATAAGCTGCCAGTGTTTGCGCAGAGCTTGCAGCATCATCATAAATCAGGTTGGATGTACCAGGAGTCCCGGCATAAAAAAGGTTATTATCAGATGTGCCTGCATAGTTCGCAAGCATATTGGCTGTACCTGAGCTTCTGCGGAATGCAACTGTTTTGCCTGTTCCGGAAGGTGTAGATGCATTTACAATAATATTGTTTCTCAAATTAAGCGTTGCTGTGGTGGCTGTTGTGCTTGCTGAATGATAAATACCACTGGTGCCAAAATTGGTTCCGCTTGATGTAGCATTCATATAAACGGTATTATAATACACATTTATTGTTGAGCTTGATGAAGAGGAGGCGATACTGATACCACGGATGGCATCAGTAAAAGTGGAGGCAGCGGTTCTTAAATCACCAATAATATTATTATAAACATTTACTGTAGTCCCGCCGGAAACAAGCAATGCGTCAATGGCACCAGAGGCATCGCTATTGCTTAAGTAGTAAATTTTATTTTTGAAAACATTTTGAGCCGTTCCTCCTGTAATCGCAATAGCGCTAATGGTTCCTGCCCCTGAAGATATAAGACTATCAATTGTATTACTGAAAAAATTTTGATTTTCCCCGGTCGAAACAATGCCAGTAATATCCGATCCTCCAATGATGTTGCTTATCGTGTTGCCTGAAACGTTGTTGGAAGCATAGGTATTATCAGAATAAGCAACATTAAGTATATTGATAGTACCGGCACCCGTTGTAATATTACGGAATATATTATTTGTAATTGTTTTTCTTGAACCGGGTGTGCCTCCATCGTTGCTTCTCCAGCCTGAAATAGTGGTGGTTCCTGTGAAAGTAAGGTTAGAGAAGTTATTCCCCGTATTTGTTTCCGTTACCGCTGAAGTAGAAAATCCATAGGCGTTATAGAAGTAAACATTTCCTCCGTCTCCGGTATTGGTATATGCTGTTACTATTGTATTTCCGTTAACGGTTTGTGTTGTGCCGTCATCGTGTGTAACATCATTTGAAATAAAAGTAATATTCCCCGTTGTATTTACGCTCAAGTTGGTAAATGTATTTGAACTGATGGTTGCGGATCCCGTAAAGTTTGAATTAATAATATACATATTGTTGGAACTGGCGGCAACAGTATTCGTTATTCCTCTGAAATCATTTCCTGTAACTGTTAATACAGCTGTTGTTGATGTGTCGGCGACAGAAATTCCGACCAATGCTCCTGAGTTGGCGGCGCTATATATTACAAGTCCTCCGGTTGCATTACCCAGCTGATTGTCTTTGATATTAATAGCTGCTGATACGCCTCCGGTATTTTCTATTCCTGTAAACGCTGCGGAAGTGGATGATACAGTATCATTCCGGATGATATTGTTATTGATATCGGCGGTAGCAAGAGCGGCTGAATTAGAAATCACAGTAAAAGCGCCTGTACCTGAATTAGCGTCGGAAATAATGTTGTTTGTAGTAATTGTCAGCGTTCCCGACCCGGCCGTATTAATTATACCGTTGAATGTAGAAGCTCCTGTACCATAAGAAGAACAGTTTTGAATGGTATTGCCCGTGATGGAAATGGAGCCGGTAGCGGCATTATAAATGCCCCTGAATTTACAAATTCCGGTAGTTGTTGTTCCGTTTACACCAATAGTGATTGAATGGGGAGTAGAGGTGCTTCCTATTGTATTCCCTGATACTGTAAAGTTGCCCACTGTACCGGAAGTATTTATAGCGTTAAAAACATATCCCATACTTGCTGTTCCACCCGTTAACATTGACCCGATCGCATTATTTTGTATGCTTACCGTACCGGTGGATTTTGCGGAAATGCCGCCAAAGTAGGCGCCAGTAGTAGATGTTGTGATTGAGATACTTCCCGTACCTGTTCCCGCACCAATGGTATTACCTGTTGTGGTGCCTATATTTACTGTTCCGCCCAAAACGCTTATCCCCGAAAAAATTCCCGGAGCCGTGGAAGCGCCACTTGTAGTAGAAATAGAAATACCCGCAATAGTATTTCCCTGAATATTTGAGGCTGGTGTTGCCGCTGCTGTTAATTCAATTCCTAAAAACCTGTTTGCATAACCGCCGGCATAGGTTGTTACCCCTGTTCCTGTTGATGTTGCATAGCCAATCGTATTGTTATTGATAGTATACCCACCGCCGCTTGCTGTAATAATATTAATTGCCCGGTGCGTTTTGCCGGCACTTGCTGTCCGGGTACCTGTTTGGAAAAATTTGTTACCTGTAATTGTCCATGCGGAACTAAAAGCTGAAACATAAATACCGTTGGATGGAGTTGCCGGACTGTAATAATCCTGTATGTTATTATTGGTAATTGATATACCGCTGTTATCAATAGAGTTGGAAGACCCAATTGAACCTATCGCATTAAAAGGCAGGTTAGAGCCGGCGGATGTAATGGTACATCCTGTTATTGTATTTCCGTCATTCCCTGTAACCACACCTGTTGAAAAGGCAATGGTTGCAAGTGTATCCGCGGAACTGGATCCGGCAATTGTACAATTTTGGATGGTATTGTTGGTAGCGTCTGAAATAAAAAGTAATGTTGAAGTAGGAGAAACGCCGCTGTTACTTGTGTTGGAAATAGTCAAAGAGTCTCCTCCTGTATTTAATCCATCAATGGTAACATTATCAGCACCGTTTAAACCAATAAGCGGAAAAGGTAAAGCGCCTGTTATAATCCTTGCAGCGCCACCGCTTGGCGAAATTGTTAAGGATGTCCAAGCTCCGCCTGTAGGTTCATTTAAAATAGCGGGTGCAATTTCAGTAGTATTTGCGGTAATACTAATGGTTATCACATTACCGGTTTGGTTGGTATTTGCATTAAGCGCATCAAAAGCGTCTTTTAATGTTGTATAGGATGCGTTGGCTCCTGTAGATCCCGCTATGGTTACCTGAGCTTTTGTGTTGACCGATAGCACTATAAAAAGACACAGTACAAAAAAGCTTAATAGTGTTTTTAGGTTGAGCCCTTTTCTTGCAGAAGTAGATTTATTTTTCATGATATTTTTTTTGTGATTTTTACTAAAATGAGATGCGAATATAGGAAAATATTTGCAAACGAAATCTCATGGTTTGTATTTAGAGCCTCCTCACAAACTCAGCCGGTATTTTTTAATTTTAGAACAAAACAGTTCAATTATTTTATCAATAATTTGAGCGCACAAGGTTTCTAACCTTGTTAAATTAACAAGGTTAAGAACCAATATAATTGTAGCTATCCATGATTCGCTTGTTTCTTTGAGTTTGGCTTTTATGTTGTCTAAACCATAAGCAACTTTTGCCTGACCAAACTTTCCTTCTATTGGATTTCGCTTACCCGGACTTACTTGATTCGACAATGCCTCTTTAGCGGGTCTGCCCAAGGGCTTTGCACTAAGCTTTATGTTTTTCTCTTTTAACCAGAGCCTGTTTGCCCTTGTACAATAAATCTGGTCGGCTAATACTTCTTTTGGATAGTGGCCGCAGCGTGTTTTAAATTGTTCTACAGATGCTTGTAACTCTGTGCCCTCATTAAAATTATCCCAACTTAATTTATCTAAAAATGTAAATCCATTTACCAGCGACACTTGGAGCTTACTCCCAAACTCTGTTTGTTTATCTGCCTTTCCACGTTTTATTGGTCTCACATGTGGCTGATGAATATTGACGATTCAGTTTTCTATGCTTCGTGTTTGAGTACGATGCATCGTTTCTTGCTGGGTGTAAACGGTTTGTAATGTTTGTAGGTAGATTAAATCCTTTTTCTTCAGCTTATGTTGTAATGCCTTTTTTCATAGCCGTCTAAGAGTAATTGTAGGTGTGCTAAATTTCTTTTTAAGTACCGTAGTTGGCTGCCATTACATTTATAAATTTCTTTAAACGATTTTGTTTTCTTTTTTATTCCATTTAAAAAATCTTTACGAGCAAGTTGTCTGTAGGTTCTAACTTTTATCTCTACATGAATGCTTTTATTGTACAGTTTATCAATCAGCGCTTCACTTTTTTTGCGTGCGGCATTTAATAGTTTCAAATCGGTTGGATAGGTAATGTTTTGAGGTGATACCGTTGCGTCCATTATCAACGTGCCTGTATTGCTGTCGCTGTCTTTTTGGGATTCTTGTGTTTGAATACTACTCGTAATAATAGGTGGCTTGTTTGCTTCATCATCTGCTTCTTGTTTTTTTTCGCGTTTTGATTCTATTTCTTTTTGATGTGCCACAACAAGTTCGCTTATGCTATTCACTATCGTTTGGTTTAAACGCTTTCTAATCTCAACAAAAAGAGTTGGCGAAAAACAGACTCATTGGTAAAACTGCTGTAGCCTAGAAAATACTGCATAAACATGTTTTCTTCTATTTGATGAATCGTTTCTTCATCCGTTAAATTTAACATGTGCTTTATTATCAATGCTCCTAAAACAACTCGCCCACTTATCGGTGGCCGCCCTTCTATAGCATTAAACTGCCTATCATATGACTCAACTATTTTGTCCCACGGGATAACCTGAGATAATTTTATCCAGCGATTTGTTTTACTTAATTGCTGAGAAAATGGGGTTTCAAATCCATCCAAAATAAGCTGATTAGGACTCACATAAGCTGGCGTTGATGCATGCTTGCGATACGACTTTACTGCATTTCTGCCTGTTTTACCTTGCATCTGTTTTTGATTTTTACTCCGCTAAGGTAGGCTATATCTCGATTTGTTGGTTATTGAGGAAACTCTAATTCATTAATACTATTGGGAGGGAACTGCAAAAACTTTGTGATTATCAGAACGTATTGCAAAATCATAATTCAATCCATTTGTATCACCGGTTATTTTCTTGTCAAACGAATGAAGACGTTACCTGGTCGGAACGCACAAAAATAGTCCGCACGAGTGAAAAACACTCCCCTGTTGAGCAGAGCGTCTCGCTCTGCTTTTATTGATAAGGCTTCCAGCCTACGTGCGTTTTTTAATTGATTTTTTTCAAATGCTATAATTATGTCCCTTTTTCAAAAATATTATTCTACTTTCAATTAGCATACTACGGCAGGATGCCGGATCGAGTAGGAAGTGAGGGATTATTTTCCTCGCTGTCCTCTCACACCACCCTGCGTACCGGTCTGGTACAGGGCGGTTTGTTAAAATAATGATGGTTGTAATTCAGTTTGCCAATAATAATAGTTGTAAAAACCGATGTAACCTTTCTTCCTCCAATATTTGATATTGAGCGTTTTCAACAAGATTTGACTGTGCGCTATTCTGCTTGCCCATTTACTTGTGTTACCCCATTGGTATGCTTTTGACTCTGTTACTCCTAATTTTACCAGGTTAAAGATTTTTGTTTTTACCAGCTTCCAGTTACGCCAAACGGATATTCGTAAGCGTGTTCTTACCATTTCATCCAACTTGTTCATTTTAACTTTTGCTTTCGCTATGCTAAAATAATTTACCCATCCTCGTATTGTTTTATCAAGTTTCTTAAGCTTGATGGCTTCGGTTGCTGGGTTTCTGGATTTTGTGATTTGTTTACACTTTTCTTTTATCCGTTGTAGTGATTTGTTCCCTATGCGTATTTGATAACCCGATTTATCTCTGTAAAAAGAGAAACCTAATAAGTTACTCACATTGGGGCGGCTTATGTGCGTCTTTTCTCTGTTTACTTTTAAAAGTAATTCTTTCTCTATGTACTCAATGATGCTTGTCTGCACTCGTTGGGCTGACTTTTCACTCTTTACATAAATACTACAATCATCTGCATAACGTACAAAATTATGTCCTCGTTTACTTAATATTTTATCTAACTCGTTTAATAAAATGTTTGATAACAATGGACTTAATGGACTGCCTTGTGGTGTGCCTTCTATACGTTGGCTTACTACTCCGCCCTCCATTATTCCACATTTCAAGTATTGATTGATAAGTTTTAAGGTACGCTTATCCCCTATTCGTTTACTAAGTAAATTCATCAGTTTTTGATGATTTACCGTGTCAAAGAATTTTTCTAAATCCAGCTCAATAACCCAAGTGTGACCTGCATTCAGGTATTCCTGTGCCTTTAGTACGGCTTGTTTCGCATTCTTCTTGGGTCTAAATCCAAAACTGTTTTCATTAAATTCTTCTTCGTACTGGGGACTTAACCATTGGTGTATCGCCTGTTGTATCATTCTATCTACTACACTTGGTATTCCTAAAATTCTCACTCCTCCCTGTGATTTTGGTATCTCTATTTTTCGCACAGGGTGTGGCTTGTAGCCGCTGGATTGAATACTTTCAAGAATACATTGGTAGTTGGCATTGATAAAAGGGCGAAGTTCATCGCTCTGCATATTATCAATACCTCCTGCACCACGGTTACGTTCTACCGCTACTATGGCTTTTTCAATGTTTCTTCTGTCGAATATTCTTTCTAACATTTACTTGTAACTGTTTTCTCAACTGGCTTGTCTATCCGCTCTCTTTATTTTAGCTATGCTCCTCTTACCTTTTACTTTCAGTTTCCAACCTATCCTTATGTAAGTAGTTCTCTTATGGGGTTCGGCACTTTTTTTTCGCTTTAATAATTTCCTTGATAGTCTGCCTTAATTTAACATTCAGTCCTTCGGTTGCGTTGTAAGACTTTTTTTTTCTCTCTTCGCTCCTACTATGACCTCTGCTGACTTCTGATAGTATAACATTACATCACTATAATGGTGTGTTACTTTGGCATTCTCTCATACCTCCGTCAACTTACTTTCAGACCTCTCAGGGTAAGTTCATATACTTTCTACTCATGTGGCTCCTGTATCTACGTTATTGTATTTTGTACAGTATTGGACTTTTGTTTCTTAAGCAACATCATCCATACGATACCGCCTCATATACAGTTTCTATTCGTAAGCCCAAGTATTTGCATTAAGCTTCCTTCAGATTCCTTTTCGCAAAGGACACCCTTACTCTCTGCTAACGATAAGTACTGTAACTCTCGTTCGGGACTTGCACCCTATAGTCTATGAACATGCCTGACGCACTTAATATGAGCATAGCGGGACGCTACGCTGAACAAATATTGTTTGTAATTTTTTTTATACGCTACGCTGAACGGGGGGTGTTTTTTAACAGATTTTATAATAACTCCCTGTAATAAAAATAAAACCTGCTCGCTGGTAATCTGATTGTTAACAGGAAGTTCGTAAGTCCCTTTTTCTAATCGTTTGTAAAACAGTGCATACCCATCTCCTTGCCAGTGAAGCATTTTCAGTTGATTTTTTCTGCGATTGATAAAAATAAATAAATCGCCTGTTAATGGGTTTTTACCAAGTTAATTGCTAACCACACCTGCAAGTGAATCTATTCCTTTACGCATATCGGTAATGGATTTACAAAAATAATAATCGCGGATCTGATAATGAAATAACATATCAACTTAGCAAGTCTTTTAAATAGGATGCTTCCACAGGTACTGAAAAATTTATCCGGTTGCCGGTTGCAAAAATAATTTCGCAGCCATTGGCTTTGATTATTTTTATGGCTTGCCGGTTTATTTTTAAAAATCCTGAACGTCTGGGTTTGTTATTCAATTTATCACGCCAGTACAAAAAGGTGTAGTACGACAGGTTTTCCTCTTTGCAAAATGCCATGATGCTTTTACCGCTTGCTTTCCAGCGGTCAATCATCGCAAATCGCTCGCTTGCTTTTTCTGATTTTATTCCCATACTTTTACATGTGTTGATTACACTGCAAAACTATATCATTGATAAACTTTCTGCAAGATGCGGTAGAGTGGAGGGATACGTTGTAAAGACGAATTCACTGCAAGCGGGTAAAAAGAGTTATAGAAAAAAATTCTGAATGTATTTTATACAGGGTTCTTTTCAAAATAGTGCAAGGGCGTGACGCCCCAAAATAATCGGCACGAGTGGGACACTTCGCGCCTGCTGTTGGTTACACTCGCGATGGCGGGGTACTAAATTCTGTGCTGTAGCCTCACCCCAGCCGTCTCCGAAGGAGAGGGAGATAAGGTAGAGTAAATATTTTAAATTTTTTTTCATAATGCAGAAAGTTCTGCACCTATATCTGATGGAAGTGTAGAACTAACTATGGTTTAACTTACCTTATCAACGAAATATTCCCTTTTTTAATTATTTTTTCACCACTAATAACAGTAGCACTTATATAATAAACATATACACCAGGTTCCATCAATTTTCCTTTGTAGATTCCATCCCATCCTATTTCAGGATCATTACTTTCAAATACTTTTTCTCCCCAGCGGTCATAAATAATAATTGTAAATTTTGTAACATTTTTCCAACCTTGTAATTGAAATACATCATTATGCCCATCATTGTTGGGTGAAAAGGCATTTGGTACCTCATAATTGCTGGCTATTTGCTGCGTGGTATCACAGTCACAACATTGTACTGAAACATCATCTATGTAATAGCCAGACGCATCGCAACACCCTCCATCAACAAATATAGTATCTGAATTAGCATCATTAAAAAAATTACCAATAGTAATATAATTTTCTGCCCCATTAGCAGTAAAGGTGCCTGATACCTTTGTCCAACCTATTTTATCGGTTAATGGATTTACAATATTATCATTGCTAATTTGTGGGATAAAATTTAAAACAGAACCGGAAGCCCCAGTTATTGCTGTATCAGATAAATACAATCCTATGTTATTGCAGGCAACTGTTTGAGTGTCCATCAAACTCACAAAAAATTCTACACAATACTGTTTATTTAATACTAATTTGCTTATTAACTTAACTTGTAAGTAGTCTCTCCAATATGTACCTGGCGCATATGTGCCAATTCCCGCATAAGCACTACCTGTCCGCGCATATTGATGACCTTCCCAATTGCTTGGAACACCCCAGACACCATTAGTACAAGAGTTGAAATAATTGGCAATACTGTTAGTGGATGAAAACCAAGGAGGTGAATAGGTAATAGAATTAATGGTAGTGCCAGGGCATGTGTCGTACGCTTCAAAACTATAGTTGGGAACAAGATTTGTTTGTCCAAACAGTTTATTTGCAATAACAATAATAAATAATATATAATTTATCTTTTTCATAATAAAAAGCAAAAAGCCTTTAAAACAAACATTTAAAGGCTTTTTGAAAAACATTATTTAATAATTTCAAACTTACCGTTTGCTTTTGTTTCACCACTTACCGTTACGGAATAAAAATAAACACCATTTTTTAAAGCAGCTTCGCTTATTGCTAACGCATTGCTATTGTTATTTAAGGCATATTCATTAATTATTCTTCCTGTAATATCATAAAGGATTAATTGACCTGTTTCATTTTTAGCAATATTATATTCGAAAATCATACTGCCGTTGTTCGGGTTAGGATAGAGCTTAAACGTAGTATTTATAGTATCATTTCCCTGCTGATGTAATATCATGCCTTTTTGATTCTGCGGAATGAATGTTTCACAAACATTGCCATAAACAATAGTATCGTATTGACTCAATATGGTACGTGCCTGAAATACCGCATTTCCATCGCTGTAAGGGCATTTGGCAGCTAATACACGCAAATTGCTTAACTGTGCTGCGGTAAAACCAATGCTTGTTAGCGCATTATCAATTAATAAAGTGTTCATCCATTGGCTGTTTGTTTCGGCATCGCTGGATGGGGAAATTGAATTGTTTAATGTTTGAGCTGTTTGCATGGCACTTAACTTAACGAATTAAAGATATATTCCCTTTTTTAATTATTTTTTCACCACTAATAACAGTAGCACTTATATAATAAACATATACACCAGATTCCATCAATTTTCCTTTGTAGGTTCCATCCCATCCTAATTCAGGAGCATTACTTTCAAATACTTTTTCTCCCCATCGGTCATAAATTATAATTGTAAATTTTGTAACGTTTTCCCAACCTTGTAATTTGAATGCGTCATTATGCCCGTCATTATTGGGTGAAAAGGCATTTGGTGCCTCATAGTAGCTGGTAATTAGCTGCGTGGTATCACAGTCACAACATTTTACCGAAACATCATCTATGTAATAACCAGAAGCTGTCAAAACGCCTGCCATTAATAGTGTTGTATCTGAATGCGCATCATCTAAAAAATTTCCAATAGTAATATAATTTTCTGTGCCATTGGCAGTAAAGATACCCGATACCTTTGTCCAGCCTATTTTATCAATTAAAGGGTTAAGGATTGTATCATTACTGATTTGCGGTATTACATTAAAACCTGATTAGATGGACCCGTTATCGCTGTGTCAGATATATACAACCCTATGTTATTACATGCCACTGTTTGCGTATCATTTAAGCTCACAAAAAATTCTACACAATACTTTTTATTTGCTGCTAATTTGCTTGTTAGTTTAACTTGCAGATAGCCTCTCCAATTAACCCCATTAGAATATGTCATAATTCCAGCATAAGCATTACCTGTTCGTGCATATTGATGGCCTCCACCATTGTTCGGAACCCCAGCATTTCCATTATTACAAGAATCATATAAAGTAGGGGTAGCATTATTATTGGGATTCATCCATGGGATAGCATAATAAATTTCTCCCCAGTTGTTAGGTATCCCTCCATTGTACCACGTATTGCTAGTGGTTTATCAATTATATAGTTTTG
>JAVHPE010000070.1:0-19276 GCA_036170475.1 Bacteroidia bacterium | reverse complement strand
ATTACCGCATTACAGATATACAGGCAGCACTTGCTAACAGCCAGTTAAAAAGAGCAGAAGAAGGCATTAATAGACGTCAGCAAATTGCAAAAAAATATAGAAAGGCATTTGAAAATACTTCCATAAAAATGCAAAAGTATGATTCAAATTATTTTAACGCTCATCATCTGTTTGTGATTGAAGTGGAAGAAAGAAAAGGCCTCTATGACTTCTTAAAAGCAAATGGCATATATGCACAAATACATTATGTCCCTGTTCATTTAATGCCCTATTATAAGCAATTTGGATGGAAAGAAGGGGATTTCCCTAATGCTGAAAATTATTATAAGCATTGTATCAGTTTGCCGATGTATCCAACCTTAAAAGTGGAAGAACAAGACTTTGTAATTGAAAAAATAATTGAATTTGTCAAAAAAGACTTAATTTTGATGAAAACTTAATTTTGATTATTAGCTTTATTAGCAGTTATTAGCAGTTATTAGCAGTTATTAGAATTGAATGAAAAGTATAAATAATTCAACAGTTTTGAAGTATAATCCGTTTAGACCCAATAGTATAGCTACAAAATATCTCTTTCAAGGACGAGAAGATGAGATGCGTGTGATTGAAAAAAGCTTATTTCAAACAAAAAATGGCAACCCACAGCATTTTCTCATTGAAGGCGAAAGAGGATTAGGTAAATCATCTTTGTTTTTGAGGGTAGAGCAGCAAGCTATTGGAAACTTATCTATAGGCACTGGAGAAAAAGTGAACTTTTTAGTATTGAATATTGAACTGGATGCAACCCAAACATTTTTCGAAATAATTCGAGCTATAGTTGCTGACTTGAAAAGGGCTATTACTGAAAAAGAAAAGATTAAAGCACTGACCAACTCAGTATGGGACTTTTTAAGTAAATGGGAAATACTTTGAGTGAGATACCACAAATTAGATGAAAACTTAATTCAACCGTATGAGGTATTAAATGAATTAGTTTTGAATCTTGATAAAGTTATTAAATTATCAAAAAATGAGATAGACGGTATCTTGATACTAATTGATGAAGCATTATATAAAAAATTAGTAGTGCTCCGTACCCACGGAATTACCAAGGAAAATATGAAATTTGATTTTCCTGAACCTGAAAAACAAGGTTTATGGTACTATGAAATGCAGGAGTTGGGATATAAATTACCGCATAACGGATATACAGGCAGCATTGGCTAATAGCCAGTTAAAAAGAGCAGAAGCTGGTATTATTAGACGACATGAAATTGCAAAAAAATATAGGAAGGCATTTGAAAATACTTCCATAAAAATGCAAAAGGATGATGTAAACTATTTTAACGCACATCATTTGTTTGTGATTGAAGTGGAGAATAGAAAAGGATTATATTACTTTTTAAAAGAGAATGGCATTTTTGCACAGATTCATTATGTCCCGGTTCATTTAATGCCCTATTATAAGCAATTTGGTTGGAAAGAAGGGGATTTCCCTAATGCTGAAAATTATTATAAGCATTGTATTAGTTTGCCGATGTATCCAACTTTGAATATTGATGAACAACAATTTGTAATTGAGCATTTATTGAAATATAATAATTGTTTATGAATACCGAATATTTTGATGCAGAAATTATCTCAAAGAAATAAGTAAAAGTGAGTATGCCTTTAGTTGAGCGAATGAATATAAAGCTTTGGAGAAAGTTGAAACAGATTGTCATAATAAAGTAAACTAATTAAGAGTGGTATTCGAAAAGGAAAAACCGCAGATAAACAATTATTTTAATGGAAGAAATAGGCGCTCTTATTTATGAAATTTCTGAACCTAGAGTCCTTTATTTAAAAAAGGAAATGATCGATCTGAAGTCAATACTGCCAAATGAGTTAATAGCAAGAACATTTTATTCTGCAATTTCTCCTGGTACTGAAGTAGCTGCATTTTCTGGCATGGAATCTTTACGTGGAGATAGAGCCCCTTACCCTCGGGTATTAGGATATTGTAATATTGCACAGGTAATTCATAAAGGCGATGCGGTATCAAAATTTAAAATCGGTGATTATTTCCTTAACTTTCAATCTCACCGAAGTCATTTCAGATGCAGCGAAAATGACTTTTTAATAAAATTATCAAGTGGTAATATAAAAAACAAGTGTTTATCATACTTGTTTCATTTGGGCTATCACAGCCTACTAACTGCAAATATGCAAGCAGGGCATAATATTGCAGTAATCGGTTTGGGGGTATTAGGATTTACAACAAGTGTAATGAGCAAAATTGCTGGCGCCAATACTTTCGTTTTAACAAATCAGTTATCATATAGGACTTTACTTGAGGCAAAAAGAATCGAAATACTCCCAAAGGATTTAAGTTCATTAGAAACTATTAATGCAAAAACCCGTCAAACGGGAATCGATATTGTTATAAATACTTCTAATACCTGGGAAGATTGGTTATTAGCAATAAATTGTGTGAACAAAGGGGGGGTAATTGTTAATCTTGGATTTCCTGGTAGAGGACAACCCTTGCCTCATTTCAATCCGTTAGATCCAAAGTTTCTTTATATGAAAAATGTAACGATCAAATATCTTTCTGAATTAAATCAAACAGGGTTAGCACCTTATGAACAGAGATTTAATATTGAGCGGAATTTATTGTATATTTTAGATTTAATTGAAAAGAATTCTATAGATGCGGATGAAATTATATCTTCTGAAATCTCATATTTAGATTTAGAAAAGCAATATCTTTTGTATGAATCAAAAAAACAAAATCTTTTTTCTACGATATTAAAATGGCACTGAATTTATGAAGCTGAAAACGGCAATAATTGGTCTCGGCAGAATGGGTGCAGAACCAACAAGCAGATTAAGAGGATTGCTTCCAAATGGGTGGGATCCCATTTCGCATGCCGAATCTATTATGTCTATAAGTGATATGGAGTTGATCGCATTATGTGATATAGATTCTGCTAAAACGGAAAAGTTTTCTTCAATATATAATGTTCAAAAAATTTATAATAATTACAAGGTCTTGGTTAATGAAATTAAACCAGATATTTTATCTATTGCAACACGAACCGATGTTAAATCTGAGATTATTAACTATGCAATAGATAATGGGGTTAAAGGATTTTATGTTGAAAAGCCTTTGGGTAGGAGTGTTAGCGAGTGTGAACAAATTTTAAATAAAATTAAAGGTGCAAATTTAAAGATTGCTTATGGGGTTCAAAGAAGAGCGATGCCGATTTATAGCCAGGTAAAAGAAATTTGCAACTCCGGAATATATGGATCGGTTAAGCACATTGTTATTGAATTTGGTAGAAATATGTTATTATGGAGTCATCCTCACTCCATTGATTTAATAGTGTTTTACTCTAATTCAATTGATGTTGAATATATTTCTGCAATATGTTCTTTTAATAAAGATTATACTAAAAAGGAATGTATAATTGATACGGATCCATTAGTTGAAAATGCATTTATTAAATTTAAAAATGGTATTTCTGCTAATATTATACAAAATGAAGGTAATAATGTTCGAATACAATTAACTCATGCTATTATAACAATTAATGGAGAAGGATATAGTATTGATATAAATACAGAGGATAAAATCAAAGGTGCATTTCATAAATTAGAGCGAAAATTTGCGGAACCAAATAAAAGCGGGACTCAAATAATGTTCGCTGATTTAGCCCAGGCTGTCCTCAGTTCATCAAATGTCGAAAGTATTTTACCTGAAGAAATTTTGTGCGGAACAAAAATACTAAGCGGAATTGTTGAATCAGCGTTAAAAGATGGTGCGAAAGTTTTTTTTAAGGATATTCGGAATGATTTAATTATTACTGGTCGTTTTGGTAATTTATGCGCTTAATTGCAATAGAATAGTTTTAATAGGTATCTACTGAACATCGTTTTTGAAATTAAGTTTAACTTCAAATACCAACCTCCAAATAATATTAGTTTATATTCCAAATTTTTTTTTGTATAATTTCAATGGTATCTTAAATTTTGAATTTGTAAATGACAATGTTGGCAATCATTCCCGCTAGAGGTGGAAGTAAACGTATTTATAAAAAGAATGTTAAAGATTTTTTAGGAAAACCCATTATCGCTTATTCTATTGAAGTTGCTATCCAATCAGGTTTATTTGATGAGGTAATGGTTTCTACTGATGATCATGAAATTGCCAAAATTGCTGTCCAATATGGGGCAAAAGTACCATTTTTGAGGAGCAATAAAAATGCAGATGACCATGCGACTACATTTGATGTAATTGTTGAAGTTTTAAATGTTTATAAAAAAACACTTGATAAAACTTTCGAAATTGGATGTTGTATTTATCCCACCGCCCCATTAATGCAAGTTCAACATTTAAAGCAAGGGCTATATAAATTAATTGAAAACAAATTAACCACAGTGTTCCCTATTGTAGCTTTTAGCTACCCAGTTTG
This sequence comes from Bacteroidia bacterium, assembly GCA_036170475.1. GTDB lineage: Bacteria > Bacteroidota > Bacteroidia > 2-12-FULL-35-15 > 2-12-FULL-35-15 > 2-12-FULL-35-15. Next base: position 14,840 of record JAVHPE010000070.1, on the reverse strand, counting down.
GAGGGGCGTAGAAATGGATGAATACGGTAAAGTTAAAATGGTATGGCCAGAAAATAAAAACTCACGCTCTCAGGATTTAAAAACCATATATCATGATGCTGGCCAATGGTATTGGTTTAAGACTGAACGTATTGGCAGCGGCCTTTTCAATAGCAATTCTGGGTCAGTCCTTTTATTAGAACATGAAGTTCAAGATATCGATACAATAATTGATTGGAAGATTGCTGAAATTAAATACAAAACATTATTTTCGTAATTGACCAATTAAGCAATTCACAATATTTAACAGACTGATTGATCCAAGACGTTAATAAGTTAGGCAGATTTCTAAATGCAAATTTTAATTGAAAAGAAAAACTGAATTAAAGAGAGCATACAAATGTTTAACTCCATTGGCATTTGCCTATAGAACCTATAAACTTGTCCCTATTCGAGATGAAGATAAGTATGCAATCATGCAATGGCGAAACGAGCAAATTGATATTCTACGTCAAAAGGAAACATTAGCAAAAGGGAAGCAAGAATGGTATTTTAAAAATATTGTGGATAAATTATTTGAGCAGGAAAAGCCGGATCAGCTCTTGTTTAGTTTTTTAGAAGATAATATTTTGATTGGGTATGGTGGCTTGGTTCATATTGATTGGGAGAGTAGGAATGCTGAAATTTCATTTTTGACAGCAACGGATAGAAATTTAAATCAATTTGTAGATGATTGGAAATGTTATTTGAAAATATTAAAAAATATAGCAAATCTATATCTTGATTTTAGTAAAATTTATACTTATGCTTATGATATACGTCCACAACTATTTCAAGCATTAACTGAAAGCAACTTTGTGGAAGAAGCACGACTCAAAGATCACGTTTCAATTAATAATAAACAATATGATGTATTAATACATTCACATTTTTTTGACAGGGTTCATTATAGAATGGCTAATGAAGAAGATGTATTATTATATTATAAATGGGCTAATGATAGTGTGGTAAGAAATAATTCATTCAATAAGGATGTTATTGAATACGATAGTCATTGTAAATGGTTTTTTTCTAAATTATCTTCTGACAAGTGTTTTTTATATTTGTTTTTTAACAAACATAACATTCCCATTGGACAGGTGAGAATTGAAAATACAGGAATTGAAACTATTATTGGAATATCAATTGATGAAAAATATAGAGGCAGGGCATTTAGCAATAAAATGCTTATTAAAGCAACAGAGGATTATCTTTCAAAACATTCAAAAGAGAAAATAGTTGCATACATAAAACATGGAAATATTGCATCATTAAAATCATTTATTTCTGCTGGATTTATTGAACAGGAAATAATGAACCACGAAGAAGTAAAATGTTATAAGTTATTTAAATCTAAAACATGACTAACATTCAAATAGATAATATATTTATTGGTATTAAAAACAGGCCCTTTATAATAGCCGAAATGAGCGGTAACCATAACCAATCGTTGGATAGGGCAAAAGAAATTATTAAGGCAGCGGCAAATAGCGGAGCTCATGCAGTTAAATTGCAAACATATACAGCAGATACGATGACGATTAATCAGCGTGGTGGACTGTTTGATATTACTGACAAAGATTCTTTATGGTTTGGGCGTAATTTATATGAATTATACGAAGAAGCACATACCCCTTGGACTTGGCATAAACCTTTATTTGAGTACGCAAAAAGTTTGGGAATAATTTGTTTCAGCACTCCTTTTGATGAAACAGCTGTTGATTTTTTGGAAACATTAAATGTACCTTGCTATAAAATTGCATCTTTTGAAAATACGGATCACCCTTTGTTAAAAAAAGTTGCACAAACAGGCAAGCCGGTAATAATGAGTACAGGTATTGCTGATATATGTGACATTAAGGAATCAGTTCAGGTATTGAAAGAAAATGGATGTCGTCAGATTATTCTTTTAAAATGTACAAGCACTTATCCTTCCTCACCTGAAAATACTAATTTAATGACAATACCTGAAATGCAGAAAATTTTTCCTGATTGCATAATTGGGTTAAGTGATCATACAATGGGCATCGGTGCAAGTATTGCTTCAGTGGCATTGGGTGCACGAGTTATAGAAAAACATTTTACTTTATGTAGGGCTGATGGCGGAGTAGATAGCGCTTTTAGCTTGGAACCTCCAGAAATGAAAGCATTAGTAGTAGAAAGCGAAAGGGCATATTTAGCATTGGGTAAAATACAACTGAATATACAAAAAGCAGAAGAAAAAAGTAAAATATTTAAAAGATCTATTTATATTGTTCAGGATATAAAAGCTGGAGAAGTAATTACAAAAGAGAATGTAAGAACTATTCGACCTGGTGATGGATTGGCACCCAAATATTTATTAGAGGTATTAGGAAAAACCACAAAGCAGGATGTTGTTAAAGGTACCCCATTATCATGGGATATGTTCGACAAATGAAAAAAACTCATTATAAATAATAGCAAAAGTAATTTTTGATTTTAAAATTGTCTCTTAAGGAAAAAAGTAGTAATAAATTTTTATGAAGTATTGTAAAAAATGTTTACAAACTGATACTAGGCCAAATACAAAATTTTCTGCTGATGGCATTTGTCCTGCATGTCAATATTTTGATACTTTAAAAGATGTCGATTGGACAGCAAGGTTTGAAGAAATTAAGGAAATTGTTGCCTTCGGTAAAAATAATAATCATTCGGGATACGATTGTATTATTGGAGTTAGCGGTGGGAAAGATTCCACCCGGCAGGCGTGGTATGTCAAAAATGTCTTAGGGATGAATCCATTACTGGTTTGTTTATCTCCACCACCTCAACAAATAACACAGAGAGGAGCTAATAATATTTCGAATTTAATTCGTCTTGGATTTGATTGCATTTGCATAAATCCTGCGCCTGGAACTTGGAGAAAATTAATGCGCCAATCTTTTTTCGAGTATGTAAATGGATTTAAATCCACAGAGTTGGCACTGTTTAGCAGTGTCCCTCGGTTGGCAATTGCCTACCAAATTCCATTAATTTGGTGGGGAGAAAATTCGGCCTTACAATTGGGAGAATTGACTGTAATGGGTAAAAACGGTAGTGATGGGAATAACCTTAAACACATGAATACATTGGGTGGTGGCGATATTACATGGTTGATAAAAAATGAAATAAAAAAGGATGATATTCTACAGTATTGTTATCCTACTGATTTGGAAATGGAAAATGCCAATTTGCATATTACTTTCTTAGGGTACTTTTGGAAAGATTGGTCACTTGCTGACAATGGAAACTTTGCTGCGCTTCGTGGACTTGATGTGAGGAATGAGCCTCCAACAATGATTGGTGATTATATGGGAGTTACTGCTCTTGATGAAGATTGGACCCCAATGAACCAAATGATAAAATACCTGAAATATGGTTTCGGGCGAATTACTGATTATGTTAATGAAGACATTAGACTTGGTCGTTTAACACGCGAAGAAGCAATTGTATTAGTTGAAAAATATGATGGAAATTGTTCTCCTAAATTCATTAAAAGTTTTTGTGACTTTATTGAAATTACAGTAGATGAATTTTGGGAGATAGTCGATAGTGGGACAAATAAAAAATTATTCAAAAAAGTTTCACAAGGAAAATACCAAAGGCAGTATAAAGTGGGAGAATAGTAGGATGAATAAAAAAATTGTAATAATTGATTATGGTATCGGGAATGTGCATTCTGTAATGAATGCTATTAGTTTTTTGGGGTATAAAAAATTAAAGATAACTGCTAATGAGAGCACTATTAATGAAGCGGATGTTTTAATTCTGCCTGGTGTCGGTGCGTTTGATGAATCAATTAAGAATTTACGAGCAAGAAATTTACATCATATACTTAGTGAAATTGTACTGGTTAAAAAAAAACCGATTTTGGGTATATGTATTGGGATGCAAATGCTTGCAGCATCATCTGAAGAGAATGGATTTCATGAGGGATTGAATTGGATCGAAGGAAGTGTCAAAAAACTAGTATTACCAAAAGAATTCGCCATACCACACGTGGGGTGGAATAATGTTAATTTTGTTAATACAGAACCACTGTTTGTAAGGAATATGGCGAACAGCCATTTTTATTTTGATCATAGTTACTATTTTGATTGTGAAGAAAAGTATATTTCAGGTTATTGTGACTATGGTAAAAGGATGCCAGCCGCAATACAAAAAGAAAATATTTTTGGCGTTCAATTTCATCCTGAAAAAAGCCAGAACAATGGTCTAAAATTATTCAGAAGCTTTTTTAATTCAATATTATAAATGTTAAAAAAAAGAATAGCAGCCAATCTTGTTGTGAAAGAAGGTATTGTGGTGCAGAGTATTAATTTCAAAAAATATTTACCTGTTGGTAAACCCGAAATAGCTGTTGAATTTTTAAATCAATGGGGAATTGATGAAATTATTTTAACTGACATTAGTGCAAGTTGTAATTCAACTTTGCCTAATTTTGAAATGATTAAAAAAGCAGCTGCAAAATGCTTTGTCCCATTGACTGTTGGAGGAGGAATAAGCAAAATTGAACATATAAAAATGCTGATGCAATGTGGAACGGATAAAATTTCATTGAACCAATCTGTAATTAAAAACCCAAAATTAATTACTGAAGCTGCCCATGTTTTTGGTGATCAATGTATTGTAATTTCTATTGATGCTATTATAGTTGACAATCAATACAAAGTTTTCGATTATATAAATAAAAAGCCATTAAACATTTCTCCTGCTCTATTTGCAAAACAAGCACAAGGTCTTGGTGCCGGTGAAATTTTAATTAACTCGGTTGAAAGAGACGGGAGTTATATTGGATACGATATAGAACTCATTAACAGCATTTGCGATGCAGTAAGTGTGCCTGTTATATGCTGCGGCGGCGCTAAAAATGCGGATGATTTTATTGAGGTTCTGAAAAAAACAAAAACTTCTGCAAGCAGTGCATCAAATTTTTTTCACTTTACAGAGCACTCAGTAAACATTACAAAAGCAAATATTTCAAAAGAAATAAATATTCGTTTGGAAACATTTGCTGACTACAGTGACAATGAATTTGATTCGGAATATAGATTAATTAAAAAGTCGGATGCATCATTGGAAGAAATGTTATTTATGAGAATAGAAAAAGAAATAATATGAATGATATGAAGTTTTGCAAACGTTGTTTATATCCCGAAACCCATCCTTTAAATCTAACTATTGATGAGGAAGGGATATGTAGCGGATGCCGTGTACATGAAGAGAAAGATAGACTTGATTGGAGTCAAAGGGCAGAAAAATTAAAAAATATCTTAAGCGGTTATAAAAACACTTCTGGTAATAATTACGATTGTATTATTCCCGTATCTGGTGCAAGAGATTCTTATTTCATAGTTCATACCATTAAAAATGTGTTTGGTATGAATCCCTTGTTAGTTACTTATAATAAACATTATAATACAGATATTGGTATTCGAAATTTAGCAAACCTTCGTATTCAGTTTAACTGCGATATTATGACCTTAACTGTCAATCCAGAAACGGTTAAAAAAATCACAAGAGCGACAATGCGCAAAATGGGAAGCATTTATTGGCATTGTATTGCAGGACAAACAGTTTATCCTGTTCAAGTAGCTGTGAAATTTAAAATTCCTTTGATTATTTGGGGTGCTCATCAGGGGATTGATCAAGTTGGTATGTTTTCTCATGCTGACGAGGTGGAAATGACTCGAAAATATAGAAAAGAACATGACTTGATGTCTTATGAAGCAGAGGATTTAGTTGATGAATTTGATGAAATTACAGAGAAAGACATTGTTCAATATATTTATCCAAATGATAAAGAAATAGAGCGTGTTGGTATACGGGGTATTTATTTAAATAATTACATACGTTGGGACAGTAAGGCACAACATGAACAGATGATAAAGAATTTCCAGTATGAAACTTTATCACAAACCAGAACTTTTGATAACTATAATGACGTAGATTGTTATAATTATTCTGATTTACATGATTATATTAAATTCATTAAACATGGCTATGGTAAAGTTACTGACCATGTATGTCGCGAAATTAGATTAAGAAGAATGACTAGAGAAATGGGCATTGATTTTATCCGGCAGTTTAGTGAGCACCCCCCTAAAAATCTGAATTTATTCTTAAAATGGATTGGTATGACAGAAAATAGTTTTCATTATATTATTGACCAACATAGAAACAAAAATATTTGGAAACGAAATGAAAATTGGGAGTGGGTATTAACTCAAAATATCATACCTAATGAAAGTGACAAAGACTTAATTGAAAAATCAAGATTGAAATTATTAGAAGCGTGGGGTAGTTTTAAATTGACGCCTGTTAAAGAGAGTACAGATATTAAAAATAATTATATCATTATTGGAAAAGGCTTTCCAGCCTAAGTCAAAATATAAATTATCAAATGCAATTAGTTAATATAAAATCTAAAAAAAAAATACATTATTGAATTGCACAAAACTGGTCAAATACAAAAAAATAATAAAGGCTGAAGAGAAATATTTAAAATAGAATCTTAAATGAATTACCTATATTGCGAATGTTTTGCTCCAATTTTTTTTGCGGAATACATTAAAGGAAAAGGCGAAGATATTACAATAATTACAATTAACAAAAATTTAATAAAATATTGTGATTTTGCACAAATTAGATGTATTTATATAGAAAGAGTTGGTCTTCGAACATTGTCCTTTCACAAACTATTTATTTTTAAAAAGAACATATGGAAAGTTATCGATAATCTAAATATTAATAAAGAGGATAAATTTTATTTATTTGATGATGGATATATACTTGAAGGGTTTTATTTTGCCAGATTACTTAGAAATAAGCATGTTACCTATTATTATAAAACCAATGAATATCCCGAAAGATATAAAAATAAAATATCCTTACGTTTATTGTCTGCTATATTTGATAAGGTGTTTTATGAGCTCTTCCTTGGCTTGGATTTAATTTTAATAAAAACATCAGGAAAACATATTAGTTTTGGAATAGATAAAGATATTTTTTTTAAAAAAAATAATATTTCAATTGCACTTGAGAAAAAATCTTTTAATGAAATTAGATTCGAAATTATTAATGACAAAACTATTAATATAGATAAATATGAATCAATGTTTGTTGACCAGGGAAATTGCAGCAATTTTCTTAAGAATGGTTATTTAGATGATATAATAAAAGCTTTTTCCGATAGTTCTAATAAAATTGTGATAAAAGAGCACCCACATTTTAGTAACACTAATTTGTTTGAAGGATTTGATAAATTTCCTGTTTTTGTACCTGCTGAATTTTTGCTAGGAAACATTAAAAAAAATGTAATCTCTATATGTTCTACCACTCTAATAACAGTTTCAAAAATTGATCAGTTAAATGCGATATCTTTATTAGAGCTAGTTGAATGGAAAGACGAAGCCTATAAAAAAGAACAAAAAGAATATTTAAAAAAGGAATCGAATAATAAAATAATTTTTGTAGAAACAATGGAAGAATTAATTAATTTTTTATAATTATAAAAAGTTCTTTTAGTTTTAATGAAAGCACAAATATCCCTTTTCCACTTCAAGTTATTATAAACTACCTCCTCTCCCAAAATATTCTCAATAGAATTACTATATGTTTTTTAATTCAATAAACTTTGCTCTGTTTTTACCAATAGTTTTTTTTCTATATTGGTTTGCCACAAAAAATAATTTAAAGTTTCAAAATATATTACTACTTGTTTCAAGTTATTTTTTCTATAGCTGCTGGGACTATAGATTTTTGTTCTTACTTATATTTTCGACTTTATTAGATTACTTTACCGGAATTAAAATGTATGAAGCAAAAAATCAAAACAGGAAAAAGTTTTGGTTTTGGCTTAGCATATGCATCAACTTAGGATTTCTTGGAGTTTTTAAATACTATAATTTTTTTGCATCCTCTTTTGCAGATGGACTGTCCCTTTTGGGCCTTAAATCTAATTTTGGGACTCTCCAAGTAATTCTCCCAGTTGGTATTTCATTTTATACTTTTCATGGTTTATCCTACGTGATTGATATTTATAAAAACAGAATTAAACCTGAAAGGAACTTCATTGACTATTCTGTATTTGTTAGTTTTTTCCCTTTGTTAGTGGCAGGCCCTATTGAAAGAGCAACACATCTCTTGCCACAAATTATAAAAAAGAGGGAATTTGATTATTCAAAAGCAGTTGATGGCCTGCGACAGATCTTATGGGGCTTATTTAAAAAAATTGTAATTGCGGACAATTGTGCGGAATTTTCAAATAATATTTTCAATAACTCATCGGACTATTCAGGAAGTACACTTCTAATAGGTGCATTATTTTTTACTTTCCAAATATATTGTGATTTTTCAGGTTACTCAGATATTGCAATAGGTACAGCTCGACTTTTTGGAATTGACTTATTGCGCAATTTTGCTTTCCCGTATTTTTCGCGAGACATTGCCGAATTTTGGAGACGATGGCATATTTCATTATCCTCATGGTTTAAGGATTATTTATACATTCCATTAGGGGGAAGCAAGGGAGGGGCATGGATGAAGGTCAGAAATACTTTTATAATTTTTTTGGTTAGTGGATTTTGGCATGGAGCAAATTGGACATTTATTATTTGGGGGCTACTTAATGCTATTTATATAATGCCTTCAATAATATTTAATACAAACAGAAATAATCTTGATATTGTGGCATATGGAAAAAAACTGCCATCAATAAAAGAGTTTTTTTTTATGTGTATTACTTTTGGATTAACTGTATTTGCTTGGATTATTTTTCGTGCAAACAACCTTAATCATGCAAAAAATATTATTTCTGAAATATTTTCAGCAACATTTTTTAAACTTCCATACTTTCAGGACGGATCGTTAAGCTATCCTATAATCTTACTTACCGCTATATTTATGGGCTTCGAATGGGTTGGCAGAGACCAGCAATATGCAATTGCAAATATTGGCACAAAATGGTTGAGGTGGTATAGATGGGGTATGTACTACAGTATTATTCTTGCAATTTTTTATTTTTCCGGTAAAGAACAACAATTTATTTATTTCCAGTTTTAATTATGAAACATTTTTTATACAAACTAATGAGTTTTGCAGTTCCTTGTATTCTTGTTGGTATAATGTATGTATTATTAACTTTGTTTGTATTACCCAAACTTATAGAAAAAGAGGAAGGACCCAATACCAAAAGTCAGATCATTCATTCATTTCAGAATGCCCTAGTAAGAAACTATAATCTAATAATACTTGGTAATTCAGGAACATACAGAGGAATAAATCCTGATATTATAAATATTCCTTCATACAATTTTTCACACGACAATGACACATATAATCAATTATATTATAAGTTAATTTGGTTAGAACAAAAAAATAAGAAATTTAAATATTTAGTTCTTGGGGTTGATTATTTCCAATTTAGCTTTATCTCTGATACTAGAAATTATCTTTATTCTCCATTATTCGATATTAGATATTCAGAAGATTATCCTGAACAAAATTGTTGGGAAGAATTTATTGCTAGAACAAATGTTTTCAATTTTAAGAGGGTAGGCTATCTATTAAATGTTTTCAAAAAGAAACAAAATTTAATTTTCCAAAAAGAAAATGGACAATATATCCGCCCTCCAAAGGAAACAAAAGACATGAAAACTATTGTTTCTATAAATAGACTACCCATCCAAGAAAAATATTTTAAAATGATTTTGGATAATTGCTCAAAAAATGAAATTGAAGTATTTTTATGCATGCTTCCGGTTAGAAAAAAAGTTTTGACAAATTACAAAGAAAGTGAAATTAAAGAATTTAATGATTTCATTTGTTCTTATATTAATAATGGTGTTCATTTTTTGAACTATTCTTTTCAGGATGGATGGAATCCTGAAGACTATACCGATATGATACATCTGAATGCTAAGGCAGCAGATAGGTTTTCTGAACAATTAAATGATACAATTAACAAAATTGCAAATAGAAATAATTGAAATTTTGTCTGAAAAAATGAGCATGAGTAGGAGTAATTCTTATGGTTTTCTACAGATCTCAAATTTATTTTTTGCCCAAAAGTGAAGTTTACTTGTTTTCTGAATGTCCCACAAAAAAATATCAGTTTTGATTCATGTTACATAAATAAAAACTGAAATAAACTGATTTATAAAATGATTGTATTAAAAAAGTGAGTTTCAAATTAATAAAAAATACTTCTCTTTACACCCTTGGTAACATTCTGCCCAAAGCAGTAACTTTTCTGCTTTTGCCTGTATACACCCGATATATGACGCCCGCAGATTATGGTATAGTAAATTCGATGCAGGTTTTATCCACGGTATTAGTTGTTTTGTTTACATTATGTATTGATAGAGCTATTTACCGCCTTTACTTCGATTATAAAACGGAAGAAGATAAAAAGGATTTTCTAGGTACAGTAACCATAGGTTCTCTAATAATTTCTACATTGGTTCTCCTGCTTATTTTTATATTTAGCTCTTTTATAGGAAACATATATAGTTCTATTCCATTTTATCCATTTTATGCGTTTATTATTATAGAGACTTTTTTTTTGAATTTTTCAAGCATCCCAAAAATTTATTTCCAAATAAATGAAAATGCTACAAAATTTATAACATATTCCCTTTTGGAATTTGCAACCATCACTATTCTTACCATTATTTTTGTTGTATGGTTAAAAGATGGAGCAACAGGAATGATGAAAGCCTCCTTGTTTTCGAGAATCATTTTAGCTCCCGCTTTCTGGCGCATTTCCTACTTTTCAATAAATTTCAAATTTATTCCCAAAATCCTAAAACAAAGTCTAGCCTTTGGTCTTCCTGGAATACCTTTATTGCTATCTTCCTGGATATTGGAATTTTCAGATAGACTTTTTATTGAACGTTATTTTTCGGTTTCAGCTGTTGGGATATACTCATTGAGCTATAAAGTTGCAGGTTTAAGTTTAATCTTTTCAGCTGCATTTTATAGTGCTTACAATCCAATATATTATCGACTTGCTAATTCAGAGAACCAGAATGACGCAAAAAAAAAACTCTATGTTTATAATAATTATTTTATGTTGACTATAATTGTTATCTCTTTTCTTATTGCTTTTTTTTCTAAGGAATTAATAATTATTTTCCTTGACAGTAAATATATAGAATCATACAAGATTGTTCCAATAATTTCATTGTCGTATGTGATATCACAGGTTTCCAGCGTTTTTCAGCTTGCTATTTATCAAAAGAAAAAAGTTATGTCGATGGTATATATTGTTTTTGCATCAGCCATTGTTAATATTCTTTTAAATTTTATCTTTGTACCGCTTTATGGCGCATTTGGTGCGGGCTACTCTACAGTTATGTCTGTTGTCGTTTTTTTTGTTATTGTGATGTGGTACGCTAAAAAATGTTATTATATACCTATTAACTGGCGTCTGCTTTTATTTGTTTTGGGTGGGTGCATTGGATTGTTCATGGTTTTTTATTTTTTTTCGCCTGAAAATATTTTCTTTTCATTATGTTTCAAACTTGCCATTATTACTGCTGGTGCAATCTTTTTCGGAAAAAAAATATTTTTTAAATTAAAGGAGTCTTTAATATGATAAAACAATTTGATTTATGTAATATAAACTAAACTAAACATTTAAGAATGAAAACAATAATTGTAACAGGTTCAAGTGGTTTAATTGGAAGTGAAGTAGTTGAAAAATATTGCCGAATAGGTTGGCAGGTCTATGGTATCGATAATAATATGAGGGCAGATTTTTTCGGACCAAACGGCGACAATCGATGGAATCAAAAACGCTTACAGGGAAAATATAGTAACTTCAAACATATTGAGCTTGATATTAGAAATAGAGAAAATGTTCTCGAAACATTGAAACGATTTAGACCGAATGCCATAGTTCATACAGCGGCTCAACCTAGTCATGATTTGGCTGCGAGTAGACCATTTGATGATTTTGATGTGAACGCTTTAGGAACTCTGAATTTGCTTGAAGCTGTTCGGCAATACTGTCCAGATGCGGTATTTGTACATATGTCTACTAATAAAGTTTATGGAGATGCGCCAAATGAACTAAAACTGGTCGAGACACAAACACGTTGGGATTATTCTGATGAAATATATCGTGATGGGATAAAAGAATCTTTTCGTATTGATCAATCAAAACATTCTTTATTTGGGGCATCTAAATTAGCTGGGGATGTCTATGTCCAGGAATATGGTCGCTATTTTAATATAAAATCTTGTTGTTTACGAGGAGGATGTTTAACTGGTCCAAATCATTCTGGTGTGGAACTGCATGGTTTTTTGAGTTATTTAATTAAGTGTAATCTGGAAGAACGTAATTACAATATTTTTGGGTATAAAGGGAAGCAAGTAAGAGACAATATTCATTCACATGACGTAGTCTGCTTTATTGAGGAATTTATCGAAAAACCTCGTATTGCAGAGGTATATAATATTGGAGGAGGCAGAGAAAATTCAATTTCTATATTGGAAGCGTTTAGTTTGATAGAATCAATTTCTGGTAAGAAAATGCATTTTGAATATATTGATAAAAATCGTGAAGGTGATCATATTTGCTATATATCTGATTTAACTAAAATGAAAAGCCATTATCCCAATTGGAATATTACTAAAAACTTACAAACTACTTTTGAGGAAATATACGAATCTTGGTTAAAGAGAGACAATTAGGAATGTCTTTTTATCCTAATAGTGCAGAACAGATAAAAAGTTTCTTTCGCCTAAAAGTTTGAAAAGTTTTATTTCATATTTAAATCCGTAAGATTAGTGATTTTTTGCATATAATTCCGTTTACACTTTATTTTAACCAAGTATACTTATGAAAGATGTTGCAATTGCAATAAGGGTTGGCTCTCCAAATTCAAGCATGGCCCTAGTTAAACGAACCTTTGATTCTATTCTACAAAACATGGGTAATTGTGAGTGGAAGATTTTTATTTCTTTAGGGGAGCATATAAAGCCGGAAGTGGAGGCTCTTGTTAAGGAATACGGCGTAAAGTATTCAAGTAATTTTGAAATATTTCAAAAAGCGGAAGTCAGTTGGGCTAATTTTATAAACAAAGCGATTGAAGTCAGCTATGAGTACCGCTATTTTATAAAATCACATGATGATATACAATTGCTTACTTCTGATTTTTATAGAAAAGTTACTCAGAAATTAAATGAAATTAGTAAGCCTGTGGGGTGGGTGAGCTTTACTGATGTGGGGTGGGAAAAAGGTGACTTTAGTCCGGCCGTAAGACCTGGCTATCATATTGATTACCTATTTGAGAAAGCATGGGAGCGAAGAAAATTGTTCCAATTTCATTTTTTTCCTGAACATTGGACAAGTGCAGGATTTCTTACTGACTTAATATTCAAATTTAGAAATAAGATTGCTCAAATAAAAAAAAAACCATATCCTGCCTATCCCAAACCCATTAGGAAAATTGCAGAGTATTCTATTGATTTACCTAAAGCTCCAGTAATTTGCCACGCCCCTTTTAACCACTTCGTTTTAATAGAAAGACGGATTCTTGAGAAGATTGGGAAATGTGAGGATTGGAACACACCAAATGCTCTATTTGTTGATGAAGATTGGGGTCTCCGTGCAATGCAACTCAATTTACCCAACATTTGGATTCCAGATATTTGTTATTTTCATTACCGCGGAGAAATTAAAGGAGGAGGTACTCGTTCTAATGGTACAATTGTTCTCGAGAATAAACGGGTAGAAAAATTATTTTTTGATAAATGGGGATTTCAAACAACCCCTTCACCTCAGGAAATCTCAATGATACAAAATAAATACAAAGATACTTTAATACCTTGGTCGAGTTATCGAAAAAGCTATGAGTGGGATTATGTAATTTAATTTAATTTAAAATTTTTAAAAATGATTGTAGAATTTATCCCAGAAAAATGTTGGTGTAATGAAACCAAGTATAATGTTTTTAAAAAAGGCATTTGGTTTGACAACACTCAATTTGAATTGGGGAAATGTATAAAATGTGGTACAGTACGTACTATTTCAACTTCAGCAACTAAAGAAATAGAATATAATGAAACCATTGTGTATTCCAATATTTTAAGTTTGCGGCATAGGAATTCCCTAAAAACGATCGTGAAATATGTTCAGAATGGAAATCTTCTTGATATTGGGTGCAGCTCTGGTGGTATTATTGAGGCAATTTCAAAAAAAAGAAGGGATGTAAGTGTTGATGGTATTGATTTAAACATAAAAGCGATTCAAAATCCGGTCTCTGTAAATATTTCAATTCAGTATATGGGAATCGAGTCTGTTAAAAATAAATATAACAACATCATTGCTCTTCATGTACTTGAGCATATTCCAGATTTAGAAATTTTTTTTGATGAAATAAAAAGAATTTCCAAAAGTTCTGTAACCTATTATTTTGCTGTTCCTAATATATACTCCTATTCAGCAAGACATCGACTTACGCAGTGGGGAGCCTTAAATCCTCTTCAGCATTCTTGGCATTTTTCGAAAGAAACTTTTAGTGCAATGCTTCTACATTTTTTGCCTGATACTCATCTTGTTGTTTCCAAAACTAGTTGGATATGGCCATTTCGAAAACTTTTCTACCGAAATATTTTATATCAAGGAGACCAAGTTGAGGCTGTTGTTCTTAGAAAATAATAGAATTGTTAACGTATAAAATGGTGTTAATTATAGTCGATTTAATTTCTATTTTGTTAGCATTTTGTTGTCTATTGAAAAAGAAAGTTCGATTAATAGAAATAGGTATATACGTTTAGAGCGCACATAGAAAAAATAAAATTATCTTTGCTAC
>JAVHPE010000069.1:0-19297 GCA_036170475.1 Bacteroidia bacterium | reverse complement strand
TATAACCGATTACTCTTTATTTATCAATACTTATAAGTTAAAAGACAGACACTAAATAGGGAATCTCATAATTTCTTAAAACAGGGCGTAATAATATATTGCCGATGCGACTTTCAGGCAGATGCACAATTTCAGCTAAGACTTTATCGCTGTTTAATTTTTCTTCATGCGCAGTAATATCATTTATAATATCGTGAATTTTATTATCGCCATGTGCAAAGCGCCCTAATAAATTTGCCGCACTTGAACCTCCGCAGTTTTGCAGGTATATTTTACCAGAACCATCAACCACACGGAACATAACAGGCATTGTATCCGGCAACAGAGTTGTATGCTGCCCGATATTTTTTATATCCTCATCTGTAAATGATACACTATAAGCATTTTCCTTTACAGCCATTAGCAATTTATCCTGTAACAATTGCTGCTGTTTATTCCAGTATATCTCTGATGATTCTCCTTTTTTTTCAGGGAAATAAACATCATCTATTAAAGCATTCAACCCTGATTTATCTTTACCTGTATAGCCTATCCCTGTTTCTGTATCCAACACTTCCAATAAAGGAATTTCAGAATCTTCGTATTGGTGATAAAAATTTTCTTTAAATTTTTTGAGATTTGGATTTTCGTTACTTGATGAAAATTTATTCAAAAAATCAATAGCTTCTGATAGTTCTATCTGTATTGATTTATCAAGCGATTCGGATACTGTTGTTTTATATAAATCAGTTTGAAACAATTGATTTTCTTCAATTGGAGTATCTAATGTTTTTAAATTTTGATAAATGCTTCGGTAAGATTCTACATTATTCCCCAATTGTTTATCAATAGCTGTAATCTGGTTTTGAGTTGATTCAAGTATTTGAATGATTGAACCAATTTCGGGATTACTATTGTTATTGATTAGTTTAAGAGAATTTATAATTTGAAAAATAAATTCATCACCGGTAACTGCCGGCTCAAGCTCAGAAACTAATAGTTGGCTTTGAATTAATTCCTTTACAAAAGCGTCTGCTTCTTCTTGTGTAATTTCCTCATCAATTATAATGGATGCCAACTCATTTATGGATGCACCAATTTTTGCATCCTCTAATATAGTTTGTAGATAATCAGAATTTTCAACGCTATTTATTTGATGAATGCGCCTGTTGTTTGCATACGTGTATTCCACGTAACGCAATGTTTCACCAAAGGCATAAATGCTGTTATTGGGGTAGAACCGTAACAATGGTAAAAGAACAGGATGCGTATTTAATTTTTGTGCCAGTGCGCACAAATAATTCATATCTAAACGTGTGTGACGCTTTACGCGATCGTTAAGAATTATATCATTTTTTTCTCCCCAATTACCACTTCCACAAGCAGCAAATAAACCATAAGGTGTACAGCGACTTTGCATGCGTGTGTAATATTTATAAATTGAGATTACAAGTTTTTCTATCTCTTTTTGATCCTTTAATTCGCCAGTATGCCATTTTAATAATTCATCGTGTAAAATAGGAGAAGCAATATAGATAGCTTCTTTAAAAAGAGCAAGTTTACTCAAGTTAAACAAGTCTGATACACTGATTCCACTTTTTTGAATCGGAAACTGTGGTGCTCTAAAAATAAAATTTGGATGATACGTATATGTAGTCAATTACAATATTTTTTAGCTTAATAATAAACAACGGTCCCAAGTTGGTTCTTCATCGGATATATGGCTTAACAAAACCAATCCTATTCCTGCTATTCCTTCTAATAATCCATATTCGTTTAACCAGCCATTTTCCTGCCGATAGGTTTTAAATCCCGCTAACCCATCTTCAAAAGTAGACATTTTTAGAGTTTCATTTATCCAGTAATTAGCGGTTTCTTTGAAAACCTCCAGTTTTGTTTCAAAATAAAATCGGTTAAATATATGTGCAATGCCAGCGGTACCATGACAAATTCCGGCATCAATTATTCCATTTTTTTTAAACTCTTTCCTTTGGCTCGCATGCAACATGATTTCTATTGCTTCTTTTTTCCATTTTTCATTGTTTAATGATTTTCCTGCCTGCCAAATACATGATGCAATTCCAAGATCCCCATAACACCAACCTAAGCGGCTGTGATTATATGATGTTGAGTCCTCTATAGCACTCGGATATAGCGAAAGGTATCCAGCAGGGAGTTTCTGCTTAAGAATCCATTGGACAGCTCCTGTTATCAAAAACTGACATTTTTCTTCTTCTATCTTTTCTTGAAAACACTTACTAAGAAACCAAATAATACTCGGAATACCATGCGAAAGCCCAAGATTATATTCTACTTTTTCGAAGCCTTCATTGTTTTGAATTATGCAAGACCATTTGACATCATTACCAAAGAAAACAGCATTTTGATGTATGGAAAGAATAGTTTTTGAAATGTGATTTCTTGCTGTAATATCGGGGAGCCTATCAAGAAAATATATTCCTGCACCCAGACCACCATGTATAAAATCAAAAAAATTTACCTTTAGATTGTTTTCTGAGGTAGTAACAAGATAAGGTTCTATCTCCTCAAATAAAGAACTTACATCAGCTTCCACTTTATTTTGGAGTGCTAGGAGGTTCATTCCCCAACATATCCCTGCAAATCCATCAGCGAACGTATGGACTGATCCTTCTTTTGCCAATTTTTCAAAACTTTTATGCAATGAAGTTTCCATCTCATAATTCAAGTTGGCATCATTGTATATTAGATTTACATAAGCTAAAAAAATTGCAATACCGCAATTGCCAGTTAGCAAGCCAGCATGAGTACAATTATTTTTTTTAATAGCTTCGGTAATCTCTAAAAGTTTATTTTGGATTTCTGTCATAAAAAAGCACAAACATAAATTAGGAATTGTTTTTAAGAAACAAAGGTAGAAGTTATTGAAAACAACCTTTTTACATTTTATGATTATTTTAGTTTGTATTTATCAATTAGTTCAGTATTTTTAAAATAAATAACCCCTTCAAATTCCCCGTTCAAGTAATCGGGTTTATTTATGAAAAAAGTGTTGCCTGGTAATAACTTTATTTGTTTTTGGATTCTTTTAGGCGCCCGCTCAACAAAATTTAAACTTATCGTTTCTATTTGATCTTTTATTTCGACTGGCAACATTTCAACTGAAGATATATTATCATGCCCGTCCCCCTCAACACTTTTTTTTGCAATGTGAGCATCGTGTCCCCAAAGGATTATTTTTTTATCCTTGTAAAGGTCATTCACAAGCCAAAGTATATTCTGTGACATGATACTATCCCTATAACAATTGGCTGCATGAAAATCCTTAATACTAAAGAATTGAATGTTCCGCATTCTGTCTAGTAACGAATGCTGAATGATCTTGTATTGAAATTCCGTCAATAAATGATTGGAAATAAGAAAATCTTTTCTGATTTTTAGACTATCAGAGAGCGAAGAATAAAAGACAATAGATGTTTTTGATTCATCACGAGAAAGAGCTGTACTAATAGAAAAATTATTTTTTTTATACTTATTATTTCCAAAGGATTCCCTAACTCTTTCACAGGCATTTATCATGGCAGTATCCGTTTTAAATATCAATTCAGAATAAACAGGATCAATGGTTAAAAAAAGAGATTTTAACCATACCGAGCTAGAATATGATGGGACAGACTTGATATCAAAACCAGATAAAAATAAAGGAGAGGTTGATGCTTGTTGATGCAATGAATAATTATAAAGATCAAGTACACTTTCTGTTTGCCAGATATTAAAAAAAGATGCTTTTACGGCAGCAGTATCTGATTTTATATTGAAGTAAGCATTAGAAATATTTAGTAATCCAACTTCAAATGCAACCACCTCATATCCAAAATTTTTATTTAAGTATATAATGAACTCTGTTTTGAAACGACTAAAAGTTTCTATGCGATGTTCCGATTCTCCCAAACAAATGATCCGTTTATTATCAAGTTTGTTTTTTAAGGAGTCGAAAACAAATTTATTTTTTTCTCCTTGTGTATCTAATGGAAAGATGTTTTGGGAAAAAATGTTGGATAAAGCGAAGAAAAGAAAGGTAGAGCATAAGTATTTTTTCATGGCAATCAAATTTACAATATTTTTTTCTTGCTGATTAGCTAAGATAATCTGGGTGATTATTTCCAAAAAGGCAGACACGGGGTTCAGTATCTGCCATAATTATTTAAAACTTATTTTTCTGTTTTTCTAAAAATAACCTATCACAATGGTTCGGTATTTTTAAAAAAAAACACTAAAAAACAGTATTATCAATGGGTTCATGACTTTTTGTTGTTTCATAAAACAGGCACTGGTAAAGGGCTTTAAAAAATTTACCGAAGTATTGCTATCAGGAATATTTATGAAAAAAAGGCAGATACTATTTTTCGTATCTGCCTTTAATACTAAATGATTATTAACAATATGCTGATACAGCATTTGAACAGGTGCCCTTACAGCATTTGAACAAACTTAATCCGCCAGCAGCGTCTGCTCCACCTTTAACATTACTCATTTGCTCATCATTTAACTTTGCAATTGTTTTTTTGTTTAGGCTTAATTTGCCTGTAAATTTTACTTTTTTCATTGTTTTACACTGTTTACCTGTACACAGTAAGGTTTTAGGTTAATCTTAATCTGTTTTCTATTGAACAAAATAATCCTACGTTGCAACGGTTTTTTTATTCTGCTACGCAATATTAATCGATTGAAAGTAAAAATTGTCTATATTTGGTGCGTAAAAAACAAGCAAAATTGAAAAATTTACTTGTATAATACAGGTAAATTATTAAAAATGCTTTACAGGGTGCAAAAAAGAGGTTGTGTTTTACAAGCAAAATTTTAAATTATGAGTGATCTTATGAATTTGTCCCACGCAAAAAAATTACGCTACTTGCGCAAAGTTTACGACAAAAAACAGATAGATATCGCAAAGGCATTAAGTGTCAGCCAGCAAGCCTATAGTGATCTTGAAAATGGCAAAACATATTTTACAGATGATACTATTGAAAAATTATCAAACTACTTTAAAATAACCCCCGCTGATTTTGAAAGTCCATTAGAACAAATATATATTGGTGGAAGCAACAGCAATAATAACAGTCAAATTAATAATTCCATAGATTATAAATTGGTAGAAAATGCATTAAATTCCAAAGACGAAACTATTGCTACGCAAAAAGAATTATTGAAAGAAAAGGCTATCCGCATAAAGCAGCTGGAAGAATTATTAAATAAAAAATAACATCATCCAAATTCAAAGTGCCTGCAAGGGAAGTAAAAAAAAATTCGTTTGAATTTGATTTTTTTACAATATCGATTACTTCATAGTAAGCATACGCAGTGACGAATTCCAATAAGGCCTACCAGGGGCCGTATTAATAATTTTTTTGTAATGAGCAAAGGCATTGAGTTTTACGGCTATTTTTTTTTGCTACTATTAAATCCGCAATTTTTAACACCTGATTATAATCCAAATCAACTGAAAAAGAAATTGTTTTTATTTTGCCATTATCAATATAAATTATTTGAATCCCATCATTGCTTTCATATATTGTTTGCTCATGAAAATCAAAACAGATAACTTCATCATAACTAACTATTTTGTTTGATTCAAAAATAGTAGGTAAAAAATATTTTATCCTTATTCCATTGGAGTATAAAACTATTTTTTTGAACCAGTAATTAGTAACAAACTAGCCTACAACTGGCATGAAAATTAAAAAAAACACAGATGTGTATAGAAAAAACACAGATGTTCCATTTCCCCATTCCTGTGCCGCATTAATTATAACCATTATCCAAAAACCAAATGCGACTAACAGTGCCATTATATTTTTAAAAGAGTTTCCTGATTTATAAAACATTCAAATTTTTTAATTTAGTATGAAAACAAAAATAACAAATGGATCGCTGGTTAAGTCAGTAAAAAACAAAATAAACTTATCCACTTTACGTTATTCATAACATCTTTTTTACAGCATAATAGTCAAGCTTATTTTTTATAAACTTTGTACTGTATACTAAAACAACTTAGGTTCTCGAAAAATTTGTTAATATCTACGAAATACGAATCGGTACCAATATACGAATTGATAAGGGTTTCGTAAATTCGCATTAATTCGTATTTCGTAGACAATGTGCGTAAAGCTATGTGCGTTTGGTATAATTGTTTGTTTGAATGGATAACAAAAATTTAATATCCCCTACTGTTTCTTCTGAAAAAAAATCGCCACTGATATTTCGCGTTTTGTGGCGGCTCATTATTTTCTTTTTTATTCTATTTGCTGTTGTTATCGGAGGAACACTTGCGATTGGCTATTATTACCATGATAAAGTGAAAGAATATGTGGTAGGGGAACTGAATAAACAGTTGAATACAGAAATAATAATTGATGGGAAAGATATTGATTTTACTATATTGAAGAGCTTTCCTTATGCCTCAGTAGATTTTAAAAATGTAAAAGCACTCGAGGTAATCGAAAGTAAAAATAAAGACACTTTATTTAAAGCCGGAAAGATTTCGTTCCAATTTAATATTGTAGATATTTTAAAGAAAAAATATCATGTAAAAAAAATAAAAATTGAAGATGTTGATCTCAAAATTCATATCGATAAAAGCGGGAGGGATAATTATCATTTCTGGAAACCGTCAGCCGATACAGGTTCTGCCGCTTTTTCATTTGCACTCGAAAAAATTGTATTAAACAAAATACATTTCAGTTATAAAGATTATAAGACTAGTAAATATCTTGACGTATTAATTAAACAGAGTACGATTTCCGGAAATTTTTCTAATTCAAATTATTCGCTGGAGGCGACAAGTGATTTGTTTGTAAACCAGATTAAAATTGAAGGATCCTCCTTTTTACGAAAAAAAAATATCCATGCTGAACTTGATTTGACTGTTGATAATACAATGCCATCCTATAAAATTAAAAAAGGCAAAATTAAAATTGAAAATTTATTATTTGAAGTATTTGGTAATGTAATAAATTCCGCTAAAGATCCCATTGTAAACATTGGTATTCGTGGTAAAGATATGGATATCCAATCCGTTTTATCCTTAATTCCAAATCAATACAAAGGTAAAATTAATGAGTATGAAAGTAAGGGCGAATTTTATTTTAACGCCACAGTTCAGGGATGTTTATCAAAAAACAAAACACCACAAATAAAAGCTGATTTCGGGATAAAAAATGCGGATATTACTCAGATAAAAGATAATATTGTTTTGCATCATGTAAATTTAGCCGGTCGTTATTCCAATGGAAATACAGATAAGTCCGAAGCTTCACTGTTTGAACTGATTCCCTTTTCAGCGACAATAGATGAAGGTACTATTGCCGGCGATTTAGTGCTGCGCAATTTCAATAACCCTTCGGTTTCCACTAAAATAAAGGCAAACATCAGTTTGGAAAAATTACAGCGCTTTATTAAAATCGACACGATTGAAACAATTTCAGGACAACTAAAAATAGATGCTTCTTTCACAGGTAATGAGAAAGAATTTAATACCAATAATTATCAAAATGTAACAACTACAGGTATTTTAGCGATCACAGATATGAATGTGAAACTAAAAAATAACGCATTAATCTTTACTGATATTAATGGTGATTTCACTTTTGATAATAATGATCTGGCTGTTAATACAATGACAGGAAAGGTTTCCAGCAGTGATTTTGAGTTGAAGGGTTTTTTTAGAAACTGTATAGGATACCTGTTAAAAAGAAATCAGGATGTCATAGTGGAAGCGACACTAAATTCAAAAAATATTAATTTGAATGAATTGCTTGCCAATAAAGAAGAAGACGCGAAAATAAAAAGCAAATACAAACTAATTTTTTCGGAGCATGTTAATCTGATTTTGAACAGCGAAATTCAACATTTGACATTCCGAAAATTTGATGCTGTCAATATCAAAGGACTTGTTAAACTGAAAGATAAAAAACTGACTATCGATCCTTTAACGCTTACCACCATGAGTGGCAGCATTACTACCAGCGGTTTGGTGGATGGCAGCGATTCTACAAAATTATTGATCACTTGTTTTTCTGATGTCAGTAATATCAATATTACTAGGATGTTTACGTCGTTTGAAAATTTCGGAGAAACCGCAATCATGGATAAAAATATTAAAGGTACTGGCACCGCTAAAATTCAGTTTGCAGCGGAGCTAAGTCCGGAATTGGAAATAAATTTGAATAAATTATATGCCGGACTTGATTTATCAATTGAAAATGGAGAGCTGAACAATGTGGAATCAATGAAAAGTCTGTCCCGTTTTATTGACTTGAAAGAATTAGAGAATGTACGTTTCGCTTCATTTAAAAATCAGCTGGAAGTAAAAAACAAAATAATTACTATTCCAAAAATGGAACTAAAATCCAACGCTATAAATTTCATGATTTCGGGTACACACACGTTTGATAATGAAATAAATTATAAAATAAAATTATCGTTGAATGAGCTGCTTGCAAAAAAAGCGAAGAAAGCGAAAAAACAAAATGACGAATTTGGCGAAGTGGCGGATGACGGGCTTGGTCGCACTAATATTTTTTTATCAATGACCGGTACGGTGGATAATCCAATTATTAAATATGATTCAAAAAGCGCGATACAAAATGTGAAACAGGATTTGAAAGTTGAAAAACAAACCTTAAAAATGATATTAAAAGAGGAATTCGGACTCTTTAAAAAAGACACTTCTCTGCATAATACAACTAAAATTCCGAAAGAAGATAATACTAAGTTTATCATCAAATGGGACGAGGCGGATAAAAAAGAAGAAAAAAAAGAATTAAAAAAACCGAAGAAAAAAGAAGAAGAAGATTTTTGATTTTTACCTCCCTTAGCCTCTGATAATACTTTACCCCCTTTATTAACCTCTCCCCGTCCCTCCCCTTGAAAAAGGAGAGGGAGAGTTTGGATTCAGCCTTGAATATATAAACTCTATTATATTGGGACTAAAAGTTTCCCCCCATTGCTATTTGCTTTTATAAAAAATTTGTTTTAGCTTCGTTATAAGCGTATTCACAAAAATATTTACCCTCTTTTTTTATTTTCTTCATTTTATGTAAAAAAATAATTACTATGGAACTAAAAATAAAAACACTTAAATGGATAGTACTTTTTCCATTAATATGCCTGTCGGCATTGAATATGCGGGCTCAACAAACTAATTTTCGTTTAGCAAACGCTACAACTGTAAGTTATAGCAAAAATACTAATCTACCAAATTTTATAAAATTTAATTCGGATCAAAATATCAAAGATGATGGTTTTGTCAATTGGGTTAAGTATGCCTTTAACCTGCCCGATAACGTTACTTTTAAAGCTTATGATGTTCAAAAAGATGAATTAGGTACAACAAATATCCGCTATAAAGAATATATAAATAATTTTCCGGTAGAAAACTCAATGCTTAATTCGCATAGCAAAGACGGGCGGGTATTTTCATTTAGTGGGGATTATTTCCTGAATTTTAATGCCAATACATCCGCATCTATTACCGAACAAAGTGCATTAGAAAACGCTTTAAAAAAAGTGAACGCGACAAAATACAAATGGGAAAACAAGGAGCAGGAAGCTGCCATGCGTGAACGATTAAAACAGCCTGATTTTACTTATTTTCCGAAAGGAGAATTAGTGATTGTGCATAAATCAGGAGTTGATTATTCCGCAACCAATATTCGTCTGGCATATAAGTTTAATATTTACGCCGAAAAACCATTGTACCGCTCTTATGTGTTTGTTGATGCGGTAACAGGAGAAGTAATTGCTGAAACACAAATCATTCATACTGCGGATATAGCGGGAACAGCTAATACTAAATATAGCGGTTCTGTAAGTATGACTTCCGATAATTTCGGATCAGGACAATACAGGCTTCGTGAAACAGGAAGAGGCAATGGTATTGAGACATATAATCTGAATAATTCTACTTCGTATTCGAATACAGATTTTACAAATAGCTCACAAAACTGGACTGTTACAGGATTTGATCAGGCTGCCACTGATGCGCACTGGGGCGCGGAAAAAACGTATGATTATTTTCAACAAATCCATAATCGTAATAGTATTGATGGTTATGGACTCGCCCTTTTAAGTTATGTTCATTACGATTATAATTATGTAAACGCTTTTTGGGACGGACAGGAAATGACGTATGGCGATGGAAATACATCACAGGGTTTTACAATTATGACTGCGCTGGATATTTGTGGTCATGAAGTAACTCATGGATTAACCAGCTATACAGCGGCTCTGAATGGTGGCGAAGCAGATGCCCTGAACGAAGGGTTTAGCGACATTTTTGGTACTTCAATTGAGTTTTTTGCCCGCCCTTCGCAAAGTGATTGGTTAATGGGTGCTGATGTGATGACCAACCAGCAGGGACTTAGAGATATGTCCAACCCAACCTATTTAGGACAACCTGATACTTACCTTGGTACTAACTGGGATCCGGGCGGTGAGTCACATAACAATGACGGTCCATTAAACTACTGGTACTATTTGCTTTGTCAGGGTGGTTCCGGTACCAACGATAATAGTAGTGCTTATAACGTAAGCGGCATTACAATGGCAAAAGCGGAAAAGATAGCTTTTCGTGGGTTAACAGTATATATGACACCAGGAACAACATATAATGATTGCCGTACTTATACTATTCAGGCTGCTACCGATATTTATGGCGGATGTTCTCCCGAAGTAATATCAACCACCAATGCATGGTATGCGATTGGGGTAGGACCTGCTTTTACAGGTACTGTTAATGCCGGATTCTCAGCTTTTGCTACCAATAGTTGTTCGTTGCCTTTTGTTGTAAATTTCAGCAATACCAGCACAAACGCGGGTAGTGCTGTCTGGTATTTCGGTGATGGCTCCACAAGCACTGTTTATAACCCTTCTCACACTTATGGTACTGCCGGAACGTACAATGTTAAATTAATTGTTACCAGCTCCTGTGGTACTGATTCTTTGGTTCAAACTTCTTTTATCACTGTGAATCCACCGCCAGCTCCAACTGCCATCGATGGATTGAGCTGTACCTCACCATCCGTAGTTACATTAAGTGCAACAGGTGCAGGAACGCTTAACTGGTATAGCGCTCCCACTGGTGGAATACCCCTTAATACCGGAAGCACTTTTACAACACCATCGATCAGTTCTACTACAACGTATTATGTAGAGAATCAGAATATAGGAACTACCGGCTTTGTAGGTCCTACAAATACGACAATATTCGGTGGAGGAAGTTTTCATAATAATTCATCTACTCAATATTTAATATTCGATGTGTTTCAGCCCTGTACATTACAATCAGCGCTTGTGAATTCAGGTGCCGCCGGTGTTCGAAATCTGACATTGTGGGATACTGCCGGCAACCAATTGCAAAGCATCCCCATTAACTTCCCAAATGGGATTGGAACAGTCACTATTAATATGCATCTTACACCGGGAAGCTATTATATTGGCGGAACAATGATGAATCTTTGGAGAAACAATACAGGAGGAACTTACCCATTTAGTCTTGGGGGGGTAATCAATATTATAGGTTCATCTGCCGGACCAACTTTTTATTATTATATCTACAACTGGCAGGTACAAAACGATCCCTGTATTAGTACAAGAACTCCTGTTATAGCAAACATTGGAACAACGGTTACTTATTCAGCAACTACCTATGATACACTTTGTATCGATGCACCACCTTTTGCATTAAGCGGTGGAACACCAACCGGAGGAACGTATTCCGGTACAGGTGTAAATTCGGGTTCTTTTGATGCAGCAACATCTGGCAATGGCAACCATACCATTACCTATTCATATACCGATATTAATAATTGCACCAATACAGCTACTCAGGATATATTTGTATATTCTTGTATTACAGGAATAAATGCTAATGTTGAATCATCAGGAATTGCCTTGTACCCTAACCCTACAAATGGGATCCTTACACTGGAAGCCGGGCTTTTAAAAGATGAAATGGTGAAGATTGAAATAGTGAATTCGCTTGGACAAATTATTCTTTTGGAAAACCATAGTTTTGTTTCGGGAAATAATAAATTATCGCTCAGCCTGAATGATGTCGCTAAAGGAATTTATTTTCTGCATCTAAAAACTGCATCTAATGTGCTTACTCAGCGCATTGTTTTGGAATAAATTTTTGTCATCTGTTTTTTGTTTGGTACAAAACCTTTTCCAACGTTTGAAACTTTGGAAAAGGTAAAACAAAAGTTTGGAATACTTCAGACTCCTACAGTCAGCGCAAATCTTGCTACCTCAAAAATAGCGCTCTTTCCATTTTTTTGACAAACCATTGCTATTCGATAAATAATTTTATACATTTACTCTGATGTATCCTCCAAAACAAAAACCTAAATACCTGAACACATGAAGTTTAAAACTACTCTTTTCGCCTCGTTCATTTTTGTATGCCAGAGCATCGCTTTTGCACAAGATAAAACATCTTTCGATGCTTATAAAGCTGAAGCAGATGGCTATTTTATCAATTTCATGGAAACCACTTCCGGTATAGTAGCTACCGATAATTATGCTTCTAATATTTATCTTTTTGATGCTGGAAAATATTCTGTTTTATTTAGTTCCCCGGGTTGCGGAAGGTATATGACACTTTCTCCGGACAAAAAAAGTATCGGTTTTAAATATATTCAGGTAGATGGGAAACAAGCTCCTGCTCTGTTAACTATTCAAACAAAAGCAATTACTTTATTACACGCTCCGGTTAATTTATGCGGACAAGTCAGCTTTGCACAAAATGGGAAAACAGCTTTCACTATTGGTAATGAATTGATTGTTCGGGATGGGAATAGTTTAGTTAATTATCCTTTAGGTCAATACGTTAATATTGCCCCGCTATCACCTGATGGAAAATTCGCATGTTATAATGATGATCATGACCAGTTATTTTTATTGAATCTGGCGAACAATCAGGTTATTACATTAACCTCGGGAGAAAAAGGGAATATATATCCTCTGTGGTCGCCCGATGCATCTAAATTGATGTATTCCTCTATTTCCGGTCAGCTATCTGTATATGATTTACAGAGCCAGACTACTAAATTTATTTCCGAAGGGCAGTATCCTTCATGGACAGATGATTCCCACCATATTATTTTTACAAAAATAGAATCATCCGATTCCCATTTTATCGGTTCTGATATTTACAAATCAAATGTGGATGGCTCTGAAATTATTAATATTACCAACACTCCTGATAATTATGAAATAGCTGCCGTCCCTTCTGGGAATAAAATGATTTATCAGAGTCTGAATAAAAAAACGGTAAGCATCGCATCCTTAACAAAGAATAAATCTTTATCAACACATCCCATTTTTAAAACAGAAAGCCCCTTAAGCATAAGCCATCAGCCCTTTCAAAAATCGATGGAATCAGAAACCTTTGTTCCGGGAACGGTACCTTATGTTAATCAGGTGTACGACACTCCTGAATGGCACTATGGATATGGATCCTGTGCCCCCAGCACTGCAATTATGGCAATTGCTTATTATAACAAAGTTCCTAAATGGCCTATTACCACCAGCAATGGGGTTGGCAATCACACCAGTGAATATGGGGCTTACGTGGCTGATAAATACCGTTTAAATGAATATTATTATCTGGATGTATCCTCCACCGGTGGTGGCGAAGATGCCTGGGGAGGTTATGGCTACATGTGGACAGGCTCTTACGCTCCAAGCCAAAGAATGCGGCAGTACATCGAAAATCATTATTTAACTTCTGTTCAGGAAAATGCCGACAATTATTCAAAAGCATTAACCGAAATTAATAACGGTTACCCTTTTCCTATCTGTAATCTGCTTAGTTCTGCCGGACATCTGACATTGGCCATTGGCTATGTGGTTGGGCAGCATACAATCATTTTTAATGATCCTTATGGAAATAAAAACACCGGCTCATGGCCCAATTGGGCCGGACAAAATTCTCACTACGACTGGCCCGGATATAATAATGGGTTTCAAAACCTGAATACCGTAGCATGGACAGTTACTGCCGAAGGTTCAGAGGTTGCTTACAACGACACTATTATTGATGATGTTTTTTATAATCATGGTTTTTATATGAATAACAGTCAGAATACCTCTATTCAGCGCTATTACCGCGATTTTAATGCCGGTTATGGCAATCATCACTGGTATACAGGAACGGAAGCGAATACTGATATTTGTTATGTAACCTGGACACCTACCATTGCTACATCAGGAAATTATGAAATATTTGCTTATATCCCCGGTGGGGCAGGTTGTACAACAGTAAGCGCAAAATATCAGGTTAATACTTCAAGTGGTATTACTACGGTGCCAATTGACCAAAGCCAATACAGCGGACAATGGGTTTCGCTGGGGACATACAGTTTAGCCTCCGGACAAACCGATTATGTTTATTTAGGTGATGCTAGCGGTTTAGCAGGTGAAAACATTGCTTTCGATGCAATGAAATTCAGAAGTGTTAGTCCGGCTGATAATATACTACCTACTACTGCAGTTACATCTCCCAATAATTGGAAGACTGCCGATTTTACTGCAAGCTTTACTGATGCTGATGATATAGGAGGCAGCGGCTTGGAAAAAAGTTATTATCAGGTATTGGATTATGATGGCACCGAATGGCATGCAAATGCCGGGAATGGTTTTTTTGCGGATAACTTCGATTCATATAATTCATCTGTATGGTCAGTTCCTGCAAGCAGCGGAACATGGCAGGTTTCGGGAGGAAATTTAATTCAGGGCGATACCTCTGTTAACAATTCCAATATCTATGCTTCTCTTAATCAGAATCTGTCGAACCGTTATATATACCAGTTCTATGCGAAGATCGATCCTGCCACAGACGGCGCAAACCAGCACAGGTTTGGTTTTCATTTTTTTAGTGATGATGGTTCGTTGACAAATCGAGGAAACTCTTATTTCATTTATTTCAGGCAGGAAACAAGTACGCTCGAATTTTTTAAAGTAGAAAGTGATGTTTTTACATTAACGAAAACAGTCAATAATATTACTACTACGTTGGGTCAGTGGAATGATTATAAAATTATTTTTGACAGAACCACCGGAAAAATTGATGTATACCGTGATGATGTATTTTTGGGAACATGGACAGACTCAAGTGTTTTAACTAATTCGGGTGATTATATTTCATTTCGTACCGGTAATTGCAAAGTGAATATCAATGAACTGAAAGTATACCGTTCACGGCTTCCAACAGCAACTATAAGCGTGGGTGCCGCTGCCACCAATGATATCCGCTATCAGAATCCTGATCCTTCCACATGTTCAGGAAAAGTAAAATCAATTGTAAATGATGTTGCCGGCAATCTTTCCACCATTACATTCGATAATATTAATGTGGACTGGACCGATCCTTCCTGTGTAACAGTGAATGATGGCAGCGGAAGCGATGTTGATGCAACAGCTTCGCTTAGCTCGCTAACAGCAAACTGGACTACTTCAATTGATCCTAATTCAGGAATTGCAAAATACTGGTATGCCATAGGAACTACAGCCGGAGCAACAGATGTGGTAAACTGGACAGACAATAACCTGAACACTTCCGTTACGAACTCCGCGCTAACACTGACCCAGGGTCAGATTTATTATTTTAGTGTGAAAGCCGAAAATGGTGCCGGATTGAATAGCATCTGTAGTTCAAATGGGATATTGGCGGATGTAAATACCGGCATTAACGAAAATGAAAATGCAATAACTGTTACCGCACAACCAAATCCTTTTAATGAAAATGCTACCCTCTTCTTTTCTCAAAAAACAGAACAGCAACTAACACTATCTTTAATTGATGTACTTGGAAAAGAAGTATTTTCTGCAAATAAAAATTATACTGCCGGGGAGCATAGCATTGATATAATCGCTGATGCACTAAAGCTTGCAAAAGGGGTATATACTTTTAGAATTTCTTCTGATAAGTATGCTGCTTCGTTGAGGGTGGTAAAATATTGATAAAGTGTGCGATCGCGCTGAGTCACTGGGCTGCGTTAAGCGTAGCGTCCCGCTACGCTTTATTTAACCGGCATCTTGCCGTAGTATGTAAAATGTGGGACACATTTAAAATGGAATGGGAAAGTGATCAATAGGAAAAACAGTCCAGAGGACTTGTTAATATGAGCGTAGCGGGACGCTACGCTCAACGAGGGCTAATCATGCCTTATTTATTTGCCCCCTGAAAACATTCTGGGGTTATAGTGATGTTAACTAATATTAAAAAAAACTATTATGGAAAACTCTACAAAAAGAATTCTGACATTGGTTTTTTTTCTAACTATTATTTCCTTTGCTATTAAGGGACTGACAAACGTTAGCGGAGGAATCTACTCCAACACTACCTGGACCCTGGCAAACAGTCCTTACATTGTTGTTGATACTGTTGTGGTGTTCCCGGGTGTTACGCTTACTATTCAACCAGGAGTTATTGTTAAGTTTGATAATAACATTCAACTTGAAATTCGGCAGGCCAAACTTATCGCTATTGGTACAAGTGCCGATTCTATTACTTTTACAAGCAACTCTTCATTACCAACTCCGGGGATGTGGTTAAATATTTTTTTTAATGGGGGAGCTCTTCGTTCAAAATTTAATTATTGTAATTTCAGGTATGCAGATCAAGCTATTGTTGCCGGTCAATATGATACCTTGACTGTTCGTAATTGTAATTTTTTTTTAAATAATACTGGATTTAGCGGCTATCCAGCATATACTCTAATTGATTCTTGCAATTTCAGCTATAATGTTAATTATGCAATGCGATATGCTACAGCAAATATAAATTATTGTAATATTTCACATAATAAAATTGGAGCAGCTGATGCTAGCCATTCTATCTTTAACAATTGTGTTTTTGAATTTAATTGGGTTGCAATTGGACCCGGCGATAGTATCACAGGTGCTTTTGGATTAACCGAATCAATAATAAATAATTGTTTCATTAAGCACAATCATTCTGGAATAGAAGTATCAATGGGGAGTGGTATTTATGGAAACAGTATAAAAAATTGTGTTATTGATTCAAACACAGTATTGGGAATCGAGATGGGTGCATCTCCTGATTCAATTATTAATTGTGAGATAAAATACAATGGAATAGGGGTAATTGATGATGGGGGAAGTTCACCAATAAGAATAATTACAAAAAACAGTATAGAAAACAATTCTATTGGAATTGAATTAAGAGGGACTGGAAGCGGAATTTTTTGCAATAAAATATGCAATAACACTACCTACGATGTAAAATCTACAGTAACATTTGGAAGTAATGGAAATGTTTCCAACAATTATTGGTGTACAACTGATTCATCTATTGTAAGTACAAAAATTTATGACGGATATGATAATATAAATTTAGGGCTTATTTCATTTATGCCTATTGACACATTGCTGTGCTATTTAACAACAGATGTTTCAGAGAGCGTGTTTCAAAATTTTTCTTTTAACATTTACCCTAACCCCGCCTCTGACCATTTAACAGTGACATTACCGACAGGTATTTCGAATGCAGAAATCAAAATATTTAATATGCTTGGTGAATTAGAATATTCAATCACAGAAACAAAACAAAATGTAAATATTGACATTTCGACTTTGGCAAGTGGGCTGCACATCATTCAAATAGCAACAGGTGGCAATATTAGCATACAAAAATTCATCAAACAATAGAACTGATTAATTACCAACGTTAAGCATAGCGTCCAGCTACGCCCCGTTAAGTGTAGCAACTCTGTTGAACGGCATCTCTGAAAAAAAGAGAACATTTGCATAGGGCGCTTTTTTATAGTAAATTCGTATGAAATTAATTTGAAAAAAAATGACATCAACAGCCATTCGTCAAAGACTGCACAACTATTTGGAAATAGCGGACGAAAAGAAGATAAAAGCTATTTATACTATGATAGAAGATGACGTAGAAGATACTTTAATAGATTACACGAATGATTTAAAAACGGAATTAGACAAGCGTTTGATAGACTACCAAAGCGGTAAAATGAAAATGATTACAGCGAAGGATAGTAAGATTAGAGTGGCTAAATTATTGAGCAAAAAATTTAAGTAATTATGTACAACTACATAATTCACCCTATTGCTCAACAAGAATACGAAACATCTATTGAATGGTATGCAGAGCGCAGCGAACAAGCTACAAAAAAATTTATTCTAAATATAGAAAAAGCAATCGAGGCGATATGTTTACATCCACATCAATTTAGGAACGAGTATAAAATATTTTATGAATTAGGGGTAAAGAAATATCCCTTTAGCATTATCTACATTATTGATGATAACGATAAAATAGTAATTATTACATCTATATTCCATCATAAAAGGAATCCCAAAAAGAAGTATAAAAAATAATCTTCCCCGTTAAGCATAGTGTTTCGCTATGCTTTATTGACCGGCTTCTTGCCGCAGTATGTAAAATGTGAGCTAAATTTATTATAGAAATGTAAAATGGGCAATAGGAAAAACAGACCGGAGGCCTTGTTAATATGAGCATAGTGTCCCGCTACGCCCCGTTAAGCGTAGCGTCCCGCTACGCTTTATTTAACCGGCATCTTGCCGAAGCATGTAAAATGTGGGCTACATTTAAAATGGAATGCAAAAATGATCAATAGCAAAACAGGCCGGAGGCCTTGTTAATATTATCATAGCGGGATGCACGCTCAACGAGAGAATCTCTCCCCTTCCCTAAATGTATCCCCCCTTCCTAAAAAAATAATTTAAAGAAATTATTCTAAATCTGTATCTTTTCAAAAAAACAACATTATGATTTTAATTTAAAATAGTACGAAACATAAAAGAGGAAACCAGAAACCTCTAAAAAAACGGGGCGTCACCGAAAAGCCTTACGAATAGGGTGAATTTAAATTATAATCATGAAAACACTACAAACAATAGTGCTGCTTACAATGTTAAGTACCACTATAATTTTGGGTCAAACAAAAGCGTATACCGACAAAATACCAAACGTAAGCTTTTGTAATGCGGTAAAATTAAATGATACAATCAGGTATTCCGATTTGGTGAAATGTGATGAGGTATTGCAGCCTTACAAGGAATTAAAAATTAAATCTTTTACATTTAGTTTTCTTGTACCTCCTGCTGATGGTATAGGTGATGGCCTTTTTATGGATTATGCCAATACCGGCAGTAAATTAAATAAGCCGATTTTGGATGTACTGAAAACCCTTGAAGCGAAAAAAGTTAAAAAACTTTTTAGGTATATACGCTTAGAGCGCATTTTTAATTCATTGATTTTAGGCGTTTA
>JAVHPE010000068.1:0-4447 GCA_036170475.1 Bacteroidia bacterium | reverse complement strand
TCAATTGCATTTTTATTTCCGAGTTCTTCCGAAAGCTTCAATGCTTTTAAATAGTAATTTAATGCGAAGTGATAATTGCCCTGCTCTACATATACATTTCCAATATTGCCGAGAATGCCTGCAAGACCATTTTTGTCTTTTAGTTCTTCCTCTAGTTTTAGTGCTTTCAGATAAAAATCAAGTGCTCGAGGGAAATCACCTTTATAATCATTACTAATACTTCCCATTAAACAATAGGCTTCTACAATACCTTCAGTGTAATTTAATTTTAGGGATAACTGCATGGAACTATTGCTATATGACAAAGCGGTATCGTAATTTCCTGTTTTGTAATATTCCCACCCTAATTTATTTAAGTGAATTGCTTTGCTTATATCAGGTTTGTCTTTTGTAAGTAGATCGAGAAGGTATTCAATGTTTTTGTTTTGGGCAAATAAAGTCAACTGACAAAAACAAATTGTCAGGACAACGAGATAATATTTTATTTTTGTTTTCAGCATAAAAGTCTTCATACATAGTGTCTTAGAATACGGTCGTAAAAGGATTAGCTTCAAATAGTAACAAAAAAAATCCTTTATAGTCTAACACCAATTATCAAAATATCATCAATTTGTTCTCTGTTTAAACTCCATGCATCCATAACATTTCTTAACTGTATTTCCTGTTCTTGCATTGATAGGCTTTGAATCTCAAGAAGTAGTTGTTTGAATTTCTTTGTTGTAAATTTTTTCCCTTTTTCTCCACCAAACTGATCTACATAACCATCAGTAAAAATATAAAAAGTATCACCATGCGGTAATTGTATTTCGTGAGTTTCGAAATACTGATCATTTTCTGTGAAACCTCCAATTGCGCTTTTTGTCGCTTTTATTTCTTCAATTTCTTTTTGTCCTTTGCGGATTATCCAAATAAGACGGTTAGCGCCGGCGTACTTGAGTTCAAAGTTATGAGTTATGAGTTTTGAGTTATTTTCCGCTGACTCTGAACTTTCAACTTTTAATTTTAAACTTACAAGTGCAATGTCCATTCCATCGCGGGTTGATTCATCGCTTGCAGATTGGTGTAGCGTATTTTTGATTCCTTTATTTAGCAACATCAATATTTCTCCGGGTATTTTATTTTGCTGAACAGCATCGTGTAATTTTTCAGAGCCAATCATACTCATAAATGCTCCCGGCACGCCATGCCCTGTACAATCGGCAGCGGCGAGGAAGCACCCCTCTCCGACTCTCCCCACAGGGGAGAGAGTATCAGCGCACGAGCCATCTCCCTCGCCTGTGGAGAGGGCAGGGGAGTGGTAAAAAAAATAAAAATCCCCACTTACAATATCCTTTGGTTTGTAAAAAACAAAACTTTGTGGAAGAGCGGCATATATTTCATTTTTATCTGGCAAGATTGCTTGCTGTATTCTTTTAGCATAATTGATGCTATCGGTAATTTGTGTGTTTTTTTGAACAATTTCGGTGTTTGCTTCCTTAAGGTCTTTGGTGCGTGAAGTCACTTGCTCTTCAAGATTTTTTTTCTCAACAATTAATTTACGTTCCCTCCATTTGATATAGCTAAAAACAATCATGATAACAAAGAGTATGCAAATGGTATAAAATGTTTTGGTATGCCAGAAAGGAGGCGTAATAATAATTTTGATAGAGGCGCCCTCTTCATTCCATATCCCGCTATTATTAGAAGCTTTAACTCTGAAAATATATTCTCCGGGATCAAGATTTGTGTAACTGGCAAACTGCCTGTTTCCAATCTCTATCCATTTGTTGTCAAAACCTTCCATCTTAAAAGCATATTGATTTTTGGAAGGCTGTGCATAATCTAATGCCACAAATTCAAATGAAAAAAAACTTTGTTTGTAAGAAAGTATCAGCTCACGCTTAGTAGCGATAGGTGTATCAAGAGGAAATTCTTTTTCAAAAATTTTAAAAGAAGTAAAATACACCGAAGGTTTATGTGTATTGTCTTTTATACTATCGGGGTGAAAGCATAGTAATCCATCATTGCTTCCGAAATACATCAAGCCGTCTTTTGTTTTACATGCTGCACCCGAAAATGAATTGCTGGGTAAGCCGTCATTTATATCATAATTTTTATAGATAGGATTATCTCTTTCAAGTGTGTTTTTTTGGATATCAGATATAACTTTTGATAAATAGTCCTTAACAGTAAGGGCTAAATAATTTGAGGAATAAAATTTACATAAGCCATGATTAGTACTTATCCATAGATTGCCCTTATCATCCGGTAAAATTCCGGCAATTACATTGTTGGGAAGCCCGTCTTTCTCAGTAAAATGATAGAATTGATAACCAGAAGTAAATTTATTTTTCCCTGTTTGTAAAATAAGTGCATTTAGTCCTCCGCCATTTGTGCCTAACCATAATACACCGTTAGGGGCTTGATACATAGTATTTACCGCGTTATTGTTTATGCTATTCGGATTCTTTGGATCATTTTTAAAGCAGTAAAATTTACCAGTTGTTCTTTCATAGACATTTAGTCCCGTATTGAAGGAACTTACCCAAACATTATTTTGAGAATCTTCAAATACGTTAACCGTAAAGTTTTCAGAAATACTGTTTGAATTTTTAGGGTCATTTTTATAACGAATTATTTTATTCACACCGAAATTGAAATTAAAAAGACCATCAGGGGTTGCTGCCCATAATGTTTTTTTTGAATCGGCTAAAAGGTCAAAAATAAAACCGCAACTTTCGTTGTCCCTCTTGTCACTTTTAAAACAAGGGAGCGTATCATATTTATGAGTTGAACGATCAAAACTAAAAATTCTCCAAGAAGGCATTCCTAACCATAATTGTCGCTCATTAATTTCCTGAATGCCAGATATGCGTCCTATGCGGATTTTTTTTCCTCTACACATTATTTCGCCATTGAAACAATTAAATTCATCGGTAGTTTTGTCGAAATTTGTCAGACCGCCGCCTCCCGTTCCCATCCAAATAACTCCTTTCGAATCTTCCTGAATACAATAAACGGTATTATTATTTAAACTTTTTTTATTTTTAGGGTTATTTTTGAAGACCATAAAGTTGTTGTTATTCCCGGCATATATATTTACCCCACCACCACCTGTGCCAATCCATAAAAGCCCTTGATTATCTTTGAATAAACTTGATATGCAATTATTACTTAAACTAGTTGGATTGTAAGGGTCATTTTTAAAAACAGTAAACTTACCAGTGTTATTATCCAGTATATTAAGTCCATTTAAAGTGCCTACCCATAAATGTCCTTTTGAATCATCATAAATGCATTGTACAAGATTATTACTAAGACTGTATTTATCTTTAGGGTTATTTTTGTATTGATTAATAACTGTTTTTTTCTCTTTATCAAATGCCGTTAATCCATCGATAGTATTTCCGTTTCCAATCCACAGTATTCCTTTTGAATCCTCCTTAATGTATCTTAAAATTTGACTGATACCCTCTTTTTTGTTTAAAAGATCAGTAGAATAATGAGTAAACTTTCCAGTTTCCCTGTCAAAGTAATTTAACCCTCCTTTATAGTCCTCAAAAGTTGCAATCCAAATAATACCTTTTGAATCCTCAAAACAATTTTCAACAAAGTCGGAAGCTATGCTGTTTGGGTTTTGGGGATCATTTTTATATGCGAAAAACTTACCGGTTTTTTTATCGAATTTATTAAGCCCTCCTCCATAAGTAGAAATCCACAGTATACCTTCTTTATCTTCAATAACATCTTGTACAATATTATTGCTCAGGCTTTTCGCATTTTTGGGGTCGTTTATATAAACTTTAAATTTCCCGTTTTTTTTATCAAACCTGCTTAATGATCCTTCTGATCCAATCCAAATAAAACCTTCTTTATCTTCATAAATGCAGCGTATATTACCAGGTCCAATGGAATTACTATCATTGGGATTATGGCGATAAATAATAAATTTATACCCATCATATTTATTTAATCCGTCTGATGTTCCCAACCACATAAATCCTTCTTTATCCTGTAAAATAGCACTAACATAATTGTCAGAAAGCCCGTCATTAACAGTTAAATGTTTGAATTTTGTATTTTCAGGATGTGGCTGTGAGATTAGTTTACTCGGTGTAAATAATAAACTAATAAAAATAAGGGTAATAAAATAGAATAATTTTCGCATTTTATTATTGTTGCTTGTCATCTTTAGTTTGTTTTGTATTTCAAAACATATTTTACTTAAATTCTATTAACATAATAATTGTTCAAAATCATGTGGACGACTTCGTAAACAAAATTATAAAATTACCAGCGGCAAAAATCAAATAAAAAATAAATTTATACCATTGTGAAAGGTTTTTGTCACGACCAATTTTCATAGCGAACTCAAATGATGAAATTTATTGTTATCGGCCTTATTGCATAGGTAATGTTGCACTAAACCACGCTTCGCGTGGAGCTTGCGAAACTTAACCATACCAAA
>JAVHPE010000067.1:0-19848 GCA_036170475.1 Bacteroidia bacterium | reverse complement strand
CTGTGGAATTCAAAAAGAAACGCGATGATAAATCGTATGTTTCTATTATTCCATTTCCTACAGAAGCATAAGATTATTCAATAAAACAATTAAAATCTCCTAAGCTTCAACAGAAGTTCAGGAGATTTTTTATTTTTATGCTTGAATTTTGTAAAGGATGTCATCCCGAGCCCGTTTTTACGGGAGAGGGATCTTGT
Source organism: Bacteroidia bacterium (assembly GCA_036170475.1). Lineage (GTDB taxonomy): Bacteria > Bacteroidota > Bacteroidia > 2-12-FULL-35-15 > 2-12-FULL-35-15 > 2-12-FULL-35-15. The sequence goes on along the minus strand of JAVHPE010000067.1, from coordinate 19,651 downwards.
CAAACAATAGCAATATCAATAATAAAAGAAGATCCTTCGCGAAAAGCTCAGGATGACAAAATCGACGGCACTCCATGAAAGTGTGATAAGCCTTAAACTCAATTTAAAATTAAATTATAAAATCTCTTAACTCTTTAACTTTAAACTCTTAACTCCTAACTCTTATATGCTACAACTCCAATACATCCGCGAAAATAAAGACGAAGCCATACAGCGTTTAGCGATAAAAAATTTTGATGCAAAAGCAATTCTTGAAAAAGTTCTTGAATTTGATAATGACAGAAGACGCACCCAAAATGAATTGGATTCATTGTTTAATGAAGCAAATGTTATTGCAAAGCAAGTTGGTGATTTGTATAAACAAGGCAAAAGAGCAGAAGCCGATGAACTAAAAAATAAAAGTATTGCTGTAAAAGAAGGTTCAAATAAACTTGCTGAACTGTTAAAGTCAATTGAAGAGCAGCAATATGCCTTATTGGTGCAGGTTCCCAATACGCCAAACCTAACTGTACCCAAAGGTAAAACTCCCGCCGATAATGAAAATATACATCAGGAGGGAGAAATTCCAAAATTGCATCCGGGCGCAAAACCCCATTGGGAGCTTGCTGAACAGTATAACTTAATTGATTTTGAATTGGGTGTAAAACTTACCGGAGCCGGTTTCCCTGTGTATAAAGGGAAAGTAGCTCGTTTGCAGCGAGCGTTGATAAATTTTTTCCTCGACAGAGCCACCGCAGCCGGATATTTGGAAATTCAACCACCAATTATGGTAAATGAAACTTCCGGGTATGCAACGGGGCAACTGCCCGACAAAGAGGGGCAAATGTACCATGCCACAATTGATAATTTATACTTAATCCCTACAGCTGAGGTGCCTATCACTAATATTTATCGCGATGTGATTGTAAAGACAGAACAATTACCGATTAAAATGTGTGGCTACACCCCTTGTTTCCGTAGAGAAGCAGGAAGTTATGGAAAAGACGTTCGCGGATTGAATCGTTTGCACCAGTTTGATAAAGTAGAAATAGTGCAAATTGCACATCCCGATAAATCCTATCAAACATTGGAAGATATGCGGGAATACGTAGCAGGTTTGCTGCGTGACTTGGAACTGCCTTTCCGCATTCTTAAACTTTGTGGCGGAGATATGAGTTTCGCATCCGCATTAACATACGATTTTGAGACATTTTCTGCAGCGCAGGAAAAATGGCTGGAAGTAAGTTCCGTTTCTAACTTTGAAACGTTTCAAAGCAACCGGATGAAATTGCGTTTTAAAGAAGGTAATTCCAAATCACAATTTGCCCATACCCTCAATGGCAGTGCATTGGCATTACCCCGCATTGTGGCTTCTCTATTGGAAAATAACCAAACACCTGAGGGAATAAAAATTCCGAAAGCGTTGATTCCTTACACAGGCTTTAGTTTGATCAATTAATTTCTCTCTGTTAGGTCGGAAATAAAGCTACTACATTTAATTGCGGAGGAGTTGAACTAAAGCGCTTTAATCTGTTTTTATTAGTGTTCCGAATAATTGTTGTTTGGGTCCGCTTCATTTAAGTCCTGTTAATAAAATTATTGATACTTCCTTGATTTTCAATTAATTAATTGTATTTTTACTGCTCCATTATTTTAAGATTGAAGACGAGTGTTGAGTTAATTATTAAAAGACGCAATATCATGTCGAGGTTAGTCGAGACATCTTTTTAGTAATAAAAAGATTCCTCCACGGAGTTTACACTAAACAATTGAATGCTGTCGGAATGTATACAATATATCAAATCAAATTTAACTTAATACTCGTAACGGCATCAAAACTTTTAAAACTAAAGGTATGGACGCAATAAACGAGCTAACGGAGAAATTGCAAACCCTCAGCAGGGTAATAACTGAAGGGAATACCGTTAAAAAACCTACGGATAGGAATTTAAAATTAGTACAAACCCTCGTAGCTCAAATTTCTCTGGTGCTCGAAAAAGCTCAGCTATACCAAGCACTTCAAAATAAGTTCTTAAAATTGGAACAGGAAATTGCGGAACGAAAAAAAGTGGATGTAAAATTGGCAGAGGCATCAATTGGCTGGAAAAATACTTTTGATGCGATTGCTGATGTTATTTTGGTTATCTCTCCAAACAACGAGATTATGGAGGTAAATACTGCCGGCCTCAACTTTTTGAAAAAGAAACGACACCAGATTATTGGAGAAAAATGTTACGCATTGGTGCATCAACTGGATTGCCCAATACTTGAATGCCCGTGCGTTGCTTCACTGAAAGAGAAAAAAGCCGTAATAAGTGAATTTTCCGACAACAACAAAAGGTATGAATCATCAGCATTTCCTGTTTTTGATAAAAAGGGGGAAATCACTTCTTTTACGCATATCATCAAGGACATTACTGAGCGAAAAAAAAATGAAATAGAAATTATTAAAATCAACCGTCTTTATTTTTTTATCAGCCAAATCAGTCAATTAATTGTAAGGATAACGGATGAGCAAACTTTGTTTAAAGAAGCATGCAACATAGCTATTAACATAGGAAAATTCAGAATGGCATGGATTGGTTTGATAGATGAAAAAACAAAGAAAGTAAATCCGGTAATGCACGCCGGCGAAGAGAGTGGTTATCTTTCTATCATAAAAATTATTTCTACTGCGGATGTTCCTGAAGGGAAAGGACCTACAGGTAAAGCATTACAAGAAGGTCGCATTAGTATTTGCAATAATATAGCAAATGACGCACTTATGAATCCGTGGAAAAAAGAAGCATTACTTCGTGGTTACTGTTCATCAATTGCCATTCCAATAACAAAATTAGGCAAAGTGATAGGTGCATTTTCATTATATGCTTCTGAAATAAATTATTTCGATACGCAGGAAATCGCTTTGTTGAAAGAGGTAACAGGAGATATATCATTTGCTCTTGAAGTTTTTGAAAATGCAAAGCTGCAGAAATTTGCGGAAGAAAAAATAATAGAAAGCGAAGCAAGATTACTTAAAGCGCAGGAAATTGGTAAACTGGGATACTGGCAACAGGATTTGAATAGTGGTATGGTTTGGGCATCGAAAGAGGCGATGAACATTTATGGCTTTCAGGATGAGGAAGGGGAATTACCAAAAGAAAAAATTGCATCCTGTATTGTGGATGTGGAAAAAGAAAAACAGGCAGCGTCAGATTTGATTGAATATAATAAAGAATACAATATCGAAATACGGATCAACCCTGCTGATGGCTCTGCAATGAAATATATTTCGGCTTTGGCAGAAATTAAAAAAAACGAAAGTGGAATACCGATTAGGATTGTTGGGACATTGCAGGATATTACCGAACGCAAAAAAGTAGAAAATGAAATTCTTTTGATGAATAAGCAGCTCCGTGACTTTGGTACCCATTTAGAAAACATCCGGGAAGAAGAACGGAAAAATATTGCCCGTGAAATACATGATGAACTGGGACAACAACTTGCCGCTTTGAAAATTGATGCCGAATGTGTTTTAAAAAATATAACAAATAAGGAACTTATTAAAGAAAGAACCAATGAAATGATCATTTTGATTGACGAAACGGTAAAAACGGTCAGGCATATTTCTTCCGCCCTCCGCCCCGAAATACTGGATGAGCTTGGTTTATCGGCGGCTCTGGAATGGAAGGTTAAAAATTTCTGCAATCGTACAGGACTAAAATGCAATTTAAAGATTGATACTGAAGTAAATTTGTCATCACAGGTTTCTATCAATGTATTTCGGATAATTCAGGAATCGCTCACCAATATTGCCAAATATGCAGAATCAAGTGAAGTAAATTTACATTTGAAAATAGAAAACAAAAACTTAATTGTTACTATTTCCGACGATGGGAAAGGATTTGGTATAGAAAATGTAAAACAAAAACAATCATTCGGCATCATTGGAATGAAGGAAAGAGCAAAAATGATGGGAGGCGATATTCAAATTCAAACTCAAGAAGGGAAAGGAACAACTGTCAAACTGATAGTGCCTGTGGAAACGACGGAACCCCACTAAGCAGAGAGTGTTCTCCGTGTCTCCGTGGTAACTTACTACTATTGCAATTACTCTATAGAATTTTCATAAAAATGAAATTAAAAATAATCATTACCGATGATCATGCAATCCTCAGAAAAGGGTTGAAACAAATCATTCTGGAAGAATTTATTAATGCGCAAATCAGCGAAGCTTCATCCACGGAAGAAGCATTGAAAATTATCAGGAAGGAAAAATTTGATTTAGTGATCAGCGATATTTCCATGCCCGGGCGTTCAGGAATTGACCTGCTCAAGCAAATTCGCGAAGAATTTCCTTTTCTTCCTGTTCTGATTTTGAGCATGCATCCAGAAGAGCAGTATGCTGTACGTGCTTTAAAAGCTGGTGCCTCCGGGTATGTTACCAAAGATACCGCTTCCGAAGAGTTAGTAAATGCTATCAGGAAAATTATAAACGGAAAAAAATACATTTCTATCTCCCTTGCCGATTTGCTTGCCGATAATATTTTAATAGATAATAAATTGCTGCCGCACCAATCGCTATCTGACAGGGAGTTTGAAGTGCTCAAACTTATCGCCTCAGGAAAAAGTGTTTCTGAAATATCTAAAACGCTTTCCCTTAGTGTAAATACCATCAGCACCTACCGCTCACGTATTCTGGAAAAAATGAAATTACGAACCAATGCCGATCTCATCCATTATGCCATTGAGCAAAAATTAGTTTTATAACTCATGTTGAGTTAAAGACGAAATGTCCTATCGAGATTTGGCGAAACCTCTTTTTAATGAAAAAGATGTTTCCATGAGGTAGGAATACTATACGTAAAGTAACCGCAAATTAAAATAAGACTACTATGAATTTTCACTTGCCCCCTCCCCCTGTTCCTTTGGAGAAAGGCTGTGGATGAGGCAAAACAATTGTACTGTTTTCTATTAATGAATAATATAAATCCATCCTATTTGTAGTTGATTCCACTACAACACTTTCATGGTTTCTATTAATTACCGTTTAAGATATTCTGCGTTTCTTCGTACCCAATTATATTGCGTTATTATGTAGCACTGTTAAACGGGTGTACGACAATTATCCCTTTTTATCTTTATTGTGGCAAGCACTTCAATGTTTTAAATACCATGAAGGTCTAAATAAGAGAAATTTTTCGTCCCCCCCTGTTAAACCTGCATTTAATATAAACAGAAAAAGTTCATGATAAATTTTATAATTTCACTTAAACATCCAATCGAAAGGAAAGGTCTGAGGTATATTATTGAAAGTGCATTCAAAAATACGAATGTGCTGGAAGCCAACACCCCTAATGCTATACTCAAGTTATTAAAAAAAAATAAAGTAGATTTATTCATCTGTGATATTTTTCAGGGAGAAGGCTTGAGAATAGAATGGATTCAACAATTAAGTACAACTTATCCCGCCTTACCAATATTAATTTTTAGCGGACATTCCGAAGAAATATATGGTGTACGCTTGATAAAAGCAGGTGCCAGCGGCTGTATTTCCAATATTTGCGAACCTGAAGTACTGGTAAAGGCAATTAAAACATTATTGGAAGGGAATAAATACATTACCTCAACCATAGCTGAATTGATGGCAGACCATTTAATTCGTAAAAACAAACTTCATCACGAATTGCTTTCAGCAAGGGAATTTGAAGTTTTTATTCATATCGCGAAAGGGAAAAAATATGCTGAAATCGCAAAACTTCTCTTTGTAAGCCCAAATACAGTAAGTACCTACCGTTCACGAATTATGGAAAAAATGAATTTTAAAACGAATTATGATCTGATAAATTATTCGATGATCAATAAATTAGTTTGAGTTTTCAGAAACAAATCCTTGTAGTTGTTTTAACTACATTTCTTTTCCGTTATTATTTACAATGCTGTCGCAGATGATGTAAGAACTTTGCACAAGAATCAGTTTTGAAATATTTCTGTAACAGGAAACAACTGCCAGTTACGATTACACAATCATGAAAAAAAACAATAAATATGTATTTATCATAGATGATTTTTTTGTAACGGCAAATCGCCTGTTCAACTCCCTGAGCCAAAACGCAAAAATTCTTATCGTAGGATTTTCAAGGAACGGTAAAGGAGCTTTGCTGGAAATGGCTAAAAATCCACCGGATATGGTAATTCTTGACTTGCTGTTGCCAGATATGGATGGGTTAGACCTGGTGCGTAAAATAAAAGAACGCTACGTAACTACAACGATTATTGTACTCAGCGATACTTTAACGAATGATAGCAGAAAAGAATGCAAAAAACTGGGAGTTGAAGCTATATTTGATAAGACCATAGAGTTTGACCAGGCAATTGAAAAAGTAAATCTGCTAATCAATGGGAACTCCAATTAATAAATCAAGAACAAAACATTTTTAGAAAATTTTTTTTCGGGGCACTTCCTTTATTGTATTTGACTATTGTATTTTGCCTATCTGGCTGCCGTTTTATTGAAAAAAAACTGTAAAAAAACCAATGATATAAAAAATATTAGTTTGAAGTAATATATTTTTCAAATCCATTCATCAAAGCCTGATAAAATAAATCACCTTGAATTTGGTATCCTCTTCCGGTAAAATGTACACGGTCTTTTGCAGAAAGTTTTGCAGCAAACCATTTTGCCATAGAACCATAGCCTCCCATAATTTCATATAAATCCCAATAAGGCAAATTATGTTGTAAACAATAGTCAATGATAGCCCCTCTGGCTTGCATCATATCAGGATTTTTTATTTTCCCTTTGCGCGTTCTGCGGTATGAATCAGTGGGCGTTGTCAATAAAACAGAAGCATTTGGGCTGGTTATTTTTATATTTGTAATAAGCGTATCAATATTGTGATAGAATAAAGTTTTATCAAACCCTGCTGAAAAAGCCTCATTAGTGCCCAATGAAATTATTACCAAATCGGCATTCAGATAAGGTAATTGATCCATAAAATATTTAGACTTTACATAATGTCTGTATTCCGCGCCATTAACACCTATCATATTATATAAAACACCGGAAGAATCATTCTCGAGCAACATACCATATATACGGGTAGTCTTTTGATTAAGCGTATCGGTATCTTTATTTCGCAGAATGATTTGGGAAATAGGTTTATCAAATTTTAATACAGAAACGAATGAATTAATTGCTGTATCCGTTGATTTAAAAATTCCTTTTTCACAATTTATTTCATCACAAATAGTGATATCGTAATTACAGATTCCTTTTTCATGAAACAAAGTAAATTTGGTAAAGCTATAGCCTAGTCCGGGCTGGTCTTTTACCGTTAAGTTAATTTCGGCTAAAGAATCAGTTGTTTCAATTGTAAAGCCGCTAATGCCTATGGGTAAAGGGTTTTCGTAAAACACATTTCGTTTAGCATCCCAGATGGTGTTGCTTGTAGTTTTGTAAGTTGTAGGTTCATTGCTTTTAGCGATATGATAAGGGAATAATAATCCCCTGCCCGCATTACCAAACTGTAATTGTATTTTTTGCCGTATAGTTCCCGAAAATAAATCAGCTTGTAAATGGGAATCACCAATGTGAACAATATCTACACGTCCTTTTTTTGTTTTCTGTAATTCATATAATTTTTTATAAAAAAAATGTAAGGAATTACTGTCATTTTCAATTTTATTCAAGTTTTCCTTAATAAAAGTAAATTGTTTGTAAGATAAAGAATCGATGGTTTGAGCAAAAGACAAACCATCCTGGACATTCAAGAAGCAAGTAGTAAATGAAACGATAGTAATAATAAATAATTTTTTCATTAAAAATTGTGGTTCTTTTTATTTCAAAATAGAGTTTATATAAGTAAAAAAACAATTCTATTTTTTAAACCTCTCCCCGTCCCTCTCCTTAAAAAAGGAGAGGGATAGTTTGGAATCAGTCTTAACTTATATAAACTCTAATACTAAAATAAAAATTGTTATTAATTTCAGTGTTTGTCGCTACACCATAAGGGTAAAGTCACAGTGGCGCTTTTAGTATTATACTCCTTATATTCACGCATTAATTTATTGAATAATAATTTACCGACTTTGTGAGCTCCATTAAAATTAAAGTGTGCATAATCCTTATTAGCAAGGATAGTATCACCTTCCACCCATTTTACCATAGAGCCATTTCCACCCATGGCATCGTATAAACTCCAGAATGCGATTTTATTATTTTTAGCCATTCTTTTTTGTGTTTCCACTAAAATGGGAACACTGGGATCGGTTTCATAAACGCCAGCATTACGGTAGCTTTTATCGCCCACGCTAATCAGTAAAATACTCGTATTTGGGAAACTCGCCTGAATGTGTTTAATAACATTATTCATTCCACGCTCATACCATGAAAAGTCTGTAACCTTTGGATTAACGGCATTTAAACCATATTCTAAAACCACTAAATCATAATTCAAACAGGTGTTGGTTCCTGAATAAACACTCTGTGCTACTTTAACAATAGGCATTCCGGAGTTACCACGGAATGAAAAATTGTCAACAAATACTCCGCTGTCACTTTCCATGCTAAAACCAAAAATATCAAGAGGTGTTTTACATTGAAATGTTGCTTTAATACATTGGTAAGCGTTTCCGTTACTAATGTCAATTTGATTTACAGCGTGTGCGCCTTTAAGCAAATAGCGTGAACCATTAATAACAACATAGTTTTCTCCTTCGCTTTTTCCGTAAAGTAATTTTGTTTCATAAAATTTATTGATGTGTTTTTTATTGACAGTAATGTATTTTACCCAGCTTTCAGCAGTAGTAGTTGAAGTATCATCGGAATTCGACGTAATTGGCACAAAGCCATACCCTGAAATGCCTAACAAATGGTTTTCCGGTAACTTTTGCAGTAAATTGTAAGTTGTCCAGCCATCGAAAGAATGAATTACAGAACCCCTAAACCCTGCGACAATTGAAGTAATTGGAACAAATCCTACTCCATAGCCGCCAAAAGTATCTTGCATGCAACTTCTTAAATCCTGGGTAATTAAATCCCCTTCAATCATTGAGTCACCAAAATAAGCGATACGGGTTTTGTGTTTAATTTTTTTTGTAGCATTTAAAGCTTGAAAAAAACGGGACAATGTAGATGTTGTATCTGTTTTAAAATCAACAATATTGGGAGAATTAATGCTGGGAGAACTCACAACAAATTTTGCGCTATCTTTTGATATAGTGGAATCTAGTGCAATCAGTATTGGTAAAGAATCGTTTTGAATTTTCTTTTTTAGTAAAACATCTGAAAGAAGTTCCACCTTTTTGGATTCGAAACCCAATATATTTATACTCGTATCCACCAATGACGCAATGAGCAATACAATGGTAACAATAAGTACCATTATAAAAGGTTGCGAGCGCCTGTTTTTTTCAATCATCGATGTAAAAAAAGAATTGGCTATAAAGATAACAATTGAATGTGAGAACTGAGAGGGCGAAATAATTTTTAAATTGATGAACAAAAAATACTAATTTTATCCGGCAACAATTTAAACAACAACTAAGTCGAGCTAAACTATCAAAACCAAATCTTCGCCACTGATTTCGCAAATACAATTAATATCCAATGAAATTTTATACGTCTGTTTTATTATTTCCAACACTCTTCCTGATTTCTTCCTGTGAAGAAGGAAGAGAGAAAAGTGAATCATCGTCTTTTCAATCAACGGTTTCAACCGATGCCAATGCTGACTCTTTTGCTGTGAAACCATCTCTTTCCCCATCGAATAAGATGGAAGTAAAAACATTTGAAGTAAAAGACAGTACCGGAAAAACGCAGGGTTGGGGATATGATATTTATATTGAAAATAAAAAAATGATTCATCAACCAATAATACCTGCAATACCCGGGAACAGAGCTTTCAAAACCGAAAGTGATGCAAAAAAAACAGGATTATTTGCACTTGGTAAAATGATCAAAGAGGCTACATTGCCAACTATAACAACAAAGGAATTAGACAGTCTGGGTGTAATAAAATAAACTATTTCGAATGCGGTTTTTTCCTGTTGAATATTCCTCACTCTCTTCAAAAGCGCTATTGCAATTATTTTTAAGTAATTACACTATTAATTCCGATTCCTCCATTACCTATTTGAAACGAGGATTTAACGATACCTATTTAATTTCCGGATCGGAGTCTTTTGAAAATGGAGAGTTGAGTTTAAAAGGTATTGAAGAAAGGGAAAGAAATGTTAATAAACAGAAATTTATATTACGTGTTTATAAACACAATTGGCGAACTATTGAGAGTATTGAAACCGAGCTGAAATTATTAAATTATTTAAAAGAAAATAATGTTTCAGTATCTTTCCCGGTAAAAGATAAACAAGCAAAATTTATTCAAACCATTGCTGCACCCGAAGGTTTGAGATATGCAGTATTATTCACGTTTGCAGAAGGACAGCAAGTCAGGAAATTATCACTCGGGCAATCTTTTTTATTAGGAGTTGAAACAGGGAAAATACATTCCTTAACACGAAATAAATCACTTGGAATAACTGCTCAAAATTATGATATTGAAACGCAATTTAATAACACATTAATTGTCTTAAAACCGATACTTGTGTGCCATCAGGAGCAATTAGATTATCTGTTGCAACTAAAAAATGATTTTATCAAACTTTTCAGTAGTATCGATAAAAAGGAATTAAGAACAGGTATTTGTCATGGAGATTTGCAGGCGGAAAACTTTCACATTACCGCGGACAATCAATTTACATTTTTTGATTTTGATTTTTTTGGGAAAGGCTGTCTAACCTATGACATTGGCGTTTTCATGTGGTATGATCATAAAAATAAAACGCCGGAAATTATCGATGCTTTTTTGAAAGGATACCAAACAGAGGCAACATTATCATTAACAGAAATTAAACTTATTCCGTATTTCAGCATACTGCGAGCTTTGTTTCAAATGACTTTGTACTGCACTATTAGTAATGGAGAAAATCTTCCATTATGGCCAACACAGCAGGTTGCCGATTTTATTAAGAAAATAAATAAGTGGTATGAAAAAAAATGTTGAATGTTGAATTATAAATGAAAAATAAAAAAACAGAGTTCTCCCAGCAGGTATAATTCAACATTTATAATTTAACATTTCTTAAACACCAACTTGTTCTCTCACAAACAAAGCAAGTTCATTAATATTCAAATCTTTCCCTTTTACCGTATATTGAGCCTGATGATAAATATCTTCTCGTTTTTCCAATTGTCTGTTGACAAAGGTGCGTAACTCAGACTCAGTTTTATTTTCAATCAAAGGTCGTTTGTATTTTGCATTTAGCAAACGACTGACAAGAGAATCAACACTCATTTTTATATAAACAGTAATTCCATTGTTGTTCATCAGCTCCATATTGTTGTAATAACAAGGAGTTCCGCCACCACAGGCAATCACACAATTTTCTTTTTCAAACAATCGTTTCAACGTATTGTGTTCCATCGCTCTAAATTCCTTTTCTCCTTTAGTTGAAAATATTTCCGGAATAGATTGTTTGTAATCGTTTTCAATGAGTTTATCAAGATCAATAAAATCATAGTTTAATTTTACAGCGAGTTTTTCGCCCACGGTAGATTTACCGCTACCCATATATCCTATTAAAAAAAAATTTGCCATTAGTTTTTAAGTATAAGTATTTGTGAATCCTTTATTGGTTTACAATAATTTATGGAGATCAATTTATTTTTGTTGAAATAAAAATCAATATGAGCGTCATCGAAACTCAGTCGCTTTTCCCCCCATTCGTGCATTTCCGTTTCGTATAAAAAAAAACCCTTCATTTTAAATAATTCAATAATTCGTTTCTCTTTAAAATCAAAAATAGTTTGACCCCACAACTGCGCATCTAAATTATCAATTTCGACACAATTAAACAATTGAAAATTTTGCTCGTCAAAAAACAAAGTAAAGCCAATCTCCCAATAATGCCAAACAGTTGTTCGATATTCAGCAATACCGTCAATCAGTTGAACCTCCTCCGTTTTTCCAAATATTTTTTCGGCGTCAGCCATAGAAGCCCCAAAATTGAGAGAAGAAAGACCAATCCCCGGTTTTATTTCTAAAGGCGAAGGCATTTGAATTTGATTAATTCGGATACAATTATAATCTATTTTTTTGAATTACACATGAAGCATATTATGTATTTGGATGGTCTTAACAAAAAGAAGAAATCTCTAAACATCAAGCGAATAGACTGAAAATCAAGCGAAAAGAAAAAAAATCAGATTATTTTTAAAAAGGCTTTGTAAAAGCAAATATTGCATCTATATTTGCACTCCCAAAATCAAAAATGGGAAAACGATTAACAAGTGTAGATTAGATTCCGTAGCTCAGCTGGTAGAGCATTACACTTTTAATGTAGGGGTCCTGGGTTCGAATCCCAGCGGGATCACAAATAGTACTGATTATCAAGTAGTTGCAAATCAGTATTGACAAATTGATTGACAAAAAAGGGTTTCAGATGTTTATCTGAAACCCTTTTTTTATTTACATACTGAAGCTGGTTATATAATATTCATAACAGATTTAGGTGTATTTGAGTTCCTGAAGGTATATCACGGCAATATTTCACAGAAAGCCACCTTATGCGGGGTTATTTGACCCCCAAAAAGAAAATTCCGATCTCGATATGGTTGCTAAACATAATGCTTTAAATGATTACATATCTTCTCGAAATCAACAAGGTAAAAAAACCATCGGCGGTATAGTCATTCCCAAAAATGGGAGTTGGCGATATAGTAAGAATAAAATTGAAAAAGGATATGATGTAAGCGGCTGGGAAGTATTTAATCCGGTGCTTATAGCCAATTGAAAAAAAAATATTTTTTGTCTTAGAAGTTTTTATAAGGAATAATGTTTATTGTGATATGATTAGAATTTTGAAAGTTGTAAGTTTGAGGAAATAAAAAAAGCCCCTGTTAGAGTACAAGGGCAAAAACTATTGAAGAGAAAATCTTCATTACGGAATAATCCTTATTGTGATTTGCTTCGTTACAAATATAAATAAATTCTTTATATGGAAACAAAAAAAATACTTGGACTTGATTTAGGTACTAATTCTATAGGTGCAGCTTTAATTAATATGCCTAAATCAATTAATGATTTTGGGAAAGAAGGAAATATTGAATGGATTGGAAGTCGAATAGTCCCTATAGATGCACAGTATTTAAACAAATGGGAAGCAGGCAGTAAAGCAGAAACAAAAGCTGCGGCACGAAGAGTAAAACGAGGAAGTCGTAGATTAAAACAACGCTATAAACTCCGCAGAACAAGGCTAATTAAAGTATTTAAAGTTCTTGGTTGGTTAAATGAAAAATTTCCAGAAGATTTTAAAGAGGAAATGAAAAGTAATGAAAATTTTAAGTTTAAAATAAGTACTCATTTACCCTTCGAGAAATCAACAATAGAGGAAGCAACAAAATTATTAGGTGTTGCTAACAAAAAAGGGGAATTAGCATTATCCGAAGACTGGATTATTTATTATCTCCGCAAAAAAGCATTAACAGAAAAAATCTCTATTGCCGAACTATGTCGCATTACATACATGATGAATCAACGCAGAGGTTTTAAGAGTAGCAGAAAAGATTTAAAAGAAGAAGGAGTAGTTGAAAAAAAATGGGTTGAGATTTTAAAGATACAATCTGTCGTTTTAAAAAGTACTGAAATTGATAAGAACAAAAAATTCACTTTTATTATTACTCCGTTATCGGAAATAGTAAAGCCTTGGGAAGAAAAAAGATACAAAAAACCCGAATGGGAAGAAAAAGAATTTACTTTTTTAATTACCGAAAAAACAGATGCAAAAGGTAATGTAACTCAACTAAAGCCTCAAATCCCAACAGCCGATGACTGGGCTCTTAGTTTGGTTGCACTTGATAATAAAATTGACGCAGAAAATAAACAACCTGGAGAATTTTTCTTTGATGAATTAGTAAAAGATAAAAATTATAAAATACGACAAATAGCCGTAAGGCGTGAAAAATACAAGAGAGAATTAGAAACTATTTGGAACAAACAAATTCAATTGCGGTTAAAAGAAAAGACTGAAAGTGAAATTTTAAATGATAATAAAATAGAAGAAATAATTTCTACTTTATATAAACATAATTTAGCCAAACAAAATCAGCTTAAAGAAAAAGGGCTTCTAAATATAATTTCTAATGATATTATTTATTATCAGCGTGATTTAAAATCACAAAAAAATTCAAGAGGCGAATGTCAATACGAAAGCCATAAAGGAATTGATGGCGAAACATACGGAGTAAAGTGCGCACCAAAATCCAGCCCTGAATTTCAAGAAATGAGAATATGGCAAGATATTCACAACATTAAGATATTACAAAGAGAGGGAATTGAAAAAGTATTGGATAAAGTATATGACAAAGTTGATATTGATGTAACTACTAATTATATTGATGATGTCATCAAAGAAAAATTATTTGACCTGTTTGATTCTTCAAAAACAGTAACACAGCAGAATATTTTTGATGAAATAAAAAAACATAAACCAGAAATAAATCTGACTAACGAGAAATATAGAATCAATATGTTTTTTGATGGTAAAACAGAGTTAGAAGGTAATCAAACGAAAGAATATTTCAGAAAAATATTTAGGAAGTACAAGTATGAAACAGAAGGCGAATTAAATTTAAGTGATAAAGGCAAATTTTACAAACTCTGGAACATCGCTTATTCTATCAGCCTAAATGATGAAGAACAATCTAAACGAGCTATTTATAAAGCTCTTGCACTAAATGAGAATAAAAGAAAGAATACAAAAAAAATAACATTTGATTTTCCTGAAAATATTGCAAGAGCAATAGCATCGGCACCTGAAATAGAAGCAACAAAAAAATACGCATCTTATTCTTCGAAAGCTATTCAAAAGTTATTGCCTTTAATGCGTTGTGGCAAGTATAATAATGAAACTCAAATAAACGACGCAGTAAAAAGCAGAGCGAAAGAAATTTATAAACGATTAGAAGCAATTAATTTTAATCCGAGAAAAATAAATGATATTGCAGACGATGATGTTCAAAAACAATTATTAAAAAGTTTCATAAGTAAAGATAATTTATTGAAAGGTCTGAACACTTACCAAGCGTGCTATTTGGTTTATGACAGGCATTCGGAAAGAACTAATACAGATAAGTATGCTCAGCCATCCGACTTTAATATAATGGAAAGGTTACCCAACAATAGTTTAAGAAATCCAATTGTTGAGCAAGTAATCAGAGAAACCTTATTTATAGTAAAAGATATATGGGAAAAATATGGACAGCCTGATGAAATACATATTGAAATGGGCAGAGATTTAAAAAAGAATGCTAAAGAAAGAAAAAAAGCGTCCGATAATTCAATAGATAATTTTGAAGAAAAGAAAAGAATAAAAGCTCTTCTTTATGAATTACTAAATGGTTTCGAGCAATATGAAAATGAAGGAGAAGAAATAAAAAAAGTAACAACAAAATTTGAAGTAAAACCTAATCCAAACAATCCAACAGATATTGACAGGTTTAGAATCTGGAAAAGCACTTCAGGATTAAGGGATGATGAATTTGAAAAGAAGGTAAGAGAAGAAAAAATCCCTAAAAACCAAGAAATAAAAAAATACACATTATGGTTAAGCCAAAAATGTGTGTCGCCATATACTGGAAAAATTATTCCTTTAAGCAAATTATTTGATGAAAATCAATATCAAATCGAACACGTTTTACCCAAAGCAAAAATCAAAAACGATAGTTTTGACAATTTAGTTATTTCCGAAAGTGGCGTAAATAAAGCTAAGGGCAAAGAGCTAGCAGCCTTATTCATTAGCAGCAGAAATGGAGGTTGTGAATACAATGGTATAAAATACAAACTGCATGATTATCCATCCTATGTTGAACATTGCAAAAGAACATTCAGAGGTAAAAAATTGCAAAACCTTTTAGCAACTGAAATTCCAGACGATTTTATTTCCCGCCAAATAAATGATACAAGATATATTACTAAAAAAATTAGCGAACTCCTTTATCCTGTTGCTAAAAATAAAGAAACGGGAATTGTATTTACTATTGGTGCTATTACAAGCGAACTAAAAAAGGAATGGGGCTTACAAAAAAAATGGAAACAACTTGTTAAACCACGTTTTGAAAGGTTAGAAAAATTAAATAATGACACTTATATTTTAGAAAACAAAAAAGATAAAAACGATGTTGATTTTCATATTAAAGAGAATTCTGATTTGGATATCAAACGAATAGACCATCGCCATCATGCCTTAGATGCAATTATTATAGCTGCTACAACTGTCGAACATATTCGATATTTAAACACACTTAATGCAGCAGATACAGATGAAGAGTTTAAGAAAGCAAGATTAACTCTTGTTAAAACTAAAATTCGTGAATGGGCATTACCTTGGGAAATGTTTACAAAAGATGCAGGAGAAAAATTAGAAGAAACTATTGTAACCTTTAAATCATATAATAAAGTAATTGATAAACCTAAAAACATTTATACGAAGTGGGAACCTATTTTAGATGCAAAAGGTAATCAGTTATTTGCGGATAATGAAAAAAAATATCCTTTGTTTGAAAAAACTAATGTTAAACAAACAAAACCTACAAATGGAAAAAAATGGCTGGCTATTCGCCAATCCCTTTTCAAAGAACCTCAAGGTTTAA
Organism: Bacteroidia bacterium; assembly: GCA_036170475.1. Classification (GTDB taxonomy): domain Bacteria; phylum Bacteroidota; class Bacteroidia; order 2-12-FULL-35-15; family 2-12-FULL-35-15; genus 2-12-FULL-35-15. Next base: position 2,982 of record JAVHPE010000067.1, on the reverse strand, counting down.
TATATATTAAGGAGATTATCGTAAAACCATTTCGAACATCAAAAGAAATGCTTGATATTGTTAAGTTGCAAATAAAAAGGATGGATGCTCAAAACACGCCAGCTCAAAAAAATACAGATTATATATACGACCAAGATACGAGAGAATTGATAAAAAAAATCATTGGGCTGTCTGATGGTAATATTGAAGCAATAGAAAAGTATCTTAAAAAATTCAACCCAAAAGATATTAATAACGAACCAATATACACTGTTAGAATTGCTGTATTTAAAGAATACGCTGCGAAACGAGTTAAGTTGGACAATAAATTTGACCATACAAAAATTAATAAAATTCCGTATGCTGAGAAATCGAAAATCCCTCAAGCCCTTCATCAACACTTAATAGATTATGAAGTTTTCATTGAAGATAAAAAGCGAGTTGAAGAAAAGAAAAGAAAAATAGAAAATAATAATTCTGGTCTTGAATTAACAGATGAAGAACTAAAAATATTAGATGCGGTTATGCCCGAACCTTTTTCAGATGAAGGGCTTGAAGCTCTCGATAAAAAAGTAGGAATGAAAATTAGAATGGTTACAATTAAAGAAGATGTTGGATTAAAAATCCCATTGAAAAATAAATTAGCGGAATCTGATGGTAATCCATATTATATAATGGAGGAAAATATTATAACGAAAGAAAGAAGTGGTTTTCGTTCTTTATCATCTTATGATGTAATACAAAAAAAGAAGGCAGGTAAATTAATTGCAGAAGAAAAAGAAGGATTTGAATCGACACTTCTCCAAAGTAATGATTTAGTTTATGTTCCTACAAAAGATGAGTTAATAAAAATTAAAAATGGCGCGGCTTATAATGAAGTAATTGATTGGTCTAATAAAAAGAAAGTTGTTGAGAGGATATATAAAGTAAATGATTTCTCAAAAACTGATATTTATTTTAAACCAAATAGTTTTTCTAAAGCCATTAAATCAAAAGAAATTCATACAAGTTTTGATGATAAATGTTCAAGATTAATTGTCTCTCCACAAAAAGATAAAAATGGTAATGATACAACTGAAGAAACGGTTATGATAAAAGAAGTTTGTATAAAATTAAAAGTTGACAGATTAGGAAACATAAACCGTTATAAATGATTAAACGCACCCTCTACTTCGGAAATCCCTCCTATCTATGCCTTACAAATGCTCAATTGGTTTTACGTTTGCCGGAAGTAGAGAAAAACGATACAATACCGGAACATTTCAAAAAAGAAGCATCGGCAAGTATTCCGATTGAAGATATAGGCATTGTAATACTTGACCATAAGCAAATAACTATTACGCAAGCATTAATGGAAGCCTTGCTTGATAACAACGCAGCGCTTATTACCTGTGACAGTACCCACCACCCTACCGGATTAATGCTTCCTTTATGTGGCAACACAATACAAAACGAACGTTTTCGCGCACAATTGGATGCAACCGAACCATTGAAAAAACAATTGTGGGCGCAAACTATTTCGCAAAAAATAAAAAATCAAGCGGCGATGTTCGGTAGCAAAAACATTGATAATAGCTATTTGATTCCACTCTACCGCAATGTAAAAAGCGGTGATTCCGACAATTGCGAAGCCACAGCAGCGGCACATTATTGGGGAAATATATTTAACAACCTTCCGGCAGTAAGTTCTTTTAAACGTTTCAGGGAAGGATTGCCTCCCAACAACTACTTAAACTATGGTTATGCTTTATTGCGTGCTACTATGGCTCGTAGTATTGTTGGCGCAGGTTTGCTTCCTACACTTGGTATTTTCCATCACAACCGCTACAATGCTTATTGCCTTGCAGATGATTTGATGGAACCTTACCGCCCCTATGTGGATAAAGTGGTCTATTCTATTATTGAAGAAAAGGGAATCAACGAAGATATTCCAAAGGAAATAAAGACTCTGTTATTGCAGATTCCGGCAATGGATGTGCTGATGGATGGTGAAAAAAGCCCACTGATGAATGCAACACAGCGCACGGCTGTAAGTTTGGTAAAGTGTTTTGCCGGAGAACAGCGCAAACTCGTGTATCCCGAATTTATATAAATTCATTTTTAAAATGTCAATAAGTGCCGACCGTTTAAACGCATACAGAATTATGTGGACACTTGTAATGTATGACCTGCCGACCGAAACAAAAAAGGAGCGCAAAGTGGCATCCCGTTTCCGCAAGGAATTACAAAAAGATGGGTTCAGTATGTTTCAGTTTAGTATGTACGTGCGGCATAGTTCCAGTTCCGAAAATGCTACTGTACACAGCAAAAGAGTGAAAAAAAATTTACCGGAACACGGGAAAATAGGAATATTACAAATTACAGATAAGCAGTTCGGTGAAATGGAATTATTTTACGGTTCAAAACCAGTAGAATTACCGAATGTTCCGCAACAATTGGAGCTATTTTAATCCGATTAGAAACAAAAAATCCGGGACAAGCCCGGACAATTGTTTGATAACACCTCATTTTTTTTATTGATAAACCTCTCTTAAAGCATTGTTGTTGTTGAATTATATCCTGATATGGTGTTTATCAATAAGTCAAAGATACGTTTTGAAAGCAAATCACAACGGTAGGCCTGAGATAGTAATATAATTACTAGGTGTTTATCAATAAGTCAAAGATACGTTTTGAAAGCAAATCACAACGTAATTCAATAGTCCCTACCGAAATAAGAGGTGTTTATCAATAAGTCAAAGATACGTTTTGAAAGCAAATCACAACTGCTAAATAAATTCCTCCAGCAACTAATAAGGTGTTTATCAATAAGTCAAAGATACGTTTTGAAAGCAAATCACAACCCGCCTTTTCATATCGCAGTTACCAAACAGGTGTTTATCAATAAGTCAAAGATACGTTTTGAAAGCAAATCACAACGTGCTTCCATATAGGAGAGCAAAGCATCCAGGTGTTTATCAATAAGTCAAAGATACGTTTTGAAAGCAAATCACAACAAGTTTT
>JAVHPE010000066.1:0-4494 GCA_036170475.1 Bacteroidia bacterium | reverse complement strand
GTTTTACTGACTTTTCCTATTTCTTTTCAACAACCCTTGCGGATTTAAGGTCTTAAAGAATCTCAACGAGCTACTATCACTCCCATACCAAAATAGAATTTACAAATTCTATGTAATTTTACGCCCGATTAAATCAAATAAATTTTATTTTCGTTAGACGCCACTAAATCGTAGTTGAGAATCGAATTTATTAATAATGCAAGAATGAATCTAATGCTGTGTAATAAAATTCCCTACCAAATATAAATAATTCTGAAAACCTAACGTATTTGGAATAGTACTATGTCCGGCATTAGGAATACGGTGTGCCTCTTTATAAGTTCCGTTATAATTATTGTAAACCACAGCGCCATGTGTATCAATATTTAAAAAATCATCCGCCTCACCATGTATCCAAAAGAAAGGTTGTTGAACCGTTATAATTTCCTCAGCATTATTAATCTTTAAATCAGTTACAAAAGCGCCAGGCAGCGCAAGTCCGGATGCATCCTGAACCATCACTTCCGCGGAAGCAAAAGGAGCCTCCAGCATTAATTTTGAGGGCTTCATAGAATAATTTTCAGCACTTAATTTTGTTGCTGGTGCTGTTCCCATACTAAAACCATAAATTACTAATCTGCTATCCGACAAGCCATTATTTTTAAGCCATTTCAATCCTGCATCCACATCAGCATACAAACCATTTTCGCTGGGTTTACCATCTGACAAACCGAATCCCCGATAGTCGATCATCAACACTCCAAAACGATTCTTACCTTTTGTATTGGCAAGTAACTTAGCCCTTTGCCAATATGCATCCATGTGATCGAAATTTCCATGACAATACATAATTACTGTATCGGTAGCAATTTTAGCAATACTACCAATGTAAATTGCATAAATCATGGTCGCACTAGATTCATCAGAGGCTTGTGATGTCAGTTGAAAGATATGGATTAAACTATCCGGAATTTGATACGACTGATCCAATCTGAAATCAGTATCACCAAAATAATTATCTAATTTATATTCGGTAATTTTGGTTATGTTGGGATTATATAAATTATTATCCAAACGCAAACAGCCTGTAAACATTGGTACAAATAATGTTAAGAAAATTATTTTTTTCATTTGTAATTCATTCTTTTTTGTAATATGTGAAAATTAAAACTTACGGGTATATCCCAGATATATGCCCAATGCTCCTTTATTTTTCAATGGTGTTTGATAATCAACAACCAACTTTTCGTTCGACAAATTAGGCGCGATTATTTTTACTTCCATATTAAAATTCCATTTTTTTTCCGTAAAACTATGACCTAAAGAAGGCATAAATATCCAATGATTAGGCTGTTTAACATCATGTGCCCGTTTTTTCGCCAACTCAAACCAATTGTCAAGGCTGATATAAACAAAATTTTTGCGTTTCCCATATTCCCAGAAAGCATTGACAGATAATTGCGGGTATAGTTTATAGGCATCTGTATTTCGAAAGATAATATTGGCAACAGGCGTAATACTTAGCCCAGGGAAATATTTATTTTGTTTAAGCACTTGTTTGGTAGCGCCAAGTTCCAGTTGAAAATTTCCGAATAAAGCGGAGGTAACATTGAAGGAGGCAAATCCGGTTAAAGAGCTGTCAATTCCATAGCCGTAATTTGCTGTTAAAAATGGAACCGGAACTGTAGCAGTACCATATTTAATAAGTGGTCCGCCCAAAGAAACAGTTGCAGCATGTTGATTTTTATCTAAAGGTTTTATATATTTTACAGGAGAACAGGAGGAGAATGTTTCGATGTATAGGTATGCAATTATAAAGAGCAAAAAAGAATTTATTTTCATAGAATTAAAACTTGTAAATTGATAAAACACTTTCCTGATTCTCAAATGCCAAATGCTCACTCAGCCTGACAGTGTGCGAGACATATTGTGACCTGTCGAAATATGTGCGATGACTTCTTACATTAATTACATCACCTCAGCACATCGACAAATTGGTCATTTTATTAATGCAAATATAATTCTATTTGCATAAAACTAATTACCTTTGTGGAATCTAATGAGAGATGTTTTTTATACCATATTAGTTGTCTGGATTGTTTGGCGGGTGTTTGATAGTATTAGTACCTATAGAACCAAGCAAGGGAAAAGTGTCAACGATTCTCAACAAAACAATAAACGCAAAGAGGGAGAAACTTCGATTGATTATGCACCACCAACCAAAAAGAAAATCAGCGATAACGAAGGAGAATATGTAGATTATGAAGATGTAAAGTAAAACTCTATCAAGCTCCCGGAGCCTTCCTTCTTCCAAACAAATGCTTTCTGTTATTTCCTAACTGCCTTTTATAAGCCTTGTTTCCTTTTTTTATTATTTTTTTATCTGCATCCATCTGTATTTTATTGGGTTTATCTTTTTTATGCAGGTATGGATTAAACGGACCTCTGCTTTTGCAGGAAGTCACCAAACTTACTATAAAAAGAGCAAAAATGACAGTTACGGTTTTTAGGAATTTGTGCATCATAACAAAGATAAGCGCATCCTACATTTAGCTTCGTTTTCTTTCTTAAATTTGTTAACTCTTTTTTCAACAAAATTAAACTTATGTTTTAGTTCCAGTAAGCGCAATCATTGAATAATGTGAATTGTCGGGGGGGGGAAACAATAGCATTTTGAGAATTTATCAGGCTAAAAATTAATATATGAAAAAAACCGCCTTTGTAATACACGGAAAAGTAAGAGACAAGCAACATATTATCAATGAGATTGAATCTACTTTTTCTGATAATTATAAAATTGAGGTTTTCACTTCCGAATATTCCGGCCATGCAATAGAACTTTCATGCAGTGCGGCTGAACAAGGGTTCAATTATATTATTTGTATTGGAGGCGATGGAAGCTTGAATGAAATTGTTAATGGCGTTATGCGGGCGAAAAACAGGAATAAAGAGCTTGACATAAAAGTGGGCGTACTTCCTTACGGCACAGGAAACGACTTTATAAAAACCATCAAGAGTCCACACACCCTATCCGGAATAAAAGAACTGATTGACAGCAATTCTTTTAAAGAAATAGATTTAGGCATTGCACAGTATAAGGATCTTAAAGGATCGGATAGGAGCAGGTATTTTATTAATATTACCGATATTGGAATTGGTGGGGTAGTGGTTCAAAATCTTGGCAAATACTCTAAAGCTTTAGGTGCTAACTTTACCTATATGAGAGCAATTATAAATACACTATTGACCTATCGTAATCAACCGGTAAAAGCGATTGCTGATGAATTTACTTTTGAAGGAAAGGTGAAAAATTTTGTTGTAGCTAATGGAAAATACTTTGGCAGTGGAATTGGCATTGCCCCTGATGCAGAAGTGGATGACGGGAAATTTGCAATTGTAATTTTATCTGAAGTTTCTTTAATTGATTTTCTTAAATTTTCTATTACTTTTAAAAAATGCGAGAAAATAGAGCATCCGCAAATAATTTATAAATCTGCCAAAGAGATTACAGTTGAATCCTTATCTATTCCTCAACCTATTGATATGGATGGTGAATTTATTGGTTACTCACCTATGAAAATTAAAATTCTTCCGAAGGTGCTTGATTTCTTAACATCTAATTGAAAAGAGTTGCGAAAAATACATTACTAGTGTTAAGTTAAAATTGTTTTGTTGTATTCTTAGTCATTCCGAACTTGTTTCGGAATCTTAAGGATGCTGAAATAAGTTCAGCAGGACTTTGCGTCATTTTATGAATAACTTAACACTAACTTAATTCGGCATCAAGAGCAAAATTTTCCGGATTTTTACCTTTAACATTTCTATAAAAATCCATTACTTTTTTCATATCCGATTTATAATCACCGCTTGGATAAATCAATGGTCCAATACCACATTCGCATCTTTCATAATCTATATATCCCAAAGCAATCGGCACTTTTGCCAATAAGGCTACATAATAAAAACCTGTCTTCCATTTTTCAACACGGGAGCGTGTTCCTTCAGGCGGAATAATTAAACGTATTTCATCATGTGTATCAAATAATTCAACCATCAGGTCAACAGTGCTTTTCTTTTCTCCCTGAGTATTCTTTTTACTACGGTCAATAGGAATAGCTCCCATTGAAAGAAGAAATCGTTTTACAGGAAAGCGAAGCCATTCTTTTTTTATGGTAAAATGACTGGAAAGTTTCATTATTTTCATCGCTGCCATGCCAAAAACAAAATCCCAATTGCTGGTATGAGGAGCCGTTACAAGCACACATTTTTTTATTTCAACCGGAAGATATTCCATTATTTTCCATCCCTGCAATCTGAATATTAATCTGAACATAGGCTTGTTTGTTAAGACAGGACTTTAAAATAAAAAATCGTTGCTCCCTGTTTTTTCAGGTCAGAACCCAATTTCTTATAAAAAGACCATAAAAACAAAAAACCTTACAGCGTTTAAACTGTAAGGTTTTTACTGCTCCTTCTACTGGACTTGAACCAGTGACCCTCTGATTAACAGTCAGA
>JAVHPE010000065.1:0-4520 GCA_036170475.1 Bacteroidia bacterium | reverse complement strand
AAAGTGAAATTGATATTTTTTGTTTTGTTCAAGTTATTTTGAAAACTTTCCTTACTATTTTAATGCGCAAAATATTTTGTACCGGTTATTTTGGGTTGCTAAGGTACAAATTAATTTAAAATCACAAGTTTTTCATATTTCTCTGCTGTTGACCCGTCACTCGTTTTTATTTTAACCCGATACAAATAAACACCTCTGCCAATTTTATCTCCAAAATCATCACGTCCATCCCACTCTATTGGCGCTGAACGGTAACCTTCGGCATACACAAACTGACTGATACTTTTTACCAGCTTACCCGAAACAGAGAATACTTGCACTTGCACATCCAGCATCTGACAACATTGATTTTGCTCAAAATAAAATTGAGTTTTTGTTGTAAATGGGTTTGGATAATTTAACACATGACTTAACGCTAATTCAGCTGATTTTGCAACAACAAATTCGGTATAGGATTCAGATGAATTATTATATACGTCCCACACTTTTAATTTCAACGTATGTTTCCCTTCGGCAATATCTGCGAAAGGATAACGTATTGTTCCACTTTTGTAACTGTTTAAATCCGACTGGTAATAATCATTTAATACAATTGATTTTTCAGTATTAGCATCCAGAACCGCCGTAATATCGTGTCCTATCCCATTTCCAACAGTATTTATTCCATTGGCATCCTTTAAAATTGAATATAAATCAGGGTTTTCATTGGTCAATCCACCAAATACAAATTTAGTATCATTCAAATATAAATTTATTTCGGGACCGACAGCATCGGCTGGAGCTAAATCGTTTGAGCCTCCGACAATTATTTTCTCATAATATCCAGTAGCGTCTTCGTTTCCATTTTCGGCGTAATAGCTTATCCTGCCTGTTCCATATTGATACGCAATATCTTTGGGAACAATAAATGAAAATTTGAAATACCCATTACTCACGCTTACTTTTCCCTTATATAAAATATTTTTTTGAAGTTTAAAAGTATAAGGAGGACTAGCTGTACCATCATTTGACAAGGTGGTAATACTTTGAGGTTTATCATAAATGGTAGGATATAACGTTCCATTATAAGTAGGTAAAAGGTTGCCGCTATTATCTCGAACATGACCCGTAATAGTGATGATTGAAAGAGCTTTTAACGTATCGGAACTTGAAACTGTAACCGGGAAAGAATTAACACTATCAGTAGAAACTTCATATTTAGGGTACGCTAATGTTAATGCAGGATCCCCAAGCAGTGTAAAGTTCCGGCTATTTACAGAGTTGCCCCCGGGTTGTGTTTTAATAAATTCATAGAGATCGCCTAAGCGTGGCATCTTCCCATTTACAGGCTCGAATGCCGCTTTGTAAAAATCCTGGTTAAGATAAAAATTGGGAGCTGCAAATACTAATCTAACTGTACTAAATAAAGCTATAGCACCACCATTAGGATTTAGAAAAGCGTACTCCCCGGCTGAAGTCATTTCAGGATTATCATATCTGCTAAACTCACAGGTAGCGGTAAAAAACAAAGGTAATTTGTTCGCATTGCTCCATTTGTTTATTTGTGATACTTCTACGATACGCTCATGACCCAAGCCCGCTTCTCCACCATGGCCTGTATAATTTATAATTAATATCCCTTGTTCAATGCGTTTATTTATTGCTTCAACTACATCAGGGTAGCGATTCCCACCAGGCGTGGCTTGTTGTAAATAGGCATCCAAATAAATTTTATCAATATTGTAATTACCATACGTGGTATCAACCATTGTAGCTAATTGATTTGCCTGAGATATATGTATGTCGCCATCTTCATCATCACCAATAAAGCAAAGCATATTACGCCAATTACCAAACGGCGATCCGTTAGTTTGATTGGTGCATGAAGTAGAGGAGGTTTCTAATAATGGGACTCCTGTTTTTGTGTAATTTAATACTTTATTAACAGCCGCTTGTGCTTCCGCTTTGGTTTTTACCGGGAATCGGCCAATACCAATATCTACAGCATCGGAATTCCATAAACCTTCAGTGGAATCGAGCAAGCCATAAAAATCATCCGTTACGTATGAAGAAGTTGGAATAGTTGATTCATACGACTGATAAGTGGGGATAACATTCGTGTTGATACCAAATCGTTTTTTATTATCATACGAACCATCGCCAAACATCAAAAGGTACTGTGGCATTTCAGTCGCGTTTGCCGCTTTATCATAAAACATTTTTACAAAATCACGGATAGCGGAAACATCCTGAGCTCCGGATGAAAATTCATTATATATTTGTTGAGGTGTTACAACGATGGTAGATAAATTATCCGTGCTTTCATGATGAGCAGCCAGTTGCAACGCTTCCTCATAAAAATCGGGATGTGCAACTATAATAAAATTTTTATTTGACAAGGCATGTAAATTCTGGTTAACAACAATGCCGGATGCGGATGGAGTATTGTAGGACAACCCTGTAAATGCAACAAATTGTTTTAAGGAATCGGCAGGCAAAATAAATTGATAAAGTGTAGCAGCGGGATTAATTACTGTTTGAAGTTTAACATTGGTTATATCACTTACATCCCATAGTTGTATTGGAAGGCTACTTGTTACATTATATTGCGCAATATTGCCTACCCCGACTGATTGTGCATCTCTAAAAATTAATTGAGTTCCGGTCATGATTAACTGCCGCCTTACATTTACTTCAATATAATCAAGCCAGGCAATTGCATCGGCAGTTTGTTTGGTAACGTTTACTGTGATAGTTGTACTTGTAGGATTAAATGAATAACAACCCGATAAAATTTTTGCATAATTATCATATGAACTACCCGATACGTTCGGTATAGAAATTGAAGTATTTCCCGATTGACTGCTAACAGCATAAGTGGCACTACCGGAAGTTAAAAGGCGTGAGGCAAGGTTTGTTTTTACTGTTGCAGGTGCAGCATTATCAATATTTGGAAATGGAAAAGAAAAATTATAAGAGGTAGTATTCTCAAAATATTCGCCAAACCACTCTCTTCCTGACTTTAAAAAATTTACCGTTTCATTTTCATGAAATGCGTAATCATCAAAACTGCTAATCGTATTGGTAACAGGTAACGTGGATGATGCCTGAGCTTGAATTCTTTTTCCGGCACCTAAATCAGTTGTAATAAAATAATAAGCCGAATCGGAATACAAATTTACGCTATGCCCATATTTAGGACATGCCGAACTATTGTAAGACCATGTGTTCGGTCCCTTTCCATAAAACAATATATAATCATCCTCGTTAAATACCCCATCACTTTCACCTTGTATATACACAGCATTTTCAACAAGATCATCAGGGCGGGCTTTTGAGTTTAATTCAGGAAGCATCCCTCCGCCATTTCCATAAACTCTTATATTTTGCGGATTAAGCGTAGCCATATTAATTCCCATGTTTTGCAAAAAAGTGTAGGATAATTTATAAATCCCATCGGTTTGTATTCCTATTTTGTACCAGATACCATTTTGCAAGACTGAATTTGCAGCATACGTATGAACCGAACGAGTTGCTGATTTGACAGTAAAATCCGGAGTAATCGATAAATCAAAAGATACTAGTTTTTCAAATTTCCCTGAGCCGGGATTTTTGCGAATGGGAATAAAAGAAACAACACCATACGATTTTTTTCTGGAGGTAAGTACATTCGTGCTGACCTTAATTTCGCCCGTTATTATTTCCGGATTTTTTATTAGGGCGATTTCTACATCAGATAAAACAACATATAAAGGATTAACAATTGCTGCCGAAAATTTTTGCTCGTTACTGCTTAATATTATTTTTTTGCCGAATCTTGGTAAAAAATAATCTTCAAAAGCATATTGGGCTCCGCTAAATGATAAAAAATGTTGCGATTCATTGTCTGAAATTTTTATTGTGGAAGGTGCATTCCAAACTATCTGTTCCCGCCCGGTACCGATCCTTTCAATATGGCTATTGGAAACTGTTTGGTAACGATTAACTGTTTGGGGCTGACCCAGAGCAAGCCAGCGGAGAGATAAAAACAAAAAAACAAATAAAGCAAAACGAATACTCATAAAAATTCAGGGGGTTAAATAGTTCAACGATTCGGCAAAATTAGAAATTTAATAACAGGCAATTTAACAATTTTACAGCAGGCAATTAAAAACGAAACAATTTATCAATAAGTAATTTAACCAATAATGCCTATCCTTCTTTTTAGATTTAGTAAATTCAGGTATTACCATCTCAGAATTAGTAATTTGTTAAATTGAATCCTTATTTTAAACAATATTACCAGATAATAAACAGTTTATAATTCAGCAAAACTAATAATTCAAAACTTTTTTAAACAACTATATTATTCAATGGTTCAGTACCTTATCTCATCAATTTTGACTAAAGTGCAACTTCGTTGAATATAATTAGCCGTGACCTTAAGGTCGTGGCAATTATGAAACCTCTTATTATATTGAGCTTTAGCCAAAACAGAAAAAACTACCGAACTATTATTATTGAAAATATGATTAAATCATTGTTTAGATAAATTTTATTAC
>JAVHPE010000064.1:0-20112 GCA_036170475.1 Bacteroidia bacterium | reverse complement strand
CATTTTGTTTAATTTTAAATCAAAGCCTGCTTAAATTATATCAAAAAGAATATTATTAGAAGCGTCCCCTGACAGGGTTTCATACCCTGTTAGGGTTTGAATTTATGTTATACTATATTCACTTCATTAACTCTAACAGGGTTTGAAACCCTGTCAGAGGATGCCAAATTTTTCTTTCGCTTAAAACTCCGCTGTTTTAGGTGCCCTTGGAAAAGGAATCACATCACGAATGTTGGTCATGCCGGTTACAAATAAAACTAAACGCTCAAATCCTAAGCCAAACCCGGCATGTGGAGCGGTTCCAAATTTTCTGGTATCCAAATACCAGTAAAGTTCATCAGAAGGAATATGCATTTCTTTCATTCGCTTTTCCAGAAACTCCAAACGCTCTTCCCGTTGCGATCCTCCTATTATTTCTCCTATCCCGGGGAATAAAATATCCATTGCACGTACAGTTTCTCCGTCTTCATTCATCCGCATATAAAATGATTTAATGCCTTTGGGATAATCAGTTAAAATAACAGGTTTTTTAAAATGTTTTTCCACCAGGTAACGTTCATGCTCACTTTGTAAATCCGCCCCCCAGTTTTCAATCAGGTATTTGAATTTTTTCTTTTTATTTGGAGTTGAATTTTTTAAAATTTCTATTGCTTCAGTATATTTTAATCGCACAAATTCTGTGGATGAGCAGAAATTCAATTTTGTTATCAAATCCATTTCAGAGCGCTCCTCCTGTGGTTTTGATTTTTCCTCTTCCAGTAAACGGTTTTTCAAAAATTCTAATTCATCAGCGCAAGTATCAAGCGCATATTTAATTACATATTTTAATAAATCTTCCGCTAAGCTTGCATTATCATTCAAATCAGCGAAAGCTACTTCGGGTTCTATCATCCAAAATTCAGCAAGGTGACGGGTAGTATTTGAATTTTCGGCACGGAAAGTAGGTCCGAATGTATACACTTCGCCCAATGCCATTGCGCCCAACTCAGCCTCTAATTGTCCGGAAACAGTAAGGTTGGTGGATTTCCCAAAGAAGTCCTGTTTGAAATCTACTTTCCCATCTTCGCCACGTGGCGGATTATCAAAATCTAAAGCGGTTACACGAAACATTTCTCCCGCACCCTCCGCATCCGATGCGGTAATAACAGGTGTATGCAGATAAATAAATCCCCGTTCGTTAAAAAACTGATGTATCGCGAATGCCAGGGCGTGCCTAACTCTGAATACAGCATTAAAGGTATTGGTACGAAACCGCAGGTGCGCGATTTCCCGCAAAAATTCCAGACTATGTTTTTTAGGTTGAAGGGGAAATTTTTCAGCATCGCTATCTCCTAATATTTCCAGGTAATTTACCTTTACTTCCACCTTTTGTCCTTTACCCAAGGATTCAATTAATACACCGGTAACACTCACTGCAGCACCTGTCGTGATTCGTTTTAATAATGCTTCATCCGTATTTTGAAAATCCACCACAGCCTGAATATTATTGATAGTCGAACCATCGTTGACAGCAATAAACTGATTGTTGCGGAAAGTACGCACCCAGCCCTGCAACTTTATTTCAGTTCCATAGGCTGTTGATTTTAACAGTTCTTTTACTTTTGTTCTTTTCATGAGTTTTGGTCTTATTTTAATTTTCTGAAAGTACAAAAAAACATTTGGTTAATTTGATTTTTAGTTTTTCTATAGCTGGTTGTATCAATTCACTAAGTTGTTGTTAAAAAACAAATCTACAGTATCGTTCTGAAATTAACAACAGTAATTTATCAAATGTATCAGTCAATTCGACAGGTATACCAACCCCCCTCTCTAACATTGGTATTATCGCCCTTCTGAAAGCGAATTAATAAAAAGTTTAAAAAAACTTTTTTGGTGCAACCAACTAATGCACCTTTGTATCTTCCATATAGAAATCAATACCAACGAATGAAAGTTACTTTACGGATATTAATAAGTTTTGTTTTTCTTTTAGGGTTCCACGCTTCGGTTATAGCTTGTTCCCCTTTAAATGTGCCTACTTTAGTCAGTCAGAGTTTGTCCGGTAGTACTTTAGTTTTGAACTGGTCAAGCAACACTACTTATAATTGCACTTATTATGTGGAGGTAGAGTTTGCCTGTACTTCAGGCTCTTTTACAGGTACGGGAGTGCCCGCATTTTATCCCTCCGCTACTATCTCTAAAACCACTACTCCATTCGCTTATCCTACACAAAATATCGGTATTTCAACACTTTGTCCCGGATCAACTTACAAATTCAGGGCGCGTGAGGCTGCGTCTTCCTCTACTTTCAGCTCATGGACGTCAACCTATACCTTCACAACTCCCGGAACATTTACAACTCCAACCATCAATGTAACTGGAACGCCAGGTTCTATTTGTATCCCGGCTACATCTCAACTGAATGCGACAGTAACAAATGGTTGCGGTTCAACGCCACAAATTTTTTCATGGACACCAACAACTGGGTTAAGTAGCTCTTCCATTGCAAATCCTGTTGCCTCACCAACTGTTACAACAACTTATACCAGTGTTGTTACAGGTGGTGCTTTGGGATGCTGGAGTGTTACAGGTTCGGTTACAATAACCATAGCTGCACCACCTGTTGCCGGAACAGCAAGTGTAACTCCCTCAACCTTATGTGCCGGAACGCCAGTCACATTAACATTGGCGGGATCCGCAGGAACTATACAATGGCAATCAGCCCCTGTTTCAGGAGGTCCCTGGACGGATATTTCAGGAGCCACAACAACGCCTTTTGTTACAGCGGCATTATCAAGCAATACCTGCTTCCGGGCGGTTGTAACAGGCTGTCTTTCTTCCAATTCAAACGTAGTTTGTGTTACGGTAAGTCCAATGCCAACAGCAACTATAGCTGGAACAACATCGGTATGCCTGGGTGCCACAGCTCCCGACATTACCATTACAGGAGCAGGAGGTACAACGCCCTATACATTTACGTATACAATCAATGGTGGTTCGAATCTAACTATAACTACCTCCAGTGGAAGCAGTGTAACTTTCACAATACCAACAAATACAGCCGGAACAACTACATATACTTTAGTAAGTGTTCAGGATGCCAGCTCAACTGCCTGTTCTCAGGTACAAAGCGGAAGCGCGATAGTAACCGTGAATCCCTTACCAACAGCAACAATAGCAGGAACAACAACCGTATGTAAAAATGCCACTGCACCTGGCATTACCTTTACTGGTGCCAACGGTACGGCACCTTATACTTTCACTTATACAATTAATGGCGGAGCAAATCTAACAGTAACTACTACTAGCGGGAATAGTGTAATTGTGTCAGCGCCTAGTTCCGCCGTTGGTGTATTTATTTACGCTTTGGTAAGCGTGCAAGATGCAAGCTCAAGTACTTGTTCTCAAACACAAAGCGGAAGCACGACAATAACGGTTAACCCTTTGCCGACAGCAACAATAGCCGGAACAATAGCTATATGTAAAGGCGATGCGGCACCAGACATTACCTTTTCCGGGGCGGCAAGCACTCCACCCTATACTTTTACCTATACCATTAACAGTGGGGCAAATCTGACTGTTACCACTACTAGTGGAAATAGTGTGATGGTTTCTGTTCCTACCGGTACAGCTGGCACGTTTATTTACGATCTGGTAAGTGTAGAAGATGCAAGCTCAACGGCATGCTCTCAAACACAAAGCGGAACTGCGACAGTAACAATAAATCCCTTACCAACCGCGACAATTACCGGGACAATAGCGGTATGTAAAGATGCTGCTGCCCCTGACATTACCTTTACCGGTGCGGCAGGTACAGCACCTTATACATTTACTTATACAATAAATGGCGGCGCAAATTTAACGATAACTACTACCAGTGGAAATAGTATAACTGTTGCCGCACCAACAACTACCACAGGAACATTTACATACGCCTTAGTAAGCATTCAGGATGCAAGCTCAACTACCTGCTCTCAAACACAAAGTGGAAGCGCAACAGTAACTGTAAATCCCTTACCAACGGCAACAATTGCCGGGACAATAGCTGTATGTCGAGATGCTGCCGCACCGGACATTACCTTTACAGGAGCAGCCGGCACAGCACCATACACTTTTACCTATACGATAAATGGTGGGGCAAGTCAAACAGTTACTACCACCAGTGGAAATAGTGTGAATGTATCAGCGCCAACTGCTTCGGTAGGTGTATTTATATCCGCCCTTGTAAGCGTGCAAGATGCAAGCACCACTACTTGTTCTCAAACACAGGGCGGAACTGCAACAGTAACTGTAAATCCATTGCCAACAGCAACAATAACAGGAACAGTATCGGTATGTAAAGATGCTGCCGCACCGGACATTTCCTTTACAGGCGCTGCCGGAACTGCGCCTTACACTTTTACATACACCATCAATGGAGGGGCAAATCAAACAGTTACTACTACCAGCGGAAGCAGTGTTACGGTTTCTGTTCCTACCGGTACAGCTGGCACGTTTATTTACGATCTTGTAAGCGTGCAAGATGCAAGCACCACTACTTGTTCTCAAACACAAAGCGGAACAGCAACAGTAACTGTAAATCCCTTACCTACAGCAACAATTTCAGGAACAGTATCGGTATGTAAAGGAGGGACAGCGCCGGACATAACTTTCACAGGCGCAGCAGGTACATCGCCCTATACATTTACCTATACAATTAATGGAGTAACACAACCAACGATAGCCAGCACAGGAAACAGCATTACGGTATCCGCACCAACATCAGTTGACGGTACATTCACTTACTCTTTGGTAAGCGTAATGGATGCAAGCTCAACCGCTTGTTCCCAGTTACAAACCGGAACGGCAGTAGTAACGGTAACCCTTCTACCAACTGCGACAATTGTAGGAACCATAGCGGTATGTAAAAACTCCATTTCCCCCGACATCACATTCACAGGCGCTGTGGCTACAGCTCCCTATACCTTCACATACACAATTAATGGAGGAGCAAATCAGACGGTAACCACAATTAGTGGGAATAGTGTGACTGTGGCTGCCCCGACAGGTACGGTAGGTACATTTATTTATGATCTGATAAGCGTACACGATGCAAGTTTAACAGCCTGTTCCCAGTTGCAAAGTGGAAGCGTTACTGTAACTGTAGATCCGTTACCTATTGCGGATTATAGTTTTACGGATGTTTGTTTAACGCAGACAATGACTTTCAATGATTTATCAACGGTTTCAAGTGGTACTAATGTTGATTGGTCATGGAATTTTGACAACAATAGTCCCTTAGGTAGCACTCAAACACCTGTTTCTTTATATACAACTGCCGGAACATATAATGTTTCATTAATTACCACAACCGACAAAGGGTGTAAAGACACTATTACACATAGTGTTGTGGTTCACCCTAATCCTAACACACAGTTTTCTGTGATTAATGCTTGCGATGGGAACTCAGTCCAGTTCAATGATTTATCTACTATCACTACCGGTAATGCATTACAGACCTGGACCTGGAATTTTGGAGATGGAAGTCCGGTTAATACCAATCAAACTATTTCAGGCGGATATCTCTATACTAGTGTAGGTTCTTATGTGGCAAAGCTGTTGGTAGTTTCTAGTTTTGGATGCAAGGATTCAATTACTCATACCGTAACCGTTAATCCTAACCCGATTGTATCATTTGCCGCAATTGATACCATCGGGTGTGAATTGTTTTGTGCGTCTTTTGTAGATCACTCCTCTATTGTTACAGGTAATAATATTCACTGGACATGGACTGTTGGGGATGGAAGTGCGGCAATCAATTCACAAACTTTTGATCATTGTTATTCCAATGATTTAGAATTCGCACCTAAACTTTTCAATGTTACCCTAACGGTTACGTCTGATAGCGGTTGTGTAAGCACATTATCTAAAAATAATTACATAACCGTGTATCCAAACCCGATAGCTAACTTCAGTACCCTTCCGGAAAATACACCCATCACTAACCCAGTTATTTCTCTGATAGATGCCTCTACAGGAACTAATTTTTGGAATTGGAATTTTGGCGATGGATCGAATTCGTTCAGTATGGGTATTGATACTACAATTTCCTCCAGCCCTCTTGCGCATTCTTATGCGGATACGGGCACATACACAATTATGTTGGTTACATCTACCCTTTACGGTTGTGTCGACACAGCTTATCACAGTATTATTATTGAACCGGACTTTTTATTTTTTATACCCAATACATTTACACCTAATGATGATGGTATAAATGACTTCTTTACCGGCAAAGGAATTAATATAAAGATATTTGAAATGATGATATTTGACCGTTGGGGAAATTTGATTTTCTTTACAGATGATTTAAACAAACCCTGGGATGGTAAAGCAAACTTTGGGACTAAGTTGGCTCAGGAAGATGTATATGTTTATTCCGTTAAGCTGACTGATTATAATAGGCGTAAACACAGCTACAAAGGGATAGTCACATTGTTGAGATGATATTTGGGAAGCGCACTCAGCCCATCATAATTTTTAAGCCATCATACGCCAGCTCAATATTGGTGGGCAATTCTTTCTGGACATCCGCATGTAAGCCTAACTGATGGCTGATATGTGTAAAGTAGGCTCGTTCAGGATTCAACTCTTCTACCAATTCAGTGGCTTGTTTGAAAGTGAAATGTGATATATGTGGCTCTCTCCGTAAGGCATTTATTACCAGAATTTTTGTTCCTCTTATTTTTTCTTTTTCAACATCTGAAATATAATTTGCATCCGTTATATAGGTAAAATCTTTAATCCGAAATCCAAAAACAGGAATTTTATAATGTATTACTTCAATGGGTAAAACATCAATTCCCTCAATTGCAGTTAATTTGTTTTCCAATAAATGTAAATTAATTTCGGGTATTCCCGGATATTTGAAATCGCTGAAAATATATGCAAACTCACGCCTTATGGCCTCCTGAACACGGGCAGAGGCATACACGTCCATCTTTTTTTTATTAATATAATTATAAGCACGTATGTCATCAAATCCGGCAGTATGATCTTTATGTTCATGAGTAAAAATAACGGCATCCAGCTTTTTTACATCTTCACGTAACATTTGTTGCCGAAAATCAGGACCGGTGTCAATAATAAAGGTTTTCCCTTTTGTCTCAATTAATATGGAGGTGCGTAATCGGTTATCCCTTGAATCGGTTGACTTACAAACCTTGCAAGTGCATGAAATAAGAGGTACGCCTTGTGATGTTCCTGTTCCTAAAAATGTAATTTTCACGCCAGTTTATATGTTTAAAAATAATAAGGGAATAAGAAATTCAGGCTTTAATAACCATTACTCAGTTTAGTCTTTGATAAACGATCTTGTGTTAACTCCTGACTTCAAAGTAATTTTAATAAAATAGGTTCCTTTTTTTAACTGATCCGTATTTAAAGTTATTACTTTCTGAATTCCTTTGTACTCGCCTGTTTTTAAAACCGATTTACCTGAGACATCTGTTATCTCAATAGATTTAACAGTATTGGCATTGTTTAACGAAAGAATGTTCAACACATCTTTTGCAGGATTTGGATATACCATTACCTGGTTATCGATAGAAGAATATTCAGATATTCCCGTAACAGTATTATTGGCTGAAATTATCCATAATTCCGGATCAAACTGTACACTAACAATTGGAAAATTAATTGTTGGTGAAAAAATTTGTCCGGAATATTGATGATCAAATACTATCGTTGTGTCTGTGTTCTGCCCAATAAACTTAACGGGAATAGGCATTTCGAAGAAGGGTACAGAAGAGTTAGACGTAGTTTGATCCACTTTTAAAGTAATTGTATTTCCTGATTGCCCCCAATATAAATGATAAGAAGGGTAGCCTTGGTTGGTATACCATTCATTGAAAAAACTTGTCAGATTTTGTCCGCCGGTAGTTTCTAAATGCGAAATGAATTCTGGGGTATGTGCATAATTTCCAGCTAAAAGCGGGTCGTTCAGGTAGTCTTTCATGGATTGAAAAAACAATGAATCTCCTAATTTCCATCGAAGCATGTGTAATAAATATCCTCCTTTAGCATAGGAAAGGCGGCCACTGAATATCCGATTAACGGAAGTAGTATCATCGCATAAAACAGAGCCGTCGGGGGAGGAGGTAATGTCATTAATATTATCAGCTTTCCATCCCATCCATGCATTCGGGAAAAATCGTTCCTGTGTTAAGCCTTCAAAATAAGTTGCGAACCCTTCGTTAAGCCATATATCCTGCCAGCTGCCACAGGTAACATAATCGCCAAACCATTGGTGTGCACATTCATGCGCCATTAACGAAAAACCAAAGTTGACAAGGAAGGTCATTGTCTGGTGCTCCATCCCTCCGCCCCAGCCGAATTGAGCATGACCATATTTCTCCGTTGCAAATGGATATACTATAGTAAGACTGTCATAAAACTTAATGATATTAATGATATCAGGCGTACTCGACTGCGCTTCTGAAAGATTTTCGGGATAGACATAATTCAGCACTTCAATGGAATCGCCATTTTGCAAAGGCACAAAATCAGAATAAAATGAATAGTTGGTAACCGCTATTGCGACAAGATAAGCCGCTATCGGATATCTTGTTTTCCAATGGTATATTTTGTTGCTTCCTGACTGAACCTCTGAAAGTAAGATACCATTACTCCCAACTCTATTGACTTGCGGGGTTGTAACAATCACTTCCACAGAATCAACTTTATCATTCAGCGTTTGTTTGCAAGGCCACCATTCTTTAGCACCATAAGGTTCTGATAAAGTCCAGATAATGGGTGTGCCATTGTGTGTTGATTGAATGAATGCACCAAACCCTGTGTTTGGAGGGATGCCTCCATAATAAACAGTTATAGAATCTAACGTATTAATAGGAATGATGGAAGGCAAGGTAATTTGCAAAATATCATTCGGGAGCTGACTGAACGTTAAATTGGAAGAATGGTATTTTACTGAATCAACAGTAAGCGAATCGGACAAATCAAATTCCATTTGGTTAAAGCCGTTTACTGTTGGCTTAAAATAGGAAGTAATAACTCCTTTGATATAAAAGACTGCAGGATCAATCCCCCATTCACAACGATGATACTTTAAATCGTAATTATCTGACGCTCCAGACAAAACAGATCTGAATTTTGCTGCCTGAGCCTTTTGTTCCATTGCGGCAATATCCGCTGTGTGGTATTTGTTTGTTGGGGTTTGTGCATTTACCAAAATGCAAGCACAGAGGAATGTGAATAGGAATTGTAGTTTCATGTGGAATTTTTTTGTAAGAATAAAGATACGGAAATAATTAGTGTTTACTATGTTATTAGTATTGCTGGCGAGTTGCTCTCCAGCAGAGCTCACGTCCTCTTTTGATTTACATTACAAATTTAAAAATAATTATTTAAAAAAAACACCCTGAAATTTGGATTACAACATAGAAGGCTCAATATGACTTGCGCGCTGTCAGTCAGAGCTTGTCGAAGACCTTGGGAAGACATTTGTGTTTGAAAGTTTTCTCTTCAAACATGGCAATCATTTATTTCTCCTTCAATTCTAAAATGCGAAGTATAGGAATATCGAAATATATTTTTCTGATTTATTTTTTTAGTATATCTTTATTCTTGATTACAAATTGCCTGAATCTTTTTTATTTCTCTGCATAACACCAGTTATAGTTATGACAATTTATCATATTTATTCTTCAGGTTCTTTTTACAACAGATTTAAAACGTAAAACGAAACAATTATGAAAAAAAGAATTTTTACTACTTTATTTTTGCTGAACATAATAAGTTTTTCGGTTTTCTCACAATCCGCGAATGTTACTATTATTTATAGCGGAGCACAGGCACAGGGCTGCTGTAATATGTGTGGTCAGGATTATTGGTGTATAAATGCACCATTTGGTTGCGGTTCCAATGCCGCTTGTGACAGCAAAACTTTTTTTGACTCTATACCTGCGGGTAACGTTATCACAGGAGTCTCGGTTACTTATTATGGAGGGGGCTGTTTGTCGACTTCTGTTGCATCGCAAATAAATGGCATTGCTTTGGCTCCAACCTCAACGGATTCCGCTTGTACTTGTGGATCTTGTGTAACATATTCCTCTGGAATAGCCACATTCTCTTGTCCGGCAGGTTTACCGAATTACAACTATAATGGGTTTAATACATTTACCTGTTGTCCGGATGCACAATTTTGCCCTCAAAGGGTGGTCATTACATTTACATATTCTGCCATTCCAATTGCCAATGCGGGACCCGACAATGTTATCTGTTTAGGTGACACGGCTGTTCTCATTGGAGTTGGCGGGCTGTCCTATATATGGACTGACTTTATAAATCCGTATAACTCCGCTGTTATTTCAGTAAGCCCACAAGCTACAACATTATATGAATTAACAGTAACTGATGGTTCAGGCTGTATTGCTTCCGACTCAGTATTATTAGTAGTAGTGCCAAGTACAGATATTTATGGACATGTTTCATATTCGGGCGGAAATGTTTCAAACGGTATCGTGGTTTTATATAAATATGAATCATTTCAAACTTTTTTTGATACCATGCAAGTTTCCGCAATTGATGGTTCCGGTAATTATATCTTTACCAATATTAATCACGGTAATTATTTAGTTAAAACTTTCGCGGATACGCTTATTTACCCAACGCTTGTTCCCACTTATTATGGTAACGCTTATCTGTGGGACGATCCCTCTGTTATTATCATTAATCATAATTGTGATCAAAACGATACTTTAAGTAATATTACTATGATAGAAGAAATTGGTAGTGGAGGCGGACTTGGATTATTGTCAGGACAAATTATAGAAGGCATTGCTTTTGGAAGAAATGAAGGGGAACCTATTCCCGGTGTTGATGTTAAGCTTGGTAAAAATCCGGGGGGATCCATTATGGCTGCTTCTGCTACCAATGCAAATGGAATTTATATTTTTTCAGGAGTAGATACAGGTAATTATACTGTTTATATTGATATTCCAGGACTTGGCAGAGACTCGTCCTCCACTTTTGCTGTGGATAATTTCAACAATCAGTTTTTGCATTTGGATTATTTCGCGGATTCTACAACCATTTATGTCAATCCTTATTTAGCCGACGGAATCAATGTTGCCGCTATTGCTGATGAAAACAAATTCATGATATATCCAAATCCTGTGAAAGGAAACACAGTGATAGAATACAATCTAAAGGAAGCAGGAAAAATTACGCTGGATGTTTATAATGTAATTGGTGTAAAGGTTAAATCATTTGTAAATGCGAACCAACAGGCAGGTAATTATAAATATATTTTCAACACACAAAATAATAATTTTAATTCCGGGATATATTTTATAACGCTTAGCATTACAGGAAAAGCCACAACAAAACGAATGGTTGTAATGGAGTAAAATAAAAGACAACAAAAAGGGAAACAGATTTAACTAAAAATCGCTACTTTTACCACCGCCACGGGTGGTTACCCGAAGGAGTGACAAAAATATAAAAATTATGGAAGCAATTATCAGAACAAACGACAGGAACGCTTTTAATTCTCTTGTCCAATTCTTAAAGACATTGAATTTTGAGGTGGAGACAAAAGAAGAAAAAAGCAGTACAATTAAATCTAAAAAACAAAAAAAATTTAATGAAGCCGTAAAATTTTGGAATTCATTTTCTATAGATATGAGTAATTTTAAATTAGACAGAGAAGATGCGTATCAAAGATGAAGTTTTTATTGATATCAATGTGGTTGTGTATTCTTTTGATAAGGATGCCTCAAAAAAAACTAAAGCGATTGAAATAATTGAGCAACAACCGGTAATTAGTTCGCAGGTAATTATTGAATCGTTAAATGTTTGCATCAAAAAATTAAAACTACCCAAAGAAGTAGCATTTAAAAACGGAATGTATCTTATGCAGTATTGCCAATACCGTACGATAGAAACAACAACCTTCATCAAAGCATTTGATATTGCAGAAAGATATGGATACTCTCATCTTGACTCGTTAATCATTGCCACAGCTTTTGAAGCAAACTGCAAAATACTTTATTCTGAAGATATGCAGCACAATCAAATAATTGATAAAAAGCTTCGAATAATAAACCCATTCCTAAAATAATTTAACTCACAATTCCGCACATGTGTTATGAATCAAGGAGTGTGTTTTATAACCCCAAGATAATTTTTCTAAGCGTAATTCTCCTCTCGGGCATCGTTAATTCCTATGCTCAAAATTACAATTTCCGCAATTTTAGTATGGAAGATGGATTAGCCCAGTCACAGGTATTATCAATGTGCCAAGATAAGAATGGAAATATTTGGTTCGGAACAAATAATGGCGGTGCCAGCATTTATGATGGGAATAAGTTTTCCTCCTTTGATGAGAATGATAGCTTAATAAGCAATGTTGTGTATTCTATTACTGAACTAAAAAACGGATCGCTTCTTTTTGGAACCGCTGAAGGCTTAGGCGTTTTATTTGAAAAAAAAGTCAGCAATTACACCCATAAAAATGGGTTACCACATAATCGTGTATTCAAAACAATTCAGGATAATATGGGTATCGTCTGGGTTGGAACAGGGAAAGGAGTTTGTCAGTTATCGGGTAATAAAATCATCCCATTTAGCTGTGATACCTTGCTTAACAAGGCAAATATATTTACCATGTATGCTGATAAAGTAAATAATATTTGGTTTGGAACGATGGAATATGGGCTTATAAAATATAATCTTTCTTCAAAAAAATTTAATTATTTTAATGATTCTAATGGTTTGCACAGCAACTTTATCAGAGCGATTAATGAAGATTTTCAAGGCAACATTTACGTTGGAACAAATTCCGGAATAAATAAAATTACCCCAACAGGTACCATCGAAAAGTTAGCTATCAAAGGAGTCGAAAACTTTTCCTTTACCGCTATTATTCAAGACAATAAAAAAAACTTATGGCTTACCACTACCGCAGGCGTTTATAAATACAATGACAACGCTTGTAAATTTTTTAGCGAAAAGAATGGGCTATCCGGAAATCATATTTATTGCGCATTAAAAGATCGTGAAGGGAATCTTTGGTTTGGAATTCACGGATTCGGAGTGTCAAAATTTTCAGGTGAAGCGTTTACATCCTTTACTACAAAAGACAGTTTACCGGGAGATTATATCAATTCGATATTTCAGGATTCTCAAAAAAATATATGGTTAGGTGTTAAAGAATTTGGTGTATGCAGGATTAAAAATAATAAAATAATTAATTATAAACCGGATGTAAAAAATCAAAAAAATACGCTAGTTGATAGTGAAATACAGGCTATCAAAGAAGATAATCAAGGTAATATCTATTTTGGAAGTCTTCATGGATTGAGCATTTTTAATGGTAAATCATTTCACAACTTTTATGAATCAGACGGACTGCCTGATCAAAGTATTTATGCTATTGCCAAAGATTATAGGGGAGATATGTGGATTGGAACAGCCAATGGCTTGTGCGTTATAAGGAACAATAAAATTAAAATTGAAGTTATTGATGTTGCGAAAAAGTTGAAAATTGAAAAATGCGAGATCCCTGTTTATTCAGTTTTTGAAGACAGAAGCCATACCATTTGGCTGGCAACAGAAGATGGCGTACTAAAGTATAATCGTGAGGCTTTTGTAAAATACAATAAAAATAGTGGTTTTACCGATAAACGGGTAATCTCAATAGCGCAGGATGCAAACGGAAATTTATGGTTTGGTACCGATGAAGGTGTGTTCCGGTATGATCACACTAATTTTAAAAAAATAAATCAAAACAATGGACTGGCTGCTAATAATGTGTATTTTATTTTATTTGATTATGCTAATAATTTATGGGTAGCCACCACCAAAGGGATTGATAGAATTAATGTGCGCATTTACAATTTAAGCAACAAAGTTGAGATCAGGCATTTTGATAATGAGGATGGATTAAAAGACATGGAATGCAACAGGAATGCTATGTTAAAAGATAGGAATGAGAATTTATGGTTTGGAACAATTAAAGGAGTAACCGTTTACAATCCTCATTTCGCTAAAATAAATCACAAAGAACCCATCACACGAATTACCGGCTTACGATTGTTTTTTCAGAATGCGGAAAATGAGTTACGTAATTATTCAAAAGGAACAAACAATTATTCGGGCTTGCCTTTAAACGTATGTTTACCTTCCGACAAAAATCATATCACATTCGATTTTGTAAGCGTTTGCCTTACTGATCCATCAAAAGTAAAATATCAATTTAAGTTGGATGGCATAGACAATGATTGGTTTCCACCTACCTCAAAAACAGAAGCGACCTATTCTTCACTTCCTTCCGGAGAATATACTTTTCATTTAAAAGCGATGAACAATGATGGTTTGTGGAACAAGAAGGATGTTACTTATTCATTTATCATTCTTCCTCCCTGGTATAAAACATGGTGGTTTCGATCCTTTGAAGGCTTGTTTATTATTGGTTCGGTTGTCGGCTTCTTTAATTACCGGACAGCCACATTACGCCAACGGCAAAGACAATTGGAACAAACTGTTTTGTTGAGAACAGCGGAGGTTATTTCACAAAAAGAGGAAGCTGAAAAACAAAAAGAAAAAATTATTGATAGCATCATCTATGCTAAACGCATCCAGCAAAGTATTTTGATGGAAGAAAGCGAAATACAAAATTATTTGCCGGATAGTTTTATTTATTACCAACCCAAAGATATTGTAAGCGGTGATTTTTACTGGTGCTCTAAAATAGAAGATAAAATAATACTGGCAGCCATTGACTGCACAGGACATGGCGTGCCCGGGGCTTTTATGAGTATGATTGGAAATACGTTATTGAATCAAATTGTAAATGAAAAACACATCACAATACCTTCTGAAATACTTCGCTTGCTGAACCTTGGCGTTTTTGAAGCTTTGCACCAAAATAAAGATGGCGCTTTATCAGATGACGGAATGGATATTTCATTATGCGCTTTTGATTTCAAAAAAAATGAATTACAATTTGCGGGTGCACAAAATCCATTATTTTTAGTATCAGACAATCGGATTGAGATTATCAAAGGGAATATACATGGTGTGGGCGGAGGCGGTATGACAGCAAAAATATTGGATCCCATGAAAACAACTTACACCAATCATATTGTTCCCATAAAAAAAAATATGAGTATTTATCTTTTTTCTGATGGTTATATGGATCAATTCGGCGGCAGCGAAAGGAAAAAATTCGGAGTGCAAAAATTCAAAGAACTATTATTGAACAATCAAGAATTGAGTATGCAAAAGCAAAAAGAAATTTTTATGTCTGCTCATGCTCAATGGAAAGGGAAAGCCACGCAGATAGATGACATTTTAATGATTGGGGTTAAACTATCTTGCCCATAACGATTAGCTAAAAATTTATTAGTTTGTGAAACAACTGATATAGCAATAATAAAAACCTATACGATGGCTAAAAAAAAGTTCAAGAAAAAAACAGAAGAAATAGTAGCGGAAGAAATTAAGCAGGTTTCCATTAACCCAAAGAAACTAAATTCATTTTATGCGTGGGACGGTGAAACGCTAATACTTAATATTTTGGGTTCGCCTTGCGCTAAAAGGGATGCCATTGGTAATGTGATGGGGACTCAGCTTAAAGTGAGTGTTAGGGAAGCTCCCAGAGGTGGGAAAGCGACTGATTACATGGTTCGTTTTTTAGCCGGTGAATTTGACGTTTCTATCAAAGATATTCAAGTAGTTTCCGGAAGGTTTAATGTAAATAAGCAACTTCGTATCAAAAACCCGAAAAGTCTACCCTCTGTAATTTCTCGTGACTAGCGTTTCCTCAAAAAACTATTCAGGAAATAAGGCGAATTGAAAACCATCAATGTTTCCCCGTTTTCCCTCAAATTTATCAATACCAATTCTTGTTTTTGGGAGTGTGGTTGTAATAATTAAGACAATTCATTTGTCAATAATCTCATTTCATTTGCGGGAGAAGTATTTCGATACAAAATGTTGTGTACGGCATTGGTAATGGGCATATTCACATTGTATTGTTTATTTATCTCATACACGCATTTTGTCCCATAGTACCCTTCGGCAACCATATTCATTTCCATTTGTGCCGATTTTACGGAATATCCTTTACCAATCATACTGCCAAAAGTGCGATTGCGGCTGAACTGTGAATAGGCTGTAACCAGCAAATCGCCGAGGTATGCTGAGCATTTAATGTCCCGTTCAATAGGATGAACCTGATCAACAAAACGTTTTATTTCCTGTATGGCGTTAGAAATTAATACAGCCTGAAAGTTGTCGCCATAACCTAAACCGTGACAGATACCACTTGCGATGGCAAACACATTTTTCAACACCGCGGAATACTCCGTTCCATAAATATCATCCGATACTGTTGTTTTAATATAGCTACATTTTAATTGAGAGGCTATAAAAGCTGCATTGACCGAACTTTGAGATGCAATGGTTAAATAGGACAACTTTTCCATGGCAACCTCTTCGGCATGGCAAGGTCCTGTGATAACGCCAATGTTTTCAATAGGTATTTTATACTCTTTATTAAAAAATTCGCCAACAATTAAATTGTGCTGAGGAATAATTCCTTTGATAGCGGAAAAAACTTGTTTGTTTTTAAAATCTTCGGGCGTTAATCCGGAAAGGGCATCTTTTAAAAATGCCGATGGAACAGCCATTATGAGGATATCGGCTTTTGATACAATCTCTTTTAAATTTGTGTTCAGCACTAGTTTATTGGTATCAAACTGAACGGAAGTTAAATAATTAGGGTTGTGTTTATGTTTCTTAATATGTTCAAAGGTTTCAGGATTGCGTATCCACCAAAATACCTTAGGGGCATTGTTGCATAACATTTTAACAATGGCGGTAGCCCAGCTTCCGCCACCAATTACTGCTATTTGTACCGGTTTTTTCATGAAATTTATGACTGTTTCTTGAGAAGGGGAAAATACAATTTTTTAGGCTGCTACAAATACATTTAGCGGTTATAATTTATATTTTTTTTTACGAAACATAAATATTTCAAATACCAATGAGGGTAAAAATAGTTGATGAACGAAATTTGTATTTCGTAAAGTAATTGTTGAAAAAAGTAATTCTTCGTGTTTCCGTTTATGCAAATCTATGCAAATACAGATTTTTTTAAAGAAGTCAAATGTAATCTTGCATTTTTGATATTTTCCCATTCGGGAGAACTTACATCCATTGCGTTAATGTCTAATAATTCTGATTGAAACTCTTTAATAAAGAGTGAAATCGCAATTTTGTCCACTTTATTTTTAGAAAATTTTGAAAGTTCATCATCAATTAACATTTCAACTTCCGGCGTGTTTTTCGACTGGCGGATTTTTTTAATTGTTAGTTCTTTTGAGGGGTTCATTTGTAAAGTTTTTATTTAGTATCAAACTTGATTTTATTTAGTTCACGTTTATTAATACACCGTATCGCTTCTTTCAAATTTTCAATTTTGTCATCACTTATTGGAACGGCAAGCATTTCTTTAATAGACATTTCGAGTTTGGAAAGAAAACGAATAATAATAAAATCATGTGTATTATTATTTTTCAGTGTTTTAATGCTATCCTCAATAATTTGATTGACTTGTTCCGCATCTGAAGCGTTAATAATGTTTTCTACTGTTTGATTTCTTAATTCTATCATTCTTGAATTTTATAATGATTCTATCGTTTAATTGAGAATAGTTTTTGCTTGTTCTGTTTTTTGTCCCGCACTTTCAGACAATAAGTCACGATCATGAACAATCATCCAGTTAGTGCGACCTCCTGTGTAATATTTTAGTATTGAATTTGCTCCGATTAGTTGATTAAATGCGTTAATTAATTTTGTTCCTTGTTCTTCAGATTGTGAGTCAGGGAGCATTCTGTTATAACAAATAACGCCTGAAGGGCAGAGTAAGTTACTCAGAGCGGAAAGAAACAGATTATCTGAAAATTTTTCCGGAGTTTCATCGTCAACAAAAATATCCACTGCTATCAAATCAAAAGTTTCTGTACATTTTAAAACAAAATTGTATGCGTCGGTGTTA
Organism: Bacteroidia bacterium; assembly: GCA_036170475.1. GTDB lineage: Bacteria > Bacteroidota > Bacteroidia > 2-12-FULL-35-15 > 2-12-FULL-35-15 > 2-12-FULL-35-15. The sequence continues at coordinate 2,069 of JAVHPE010000064.1, read as the reverse complement.
AGCATAGTAAGGTTTTTAAACCGTTCGATAGAAAAATGTTTTTTCGCTAATTCAATTACTATTTCGTCAGCCTCAATGCCCGTTATTGCGCACTCTTTTTGAAAATTATCTTTAAGTATGGAAGCAACGCTTCCTCCACCAAATCCTAATATCAGAACTTTTTTTATTGTTCTGTCCTGAATATTTATTTTTTGAAATGTCTTATAAAAAATATCATGTAAAGACCCATAAGAATAATTTACCAATGCTGTGTTCAACACTAATTTCCCATTTTCCAAAACTACTTCAAGGGAGGGTGTTAGTCGTCCCTGCTTTTTTTCAATGGTATAGGGGAAAATATAACTGGTTAAGGTTGTCAGTAAAGAATATTTTTTATTTAAAGTCATTCGTAAATAAATATCATAAATCAGCGCACAAAAAACGCTTACAGAGTTACGAATAAAAACCGGATTACGAATAAAAAAACAAAACCAATTATTCACAATTCAGGAATTTCACGGTGTTGTCATACGTAGAGAAGTCAGGTTTTATAAAAAACGCTACTGAGCTAATGAAAAATAAGAAGGGACTTATTATGAATTAAATATGAAGCGATCCACAAAGTTGAAAGGCTGAACTATAAATTATCTATTCATGCAATGCAAGCAAGGGAATATGTGTATGAAATGCCATACGTTTTGTGTTTCTTTCTTGAAAAATGGTTTCAAAAAATGAATGTTTGTGTGGAAGGAATACCATCATGTCCCCCTTGTTTTCATCTACAAATTCATTTATCCCATCCACTATATTTTTATTTACGGAAAAGTGAAATGAATGCTTAAATTTTTCAAGCGCATGTTTAAATGGTTTGCTGTCAATTATTTTCTGGCTGGGAGAAATTGTTTTTAATTTCTGAATAACATTTAATATATATACATGTGAATTAAAAAGCGTAATAAATTCTTTTAAAGGCTCTAAAATGGTTTTATTATTTAGTTTTTGATAATCGCATGCCAAAACAATTTTTTTAATATTCTTAAACGATATATTTTCATTAATTGCCAGCACAGGGCATTTTGCTTTCCGAATTAAGGAGGTGGTAATGCTTCCAATTAATTTTTCACTTAAATAACCCCCACCACGCATCCCCATCACTACTAAATCAACTTTTTTTTCTTGTATCATTTTGTTTATTTCATCAACAGCAAAACCAAGTTTAGTTTCACATTCAACAGTTAAACTATTACCCTTCTTACCAAGAATACTTTTTTTAATCTTTTTTAACTTTGCAAGATTGTCTTTTTCTGTTTCATCCAAAGGCATTACATAGGGCACATCTGTTGGAAGTGTTGGTATATGAAAAGCGTGGAATAAAATAATTTTGGCTTTGGTAAGTTTTGCTATTTCTACCGCGTAATTAATAACATTTTTCGCGATTTCTGAGAAATCTGTGGGAACAAGAATTGTTTTCATGTGTTTAAAAATATGTTAGAAATTTAATGAATGACCAGAAAGGACTCTCGAAAGATAACCCGGATGAGAAGAAACCACAAACAGGAAAATCTTCTTTTTATTTTCTCAGAGTAACAATATAATCAGCAACATCTTTAATATCGGGATCAGATAAAACGGATGGAAACCGAGGTATGTGGAGCTTGTTTCCAATAATTTGCGCAGATGAAATTACTTTTATGCGGTCATCTTCACTTAAAATGGAAATTGATAAATCTTTTGCCGCATTTAGTTTCTTTTTACCATCCACCCCATGGCATTTTTCACAATTTGCCGTATAGATAATTTTCCCTGCTGAATAATTTTTTATTTCTGTTGTAGGGATTACTTTTTCTTCATTTGAAATATTTTCAGCAATAGGTTTCTTTTCATGAGAACAGGAAAAGAAAAGCATAACACTTAGCAATGTGGAAATAGTAAAAAATGTTTTCATATGTATAATATTTATAAGACTCTGGTAAAAGTATCAAAAAATTGTGATGGCAAAGCTAAAAAAATGGTTGATTTGATAGTTTTCCATAAATTAACTGGAGTTTCCTTAAAAACCGTTTAGAAATTTTACCACTTGCCTGTTTCTA
>JAVHPE010000063.1:0-20295 GCA_036170475.1 Bacteroidia bacterium | reverse complement strand
CGAACTCAAACATTATAGTTCAGACTCTCGACTATATGGACAGGCACTAATTAAAATTGCCGAACTTATTTGTTTTCCCGAATAAGAGAAAAAGAACCTTTTTCAAAATATTTCTTTCCGTCTTTCCCCTCCGCTTTGATTATAAAATAATAGGTTCCGCTTGGAGCAAGAACTCCGCTGGCTGTACGACCATCCCAATCTCCATTGGTAGTGTGCCACTCAAATATTTTTTGCCCCCAGCGGTTGAATATTTCGGCATCTAAAGATTTTAATCCATCTCCCTGGATTGTGAATACATCATTTATTTCGTCTCCGTTTGGAGTAAATATATTGGGTACCATAAATATGGAATTTTTATCCACTTCAATTGTGGTACAAGCTGTATCAGAACAAGCGTAATCATTGTATGCAATTAAACAAATTTGGAATTGTCCATCCGGCTCAATAATGTAAGTCGGATTTACCTGAGTGGATGTATCGATAGTTCCGAACTGCCATAGGTAATTGGTTGCGTTTGTACTCTGATTTGTAAAATTAACCGTCAAAGGGGTTTTCCCAGTTGTTGGATTTGCAGTAAAGGCTGAAATTACCCCTGATGTGGATATAATGGTATAAGGACCCAGAATAATTGAACAGCCTAACGTGTCATTTACAGTTAAAAAATAAGTGCCTGCAGTTTGATTATGAAGATCAACGCTATTCCCGACCGTATCGCCTAACGCATTTTGCCATATATAGGTAAACGCATTTTGGTTGGGTAGAATTACCAAACCTAAAACAGAACCTGCCGTATCATAGCAATTGGCGGGCGTAATTACCATGCCAAGCATACCCGCTACCGGTAACCGGTTTAACCTAATGGTGTCAATTGTCGGGATTCCATCGCAACCGTTTACTGTTGGAGTAATACTATAAATTGCTGTACCCGAAATTATTCCATTGTTTAACGTTAATGTTTGATTGATTGCAGATCCTGAGCCACCAATAGCCCCGGTAACACCTGATTGAGAAACCGTCCAGTTAAATGCAGTGCCTGTAATATTGCTTGTTAATGCAATTGATATCGTTGAAGTTCCTCCGGAACAGATTGTTTGTGATGTAGGTGTCGCTATTGCAACAGGAGCTGGAATAATAACAATGGTAGTAGTATCAAATACGCCCAGACACAAGCCACTTGCTGGAATTGTATTGGTAACCAAATAGGTTCCGGGAAGGCTTGATGGTAAGTCAATCTCTCCGGTATTTACATGTGCAAATACTAATCCTGTTGGTACAGCTGAAAATATACCTGCGCTTGCACCTGGAACAAAAAGAGGAAATGGATTAGTTCCATATTGGCAGAATGGAGACCCTGAATAACTAAAATTCCCTGATGGAGTTGTGTCTGTTATAGTCATGGTAATATAACTTGTACTCGGACAAGCACTATTTGTCGAATAAGAAAGCAAATAGCTACCCAACGTGCTTGAAGCTAATGTTATAGTTCCTGTTAATGAATCAAGAGTTAAACCAGCAGGGCTTGATGAGAAAGTTCCTCCGGTTAAACCTGTAATGACAGGTGTTTGATTGGTGTCAGATATGCAATAGGTTGCAGAGGTATATGTAAATGAAGCATCATCCAAAGTGCTTATTGTAACTGTTGCTGTTGCGCTAGCGGCAAGGCATAAACCACTATTTGGAATATTGTTAGTAACTGTATAAATGCCGGGAAGGCTTGCTGATAAATCGATTTCTCCGGTATTAACTTGTGCAAAGACTAAACCGGCAGGAACAGCCGAAAAAATACCAGCACTTCCTCCTGAACCAAAAGTTGGAAATGGATTATTTCCATTTGAACAAAATGGAGAACCAGGATAACCGAAATTTGCAGTAGGCGTAGTATCTGTAATTGTCATTGAAATAGAATTTGTTGTTGGACAAGAACCATTTGTAGTATAACTTACAGTATATACTCCTAAAATGCTTGTTGATAAATTAATCGTTCCGGTTAATGAATCTAACATTAAACCTAATGGACTAGCTGAAAAATCTCCGCCCGGTAAACCTGAAATTGTAGGCGTTGGATTAAGTCCGGATATACAATACGTTGCTGAAGGATATTCAAAAGAAGCATCGTCCGCATTTATTGTAAGTGTATCTGTTGCAATGGAAGCGGGACAAGAGCCACTCACAGGGATAGTATTTGTTATAGTATAGGTACCCGGCGCACTTAATGCCAAATTAATTTGCCCTGTATTAACATTAACAAAAACCAGACCTGCAGGAATAACTGTAAAGATACCTGCGGTTGCACCTGTATCAAAAACTGGAGATGGGTTACTTCCGCTTTGGCAGAATGGAGAACCCTGATAACTGAAGCCTGCCGAAGGCATCGTGTCAATTATTGTAAAAATTATAAAACTTGCATTCGGACATGGTCCGTTTGTCGCATACGTAAGAGTATATATTCCTAAAGTGCTTGCAGATACATTGATGGTGCCGGTTATTGAGTCAATTGCCAATCCTGCAGGAGTAGAAATAAAAGTGCCGCCCGGTAAGCCGGTAATTATAGGTGAAGGATTAATCCCTGATTGGCAATAAGTGGCTGAAGGATAATGAAAAGAAGCGTCATCTGTAATAATGGTAACTGTGGTATAAGCGCTTGCAGCAAGGCAGGAGCCACTGGCAGGTATTGTATTAGTAATTATATAGGTACCGGGGTTACTTAAAGGTAAGTTAATTTCACCTGTATTCAGATTTGCGAAAACTAATCCTGCAGGACTGGCTGTAAATATGCCTGCATTTGCTCCCGGACCCAATACGGGGAAAGCATTATTTCCATTTTGACAGAATGGAGAACCTGAATAACTAAAATTTGCTGAAGATGAAGTATCCGTTATTGTAATTGTGATAGAATCAGTATTTGGGCAAGTGCCATTGGTTGTGTAGGTGACAGTATAAGTGCCTAACAAGCTTGTTATTAAATCAATGGTCCCATCTGAAATTATCGCCAAGCCGGCAGGAGTAGAAGAAAAAATTCCTCCTGAGGTTCCTGTAATGGTAGGTATTGGGTTAGTACCGGAAGTACAATAGGTTCCTGAAGAATAATTAAAAGAAGCGTCATCGTTAGGATTTACTGTAATTGTATCCAACATAGGGATTCCGGAGCAACCGTTTGAATAAGGCGTGATTGAATAAACTGCTGTTCCTGCACTTGTTCCAGTTGCTGTTAATAGTTGAGAAATAATTGAATCTGTACCCGCAGATGCTCCTGATACTCCAGTTTGAATTACTGTCCATGAAAAAGTTGCCCCAACAACATTGCTTGATAACACAATAGAGGTGGTATTACCGGAACAGATTGTTTGAGATAAAGTGCTATCCATCACAAGCGGAACAGGGTTAACAGTAATCGTATCGGTTATAGGATCTCCAATACAAGCGCCTGAAGTTGGAGTTATTGTATAGATTACTAAGCCGCCAAGACTATCCGTAGCATTTAATATCTGACTGATTATCGAATCATTCCCATCGGCTTGTCCTACAACACCAATTCCTGCAACTACCCATGAATAAGTAGTTCCCGGTAATGATCCAGTCAACACAATTGAAGTAGTATCTCCTGAACATAATGTTTGAGATGAAGATGTTGCAGTAGCAATTAGAGAGAATATAGTAATAGTTGTTTTTGCACTGTCAGGAGCACACCCTCCACTTGTTCCGGTGGTATTAGTAATGGTATATGTTCCCGGAGTACTTGTTAATAAATCTATTTCTCCCGTTAAAGAATCAACGAACACCAAACCGGCAGGAGTAGCCGTAAATGTTCCCGAAATAGCAAGGGTGTCAATAATCGGAAGTGGGTTAGTTCCATATTGGCAGAATGAGGTATCAGAATAGGCAAAACCCGCACCTGGTGCTGTTGTAATCGTTACGTTAACAACACTTGTGTCAGGGCAAGGACCGCTTGTTGTATATTTAATAATATGCACGCCTAATGAGCTGGAATCTAAATTAATTGTGCCGGCTAATGTATCTGAAAAAATTAAGCCTGTCTGCGAAGAGAAAACACCTCCCGGTAATCCTGAAACGATGGCAGAAGGATCTGTACCGGTCTGGCAGAAACTGGATGGTAAATATGAAAATGATGCATTATCCATTGGATTAACAGTTACTGTTACCGTAAAAGTATTGCCATTACAACCATTTCCGTCATTCATTGGTAAAACTGTATAAACCGCAGTGCCGGGAATGGTATCGTTATTAGTTATACTTTGTGCAATTGTTGCACCAGAACCTGCCACAGCACCATAAACTCCTGCCGTTTGAGCAACTGTCCAGGAAAATGTTGTACCTCCAACATTACTTGACAACGAAATGGATGTAGTATTTCCTGAACAAATTGTTTGTAATGTCGGTGTTGCCGTTACTATTGGGCTTGGATTTACAATTACTGTAACAGTTATTGGGTCTCCAACACAACCACTTGCACTATCAATTGGGGTAACGGTATAAACTGCGTTACCAGCGACATTGCTTGTATCAGTTAATGTTTGAGTAATTTCAGAACCTGTACTGTCAACTGCTCCAATGACATCCGATTCAACTACTGTCCAGGAAAAAGAAGTTCCACTAATATTACCGTTTAAATTAATGGCTGTGGAAGTACCGGAACAGATAACTTGGGTAGTAGGAGTCGCAGTAACAATAGGCTTTGGAATAACAGTTACAATAAGAATAGATGATATTGCAGGACAACCACCCGAAGCAATTGGTGTAATTGTATAGGTTACCGTGCCCGGACTTGTACTTGTTGCCGTCAGAATTTGCGTAATTGAACTACCGGTTCCGTCAGAAGCACCTGAAACATTTAACTGACTGGCTGTCCAGGTAAAAGAAGTTGCCGGAACATTACTTGTCAGAGCCACTGATGTTGGAGTCCCAGAACAAATTGTTTGTGCAGAAGGGGTTGCAGTTGCCGTAGGAACCGGATAAACAACAATTGTTACCGGTACAGTAATTCCCGGACATCCATTAACATAAGGTGTAATGGTATAAATTGCTGTCCCCGCAATTGAATCTGTGGCCGTTAAGATTTGGGCAATTGTTGAACCCGAGCTGTCAGTAGCCCCACTAACACCTGTTTGAACTACTGTCCAGGAGAATGTAGTGCCGGCAATATTCCCTGAAAGTCCTATTAAGGTTGGATCTCCCGAACAAATTACCTGAGTGGATGGTATAGCTGTTGCGATAGGACTGGGATCAACTGTAATTGTTATCGTTATAGGTAGTCCGTCACAAGCTCCGGCTGTGGGTGTAACAGTATAAACTGCGCTTCCTGAAATAAGGCCACTTGTTGATAATAGTTGCGTAATCGAATCTCCACTTCCGTCTGATGTTCCGGCAACTCCCATCTGTATTACTGACCAGACATAAGTTGTACCAGGCATTGAACTTGTTAATGCAATAGACGTTGCAGTTCCAGAGCATATCGTTTGTAATGCAGGACTTGCTGTTACTACCGGAGCAGATGTGACAATAATCGTATCTTTTTCAACCTGAAGGACACAAATACCATTTGCAGGAATTGTATTTGTAACAACATAAGTACCCGGTGTGCATAAAGGTAAATTAACCTCGCCGGTATTAACATTTACAAACACCAAGCCCGCAGGGCTGGCTGAAAATATACCGGCACTTGCTCCTGGTCCAAAAACCGGGAATGGATTATTTCCGTATTGGCAGAATGGAGAACCTGAATAACTAAATACCGCAGAAGGGGTAAGAGTTACCGTCATGTTTATTGAACTTGTATGAGGGCAAGGTCCATTAGTTGTATAGGAAAGTGTATAGGTACCCAAAACACTCGCTACAAAATTAATTTCGCCTGTAGAGATATCAAGTGATAATCCTGAAGGTGCTGATGAAAAAATGCCACCTGGTAACCCCGTAATTATAGGCAATTCATTGGATGCTGATTGACAAAATGTTCCGGACGAATAAGTAAAAGAAGCGTTATCTTTCTTTCTAACATAAACCGTATCCTTAATAGCATTTCCTGAGCAGCCGTTAGCGGACGGAGTGATTGTATAAACCGCGGTACTAAAAACTCCAAAAAAGCCTATATTAATTAATGTTTGTGATATAGTATTCCCTGAACCAGGAGTTGCCCCCGTTAAATCTGTTTGAGTAGAAGTCCAGGAAAAAGTACTGCCCGAAACACTACTGGATAAAGCAATGGATGTGGTAGTCCCTGTACAAATAGTATCTGGTGAAGGCGTAGCCGTCATCACGGGTTCCGGATTAATTGTAATCGTAATTGTAATTGGATCCCCAGAACAGCCATTAGCAGTTGGTGTAGCTGTGTAAGTTACTGTGCCAATAGTTGAACCGGTTGCAACTAAAGTTTGCGCAATTGTATTTCCACTTCCGGATGATCCTCCTGAGGCTCCGGTTTGGTCGACTGACCAAACAAAAGTAGTTCCTGATACATTACTTGATAAATAAGTTGAAATCGTTTCTCCGGAACAAATTGTTTTTGCAGAAGGTGTTGCTGTTGCGACTGGTCTCGGTCTTACAGTTATAGAAACTGCAATTTGAGGACCGGGACATCCTCCATTAGGAGTGATAATATAGACTGCAGTTCCTGCTGTGTTCCCTGTTGTTGTTAATGTTTGTGCGATAGTTGCACCGCTGCCCGATGATGCTCCGGCAACATTATTTTGGGTTACAGTCCACAAAAATGTGGTACCAGAAACATTACTTGATAATGCGATTGACGAAGTTCCTCCAGAACAGAATGTTTGCGAACTAGGTGAGGCTGTAATAACCGGAGTAGGAGAAACAGCTATAATTACAGTTATCGGTGTCCCCGCACAGCCCGTAGAAGTTACTGTTGGTATTATTGTATACACCGCGGTACCTGGGACAAAACCTGTTACAGATAAAGTTTGAACAATATTTTGTCCACTACCTGTGGAGGCTCCGGATACACCTGATTGAACAACCGTCCATGAAAAAGTAGTACCGCTAATGTTGCTCGATAAAGCAATTGATGTAGCTGTACCTGAACAAATTGAATTTGATGCGGTAGTAACAGTTAAAATTGGTCGTGGATTAACTGTGATAATTACCAAAATTGGTGTCCCAGAGCAGCCTGCAGCAGTTGGAGTAACAGCATAAGTAACTGTTCCGGGAGTAGTACCCCACGTTGCAGTCAATATTTGTACAATCGATGAACCGTTACCATCAAAAGCTCCGGAGGCTCCACTTTGGCTTACCGTCCAAGTATACGTTGTTCCGGCAACGGTGCTTAATAATGCTATTGTCGTTGAATCTCCTGAGCAAATTGTCTGATTAGAAGGACTTGCAGTTGCAACTGGTATTGGATTTACAAATAAAGTTACTGAAATAGGAGAACCAATACATCCTGCTACGGTAGGAATTACAGTATATACAACTGTTCCGGTAGAGTTCCCTGTTGCTGTCAGCATTTGACTGATAGTTGAACCTGTACCGGAACTAGCTCCGGACGCACCGGTTTCCACTACTGTCCATGTAAAAGTTGTAGCGGCAACAGTGCTGGTTAAAGCGACAGAAGTAAGACCTCCAGAACATATTGTTTGAGTGGAAGGAATAGCTGTTGCGATTGGTATTGGATTAACTGTAACTGGCACAGATAATGGTTTTCCAACACAAACTCCAGAAGTTGGTATAACCGAATAGATTGCAGTTCCTGAAACATTTAAGGTATCAGTTAATAATTGAGCTATTGTATCACCAATTCCATTAGTTGCCCCAATACTTCCTGACTGAGTTACTGTCCAGGTAAAAGATGTCCCGGGCATGGAGCTTGACAATAAAATAAATGTGACATCTCCTGAACATATTGTTTGTGTGGCAGGGCTGGCGGTTGCGATAGGAGCAGGTCCGATGGTTACAGAAGATGTTGCGGTTACTGCGGCGCAGCCACCACTTGCAACAATAGTATTAGTAATAGTATAGGTTCCCGGTGTGCTTGTTTCTAAATTAATTTCTCCTGTATTAACATTTACAAAAGCTAAACCAGAAGGGAATGCTGAAAATGTACCCGCACTTGCACCCGTGCCAAAAGTTGGAAAGGGATCTGTTCCATACTGGCAGAATGGAGAATCAGGGTAACTGAAATTTGCCAATGGTCCGGCAAAAATTGAAATTGTTACAGAATTTGTATTTGGACATGTACCATTAGTTGTATAGGTAACAGTATAGCTGCCTATTGTAGAGGTTGCTAAAGTAATTGTGCCTGTCGCTGGATCTATGATCAGACCGGAAGGAATCGATGAAAAAGTACCACCCGGCAAACCTGTGATGGTGGGTGTTGGGTTAGTTCCCGTTTGGCAATATGTTGAAGAGGTATAAGCATACGAAGCTTTGTCCATAGGGGTTACGGTAATTGTAACACTAATGGTATTCCCTGTACACCCGTTTGCTGATGGTGTAATTGAATAAACAACAGTACCGATATTAGCTCCTGTGGTAGTTAATAGTTGTGATATAGTATTGCCGGAATCAGCTGTTGCACCTGTTACTCCTGTTTGAATTCTTGTCCAGGAAAAAGATGTACCCGTGACATCACTTGTTAATGAAATAGACGTAGTTCCACCAGTACAGAATGTTTGAGATGCAGGCGTTGCTGTAACGACTGGTCTTGGATTTACTGTTACGGTTACAACTATCGGCGTTCCTGAACACCCCCTTGAAGTTGGAGTAACAGTATATACAGCGGTGCCCGCGGAGGTTCCTGTTGCGGATAAGGTTTGAGCAATTGTTGAACCATTGCTAGCTGATGAGCCAGAAACAACAGTCGGAACAACGGTCCAGGAATAAGTAGTAGGTGTTACATTACTTGATAATGAAATAGAAGTCTGATCTCCTGAACAGATTGTTTGGGAAGAAGGACTCGCAGTTGCAGCAGGTATAGGGTTTACTGTAATGGCAACTGAAATAGGAGACCCAACACAGCCCCCTGCCGTTGGAGTAATCGTATAGATTGCGGATCCCACAACTGTTCCTGTAGTTACTAATGTTTGAGTAATAGATGATCCGCTACCTGTTGTTGCCCCCGATACATTGGTTTGGCTTGCAGTCCATGAAAATGTGGTACCGGTAACATTACTTATCAATGAAATCCCCGCACTATCGCCCGAACAAATAGTTTGAGATGATGGATTGGCAGATACAACTGGAATAGGGTTTACAGTTACGGATACAGTTATTGGCGTTCCTGAACAACCACTTCCGGTTACTGTCGGGGTAATTGTATAAACAGCGGTACCTGCCACAAATCCCGTAGTAGATAAGGTCTGAACAATAGAAGATCCGCTGCTTGGCAATCCTCCTGATACGCCTGTTTGAATAACTGTCCAGGAAAAAGCTGTACCAATAACATCGCTTGTTAATACAATTGAAGTAGCTCCATAAGAACAAATAGTTTGTGCGGTAGGTGTAGCCGTTACAGTTGGTCGTGGATTTACTAAAACAGTAACAGGAATTGAAACTCCTGCACAGCCCGCCGAATAAGGCGTGATTGTATAGGTCACACTACCTTGAGATGTACTTGTTGTAGATAGAATTTGCGAAATTAAAGAACCATTACTTGCAACACCTCCTGTTGCGAAACTTTGATTAACAGTCCAGCCAAACGTTGTTCCTGTGACATTGCTTGTAAGTGCTATTGAACTTGAATCTCCGGAGCAAATTGTTTGGGAAGCAGGGCTGGCTGTTACAACAGGTTTTGGTTTTACTGTTATTGTTACTGTAATCGGAGTACCTGAACAACCTGTAGAAGAAGGAGTTATTGTATAAACAGCAGTTCCTGTTGTTGTTCCAGTTGCCGTTAATGTTTGGGCGATGGAAGCCCCGGAGCTTGGTGCAGCACCAGATACGCCTGTTTGTACAACAGTCCATGAAAAAGAAGTAATGCCTATATTACTTGATAACTGTACGGATGTGATGTCACCAGAACAAATAGTTTGAGTGGAAGGAGTTGCTGTTGCAATAGGTCTGGGATCAACTGTAACTGTTGCAGATATTGGACTCCCTGCACAGCCATTAGCAACACAAGAAATTGTATATACCGCATTTCCTGAAACAAATCCTGAAGTGGATAATGTTTGAGCGATAGAAGTTCCCGTACCTGAAGAAGCCCCGGTAACGCTATTTTGAAGGACAGTCCAGAAAAATGTGGTTCCCGTGACATTACTCGTTAATGAAATACCACTAGAAGTTCCTGAACATATCGTTTGTGCAGTTGGTATAGGAGTGATAACAGGTATCGGATTTACCGTTATCGTAACCGTTATTGGAGATCCTGTACACCCTCCGGCAACTGGAGTGATTGTATATACTGCTGTTCCTATAGACGATCCTGTTGCTGTCAGCAACTGAGCAATAGCGGATCCAGTACCTGCGGTTGCTCCAGATACACCTGTTTGTGCAACTGTCCATGAAAATGTCGTACCCACTACGCTACCTGATATGGATATTGACGTGGTACCTCCTGAGCAAAAAGTTTGTGACACAGGAGTAGCTGTAGCTACTGGTGATGGGTTAACTGTGATAATTACATTTATGGGATCTCCTGAACAACCATTTGCAGTAGGGGTTATTGTATAAACAGCAGTACCAGATACAAATCCTGTTGTAATAAGTGTTTGAGCAATAGTTGAGCCATTGCTTGTCGATGCTCCCGATACACCCGTTTGAACAACAGACCATGAATAAGTTGTCCCGGTAACATTACTTGATAATGCAATAGAAGTGGCAGTTCCGGAACAAATAGTTTGTGATGTCGGTGATGCAATCACATCCGGTTTAGGTTTTACAGTAATGGTCAATGAAATTGATGTGCCTGAGCAACCAGCGGCAGTTGGTGTAATTGTATATGTTGCGGTACCTGCGGTTGTCCCTGTTGCAGTTAATGTTTGTGCTATCGAATTACCGCCACCTGCTGAAGCTCCGGAAACTCCGGTTTGAGAAACAGTCCATACAAAAGTAGTTCCTGTTACATTACTTGTTAAAGCTATTGATGTTGCAGTACCAGAACAAATTGACTGAACAGGAGGAGTTGCCGTTGCAACGGGCAATGGTTTCACTGTTATGGTAACGGTAATTGGTGTGCCTGAACAAGACGAAGCAGTTGGAGTAATTGTATAGGTGGCTGTGCCTGGAGTAGTGCCGGTTGCGGTTAATGTTTGTGCAATTGTAGAACCGCTGTTGTTTGAAGCCCCGGAGACGCCTGTTTGGCTGAACGTCCAAGCAAAAGTAGTCCCGGTAACATCCCCGGTTAAAGCTATTGAGGTAGCCCCTCCTGAACAAATTGTTTGAGAGGATGGGGTGGCCGTTGCTTCAGGTCTAGGGTTAACAGTAATCGTTACCGTTATTGGAAGACCGGTACAGCCACCCGAAGCAGGCGTGATTGTATATACAGCCGTTCCTGATGTTGTTCCATTTGTTGTTAAAGTTTGAGCAATAGAGGAACCGTTACCGCCGGAAGCCCCTGAAACCGCAGATTGAATTACTGTCCAGGTATAAGTAGTGCCACCCATTGAACTTGATAAGGCAATTGAGGTAGCATTCCCTGAACAAATTGTTTGAGTTGCAGGAGTTGCTGTTGCTACTGGGGAAGGACTAACAGTAACTGAACTTGTGGCGGTCGCGGAGGCGCATCCCCCACTTGCCTCAATATAATTAGTAACTGTATAACTACCGGCTAAACTTGTTGCCAAATTGATCTGTCCGGTATTCACATTTACGAAAGCTAAACCCGAAGAAGCAACTGAAAATGTACCCGCACTTGCGCCTGCCCCAAAAGTCGGGAACGGATTACTTGCATATTGACAGAACGGAGTGCCCGAATAACTAAAATTTGCCGAAGGTCCTGACGTAATCGTAATATTTACAGAATTTGTAGTTGGGCAAGTAGAACCGGGTGTGGTATAGCTAACAGAATATGTATTTAATGAAGATGTTGATAAAGTAATCAAACCACTAACGGAATTAATAGATAAGCCGGCAGGGGAGGAAGAAAAAGTACCTCCTGACAAACCAGTAATTGTAGGGGTTGGATTAATACCTGTTTTACAATAGGTTGATGATGAATAAGTAAAGGAAGCATTCTCATTGACGTTTACTGTAATTGTTACAGTTATGGCATTTCCCTGACATCCATCAGCTGATGGAATAATAGTATATACAGCGGATCCGGGGGAAGACCCTGTTAATGTTAAAGCCTGAGAGATAACCGCCGCCCCTCCACCGGAGGTTGCGCCGGAAACATTGGTTTGGTTTACCGTCCAGGAATATGTTGTTCCTGTAACGCTACTTGACAAAGTAATGAAGTTAATATTACCTGAGCAAATTGTTTGCGCTGATGGATTAGCGGTAACAACAGGTTTTGGATTTACTGTAATTGTTACTGTAATTGGAGTTCCTGAACAACCGGAAGCAGTTGGGGTAACGGTATAAGTTGCAGTACCCGGTGTTGCCCCCGTCGCTAATAAAGTTTGGGCAATTGTAGAACCGCTTCCTGCAGATGCACCAGTGGTTGCGCTTTGAACAACTGTCCAAGCAAAAGTTGTTCCAGTAACATTGCTGGTTAGTGCAATAGAAATAGCCCCTCCGGAACAAATTGTCAGATCGGAAGGGCTTGCAGTTGCCGTTGGACGAGGATTTACTGTTACCGTAACAATAATTGGAGAGCCTACACAACCAGCGGCAGTAGGAGTAACTGAATATACCGCGGTACCGGCAATTGTTCCTGTTGTAGATAATGTTTGAGCGATTGAAGAACCGCTACTGGCTGTAGCACCGGTAATATTTGTTTGAACTACAGTCCAAGTATAAGTAGTACCGGAAACATTACTGGATAAATTAATTGAGCTGGCAGTTCCAGAACAAATAGTTTGAGTTGCAGGACTTGCGGATGCAACGGGTATCGGATTAACTGTTATTGTAACATTTATTGGGGTTCCTGAACAACCACTTGCTGTTGGTGTTATCGTATAAACAGCAGTACCAGCAGCATTCCCGGTGGCAGATAATGTCTGAATAATAGAAGCCCCGGTTCCTACAGATGCTCCTGATACACCTGTTTGAACAACCGTCCAGGCAAAAGAAGTTCCGGCCACATTACTTGATAATGCAACAGAGGTTGCTCCTCCGGTGCAAAATGTCTGAGCTGTGGGCGAGGCAGTAACAACCGGACGAGGGTTTACAGTTACAGTGGAAGTTATTGCAGCTCCTGCACAACCTGCTGCACTGGGAGTAATTGTATAGGTTACTGTTCCGGGAGTAGTACCTGTTGCTGTTAATGTTTGTGAAATACTGTTTCCACTTCCTGCAACTGCACCAGTAGCTCCACTTTGGGAGGCTGTCCACGTGAATGTTGTACCTGCAATACTGCTGGTTAATGTTATAGTACTCGGGCTTCCTGAACAAATTGTTTGAGTGGAAGGATTTGCTGTTGCAATAGGTTTCCTGTTCACAGAAATGTTAACAGTAATTGGAGGTCCTATGCAACTTCCTGCAATTTGAGTAACGGTGTAAACTACCGTTCCTGAGGATCCTCCTGTGGCAGTTAATGTTTGAGCAATAGTAGGCCCACTTCCTGCAACGGCTCCGGTAACATTTGTTTGATTTACAGTCCATGAAAAAGTTGCCCCGCTGACATTACTTGTCAGATTAATTCCCGTCATATTACCCGAACAAATAATTTGCGATGCCGGAGTAGCAGTAATAATAGGAGTCGGGTTAACAGTAATCGTCACTAAAATATCAGATCCGGCACAGCCTAAAGCCGTTGGAGTGATTGTATATACAGCTGTTCCTGCTGATGTGCCGGTAGCGGTTAATGTTTGAACTATGGTAGAACCACTACCAGGTGCAGCTCCGGAAACACCTGATTGAACCACTGTCCAGGCATAAGTTGTACCACTTATATTACTGGATAAAGAAATAGAAGTGATCCCTCCCGAACAAAATGTCTGCGTTGCTGGTGTTGCCGTTGCAATTGGACCCGGGTTTAAAGTGATAGTAACAGTAATTGGTAAACCAACGCAACCCCCAACAGTGGGGGTAATGGTATATACAGCAGATCCTGCGTTTATACTGGTTGCTAACAATGTTTGAGCAATGGAGGATCCATTACCCGGTGTTGCACCTGATACATTATTTTGAGTTACAGTCCAGGCAAAAGTTGTGCCTGAAATATTACTTGACAAGGAAATTCCAGTTGTGCCTCCTGAACAAATAGTTTGAGCCGTTGGAGTTGCTGAAACAATTGGTTTTGGATTAACTGTTATAGTAACATTTACGGGCGAGCCAGGACAACCATTTGCAGTTGGTGTTATGGTGTAAATGGCAGTACCCGCAGATGTCCCTGTAGCGATTAATGTTTGAGAAATAGAAGAACCGCTGCTTGTAGATGCTCCTGAAACACCTGTCTGAGCAACTGTCCAGGAAAATGTTGTACCCACAACAGCACTCGATAAGCTAATTGAAGTTGTTCCTCCTGAACAAATAGTTTGTGCTGTTGGAGATGCATTCACAACTGGTTTTGGTAAAACTGTAATCGTTACTGAAATTGGTGTCCCTGAGCAACCATTTGCGGTAGGGGTAATTGAATACACAACTGTACCCGTAGTTGAACCTGTGGTAGATAAGGTTTGCGCAATTGTTGTACCGTTGCTTGCAGAAGCTCCTGTTGCGCCACTTTGAGTGATTGTCCAGGCGAAAGTAGTTCCCGAAACATTACTTGATAGTCCTATTGAAGTAGCATTGCCTGAACAAAATGTTTGCGTGGTAGGGCTTGCTGTTGCAACAGGTATTGGATAAACTGTTATGGTAACGGAAATTGGATTGCCCGTGCAACCAGCAGCGGTGGGAGTAATGGTATATACAGCCGTTCCCGGAGAAGCACCCGTTGTGCTTAATGTTTGAGCAATAGTTGAACCGGAACTAGATGCCCCCCCCGTTACACCTGACTGAGAAACTGTCCAATTAAAAGTGGTACCAGAAACAGTGCTTGTTAATGAAATTGAAGTAACGTTACCCGAACAGATATTTTGAGATGATGGATTAGCGGTGGCTATAGGAAAAGTATTGACGGTAACAGTAACACTTGAACAAGTAGTGTTATTACAAGTACCTTGCGCCCTTACGAAATAAGTAGTGGTTGATGAAGGAGAAACACTTATGGTGGATCCTGTTCCTACAAATGATCCACCACAACTCCCGGAAAACCAATTCCAGGAAGCTCCTGCACCCAGCGATCCTCCTATTACATTTAATGTTGTTGCCCCACCACAAGTAGGGTTAACACTTGCGGTTGCACCAACAGGGGCGCTGGATAGTGAAAGGACTGTAATAGTGATTGGTGTACAAGCAGTAGTGTTGCAAGTACCCGATGCCCTGACGAAATAAGTGGTAGTGGTTGTAGGAGCTACATTTATTGAAGTTCCGTTCCCTATAAATGTTCCACCGCAGCTTCCGGAATACCATTGATAGGATGCACCTACACCAAGTGTACCGCCAGACTCTGTTAAAGTTGTTGTGCTCCCACTACAGGTGGGATTTGCACTTGCTGAAATAAAAGACGGGGCTACAGACGGACTATAAACGGTAACTGTTACAGAGGCGCATGCAGTGGTATTACAGGTACCTTGTGCTCTCACAAAATAGGTAGTGGTTGTTCCTGGTGAAACACTTATGGAAGAGCCGCTGCCAACAAAACTTCCCCCGCAACTTCCGGAATACCAATTCCATGAAGCTCCAGTTCCCAGTGATCCCCCACCAACGCTTAATGTTGTCGCGCCACCGCAAAGAGGGTTTGGACTAGCTGTAGCATATGAAGGGGCTATGGACGGGGTTTTAACAGTAACGGTAACCTGAGCACAACCGGTTGTATTACAATTTCCCTGTGCTCTCACAAAATAAGTGGTGGTTGATCCTGGTGCTACAGTAATTGAAGATCCACTTCCAACATAAGTCCCTCCACACCATCCTGAATACCACTTCCAGGAAGCACCTGTTCCAAGAGAACCGCCGCCTACACTTAATGTTGTTGCACCACCGCATGTTGGATTAGGGCTTGCACTTGCCCAGGATGGTGCTACCGATTGAATACATGAAGGAGTATAAGTGAAAGTAATAGTAGCGCTGGAAACGCAAATGGCATCACCCCAAAGAGCAAGATGTAAACTATTTGTTCCACCATAAGTGTAACCCGGCAAAGCCCCATAAAAACAGTATGTTTGGGGCCAACAATTACCACACCAGCAATCTCCTATCGGACCTAGACATTGTACCGTCTGTCCATTTATTTGAGGACATAACTGATAATAGCCACAATCGGCTTTATAAACTGTCACGCAAACACTGGTCATTGTGTTTCCCCAAGGAATAGGATCGAAAAAATTCCGATTCCCGTTTGCCCAACCTCCGCTTCCCGACCAAGGAGGATTACAAGCATAGGAAGAGCCACCACAAATAGTACACCAGCCTGAGGACCAGTAAACCGAAGTAGAAGCGGATTGCGAAGATCCAACTATTGGTAACAGAAAAACAGACACAAAAAAAACACAAGCAAGAATGTTCCTCTGAATTGCTTTTAACATAAGATTTAGTGAGTAAATTTTTATGTTCATTTCTTTTGAATTGACACAGTATAATACAAGCGTTTAAATGTAACAATAATATTTATCTTTACGAGTATTTATTTTTTTACACAAAAAGATCGTTTGGTTATACGTAGTATTCGTAAAATTGTTTTTTTTTTTTGATAATATCTTTTAATAATGACAATTGGCTGGTTTTGGGTAATTTTAAGTAGTCATCCGATATTTTAATTATTATATAGCACACATCCCAACCTACCCTTAGTGGAATTTTTGAGGATATTATTTTACTATGGACGGAATCAGAGCAGGATTGTCATATATACATGGTAATAGAAAGACTTCACTGATACGAAACTACTGCAGGTTTCCCAATATCAAAATCGCGAAAACCGAAATCACTTGACTTGTCGGGATTCATTTTTAAAATATTATTACCAACGCCAGGTATTGTTGGATAAAAAGCAATAGATACCTGAAACGTATTAAGTACTAAAAATTCATTTTTAACCATTAAACCTAAACCGCTTTGTGAATAAACACGACTTTTTTTAAACCCAGAAACATCATTCCCTAACATGCCAAAGGAGTAAACGAAATAGGGGCCAAAGCGAAATCCGAGCAATCGCCACGGCAGGTAAAACTGAGTTTGTAGCGTGAGAAGTAATTTTTGAGTACCGGTCAATTTTGAACTGTTAAACCCCTGAATTCCATTTCCACTATTTATATTCAGGCTTTCAGTTGGAAGTCGATATATACCTATAGTATACTGGGGTTTTATAAATTGTCGCATTTTTACACTTCCTATTTCAAACAACTTGGTAAAATAATTTATCCCTGCCGTAAGTACACCTTGCTCTGCTTTGTATGTCCGCAGAAATGTTCCATATTCACAGAATGTGCTCAGGTAACCCCATTTGTTAAAATTTCCAAAAGATGCCCGTGCGCCAAAATAAATTTGGCCCGAATTATTTTTTACTCTATATCCTCCAGTCAACGAATACACTAATCCTACAGGAACATCCTCAGTAATACCGTATTTAAAAATGTATTTATCCTGAACATATTTACGTGTGGAAATTCCAATCATTGCTAAATAAAAATCTTCATTGGCATAAACATGTAACGTGTCATAAATTTGCGGAAGCCTTTCAACATAGCGGGTCCGAGAAAAACGCCCTGCTACAGTCAGATTTGTTGTGCGTGAATCTTCAGTATTCTCTTTAAAGATTTGTAGTGCATATCCTGCCCAGCAATCCTGTGAATTTAATTTAAAATTTTGAAGAAGGATTACCGAATCTTCAATTTTTAATAGATCCCTTCGAAATTGCTGACCGGCATAGAATCCCGCAGCCCACTTTGCGAAAGGAGAAAAGAAAGGACGATCTATGCTCAAATAATTGCTGAAATTATTATACTCATCAATTTCATAATGTAATGCTGTACTAATAAAGGTATTGCTGATATTTGGGATTAGGTAACTAGTTTTATACGAATTTTTTCCTTTAAAATTATTCGAATAAAAATTATTTTGAAAGTCATGACCTAAACCTAAAAAGTTTTTCTCCTCCAGATAAATTGAAAAGGAAGATCCGGAAATTGCTCCTTTTGGTACAGCGCTCCATGCATCCAAAACGCGGATAAATATATCCACGGAATCGGATTCATCGCCTGCTGATTGTGTGATAAAGGAAACTTCATGTATATATTGCTGAGCGCGTATTAATCGTTCAGATTCTTTTGCTAACAGCGAATCAAATGGTTTGTTTTTATGAATGAGTAAAAGGTTCCGTAATGTAATCTGTTGTGTTCGAATATGGAGGTTGTTACCAACTTTATATAAAGCGTTTTTGAGGGCGGCGCTAGTATCTTTAATTGAATAACCGAAAGGATCCAAAGTTGTAATGGTAATACTCCTGATGATTTTTCCTTCATAGTCAGGTTCAGCTTTTTTTATCTGTTTATGTGCCTCTTTTTTATGTTTTGAAGTGGTTACAGGTATTACAGGTGTTATAGGAATAAAGAACAAACTATAGATAAATTTTGTAGTTCTCTTTTTTTTCGAGAACTCTTCAATTGCCCTATACACTTTCGTTGAATCTTTTTTAACCGGTGTTTGCTGGGCGAATGTAATAGAGTGCTGCCAGACAAAAAAGATGAGGAGTGTTGCACAATATTTCCGATTCATTTATTCCTGAGGGGTTTGAATCTGTTAATTCACTATGATAAAACCATTGGTTCGTCATCAAAAAAATTATTTTTTTACTTCTTTTTCATTTTTCTTGAAGAAGCCTCGCAAAAGAAAATTATGACTTGCAGCATCCATATTTTTCTTAAACCCACCTGCACCTTGTTTAACATTGATAAGCGTTGCATCCAGATTTTGAGCGAATGTTGTGTCCATAAATAATTTTCCAATAGTTCCTTTACCTTTTCTTATATTTTCCATTATTGCAGAGAGGTTATCGGTAATAGTTGCGGAATTGTCACTTGTCACTTTTATTTTTGATAATATGTCGTCAATACTAACTGCACGAGTTGTTTCAATAATATCGTTATCGGAAACTATTGGTTTATTGTGTGTTCCGGGAATGATAACTACAATTTTATTTCCCATCAGTCCATCGGAACCAATTATTGCTTTTGCATTTTTTTTAATAAATTTTCTTGTATTCTCCTCAATCAGCATATCTACGCGAACAGTTGTGTCAGTGATTTGTTCAATGTTTTCAACGATTCCGACATTGATGCCGGAAAACCTGACGTTGTTTCCTACCTGAAGTCCGCTAATATCCTTAAATATTCCACTTACGCGAAATGTGTTGTTGAATAATTGTTGCTTTTGTCCAATAAAGTAAAGCCCTGCAATAAAAAGGGTAATACTGATGGAGACGAAAATTCCAAGTCTTATTTTGTTACCAGTTGCTTTTTTCATGATTTTATTTTTTTATTTGAAGAATGAACGTACCCATCCATCAGTTGATTCAGATAATTCTTTAAAAGTCCCTTCAGCCACAAATAGCCCATCTTTTAATATTAAAATTCGGTTAGCTGTGATTCTTGCACATTCAATATCATGAGTAATAATGATAGATGATGTATTATTTTTTTTTTGTACCTCTAAAATCAACTTGCTAATCTCCTTAGAGGTGATGGGATCTAAACCTGTTGTTGGTTCATCATAAAGCATTATTTCCGGTTTTAAAATCATGGTACGTGCTAATCCTAAACGTTTACGCATACCACCGGATAACTCAGCCGGCATTTTATCAATAGCGTCCGAAAGTCCTACGTCCGTTAAAGATTTTTCAACCATTGTATTTATTTCTTCCATTGAAATATTTTTTCTTTCACGGAGTGGAAATTTCAGATTTTCTCTGACACTCATAGAATCATACAATGCACCACTCTGAAAAAGAAAACCAATTTTTTTTCTTACCTCATTTAATTCATTGCTATTTAAGTCCGCAATGTTTTTATCAAACACTAAAAGTTCTCCTTCATCAGTGGCAATTAATCCTACCAGGCATTTTATAAGAACGGATTTCCCGCTTCCGGATTTTCCCAGTATGATAAGGTTTTCACCTTTTGTAAGTTTTAAATTAACATCTGCAAGAACAAGGTTGTCTTTAAACGATTTTTTTAAATGTTTCAATTCTAC
>JAVHPE010000062.1:0-20425 GCA_036170475.1 Bacteroidia bacterium | reverse complement strand
TGAAATTGATATTTTTTGTTTTGTTCAAGTTATTTTGAAAACTTTCCTTAGCAAATAACTAATTCCATTTAAAATTTTTTCTATTAAAAACCGCTTTTAAAAAGAAGAGAAGTATAAAATATCAGATGTTGTTTAGAATGATTGTGAAATGCGTAATTTTGCCATTTTATGGATTATTGATTTTTTATTTTCTTGCTTTTTTTACGAATGCCTTAAAGCATACCCCATGTAAAGCTTGGGATTTCTTTAGTTTAACTATTACCAATATAAATGAATATTTTTTTCAATACGTCAATAAAAAAATCATTCTCAGTCATTTTTTTTCTGTTCGTATTATTCTTCGTCAATTTTAATTCTGCTTCAGCGCAAAACGCTGAAAAAAACTTCAAGTTGTTCTGTGGTGTTTGTCATACTTTAGGTACAAATAAACTTGTAGGTCCAGGTCTGGAGGGCGTTACTAAACGTGTTCCAAGTGAAGCCTGGATGGCAAAATGGATTAGAAACAGTCAGGAAGTTATACAAGGCGGCGATGCTTACGGAAAGAAACTTTTAGCAGATAATAAAGGGATTCCGATGCCACCATTTCCCTTTTTGAAAGATGAAGAAATTGCAGCTCTCATTAAATATCTTCAACCAGCCCCCCAAAAAGAGGTTGTCACAAAAGTGCCCGCTACCAGAGAACAAAATAGGGATGGGAAAGGCAGTAATTCTGTTCTACTATTATTAATTTCAATCACATGTTTAATAATTATTATTAGGGTATTGAGAGGGGTAAAACATTCATTAAAAAATATTCAAAATGAAAAATCAGGTAAACCAAAAGAGGAAGCAATAGGTCCATGGAAAGAATTAAAAATATGGATGAAGTTGCACAAACGGGCTGTCGCTGTTATTCTTTTAATTAGTTTTGGAGGATTTCTTTACTCCAGCTGGTATTCATTAATGGAAATAGGCGTTTACACGGGATATCAACCTACTCAGCCGATGTCCTTTTCTCATAAAATTCATGCCGGCGACAATGCTATTAACTGTGTGTATTGTCATCCGGGTGCGGAAAAAAGTAAAACTGCTGGTTTCCCGTCTGCCAGTATCTGTATGAATTGCCATAAGGCGATTTCAAAAGGACCAATTACCGGAACTGCCGAAATTGCTAAGATCTATGATGCCGTTGGCTGGGATCCTAAATTGGGCGCATACACAAAACCTGAAAAACCTGTTCAATGGGTGAAAGTTCATGTACTAGCCGATTTTGTTTTCTTTAGCCATCAGCAACATGTGGTGGTCGGTAAACAAGCATGTGCAAGCTGTCATGGTGATTTGAAAACAATGACTGTCGCACAACAAACTCAGCCAATGACAATGGTTTGGTGCATCAACTGTCATAGAACAACCGAGGTGCCGGGCATAAAAGATAATCCATATTATGAAAGTTTACATAAAAAATTAGTTGAGAAATATAAAGGGCAACCCATCACAGTTGATAAAATAGGTGGGATTGAGTGCGGGAAATGTCATTATTAAGAACCTCTCCCCATAATCCCCTCTCCAAAGGAAAGGGGGCGAGATGTGAAAAGAAAAAAAATGAAAATGAAAAAAGATAAAATTTATATCAGGTCGTTTACCTCATCCCCCCTCTCCTTTGGAGAGGGGATTAAGGGTAGAGGATCTGCGGATGACGAGTTTGCTGAGCCGATACCTTTAGACGAGTTTTTGGGTAACAATAATCTTGCAGCTAACAATGGAACTAATCGTAGAGATTTTTTGAAATTTTTAGGATTTAGTGTTGCTGCCGCATCGTTAGCATCCTGTGAAACTCCTGTAAACAAGGCGGTTCCTTATATAATAACACCCGAAGAAATTACTCCGGGTGTTCCCAACTGGTATGCTTCTACTTATTTTGACGGAAGAGATTATGCGCCCATACTTGTGAAAACTAGAGAAGGCAGACCAATTAAGATTTCAGGAAACGCTCTATCAAAAGTAACAAACGGTGTCACCAATTCGCGCATTCAGGCATCTGTACTTTCACTCTATGATTCTTCGAGGTTAACAGGTCCCATCGATAGTGGTGCACCTTCCACATGGTTAAGTGTAGATAAAGAAATTGTCGATAAACTAAAGACCATTACTTTAAAAGGTGGCGCCATAAGAATTTTGTCATCAACCATTATAAGTCCTTCAACAAAGGCTGTTATTGAGGATTTTATTGTTAAATATCCTTCAACAAAGCATGTAGCATACGATGCTATATCATTTGCCGGAATATCAAATGCGAATGCTCAAACATTCGGACAAAAAATTATACCAACTTATCTATTTGAGAATGCTCTTGTAATTGTAAGTATTGGTGCGGATTTCCTCGGAAACTGGGTAGAAAATTTTTCGATGGCGTATTCAAAAAACCGGAAAGTCAGCAAAGAAAAACCGGAAATGTCAAAGCATTACCAGTTTGAATCTAACCTGTCCCTGACTGGTGCAAATGCGGATGAACGCATCCCTGTAAAGGTATCTGAACAACCCAAAGTAGCGGTAAATTTATACAATGCGGTAGCAAAAATTGTTGGTGTTGCTACATTACCTTCAACAGAATTAGCTTGTGATGCAATGATAATTAAAGTCGCAAAGGAACTCGTTACAAATAAAGGAAAGTCGCTTGTAGTATGCGGTTTCAACGACACAAATGTTCAACTGATAATTAATGAAATAAATACATTGATTGGCAGCTATGGTAAAACCATTGATTTGGAAAATCCCAGTTATTTAAATCAAAGTAACGACAAAGCATTCACTGAACTATGCGCTGATATGGCATCAGGGAAGATAGATGCGCTCATTACCTACAATACAAACCCTGTTTATACTGCGCCCGCCTCCTTAAAATTTGCCAAAGCATATAATAAAGTCGGATTGCGTATTTCCTTTGCTGACAGGGCAGATGAAACAGCTTCCCTGGCAAATTATATTTGTCCTGATCACCATTATTTGGAATCATGGAACGATTTTAATCCAAGGAAAGCTCACTACAGCCTTTCCCAACCTACGATTTCGCCATTGTTTGCGAAAGCAAATTCCGGTACACGTCAGGCTCAGGAATCATTATTAGTCTGGGCTGGGAACACGTGCGATTATTATTCATACATCAAAAAAATATGGGGCGAACGTGTATTTCCTATGCAGGGTAAATACATGAATTTTACTGAGTTCTGGAATAATTCCTTACGCGATGGTGCAATTGAAGTGGGCAAGGGGGAAGAGGCTCAACAAGATAGTTTAGAGTTAAGAGTTCAAAGTGCAGAGTTCAAGGCTGAAAGCTCAAAGTTGAAAGTTGAAACTTTAAAAGTGAAACCTGAAATAAATTTAAAAGAAGCCGCAAAAATAATCAATGCTGTTAAAGGCGGAGAATTTGAATTGGCGCTTTATGAAAAAATTGCAATTGGCAATGGTAATCAGGCAAACAACCCATGGTTACAGGAATTACCTGATCCCATTTCAAAAATCACCTGGGATAATTATGTTACCATGTCGCCGGACGAAATGAAGAAAAAAGGCTACAACCTGATGGAACAACAGGAAAGAGAAGCCAGTGTGGTGAAGGTAACTGTTAACGGACTTACAATTGAATTGCCAATTATCTCACAACCGGGACAGGCACCCGGAACCATTGGAATTGCTCTTGGTTACGGCAGAGAGAAAGCCGGGAAATTAAGCACTCAAACCAGAGGTATAATTGGGAAGAATGTATTTCCGTTTGTACAACTAGTGGATGGAACATTGGCTTATGCTGTTTGGGATGTAAAAATTGAAAATGCAAATAAAACTACTGAAATAGCAGGAACCCAGGTTCACCACACAATGATGGGGCGAGAAATTGTAAAGGAAACCAATTTAGAAAACTATAAAAAGAATCCTAAATCAGGCAACAAAGATGAGATGATCGCTACTGATTCAGGAATTAAAAAAGCAACAACCATTGACCTGTATGATGAGCACGAAAAACTGGGTCACCGCTGGGGCATGACCATTGATTTGAATTCCTGTATCGGTTGCGCTTCCTGTGTTGTAAGTTGTACTGCCGAAAACAATGTTGCCGTTGTAGGAAAAGATCAGGTAATAAAAACCCGTGAAATGCACTGGTTACGTATCGATCGCTATTACAGCAGCGATATGAATAAAGAGCTTGCAAAAGAAAAAGGGCTTGGAATGATTGATATGTATAAGGACATGGGAAACCCTGCTTCAGCAAACCCTAAAGTAGTGTTTCAACCCATCATGTGTCAGCATTGTAATCATGCGCCATGTGAAACTGTTTGCCCTGTATTGGCTACCAATCATAGTTCTGATGGATTAAACACCATGGCTTATAACCGCTGCATCGGTTCCCGTTATTGTGCAAACAATTGTCCTTATAAAGTAAGACGTTTCAACTGGTTTAACTACATCGGAAATACTGATTTTGCTTTCAATCCCCCTCAGGATGATTTAGGACGTATGGTGTTAAACCCCGATGTGGTAGTCCGTTCACGTGGTGTAATGGAAAAGTGCTCCATGTGTGTTCAGCGTATTCAGGCAGGTAAACTGGAGGCTAAAAAAGCCGGACGTAAATTAACAGATGGCGACGTGGTTACAGCTTGTGCAGAAGCTTGTCCCACCAATGCAATAATATTTGGCGATTTGAACGATGCGGATAGCGCAATCAGCAAATTAAGAAAACAGGAAGCTGAAGAGCGCAATTACTTTATTTTGGAAGAGCTTGGTATCAAGCCAACAGTGTCCTATTTAACAAAGGTTAGGAACTGTGAAGAAACTATTGAAGATGGGGAAAATAATTTGCCAATTTGAGAATGTGTTAATTTGAAAATGAAAAAAAATGTTTTTTCACAATTTATTGTTCGGAATTATTTTTTCGTGTAATTCTAAATAAATAGCATGAACAAATCCCTGACAGGGTTTCAAACCCTGTTAGGGTTAAATAAGGTGATGCCAGTTTAGGTAAATTTAATAGTAAGATACAAATAAGCCCTGACAGGGTTTGAAACCCTGTCAGGGGAGAACAGGATGATGCCTGTTAGGAAAATTTAATAATACGGTGCAAATAACCCATAACAGGGTTTGAAACCCTGTCAGGGTACAATATAACAATTAAGCGAAATGCAGCACGAATCGGACATCAGAGAGCCTTTAATTCTTGGTAACAAGTCCTATCATCAGATTTCTGAAGATATTGCAAGGACAATTGAAGGCAAAGCCTCAAAGCATTGGTACATGGTGTTTACTGTTGCTGTTATTTTTTTTATCTGGGGGCTCGTGTGTTTAATATACACCATTAGCACTGGTATTGGGGTTTGGGGTGCGAATAATGGCGTTGACTGGGGCTGGGACATTACCAATTTTGTTTGGTGGATAGGCATTGGGCACGCAGGGACTCTCATTTCAGCAGTTTTATTATTGTTTCGTCAAAAATGGAGGATGGCAATTAACCGTTCAGCCGAGGCAATGACCATCTTCGCTGTATTATGTGCTGCACTATACGTTTTAATACATACTGGTCGCCCCTGGTTAGATTATTGGTTATTCCCTTTACCTAACCAGTTTGGTTCATTATGGATCAACTTCAACTCCCCATTAATATGGGATGTATTTGCTGTCACTACCTATTTTATAGTATCATTTATGTTTTGGTATGTTGGTTTAATACCCGATTTTGCTATGATTCGCGACAGAGCCATTAAACCATTTGCAAAAAAAATGTACAGCCTCTTAAGTTTTGGTTGGGGCGGAAGTGCCCGTCATTGGAGTCGTTTTGAGGAAGTGTCCTTAGTTCTTGCGGGTTTAGCCACACCGCTCGTATTCTCTGTTCATTCCATTGTATCTATGGACTTTGCGACATCTATCCTTCCCGGATGGCATGCTACAATATTCCCTCCCTATTTTGTTGCGGGGGCTATATTTTCTGGTTTCGCGATGGTATTGACATTATTAATTATCATGCGCAAAGTGTATAAATTAGAAAGCTATATCACTATCAAGCATATCGAATATATGAATATCGTTATTATTGTAACAGGTTCAATTGTGGGTATAGCTTATTTAACAGAGTTATTTATTTCATGGTATTCGGGTGTAGAATACGAACAATATGCATTTCTGAACCGCGCTACAGGACCCTACTGGTTGGCTTATGCAGTAATGATGATATGTAATGTGATTTCACCTCAATTGTTTTGGTTCAAAAAACTACGCACAAGTATTGTCTTTACTTTCATCCTGTCTATTATTATTAACATTGGTATGTGGTTCGAACGATTTGTAATCATTGTTCCTACATTGTGCCGTACCTACCTTCCATCTTCATGGAATATGTATCACCCAACGTTTGTTGATATTGGGATCTTTATTGGAACAATTGGAATGTTTTTTACTTTTTTCCTGTTATTTACCCGTTATTTCCCTGTAATTGCACAATCTGAATTAAAAACGATTGTGAAATCATCTGGACAGAAGTTTAAAGAAAAAGCGAAACATCAACAAATAATTAATTGATTAGACATGAGCAAAATATCGATACATGCAATTTATGACGATGAAGAGCCATTAGTGCCTACGGCAAAAGAACTTCGTTTGAAAGGAATAAAAGTGAAAGATGTTTTTTCTCCTTTCCCAATCCACGGAATAGACAGTTCAGCCTTTGAGGGATTGAGCGGTTTTGCCGGTATAATAGGAATTCCAAAAACACGGTTGGCAATTTGGGCATTTATTTATGGCATTATAGGAGCTTGCTTGTCCGCATTAATGATGTGGTACATGATGATTTCGGACTGGCCAACGGATATCGGTGGTAAACCAAGTTTTACATTTTACATGAATATGCCATCCTTCATTCCTATTATATTTGAATCAACTGTTCTTTGTGCTGCTGTCGGGATGGTCATTACCTATTTGTTAAGATGCTGGCTGCTGCCCGGTGCGACAGCAAAAAATCCTGATCCAAGAACTACTGACGATAAAATTTTAATGATTATTGAAACGGATGAAGAAAAAAAGGACAGCATAGAAACATTATTAAAAGAAGGCGGGGCAACCGAAATAACGACATTTCCCATATAGGATCCAGTTGGCTCAAACAAGCACAGATGAAACAAATAATAGATACAATTAGCCAGAACCAATTCACCATATACCTCCTCTCCTGTGGAGAGGAGATTAAGAGGAGAGGTATTGTTATTTTCTTATTCTTAGCCTTCACCTCTTGTCAAAAGCGTGACCCGAACAGCCCCGGAAAAGAATATATGCCGGATATGTATCGCTCTCCGGCACTAGAAAGTGATATGGCATACGTTTCTCTTATAAACGGCGATACAATCCAGGTAAACAGAAAACCTGTTGCTGGTACTATTCCCAGGGGATTTATGCCGTATATGTACGCTAATGATACATCAGGTTATGCAAATGCCGGAAGGTTTTTGCGTAATCCACTTGCAAAAAATGCAATCCACTTAAAGCAAGGAGAAGTTCTTTATGGTAAATATTGTTTAATCTGTCATGGAGCAATCGGTATTGGCGATGGTCCTGTGGCAATGAAATTCCCGGGAGCCCCTCCTTCATTTGCAAGCCCACTATTAATGGCTTTACCGGAAGGAAAAATGTTTCACACATTAACGTATGGAAAAAATTTGATGGGTTCTCATGCTTCACAATTAACAGTAGATGAAAGATGGGAATTGGTCATGTATGTTAAAAAATTGCAAGGGAGATAATGATTCAACATTACATCAAACAGATATGAATAATTTGAGCTATACATTTACTAAAAAAAACAAAAACATTACCATTGCTTTAATGGTAATAGGTTTGATTACCATCATTGGAGGAATTCTGACCGACAAGGTTCCTGATGGTGTTAGTCCGGAAAAATACCATCACACCCGTGTCTGGGCAAATTTGCTTGTTAATGGATGGTTTTTTATGGGAATTGGTTTATTGGCAACCTTTTTTATGGCATTTCAATATGTTGCTGAAGTAGCATGGTCAGTGGCAATAAAAAGGGTTTATGAAGCAATATCAAGTTATTTACCCGTTGGCTCAGTTATTATGTTTTTGATATTACTGGCAGGGCAATTTCATCTGCATCATTTATATGAATGGATGGATCCGGATGTAATTGATAAGTCATCGCCTAAATACGATGAAGTAATTGCAAACAAACACGCTTATTTTACCCCCTGGTTTTTTTGGTTAAGAACAATTGCTTATTTATTAATATGGTGTTTATTCCAAAGAGGTTTTGTAAAACGGTCATTAGAAGAAGATATTTATGGTGGAACAGATCTTCACAAAAAGAATATTGTTAAAGGCGCGCTATTCCTGGTGTTTTTTGCCATAACGTCATCAACAGCATCATGGGATTGGATGATGTCCATAGATGTACATTGGTTTAGTTCTATCTATGGCTGGTATTCTTTTGCCGGAATGTGGATTTCCGCAATGGTTACAATTATTTTATTTGTTCTTTATTTAAAACGTAAAGGATATTTGCATCAGGTAAATAAAAGTCATATTCACGATTTAGGCAAGTGGGTATTTGCAATAAGTTTTTTATGGAGCTATTTATGGTTCTGTCAATTTATGCTAATCTGGTACACCAATATCCCTCAGGAAATTATTTATTTTCAGGAACGTTTGCAGGATTATGGCTATGTGAGCCTAATGTGGATCATGTTTATCATGAATTTCGCTTTCCCGATGATATTATTAATGAGCCGTGACTCTAAACGAAATTATTTTTTTCTGACAACCGTTGGGTGTATTATCTTTGTTGGACACTGGCTAGATGTATTTTTGATGGTTATGCCCGGGACAGTAAATGGGGCGTGGCACTTAGGATGGATTGAAATTGGAATCGCTTTAGGATTTGTCGGGCTTCTGCTATTTGTAGTTAACAGAGCACTTTCAAAAGCTCCATTGATGGTTCAAAAACATCCATATTTAGAAGAAACGATTCATCATCATTTTTAAACCATCAACAATAAAAAAAACATGCTAAAATTTTTAGTTTTTGTTGTCCTGATTTTAACTGTTTATGCTATCAGGTTAATCGCCCAAATATATAAACTTACCAAAAGCTTAAAAGGGAACAAGCCACAATTAATTACCGAAGCTAAACACTCTTTGGAATGAAGTAGCTGGATTTTATTTCTTGATTCTATAACTATCTTTACTTCGTGTATAAACATATCATAGTATTCTTATCAATTTTGCTCTGCATTTTTTCTCTGGCAATAAAAGCGCAACCAACACTTGATACAATAAGGGATTGCATGAAACAATCCCCAAAATTGTTTGGCAAACTTGACTCTCATAATTCATTTATAAGTAACAGCCGGGCAAAAATTTTAGGTGTAAAACTTGGTTTAAATTATGGACGCCGCCTCCATTTTGGATTTGGGTATAATCAACTCTATTCTGATGCAAGAAACTTCGACAAAAAAGTGTATTTCACAAATTCAAATAATATACCTGATAGTCTGACAGCCTCACTAAAGCTATTTTATTTTTCAACACATGTAGAATATGTTTATTATCAAAACCAAAACTGGCAATTTAGTATTCCTATCCAATTCGGATTGGGCAAAACATATTATCAATACCAATTATCCGGCGAAAAGAAAGAAGAGGAAAATACAATTGTTTTTATTTACGAGCCTGCAGTTTCTATTGAATATAAATTTGCAAAGTGGATAGGCATTGGTACAGATATAGGATTTCGATTTATGGTAACGGACTTCTACAGAAGGTTAAATCAAAAATTTAATTCGCCAACGTATGCATTCAAACTATTGATTTATTACAATGAAATATATAAATCATTTGCGAATATTATGAATAACAAGGTAATTGGGGATTAACCTATTCTTCATGTTCCGAATCCCAGGCAAAAAATAATTCCTTTAAATATTTATTTTCTTCTTTGGTAATTTTCTTATCGGCATTCGCCATCTTCACTGCAAATTTCAAAAAAACATTACGCTCCTTTTCAGTTGAATCTTCATAAAAATCATTCATTGCATTGTTAAAATGCAAAAAATAATCTGACTTTGGTAAAGCGCTCAACTCTTCCATTTCCCGATCTAAATCAACTCTGAATGGAAATGTTTTTTTAAAATAGTTAACAATAACCTTACCCTCCGGTTTCGCAAATTTACCATCAACTTCTGAAAGTATCATTAACATGTGATAGCCTGCCATTACTTTGTTCTTTTTCATAATCCTATAACTTTTGAAGCATAAATATACATACTCTGTACATTAGAGACTACTAAAGATATAAAAATTAATAAAAATGATTTCAAAAAAATACTTTGCAGAATTAAAAAAATACTTACTTTTGCAACCTAAATTATGCGAAAGTAGCTCAGTTGGTAGAGCGCGACCTTGCCAAGGTCGAGGTCGCGGGTTCGAACCCCGTCTTTCGCTCCAAGAGAAGGACCTCTCATTTCGAGAGGCTTTTTTTTGATTACCATAATGCCCAGGTGGTGGAATTGGTAGACACGCAGGACTTAAAATCCTGTGTCCATTGCGGACGTATCGGTTCAAGTCCGATCCCGGGTACAACGTCAGAACGCTTGATAAGCAAGAGTTCTGACGTTTTTTTATTCCATTCCAAGAAGAAATACGCAGGATAAAATTAACCCAAGTGCAGGCGAAGTGCGGAAGTGAAGTGCAGAAATTTTCAAGACGCTTCACTAGCCTCCTAATCATTTTTTGATTTTCGTTACTTCATCGGAAGTTGTTTGATAATTTACAAACCTTTACCGAATACATGAGTTTATGAATACTCGATGTTATGCAACTTTTTTTTGAATAGCAACATCCTTTTGATACCTTGCAGAAGTATTCTTGCATTGATTCAGTATAAAAAAGTATAAAACAATTCGCAACAATGAAGAAAATTTATTATACCCTGAGCAAGATACTTATGCTGTTTGCATGCTTAATGTATATAAACAATTTGTATTCTCAATGTTCCAGTTGCACACTTTCCGGATGGAAATATGTAAAAGAGGTTACAATTGATAATTCCGCTGTTTCCACTTCAGCTACCAACATTCAGGAACTGATTACCATTGATACTCAAACACCGATTTCCGCCGGAAAAATGGATGCGTTTGGCAACGATATTCGTTTTGTTGACAGTAATTGCAACACACCGCTTTGCTACTGGATTGAAAGTGGAATTAACACCGCCAACACAAAGGTGTGGGTAATGCTTCCCTCCTTAGCCGCAAATTCTGTTAAAACTTTTTTTATGTTTTATGGAAATACTTCGGCACCGGCTTCCAGCAATTTTGCTTGTGTATTTCCCGATGTTCAAACAATAACAGGAGTTGTAACATTGTCGGGAAATCAAAATCACGACTGGATAGACATTCAAGTTGGTAGTACAGTAAATGTTGGAGTAGGGCAAATCTTATCCTTCAAGGCGCGCAAAATAATTATGGCGGGAGCCATCAATGGGAACAATTGTGGCTATGGTGCCGCTGCCGGTCCGGGTGCGGGAGGAAACGGTGGCGGCTCTGATGGTGGCGGAGGTGGAGGATATGGCGGCAAAGGTGGTTCGGGTAAATGCCCGGGAGGAAATAGTGGCGCTCTTTCAGGAACAGCCAGTGGCTTGGATATAGATATGGGGTCGGGAGGAGGAGGATCGGATTGTAGTCCCGCCGGTGGTGGTGGTGGTGCAGTAAAATTTGAAGCCGCGGAGATAGCTATTACTGGAAATATCAGCATGAATGGTTATACAACAGGTGGCTCTTGTAATGAAGAAGCAGCCGGTGGTGGTTCCGGCGGTGGAATATTAGTATATGCGAATAATATTGACGGTACCGGTTCACTGAGTGCTACAGGAGGGATTGGACAAGGCAGCGACAACAAAGAAGGAGGAGGAGGCGGTGGCGGTGGCAGAATAAAACTGTTTTATTGCACTACTAACAATTATTCCGGACTGACAAATGTGAGCAAGGGAAGTCCCGGTAACGGCGGTCAGTGTAGCGCCGATGATGCTCAGGATGGTACTTCTACCATAAATACTTTTGCTTGCGAAATTATTACGGTCGGACCTGAACAATATGCTGTAATTGCCAATGCTGGAGCTGATATAAGCTATTGTTCAGGAAGCAGTGCCATTATAGGATCCGCCTCTATCGCCGGGTATACTTATTCCTGGTCGCCGTCAACTGGACTGAGCAGTTCAATTGTTTCCAATCCAACTGTATTAATAAGCAATTCCACATCGAGTAATATTGTTACCGATTTTATTGTAACAGCAAATGCCGGAGGAAACGTATGCTCCGACACAGTTCAGGTTACCGTATTTCCACTTCCCACCTCCACATTTTCGGCAACCGGACCTGTTTGTGTCGCGGAGGCATTATTAATTACCTACACCGGTAATGCTTCTCCGGGTGGAACCTATGTTTGGGATTTCAATGGAGGAACAATTATTTCCGGATCGGGTCAAGGTCCTTATTTAGTTTCCTGGCCTGTTTCAGGAATAAAAACAATTACATTAACTGTAATAGAAAATGGTTGCATTTCATCAACAACTACTGTTGTAACTACTGTAAACCCTCCTGATGCAAATGCCGGTAATGATGTATTTTTTTGCTCAGGTGGTATGGACACTTTGGGCGTTGCTCCCTCTATAGGTTATACTTATTCGTGGTTGCCCACTGCAGGGTTAAGCAATTCAACAATTTCTAATCCAACAGTATCATTTACTAATTATACATCAAATCCAATCATTGTCAACTATTATGTAACAACAACTTTTACAACTTGTTCCCTGACCGACACGGTAGTTGTTACTGTGAACCCCGCTCCTGTTTCAAATGCAGGGAATGATGTAAGTTATTGTTCAGGAGATTCGGCATTAATAGGTACTACAGATAATCCTGATTATTCATATTCATGGTTACCTGCAAATGGATTAAGTAATGCTACAATTTCAAATCCCATTGTAGCTCTGACTAACAATACCTCTACCCCATTGGTACTTTCTTACATAGTAACTACTACTTTCATCCAGTATAATTGTACTTCAACAGATACGGTTGTTGTAACTGTTTTTCAGGTTCCAACATCTTCATTTTCCATTACGGATAGTGTATGTGTAAAAGAAATAACAACACTTAACTACACAGGGAATGCAACTACCAACGCAAACTATGTATGGAATTTTAATGGCGGAACCGCTTCTCCGGGTAGTGGGCAGGGACCGCAGCAAATAGATTGGCTAAATGCAGGGATTACAACAGTGTCGCTTTCCGTGTCTGAAAACGCTTGTAATTCAATCTTAACAATGGATACAATAATTGTCAAACCATTACCAATATCAGATGCAGGAAACAATATTTCTTTTTGTTCCGGAGAGTCCGGTATTATAGGTGTTTCAGCAATTTCAGGCTATACTTATCTCTGGTCGCCCATAACTATCGGGTTAAGTGATGTTGCAGCCTCCAATCCGACAATTACGCTGGTAAACCCAACAAGCACTATTCAAACATCTGATTATATTGTAAGCACTACTTCATTGGGATGCAGCTTAAACGATACGGTACAGGTAACGGTTTATCCGCTTCCTGTTGCCAACTTTGATTTTTCCAATGTATGTTTAAATCAAACCATAAATTTTAATGATCTTTCAATTGAGCCAAATGGAACAATAACAAATTGGACATGGAATTTTGGGGATGACAGTACGATTAATGTTAATCAAAATGTTTCTCACTTATATAATGCTATAGGTTCTTACTCAATATTGCTTTCAGTTGTTTCCAGTTTTGGATGTATAGATTCAGTAACTAAAATTGCCAAAATTAATCCTAATCCGATAGTAAATTTTACAGCAGATGATTCGATTGGTTGCGAACCGCTATGTGTTAATTTTCAGGAGACTTCAACTATAGCGACAGGAAGCAATATCCTCTGGGCTTGGAATTTTGGCGATGGAAGTACTGCTGTTGATGCTTTACATTGTTATATAAATGATTCCGT
The DNA here is from genome assembly GCA_036170475.1 of Bacteroidia bacterium. Classification (GTDB taxonomy): domain Bacteria; phylum Bacteroidota; class Bacteroidia; order 2-12-FULL-35-15; family 2-12-FULL-35-15; genus 2-12-FULL-35-15. The sequence goes on along the minus strand of JAVHPE010000062.1, from coordinate 6,379 downwards.
TTTTTCAGCACTTTCTTTCAATGTTACATTAACAGTTACTTCTGATAGCGGATGTGTTAGTACTTTTTCAAAAAATAATTATATCACAGTATACCCCAATCCGAATGCGGCTTTTACAGTTCAACCCGGAACAACTTCTATTTATAACCCCATTATTTCATTCCATGATTTATCTACAGGGGTTAATTTCTGGAATTGGAATTTTGGCAATAAGGATTCATCCTCCCTCTCCAATCCCTCAGCCCATGAGTATTCAGATACCGGGACCTATATTGTTACACTTATTACATCTACTCAATATGGGTGTCTTGACACGGCTTACCAAACCGTAATTATTGAACCTGATTTTATATTTTACATCCCTACTTCGTTTTCGCCAAATGGAGATGGTATTAATGATGTGTTCTCGGGGAAAGGTGTTTTTATTGCAAAATATGAGATGATGATATTTGATCGTTGGGGGAATCTAATTTATAAAACCACTGATATCAACCAGCCATGGAATGGCAAAGGAAATAAGTGTAACGAAATTTCAGAGGGAGATGTATATGTTTATTCTTTCACACTTACTGATTTTAAAAAGGAAGTACACCTGTATAAAGGTATCGTAACTTTAGTGAGGTAATCCTCATCATAAATATTAAAATTCTGTTTTAAAACATCAGCTATAGATCAATGTCGTTAGGTTAAGAAGCCATCGCATATATTTCGACAGGCTCAATATGACCAACGCACCCCGATTTTTCATCGGGATGCTTGTCGAAGACCTTAGGCTGGCATTTTTAGAAAATATCCCTTAACTAAATGACCGTTGTTCTTACAAAGTAATAATGTGAGGTTTCGCCCCAGCATCATTTTGTTTTATTGTATAATTATTTTTTTATTTACCACATTTTTATTCTCATCGATTATTTGCACAAAATAAATACCTTTCTTCATCTCCCCTTTTTCAATTGTGAGTTGTTTGCCTTTGAAGTTTATTGATATTATTTCTTTACCCAACACATCCAGTATTTTTATAATAGTACCTCTTTGTTCTTTTATAAATGTAATGGTGGTTTGAGAAGTAAAAGGATTTGGATAAATTGAAAGGGTATTATCTAAAACTTCCGACTCAATTCCGGTATAAAGAAACGGATCGGAAATCGCGCTGCAACCATAAGCACTAGTGATCATTACCTGAAAAAATCCAAATTGAGTTGCTGTATAATACTGTGAAGTAGCGCCAACAATAAGAACATTACCAAAGTACCATTGATAAGTAGTTCCGGTACTTGATGCCAATGTTGAACCATTTGCAATAATAGTTGGAATTGACGGCAAGGCATTAATTGTAGCCGTTACAGCCGTTCGTGTTCCTGTGGTACAGTCATTTTCTGTGGCATCAACATAATAAGTTGTAGTAGTAGAAATTAAAGGAGTATTAAAAGATGTTCCGGTTCCTAAAGAAGTTCCGCCTGTTGAAGTCGCATACCAATTGATAGTTCCGGATGATGCGGATGCACCTAATGTAACTATGCCTGGGCCACAAAAACTTGCCGAATTAAATGTTGTAATTGTTGGTGAAACCGAACAAGCTATTTTAACCGCATAATCTTCTGTTTCACCATAACCATAAGTTGAGCAGGAAGAAATGTTGATTCCCGAAGTACCTTCAGCATTAATAATACGCATTCGTGTAATACCCATCAAGGCGGTGGAGGAAACAGTAAAGCTTCCGGTCACGTAATGAGGACCATTACTTGTTCCTGAAGTGCCATAAACCAGCTCTCCTGCATCTGCAAAAGAACCATTTTGATTATAATCAATAAAAATAGCGGTTCCACTGCCGTAATTTCCATTGCAAGTTCCTATTTGAATTGAAAATGTGACAGAAGCGCCAGGTATAAGATTAGGAGACGCAACGATGGTAGTATAATCAGAATATTCGTTTAAAGTTGAGCCGGCACCACCAGTAGTATAACAATCTGAAGGGTTATTTAATGTGCCAACAGTAACATTTAGTATTTCTTCATCGCTGGTAGAGGTAGCCTGTGATGTGCAATAACAGTTGGCGGTAAGACTCATTGTAACAATTAAAGAAACTGAATTAGCCGACAATCCGCTGTTAGAACAGGTAACTATGCAACGATAATAAGTAGCAACTGTTTCTGAAGTTGTTAATAAAGCATCGGTAGCACCTGAAATATTTACCCATGTACTATTATCTGAAGACGATTGCCACTGATAAGTATTTCCGCCTGCTGCAACATTGTTTTGTAAGCTCAACGTAAAATTAACACCTGAACAAACGGGACTAATACTTGAAAGCGTATTGCCTGGTGCGGGTGTCCCCGAACAAGGGGCAAGAGCAATTACTGTAAAATCATAATCTTCTGTTTCACCATAATCTAGTTGATTGCAAGGATCGGTTGGCGCTACGGAATACTCTCCTCTTACACGCATTTTGTGTGTGCCGGGGGTAGCTGAAAAAGGAACTGTAAAGTTATCGGTAAATGTTAATGCTTGTGCTGTATTATCATTTGCTATAACCTGTTCAGAAGACTCAAAAATGCCGTTATCATTAAAGTCAATCCAGACAGAAAATGCCATGGCATAACCGGAGGAAGTGAAAGAGACGGTAGTAGTTCCAAGTTGAGAGTTTGATGCATTGTCAGAGCCGCTAAAATCAGTATAAGAAGAATTGGAACAAGCGGAATTGTTATTAAAATCAGAAACTCCACCGCTCGTTGTTATATTGGTAATCCACATAGCACTACATGCGTTACCTGATGTTGGGGGGATACAATAACAATTGGAGACTGAATTCATAGTAATATTTAGAAAAGTTGAATTAGCCGACAATCCGCCGTTAGAGCAGGTAACTATACAACGATAATAAGTAGACGCTGTTTGTGAAATTGTTAATGCGGCATTAGTGGCTCCTGAAATATTTGCCCATGTACTATTATCAGGAGATGATTGCCACTGATAAATAATTCCGCCTGCCGCAACGTTGTTTTGTAAGCTCAACGTAAAATTAACACCCGAACAAGCGGAATTTGAAGAAGAAAGTGTATTGCCCGGATTTGGTGTTCCTGTACAAGGAGTAAGAGCAATTACTATAAAATCATAATCTTCTGTTTCGCCATAACTTAGTTGGTTGCAAGGATCGGTTGGCGCTACAGAATACTCTCCTCTTACACGCATTTTGTGTGTGCCGGGTGCAGCAGAATTTGGAACCGTAAAATTATCGGTAAATGTTAATGTTTGTGCAGTATTATCATTTGCAATAACCTGTTCAGAAGACTCAAAAATACCATTATCATTATAGTCAATCCAGACCGAAAATGCCATGGCATAATTAGAGGAAGTGAAAGAGACGGTAGTAGTGCTTAGTTGCAAATTTGAGGCGCTGTCAGAACCACTAAAATCAGTATAAGAAGAATTGGAACAAGCGGAGTTGTTATTAAAATCGGAAACTCCACCGCTCGTTGTTATATTGGTAACCCACATAACACTACATGCATCGGTTGATGCAGGGGGAATACAATAACAATTGGAGGTTGAATTCATAGTAATATTTAGAAAAGTTGAATTAGCCGACAATCCGCTGTTAGAGCAGGTAACTACGCAACGATAATAAGTAGACGCTGTTTGTGAAATTGTTAATGCGGCATTAGTTGCCCCTGAAATATTTGTCCATGTACTACTATCTGGAGACGATTGCCACTGATAAGCAATTCCGCCAGCAGAAACAATGTTTTGTAAACTCAACGTAAAATTAACACCAGAACAAACGGGATTTGATGAAGAAAGCGTATTGCCAGGGTTGGGTGCTCCTGAACAAGGGGTAAGAGCAATTACTGTAAAATCATAATCTTCTGTTTCACCATAACTTAATTGGTTGCAAGGATCGGTTGGTGCTAAAGAATACTCTCCTCTTACACGCATTTTGTGTGTTCCGGGTGCAGCGGAATTTGGAACCGTAAAATTATCGGTAAATGTTAATGCTTGTGCAGTATTATCATTTGCAATAACCTGTTCAGAAGATTCAAAAATACCGTTATCATTATAGTCAATCCAGACCGAAAATGCCATGGCATAACCGGAGGAAGAGAAAGAGATGGTAGTAGTGCTTAGTTGCAAATTTGAAGCGCTGTAAGAGCCACTTAAATCAGTATAAGAAGAACTGGAACAAGCGGAGTTGCTATTAAAATCAGAAACTCCACCGCTTGTGGTTATATTGGTAATCCACATAGCACTACACGGGTTACCTGATGTCGGGGGAATACAATAACAGCTGGTTAGATTCATTGTAACATTTAATGAAACTGAATTAGCCGACAATCCGCTGTTAGAGCAGGTAACTAAGCAACGATAATAAGTAGAAACTGTTTGTGAAATTGTTAATGCGGCATTAGTAGCCCCCGAAATATTTGTCCATGTACTACTATCTGGAGACGATTGCCACTGATAAGCAATTCCGCCAGCAGAAACAATGTTTTGTAAGCTCAACGTAAAATCAACTCCTGAACAAGCGGAATTTGAAGAGGAAAGTGTATTGCCAGGGTTTGGTGTCCCTGTACAAGGACAGTTAACATCATAATCAACACTTGTTCCATTATTATTAAGATTGTTATCCAGTTGATTGGATTGAATAATATTGGCATAAGCGGAATATATTCCGGAAGTAGTAGAAATTCCATTAATAGTTAAGGTTGCTGTTGCTCCTGAGGCGAGGGACGCGATATTCCAGTATCCCGAAGTTGAATCATAAGTTCCCGCGAATACTGTGGATGAGCTAAAAGTAAATGAAGCAGGCAAACTGGCTGTAGCGACAATTCCGGTAGCGACATTCGGTCCATTGTTGGTAATTGTAACAGTAATTGTAGCGGAATCTCCCGGACAAAAAGTTGTGCTCCCCACACTAATTTGTATTTGAAGTTCCGCTTGTTGAGTTGGTAAGGTACCAAATATCAGTCCCCTGTTCATATCTCTTCCTATTACAAATAATCTTCCGTACAAATCGAAACTTACATTGTATGGGTGATTTATATTTTGGCTGCTTGCTGTGCCGCCCGGATAAAAAGCGGTACCGGTAGTAAAATTGGGTTGCCCCAATACTACGTCAGCCGCAGCTCCGTTGGAGGTAGGAATGGCGTTATAAATCAATACTCTGTTATTATCATATTCAGCGATTGCTAATTTGCCATCTGGTGAAACAGTTACTCCAATAGGAGTAGATAATTTTGTTTGTGATAATCCGGGGGTACTTATACCAAATCCTGTTTGCCCTATTACCACATCAGCATTCGCATTATTGGTTGTTGGTACAGAATTAAAAACCAAAACACGATTATTTCCGTTACCACCACCATTACCCGCATCGGCAATCAGTAATTTTCCATCAGGTGAAACCCATACTCCCCAAGGTTGATTTAGTTGATTGGCAGCACTTCCTGAGGACAATGTAGTAAAACCAGTCTGTCCTATAACTACATCGGCAGGTGTTCCATTTATCGCGGGTAGCGAATTCCAGACTAGAACTCTGTTATTGTTCATATCAGACACAATCAGTTTACCGCCATTTGTAACAAAAACTCCTGTAGGTGAATCAAATTTATCCGCGGCAGTTCCGGATGTGGAGGTGGTAAAATTGGTTTGCCCTAATACAACATCTGCAGGCTGACCATTGGATGTTGGTATGCTGTTCCAAATTAAAATTCTATTATTACCGCCATCCGCGACTATTATTTTATTGCCATCAGGAGAAAAAGCTACCCCATTAATATAGCTGGTTACATTTTGATTTGTACCGCCATTGCAATCAGTAAAATTACTTTCACCCAGTACAATATTCGGCAGTTGCCCGCTGGCTGTCACAGTACTGGTCCAAAGCTGGATTCGGTAGCCGCCCTGATTAGCTACTGCCAGCATTCCCTGTGAACTGATGGCACAATAAGCGGGACCATTGGTACTTGCCTGTGTACAGGAACCTGAACTTGAAGTAAAATTTGATTGGCCAATTACTAAATTAGCTGCCTGAAAAGTGCTGAAGGTTTGTTGTGCATTTGCAATACTGCTCCAGCCAAATAATACGAGCGTTAAAAATAAAAGTAGTTTTGTTTTCATGATTTTTTATTTTGTTGTTTACGAGAAGGCTATTAACCACCGCTCTTGAAAATTTTGGTATTGGTTACGGAAAGTCATAATTAATTTTATACTGAACTAAATCCTAAAACCGAACTTCTAAGCTCTGAATAATCATTCGTGTTTCGTCTTTTCGGGAAATTGAGAGCCTTTGGGTTAATGAATTTCAAAATCAACAATTTTTATTTGTTTCAAAGTATCCCTCCACTATAGTACGTCCTAATTTTTTGCAATCCTAATTTTTATT
>JAVHPE010000061.1:0-20596 GCA_036170475.1 Bacteroidia bacterium | reverse complement strand
TTAACCGGAATAAAAATTTTAGATCTTACACGACTGCTTCCTGGCCCTGTGTGCACCCTTCATCTCGCTGATATGGGGGCTGATGTATTGAAAATAGAGGAACTTTCTATTGGCGATTATGCGCGATTGATGCCTCCTATGCAGAATAAAAATTCAATTTTTTTTCATACTGTAAATCGGAATAAACGTTCTATTGCCATTGATCTTACCAAAGAAGAAGGACGTCAACTATTTTTAAAATTAGCAGAAACTGCTGATATCGTAGTAGAAAGTTTCCGCCCGGGTGTAGTTAATAAACTGGGAATAGATTATGATACACTCCGGAAAATTAATCCGAAAATAATTTATTGTGCTATCACTGGATATGGTCAAACAGGTCCATATCGTGATAAAGCGGGGCATGATATAAATTTTTGCGCTTATTCAGGTGTGCTTGACAGAAAAGGTGAATTTCCTTTTATTTCCAATTTTCAAATAGGCGATATAGTAGGAGGTTCTTTAAATGCGGCAATGGGTATACTTGCAGCCCTTGTTCAGCAGAAAATGACAGGGGAGGGGCAATACATTGATGTATCTATAATGGATGGAATAATTGCACATACAACCATTGAATTGTCGCAGCTGACCAATGAGTATCAGGGACTTTTAACAGGTAATTTACCTTGTTATTCTATTTATGAAACATCCGACAAAAAATTTATGGCAGTTGGTGCATTTGAATTTAAGTTTTGGGAACGCTTCTGCAAAACCATTGATAGGAATGACCTTTTACTTTTTCACATGGTAACTGGCGCAGAAGCACAAAAAGTATACAATGAAGTAGCGTCCATTTTTAAAAGTAATACTCATCAACACTGGACAGCTAAATTTAAAGATGTTGATTGTTGCGTATCTCCCGTTCTTTCTTTGAAAGAGACTTTGAATAATGAACAGGTAAAGGCTCGTAACATGGTTGAGAAACACACATATCCTGATGAAGGTGAGGTAACACAGTTTGGGCTTCCTCTAAAATTCAGCAGTTTTAAGTTTGAAGTTGAATTGCCGGCTCCTCTTTTGGGTGAGCATACGGAACAAGAACTTTTAGCGATAGGTTATTCAGATTCAGAAATAAAACAATTCAGAAATTCTAAAATTATTTTATAAATTTGGGCCCGACCCCGATTTTTATCGGGGTCGGGCTATTCGCTACAATCTTTTTTCAAAAAATAAAAAAAGGATTTCCGCTACTATCCCTCACGCAACTCAACAGTTTAACAATTTAACAATTAGCACAATGATAAAACGTACACTATTTACAGAAGAGCATGAAATGCTCAGAATTGCAGTAAGAGATTTTTTTCAGAAAGAAATTGTTCCCTACCATGAGAAATGGGAACAGGAAGGACAAATTTCAAGAGAGGCTTGGCTAAAAGCCGGAGAAATGGGTCTTCTCTGTTCTGGTTCACCTGAGGAATATGGTGGTTCGGGTGCAGATTTCCGCTATAGTACTGTAATTGTTGAAGAGCTTTCAAAGACAGGCTGTTCAGGACCTGGTTTCTTTTTGCATTCTGATATTGTAGCTCCTTATATTTTACATTATGGAACAGAAGAACAGAAAAAAAAATGGTTACCAAAAATGATAAGTGGAGAAGCTATTACCGCGATTGCAATGACTGAACCATCTGCCGGCAGCGATTTACAGGGAATAAAAACCACTGCAGTAAAAAAAGGGGATCACTATATTGTAAATGGTTCTAAAACATTTATCACCAATGGTTATATGTCCGATATGGTGATTGTAGTTGTAAAAACCAACCCTGAAGCAGGAGCCAAAGGAACCAGTTTATTACTGATGGATACAAGCATGGCAGGTTTTACTAAGGGTAAGCCATTAAAAAAAATCGGAATGAAAGCACAGGATACCTGTGAATTATTTTTTGATAATGTTAAAGTGCCGGTATCCTGCCTGCTTGGTAAAGAAGGAGAAGGATTTAACTATCTGATGCAAGAGCTTCCTCAGGAACGGCTTTTGGTAGGTATCATGGGAATAACTACTGCTGAAACCGCCATTGAAAAAACTATTCAATATACTAAAGAGCGCATTGCTTTTGGTAAACCACTTGCTACTCTTCAGAATACACGTTTTAAGCTGGCAGAACTGGCTACAGAAACACAAATAGGAAGAGTATTTGTTGACAAATGTATTGAGTTGCACCTGAAAAAAGAATTAGATATTCCAACAGCCGCCATGTTAAAATTTGCAATGACAGATCTGCAATGTAAAGTGGTGGATGAATGTTTACAATTTCATGGTGGCTATGGTTATGTTTGGGAATATTGGATTGCACGCGCTTATGCCGATAGCAGGGTACAGAAAATTTATGCTGGTGCCAATGAGATAATGAAAGAAATTGTTGCAAGAGCAATTATGTAATTAGAGTCTGTCTATAATGTCCGATTTCTTCGTTATTCTTGTTTTAAAAATCAGTCATTTACAAAAGTAAACTCCTGATTTTCAAAACTACGAAAGCCTCGAACTCAAACATTATAGTTCAGACTCTCGACTATATGGACAGGCACTAATTATATCCCCTGACAGGGTTTCAAACCCTGTCAGGGTTAAAAAATAATTAGTTCAAACCCAAAATATAACACTGCTCAAACCTCTTTTAAGTTAAAAATTTAATCAAGCGCTAACTCTAATCAAACCCTAACCCTAACAGGGTTTGAAACCCTGTCAGGGGCTTTATTCAAAATTTAAACTACAAATATAAATTTATTGTAATTTCGTGCTGAAATAAGTAGTTTATGTATAAATCCATTTTAAGACCACTATTTTTCCTGTTTCAACCCGAAACAATTCATCATATTGTTTTTAAATCCATAAAGTTTTTTTCTTCCATACCAGGCGTTTCACAACTTTTGCGTAGCATATATGTGGTGGAGGATAAACGGTTGGAACGCAAAATATTCGGGCTCACATTTCCAAACCCTGTAGGACTTGCAGCTGGTTTAGATAAAAATGCAGAGTTGTTTGATGAACTCGGAAATTTTGGTTTTGGCTTTATTGAAATCGGCACACTTACTCCGAAAGCTCAGCCCGGAAATGAGAAACCGCGTATGTTCCGATTGCCGGAAGATGAAGCGCTGATAAACCGCATGGGATTCAATAATGAAGGAGTTGATGCTGCTGTCGTGCGTTTAAAAAAACGTAAAACAAAAATCATCATTGGCGGCAATATCGGCAAAAATAAAATTACGCCGAATGAAGAGGCTGATGCCGATTATGAAAAATGTTTTGAAGCATTGTTTGATTATGTAGATTATTTTGCTGTGAATGTTAGTTCACCTAATACCCCAAATTTGAGAGCGTTGCAGGAGAAAGAACCTCTCACAAAACTTTTAAAACACTTAAAAGAATTAAATTCAAAAAAACAAAACCAAAAACCGATTCTTCTAAAAATCGCACCTGATTTGACCAATGAACAATTGGATGATATAATTGATATCATTAAAGAAACAAAGATTGATGGCATTATTGCGACTAACACAACTATTTCCCATGAAAATCTTAAGACTCCAAATTCCAAACTTCAAACGATTGGTGCTGGTGGCTTAAGCGGAAAACCTCTGACAAGTCGTTCAACAGAAGTAGTTCGTTATCTAAGTGATAAATCAAACAAAGCTTTTCCGATTATGGCTGTTGGAGGCATTCATACTCCTGAAGGTGCTATTGAAAAATTGAATGCAGGAGCTAGTTTAGTGCAAATTTATACCGGTTTTATTTATGAGGGTCCTGCAATTGCAAAACGAATTAATAAAAAAATTCTATGTACCTCTCCTCTTAATCTCCTCTCCACAGGAGAGGAGGCATGATGTGAAAAAATAAATAAATAAAGAAAAAAAGAAATAATCAATTCCCTCTCCTGTGGAGAGGGTTAGGGAGAGGTAATTATGAAGCTAATTGAATGTCCACGGGATGCAATGCAAGGCATCCATGAATTTATACCAACTGAAAAAAAGGTTGAATATATAAATTCATTGCTTAAAGTTGGTTTCGATACGGTTGATTTCGGAAGTTTTGTTTCTCCTAAAGCAATTCCTCAAATGCGTGATACAGCGCATGTATTGGAACAATTAGATTTAAATTCATCCTCATCAAAATTACTTGCTATTATTGCTAATGTTCGTGGAGCACAGGATGCAATTGAGTTTCAGGAGATAAGTTATTTAGGCTTCCCATTTTCTATTTCCGAAACATTTCAACAACGCAATACTAATTCATCTATTGCCGAATCCTTAATCAGAGTGGAGGAAATACAGGATTTATGCGTTCGAAACAGAAAAGAGTTAGTGGTGTATATTTCAATGGCATTCGGCAATCCTTATGGCGATGAGTGGAGCAGTGATATTGCATTACTTTGGACAAAACGGTTGGTAAGAATGGGTATTAAAATCATTGCATTGTCTGATACAACAGGTGTTTCCAATCCTCAAAATATTTCATTTTTATTCTCAAAATTGGTTCCTGAATTTCCGGATGTTGAAATTGGTGCACATTTACATACAACACCCGACACCTGGGAAGAAAAAGTAAATGCAGCATATACTAATGGTTGTAATAGGTTTGATAGTGCTATAAAAGGCTATGGTGGATGCCCAATGGCTGCCGATAAATTAACAGGCAATATGGCAACAGAAAATTTGGTTAGCTATTTTAAGAAAAAAAATTGCTCAACAGATATAGACGAAAAAGCTTTTGCCGATGCAATGCTTTTATCAGATAGTGTTTTTCCAAAGTACCTCAGCCCTTAATCCCCTCTCTCCTTAGACTTCGCTCAGGATAAACTCTAGAGAGGGGGCTAAACGTAAAAAGAAGAAACTCAACAAACGACAAACACTCCCAAAATGAGCACAAATAAATTTCAAAAACTAGTAAACAACCCTTTTCTGTTTCGTTTGTATTTATTAAAAAAATTACCCCTTGGATTTATTGCAGGTCTCAGGGTAAAAGAACTTAGTGATGAAAAGGCAATTGTAACTATAAAATATGGCTGGTTGACACAAAACCCTTTTCGTTCTATGTATTTTGCCTGCCTTTCTATGGCTGCGGAAATGTCAACCGGAATACTTGCCCTTAATGGTGTCTACGATTCCGAACCTCCTGTATCAATGTTGATTATTAAGAACCAGGCGGTATATTTAAAAAAGGCAGTTGGCAATATTACTTTTACCTGTTCTGAAGGGAAACTGCTTAATGAAGCGATTAATAAGGCAAAAATAAGTGGAGAAGGTGTGGAGATTGATGCAAAAGCTATAGGCAAAGATGAAGAAGGTGATATTGTTGCAGAATTTGTTTTCACATGGTCATTGAAAGCTAAAATCTAGCTATTACTGATACCCCCGCAATCTTATCTAGAAATAATTTACTTTTTTAAAAACAAATAAGTAATCCATATTGCCAATAAAATCCCTCCAATTATAAAACAAAGTGAAAAAATTATTTTACCAAAATCATCTATGGTGGCTTGCTACGGATTTGCTGGATTATAGAATATGTTTACCTGATCACTGATAGAATATTTGGAAGGATAGGAACCAAAATCATCCATGAATTGAATTTTATTTTTCCGGACATCAAGAAATTCTACAAACGGATAATAACAAGCTCCTTTACCTTGGACTTTTGAAATAGACTTAACAGCAACCACACTCCCTGTTGCCTTTTCGAAGCCTTTAAAGTAAGAACTGTCCTTCAATAGCGATAATAAACCTAAGTAGACAAAAAGAGACATCATTCCCAACCACACACAAAGTCCAATGAATTTAACTATTTTCATAAGAATTATTCTTAACCTGTAAACAACCTATGACTCTTTTTTCATTAGTAAGTAGATGCTCAAAGCCATTATTGGTATGTTTTTACTCAATACGCCAAAAGGATGAATCCAGTAATATGGGGCAAATACGGTTAATATTAACGTATATGTTACCATAAATAATAATTGTAAAATCAATACTTTTTTTCTTATTGTTTTATTTATCACAGCAAAGCCAAGAATAATATCTGCAAAACTTCCCAGCAAAATTAAAAGAGTAGATAACTTGTAATCTGAAGTGATTACTCCCATTAGTTTATAGCTTTCATTCATTGAAATCAACGAACTTATTCCGCTCCAAACCCAAATGAAAACAATTGAAAACAATGCAATGGTAGAAATAATAAAGCTATTATTACCGGCAGAATCAAATTGCATTTTTGAACTTGCCTTTTCAAACATTGGTTTATAATCACCGGACTCTGTTGTCTCAAAAAGAGTTACGGTATCTTTGCTAAACAAACCTATTTTTGCATTTGGGAAAAGAACAAAAAAGAGAGAGATACAGAATTTAGGAATTCTGAAAAACCGGGTCTTTCCCCCTTTCAAGGCAGTTAAAAAATCAGTGAACGTTTCGCTTTGTGCTACTGCAAAAATTTGTGGAGGGTATTTGTCGAATTTATCAACTACCTTTCTTATAAGTTGCACTAATTGCGAAATGTGTACCAATGGAATGGCTTTATCATTGAAAACAGGAATAATAGGAAGTCGTGCAATTGCAGAGAAAAATTTGGTGCTTTTCCCATTTTTACCCAGCACTATTCCTGGATAAATAACTTTTCCAAAAGGGTATTTCAATACAAAATCATCCGTTATCTTTTTTGTTTGTAAAAACTTCGTGACCGGAATTTCTTTCTCAGCACCAATTGCAGAAATATTTATTATTTTGATATTTCGTTTTATACATACGCTGAAAAGATGCATTGGAGCTTCAGTTTGTATCTTTTGAAAATTACCTTCAATAATGCCAACTGCATTTATTACAAGGTCAATTCCTGCTAAAAGTTTTTCCCAATCATTTTCTTTTGAGAAATCTACTTTTCTCCAATTATCATAACATTCGATGGGATTTCTGCTGGCAATAGTAATTTGGTGATTAGCAATAAGAGAATGGAAAATACTGTTTCCGATAAAACCTGTACCACCTAAAAGCAGAATGTTCATGACTAAAGAAAAGGTTTATAAACCATTAAATAATAGAGAAAGACGGAGCCTAAAAATGAAAAAACTCCCAAGTAATACCATTGTTTCATCAAGGCATGAAATACCGGAGTTATTTCTTCTTTTTCCTCCAATAAGCGTTTGAGTTTATATTGAATAAAAACAGCAATTATCCATAAAACCAAAACGATTACACTTACACCACTTACAATCCAGAACCATTTTGTAAAAAGAAGGCTCATCAGGTTTGATAACAATATTCCTGTTATCAATTGTATAATTACCGAAGGCAAAGTAAAAATAGAATCGGCAACTACAACCAATTTCAAAACATCTTTTATCGTTGAGGCTTTTGCATTTTTATATGAAAAAAATAAATAAAATGCACTTCCAAGGCCTGTGCCTATCATCAATGTAGCACTGAGGATGTGAATAAGTTTTAGGAATTGGTAGCTCATTTTATCAAATTTGTTAAAGCATCCAGAAATTATATTTCAAAAAAAAGTTCAGCATATTTTCTGCTGAACCTTCTGTTATATATCATCTTATAAAATCTGATATTGATTTATCTTATTCTTTTATAAATTTTTCCACAGCTTCCATACTAACTCCGGTGTTTGAATAACCACCATCATGGAATAGATTCTGCATAGTAACCATACGTGTTAAATCAGAAAACAAAGTGATGCAATAATCAGCACATGAGGCTGCATCTGCATTACCTAATGGAGCAACAGAATCAGCAAAACTATAAAAATCATCAAACCCTTTAATACTACTACCTGCAGTAGTTTTTGTCGGGGATTGAGATACAGTGTTGATACGTACTTTCTTATCTCTGCCATACTGGTAACCGAAACTTCTTGCTATTGATTCCAGCATCGCCTTAATATCAGCCATATCGGTATAAAAAGGAAAGGTACGTTGTGCTGCCATGTAGGTTAAGGCAACCACGCTTCCGTATTCATTAATGGCATCCAGCTTTTTTGCAACACTTAACATTTTATGAAAGGACATGGCAGATACGTCAATCCCTTTCATAAAGTATTCGTAATTCGACTCAGTGTAAGGTATGTTTTTACGGATATTAACACTCATTCCGATCGAATGCAAAACAAAGTCGATTTTACCACCTAACACTTCCTGTGAATTTATAAACAGGTTTGTTAAATCATCTATATTGGTGGCGTCAGCAGGAATAATCTCGGACTTTGTCTTTTTCGCCAACTCATTTATTTCACCCATACGCATAGCAACAGGGGCATTAGTCAAAACAAAAGTAGCTCCTTCTTCATGTGCTTTTTCAGCCACTTTCCAGGCAATTGAATTTGAATCTAATGCACCGGTAATGATACCACGTTTACCTTTTAATAAGTTATAGGACATAGTTTAAATTAAAAATTTCACTTAAAAATTTCTGATTAAGAATTAACAAAGATATAGTTTATTCGCTACTGTTTTGAAAGAACTAATTAAAGGGTGTACGACAAATTTCCCTTTTTTAGAATTGTTCCATAGGAACATTATATCGGTAGAAAAAATAACAACGAAACAATAAAAGTTCCGTCAGGAACGAAACATTCTATATTCCGTGTCTACGACACTTTTATTTCTATAGGAATCAGAACTTCTACCAATATTTAACTCCTAACGGAGTTGGTAAAAAATAAACTAAAAGGGATATTTGTCGTACATCCCTAATAAACTATTTGGTAAAATCAGGAAATCAACAACTCCAAAATTAATTTTTAAGTAATTCTTTAGCATTGTTTATAGCTGCTGCTGTAGGTGTTCCGGTACTTAACATTTTCGCAATTTCCTGAACTCGTTGATCTACAGATAGTTTTTGGATTTTGCTAAAAGTTTTATTGTTTCTTTCCTCTTTATAAACAAAGAGGTGAGATTGCCCTTTACTGGCTATCTGTGGCAAATGTGTAATAGTAATTACCTGCATGGCATTTGCCATCTGATTCATGATGCTGCCTACTTTATCTGCTACATCACCAGAAACACCAGTGTCAATTTCATCAAAGATTATTGTAGGCAAAGCAGTTAATTGCGCAATTAAAGATTTAATGCTTAACATCAAACGTGATAATTCTCCACCGGAAGCAACTTTATTCAGTTCCTTAAAATCACTTCCTTTATTAGCGGAGAAAAGAAAGTTAACGCTATCTGTTCCGTTTGCAGTCAAAATTTCTGTTTCAACATGTTCGATTTTTAATTGCCCATTGGGCATGGATAAAGAGGAGAGGAGGGAAGCTATTTCTTTTTCAATTTTAGGAATTTCTTTTTTTCTGTTAGTAGCAATTTTTTTTGCAAGTGTTGTTAATGATTTTTGAAGAGCATTTAATTCCTTTTTTGTTTTTTCAATTCCAGATTCAAGTGAACTGAATTCAAGTAGTTTATTGCTTAACTCCTCTTTTATTACAATTAATTCTTCCACACTTTTTACCTGGTGTTTTTGTTGTAAACGATAAATTATATCCAACTGAATGGTCAGTATTTCTATTCGCTTAGGGTCATACACTATATCCTGTTCAAGGCTTTCCAGTTCATTGCTGATATCTTTTAATTCAATAAAGGAACTAATAAGACGTGTACTTAATTCATCAATTTCAGGTTTGAATTTGGCATAAGAAGCAACTAATGATTTTATTTCATTTAATGAAGCAAGTAAATTTTGTTCTCCACCAACCAGTCCTGATGCGGCTTTTGAAAGATTTGATTTTATATCTTCAGCATTGTTTAAGGTTTCCAATTCCTGTTCCAATGCAATTTGTTCACCTGTTTTTAAATTGGCATCTTCTAATTCATTAAACTGAAACTGAAAATAATCCAGCTCCTTTTTTGCCTGTGATTCCTTCGCAAGTAAATCATTCAAGGACTTTTCAAGCACTTTGAATTGTTTAAAGTTGACGGTATATTCTACCAGTAAATCAGCATGATTTGCATAGGCATCAACTACAGAAAGTTGGAATTCGCTTCCATTCAAAGTAAGCGTTTGATGTTGAGAGTGAATATCTATCAGGCGTTCGGTTAAACTTTTAAGCTGGCTTAAAGTAACAGGTGTATCATTTATGAAGGCTCGCGATTTTCCTTCCGGGTTAATTTCCCTTCGGATATTGGTAGTAGTTTCATAATCTAATTCATTCGCCCAGAAAAAATCTTTTAATGAATAATCTTTAATATTGAAAGACGCTTCCACAATACATTTTTTTGTTTTTTCCTGTAATGAATTTGTATCAGCACGGCTACCGGCTATTAGACCTATGGCACCTAATAATATTGATTTCCCGGCACCTGTTTCTCCTGTAATAATAGTAAGACCATCTGAAAAATCAACCTCAAGTTTATCTATTAACGCGTAATTTTGTATGGATAAGTGTTTTAGCATGGATGCAGAAAATAATTTTTGATTTTAAATTAGCAGATTTTAAAATTCATTAACATAGTTTCAAATTAATTTTATTTAACCAAACAAATTTACTGAATATTGTTATCTTTATTGGTAATCCTATTACCCTTTCTCAAATGAAAAAAATTTTAACTTCTCTTTTTATCATTTTATTGTCACTTTACATTTTGCAAACCTCTGCACAGAGCATCAAAACTGATTATGGAGTATATCCGCCACCTTCTCCTCCCGCATTACCAGCCCCAGGAGGCACCTTTATGGATCCTATATTCGGTACTACCATTCTTCGTGTCACTGACGCAAACGATGGAGACAATAATCACCATTCTTATTCCTACTGGCCCTGTTTCAATAAAAACTCTTCGCTTCTTTATATTTCAAGTGTTGGCGGAAATCCTACACTCTATGATTTTGATACAACAACTTTTTCCTTTTCGAATAAACGATCTATGTTACAGAGCAACCCACTGAACGATGGAACTCCAAATGGGGAAGATGCGATTTGGAGCGGAACACAGAACAATATGATGCTTTGCCATACTGCGCAAAAAATTTATAGTTACAATGTAACAACTGACCAATACACTATTATTAAAGATTTTTCAACGGACTATCCTGATATTTATCTCTGGCAAATGAGCCGTTCCATTAACGACAGCGTATTCGCATTCACTTACAAAGAAAACGTGAATTACACGAATGTTGGTTATATCACTTATCGTCTTGCGGTCAATATAACGGATACAGTAAATTTTCCCACCATTGATGAGGTGCAGGTTGATAAAACCGGAAACTATCTGGTAATAAAAACAGGCAATTCTGGTCCTTCGGTAATTGAAACTGAGATTCTAAACTTTCAAACAGGCACTATAGATTATCTCACAGACGATACACCTGATTTTTCTCCTGGTCATTCCGATAACGGATCTGGCTTTGTAATAGGTTCTGACAACTGGAATAACAGCTATACATATCGCAACCTGGCCACACCTCACATCTCTTTTTCAGTTCTTGATTTCAATAATGACTGGTCATTGGGTAATCATGTTTCCATGCTTAGCGATAATGAATCCTGGGCTTTGATGAGCACTTTTGTTGGAAGTACGATTCCTTCCAGCGGAATTTTTGTGGATGAAATATTTCAGTTTACCACTGATGGTAGTAAATCCGTAAGGCGACTGGCTCACACTCATTCTGATTATTTGAATCAAAATTCTAATAACGCATATTGGAGCATGCCTCGTGCCAATATTAGTAGGGATGGTAAATATATAGTATTCACAAGTAACTGGGGAAGCACCACACGAATGGATGTGTTTGTGCTGAAAATTTCTTCACAGCTTTCTACAGGGATGACAGAAAATGAAACCGTTCCTTTTGAAATTTATCCAAACCCAACTTCGGGAGAGTTTTCCATAAAAATGAAAGATCTAAAAGTGACAGAAGGGAAAATTGAAATCATAAATATGTTTGGAGAAATTGTTTTTCAAAAACCTTTGGATGATAATCAAGAAAATCTAAACCTGCATCTGGCAAGTGGAATGTATTTTGTGAAATTGGTTTCTGACAGAGGGACAAGTATCCAAAAACTTTCATGTGTTCATTAAATTTTGAATCCGCAAAAAGTTGTTAACAGCTATTGTGATTGATTTTTGCTACATTAATGATATTTTTATATTTAAAAAATATACCTTTGTGAATTAGGCAGGATTAAAAAAAAATTAATTTATTGGTTCACAAGTATAGATGATGGCTGAAAAAGAAGCAAAATATAACGAAGACAGTATTCGAACACTGGAATGGAATGAGCATATCCGTTTACGACCGGGTATGTATATTGGTAAGCTGGGTGATGGTTTATCTCCCGATGATGGAATTTATATCCTGCTCAAAGAAACCATCGATAATTGTATTGATGAATTTGTGATGGGAAATGGCAGAAACATTGATATTACGATTAAAGAAAAAACTGTTCGTGTAAGAGATTACGGACGTGGTATTCCATTAGGTAAAGTAGTTGATGTTGTATCTAAAATAAATACCGGCGCAAAGTATGATTCAGAAGCGTTTAAAAAATCAGTAGGACTAAATGGAGTTGGAACAAAGGCTGTAAATGCTTTATCCAGTTTTTTTAAGATTCAATCTTATCGTGATGAACAAACAAAAGAAGCAGTATTTTCGGAGGGAAATCTGACAAAGGAAGAAAAAATTGGTCCTTCAGATGCTCGTAAAGGAACTCTTGTAACCTTTATTCCTGATGAAAAAATATTTGGCAACTTTCATTTTATCAATGAGTATGTTGAAAAAATGCTATGGAATTATGCTTATCTCAACAGAGGTTTGACAATTAATTACAACGGGCAAAAGTTTCATTCTGAAAATGGTTTGTTGGATTTGTTGCAGCAAAGTATTTCAGGCTCTATTTTATATCCTATTATTCATTTGAATGGATATGATATAGAAGTAGCAATTACGCATAGTAATCAGCAATATGGCGAAGAATATTATACATTCGTAAATGGGCAACATACCACACAAGGAGGAACACATCAGGGAGCGTTTCGCGAAGCAGTGGTAAAAACTATCCGCGAATTTTTCAAGAAAGATTTTGAAGCCGTTGATGTGCGAACTTCTATTATTGCTGCTCTGAGCATAAAAGTTCAGGAACCTATTTTTGAATCGCAAACAAAAACCAAGCTAGGTTCTCAGGAAATTAGTCCAAAAGGAGTTTCAGTAAAAGCTTTTGTAGGTGACTTTTTAAAAACAGAGTTAAATAATTTTCTTCATAAAAATCCTGAAACAGCACAGGCTGTTCTAGCGAAAATCATTCAAAATGAGCGTGAACGTAAAGATTTACAAGGCATTCAAAAACTTGCGCGCGACAGAGCTAAAAAATCAAGTCTGCACAATAAAAAACTGAGGGATTGCCGGATTCATAAAACATCGAATGATGAACGAAAATTAGACACTACTTTATTTATATGTGAGGGAGATTCAGCGAGTGGTTCTATCACCAAAACCCGTGATGTGAACACACAGGCTGTATTTAGTCTGAAAGGAAAACCTTTAAATGCCTTCGGTTTGTCAAAAAAAATTGTTTATGAAAATGAAGAATTTAATCTTTTACAAGCTGCATTAAATATAGAGGATGGAATAGAAAATTTACGTTATAACAATATTGTGGTAGCCACCGATGCCGATGTAGACGGTATGCACATACGTTTATTGTTAATGACTTTTTTCCTTCAATTTTTTCCTGATTTAGTAAAAAACGGACATGTATATATATTGCAAACACCACTTTTCAGGGTACGAAATAAAAAAGAAACCATTTATTGCTACAGCGAGTTAGAGCGCAGAGCAGCAATTACAAAATTGGGTGCAAAACCGGAAATAACCAGATTTAAAGGCTTGGGTGAAATTTCTCCCGATGAATTTAAATTGTTTATAGGCAAAGACATTCGTAAAGACCCTGTTATTATTGGTAAAGACAGAACCATCTTAGATATGTTGAGCTATTACATGGGAAAAAACACTCAGGAACGCCAGGATTTTATTATTGAGAATTTAGTTGTGGAAAAAGATTTGGTTGAGCAGAATTAGAGTTATAATAATTCTCCTAATAATAATTGACACATGTAGACTACTTCTGAAATCACACATTTTAATTTAATACTGTCCTAAATAAAATATTTTTGAATTAGGAAAATATGCATTGAAATAACCATATCCATTTTGTACATTAGTTGGAAAGTGGATGGGTTCGGTTTCTAGTGAATTTAAAATATTTCCGGTACGTTTAAAAGCCGTCAAAAACTCATAATACCCTTTACTGATATTTGCTATCTCCACAGCTACACTATCCGTTGGTCTTACATCCAGAATAGACTCATTGGTTAATACGTTATTCGTAAATGAAGCATCGTTTAACAGATCATAAGTTGATAATATTTTATTCGAACCGCTATTAAAATAAGAACTTATATCAAGGTTTGCCCCTGAAGAAGACTGTTTAAGAATGTAATTTACGACATAGAAATTTTCTTCATTTGGATTATCTTTTAATACATACTTGATTTTAACAATTGTATCAGCCGCATTCCTTACAATAACAGGGTAAACAGTATCAAATTGCATTTGAGGAAGCATTGCAGTTACTGCTGAAACTTGTTGCCCTGTTGATGGTTCAGTTACATTAAGTGTATAAGTATTGTAATTTGTGAGCAAGGTAGTTGAACTTATGTAGATTCCCGGAGTGAACATACTTAAAGTATCAATTTGGTTGTTATAGGAAACTGTAACCAATGCATTTGTAACTAAAAATTTATTGAGTCCCGTTGAGTCCACTGTCACTCCGGTAGTTATCGGGTCTAAAGGACTAAATGATTTTGTCAACGATACAAACATAAATCGCTGAGGTACTATTTGCGAAGAAACCGTAATTCGCGATTCTGCCGGTTTTACATTAATATCAATTCCGGCAGGCATACACCCGTTAATTAAAAATAGTGTCAGTGCGATATTGAAAATTTTGATTTTTTTCATGTTGATATTTTTAGTTATAGTCTATTAACAATAGGACTGATAATGTAAGCAGTCGTTTTAAATCCCCCTTAACCCCCTTTTCAAGGGGGAATTTAAAATTTAAAATTATACGCTATAAATGGAATAAAACCGAATAATCCTTTTGCTACATATTTGGCACTTCCATCATTATTTCCTACTATTTGAACACGATAAGGCTGAGCACGATTATAAAAATTATAAGCTCCAAAAGACCATTCTCCTGTCCATTTCAAATACTTTCGATTAGGTCTCGATTTAATAATTATACTTATATCCAGACGATGTGAATTAGGTAATTGTCCGCTATTTCTTTCAGCATATATGGGTAGCATGTCAACACTGGTAAGAGATGAATTGGGCATAACAAACATGCCTGTAATAGGGGTAAAGCGCTGCCCTGTTGAAAACACCCATACAGCAGATAGTGAAACACGTTTTGTAAAATCGAAACTTCCCACTAAAGATATATCATGTCTCCGATCATATTTTGCATAATAGGTTTTGCCTTGGTTCAAGGCATCAAATTGCCGGTTAGCCCATGAAATGGTATAACCAACCCAACCGGAAAATCTTCCCGACATTTTTTGTGCGAAAAATTCAAAACCAAAAGACTCTCCTTTGCCAACTACCAACTCTTTTTCATAATCATTATTTAAAATCAAATTGGCTCCTTCACGGTATTCAATTAAATTGCTTAATTTTTTATAATAGGTCTCAATTGATAATGTTGTTTTTATTTTATCTAATAAATAGTTGTAGCTCAAAGCCCATTGTTTACTGAATTGCGGCTCAATTTTATTACTGACCGGGTACCATAAGTCAGTTGGCAAAGCAATAGAGGAACTGGATACCAAATGCATATATTGAACCATTTTTGAATAGCTTAACTTTACAGATTGTTTTTCGTTTATTGTAAATGCAGCGGAAAACCTTGGTTCAGGATTAAAATAAAGTCTGCCACCGGCTGTTAAAAGTTGCGATTGACGAATACCATAATTTAATTTTATCCTGTCAGTGGCATCAAACTCGTGGTTGGCATAAAAAGCAAGTTCCTGGGTCATAATTAATTTTCCATCTTCAGATTTCACAAATTCGGATATTGGTCCTGATGAATTTACAATGTTAGGGCGAAAACTGTGATTGGTAAACAGTACGCCATATTTGATATCATTCTTAGAATTTTTAAAATAACTAAAGTCGTATTTAAAACCAATATCAGTAATTTTTGATTTTGCACTGAATGAATTTCCTGCTGCTTCCGCTGATATAATATAACGAAAACGCGTGTAAATCAAGGAGAAATTGGAAAATAGCTTTTCGTTAAACAAATGATTCCATCTGAGGGTTCCAACATTATTACCCAAGGAAAAACCACCATCAATAAAAGAACCGGAAGCACTCAAAATATCATCACCATAATAGGAGCTCAAAAAAAGTCGGTTTTTATCAGATAGCTTATAGTTTAACTTAAGGTTACCATCATAGAAATGGTAAGGCAAAACATTGTTTCCACCGGAAGCAAGTTTGAAAACCTTGTCAATATAAGATCGTCTGCCGGAAATAATAAACGACATTTTGTCTTTGATAATCGGACCTTGCAGTGTAAGGTGAGACGATAATAAACCAATGCCTCCATCAACATGATATTTTTGCATATCACCATCTTTCATACGGATATCCATGACGGAAGATAAACGCCCGCCATATTGTGCAGGAAATCCTCCTTTATACATGGTAACTTCTTTCAGGGCATCATTGTTAAATACGGAGAAGAATCCAAACAAATGGGAAACATTATACACTACAGCCTCATCCAATAAAATAAGATTATCATCTCCTGAACCACCTCTTACATACATTGCATTTTGACCTTCACCACCTCGTTTCACGCCAGGCATCAGTTGCATAACCTTCATAATATCTGTTTCGCCACCAATAGTTGGAATATTTTTTATTTTTTCGATAGGTATATAAATGCTGCTCATTTGAGCTGAACGAACCTGTTCTTTTTCTCTGCTGCTTTCGGATGAAACTACAACTTCTTTTAGGGTATTCTCTGATGATTTTAATTTTGAATTCAGCGTAATATTATTTTTTAAATCTATCTGATGAGTTTGGCTTTGGTAACCTAAATAACTGATTACAACTTCATACTTTCCTTCCGGAACTGTAAGTGAATAAAAGCCATACACATTAGTAGCAACACCATTTGTAGTTCCTTTTATATATACTAAAGAACCAATAGTTGTTTCGCCGTTTGCCGAATCAGAAACCGTTCCACTTATGGTGTATTGTTTTTGAGAATATGCTTGAGTCAAGCAAGCAATTATTATACAAAAGGAAAGTAGATTTTTTTTCATTTTTGATTCGAATAACATATAATTCTATAGATAAGAATTTGCGTAATTTTTATAAAAAAACTGTATTCCTAAAAACTGTTGACCACACCCTGACAGGGTTTTAAACCCTGTTAGGGGTTTATTTAGATTTTAAACTCTTATTTTTTACCTCTAACCCCGCTCAAATGCGGGGTCAGAGTATACAAGATATGGAATATGAACGAAATTTAAACAACCGCTAAGTTCATTTTGAAATCATCCCATTTTTTATTTACTGCCAAATAATTTTTCCAGCGCAAACATTTCATCGCGCAAGCGGGCGGCTTCGGCAAAGTCAAAAGCTTTAGCAGCAGCATCCATTGCTTTGCGGGTGCGGGTTATGGCCGCCTGTAACTCCTCCTTACTCATGTATTGAACAACAGGGTCAGCAGCATAATTTATTGTTTCATTCTCGATGTATGCACGTGCCAGTTTCCCTTTTGAATCTACAACAACAGATGTTTGACCCATAATTGATTCTCTTGTTTTATTCAATGCCGTTGGAACAAGATTATTGGCAATGTTGTAAGCAATTTGTTTTTGCCGCCTGCGTTCCGTTTCATCAATAGTACGCTGCATGGAGCCGGTAATTTTATCGGCATACATAATTACTCTGCCGTTCAAATTGCGTGCAGCACGCCCAGCTGTTTGTGTCAGGGCTCTGTCAGAACGAAGGAACCCTTCTTTATCAGCATCAAGTATCGCGACCAAAGATACTTCCGGTAAATCCAATCCTTCGCGCAAAAGGTTTATTCCAATCAGCACATCAAACACACCAAGACGTAAATCCTGCATAATCTGAACACGTTCAAGTGTTTCTACATCAGAATGAATATAACGGCAGCGGATACCAATGTTCAGCATATATTTTTGTAATTCTTCCGACATACGTTTGGTGAGAGTAGTTACCAAAATACGTTCATCGCGTTTGGTCACTTTGTCAATCTCTTCCAGCAAATCGTCAATCTGATTTACACTCGGGCGGACTTCAATAATAGGATCTAAAAGACCTGTAGGGCGAATAACCTGTTCTGCAATAATACCTTCTGAACGTTGCAATTCATATTCCGATGGTGTTGCACTTACGTAGATGATTTGATTAATCATGGTTTCAAACTCTTCGTACTTAAGAGGGCGATTGTCCATTGCAGCAGGCAAACGAAAACCGTAATCTACCAGATTTATTTTCCTGGCGCGGTCGCCGCCATACATAGCGCGTATTTGCGGAAGGGTAACATGACTTTCATCCACAACCATTAAAAAATCATCAGGGAAATAATCCAATAAACAAAAAGGTCGGGAACCGGGAGATCTATGATCAAAATAACGCGAATAATTTTCAATGCCTGAACAATAACCTAATTCACGCATCATCTCCAAGTCATAAGTAACACGATCTTCCAGACGTTTTGCTTCCAGAGGTTTGCCAATTTCTTTAAAATAATCCACCTGCTTTACCATATCATCCTGAATCTGAAATATGGCACTTTTCATTGAATCAGGACTGGTCACAAAAATATTTGCAGGATAAATGGGTACGTTATCCAATTTCTCAATACTCTTCCCTGTAAGGGTATCAAAGAATTCTATTTCTTCTATTTCATCACCCCAGAAAGCAACACGCAATGAGTAATCTGCATAAGCAAGGTTGATGTCAACAGTATCACCCATTACACGGAAGTTGCCACGTAAGAAATCCCCTGTAGTACGCGAATAAAGCCCTTCCACCAATTTGTGTAAAAATTTATTTCGACTGATGACTTCCCCTTTTTTTATTTGAATGACATTACTTTTAAATTCAATAGGGTTACCAATACCATAAATGCAGGAAACAGAGGATACCACAATCACATCTCGTCTGCCTGAAAGTAAAGCTGAAGTGGTGCTTAATCGTAATTTTTCTATTTCATCATTAATGGATAAATCTTTTTCGATATAGGTATTAGAACTTGGAATAAAAGCTTCGGGCTGATAATAATCGTAATAACTTACAAAATATTCAACAGCATTTTTTGGGAAAAACTGTTTAAACTCACCATATAATTGGGCAGCAAGTGTTTTATTATGACTTAAAACCAATGTCGGTTTTTGTGTTTGCTCAATAACATTGGCTATTGTGAAGGTTTTTCCGGAACCGGTTACACCTAATAAAGTCTGTGCAGGTAAATTATTTTGAACGCCATTAACCAATTGTTTAATAGCTGATGGCTGATCACCGGTAGGAAGAAAATCGGAAATAATATTGAAATTCATTTAAAGCGAAGTTAAGAAATAGATCTGAGATATGAGACCTTCAAGGTTTTGAAAACCTTGAAGGTCTTGCTACCAAACAGATAAATAGGGCTATTTACCGTGTACTCATCAGAAATTTGTTTTTTATTCTTACATTTGTATTGTAAATAATAAACGTAAATGAAAGTATTACTTGATATTAAAGACAATAAAGCGGATTTTATTATGGAATTGCTTCGCAGTTTTTCTTTTGTAAAGGCTGAGCCCATTAGTCCTGCAAAGGCTCTATTTATTAAAGAACTAAAAGGTTCGATAGAGGAAGTAGTGTTAGCTAAACAAGGAAAAATAAAATTAAAATCTGCTGAACAATTACTGAATGAGTTATAATATTGAGGTAACTACTTTTTTTGAGAAGCGGTTGAAACGCTTATCTAAAAAATTCCCTTCGATTAAAAAGGAATTTGCAGAATTGCTCGATTCTCTTAAAAAAAATCCTAAACAAGGCAAAGCAATTGGTAACAACTGCTTTAAAATCCGACTTGCAATTGCTTCCAAGGGCAAAGGTAAATCAGGTGGTGCAAGAGTTATTACTCACCTTCAAATAATTCAAAATAAAATTTATTTACTCTCTATTTATGATAAATCCGAACAAAGCAATTTAAAAGATAATGACCTTGATAATTGGTTGAAGGTAATCCCTTAGATAATAATCCAGTGTATGACAAAATTCCCTTAATAGACCTTCAAGGTTTTTTAAACCCTGTTAAGCGTAGCGTCCCGCTACGCTTAATTTAACCGGCATCTTGCCGCACTATACCAATTTATTTTTTAAAAAATGCCAACAGGTTATCAAATAAAAGAGCAAGATAAACTTCATTTTGTAACACTACAAGTAGTTGAATGGGTTGATATATTTACCCGACAAAATTATCGGGATATAATAATCACTAATCTTGCATATTGTCAAAAAAACAAAGGACTTG
>JAVHPE010000060.1:0-20597 GCA_036170475.1 Bacteroidia bacterium | reverse complement strand
TAGAATACAAAATGACAAGTAGTCTCCTCTCTCAAAGAGGGGGATAAAAAGAAATTAATGAGCATTACCATCCGCATAAAAGACTGCATTGACAACTACGAAAAGTATGTTGCCATGTTGGCTGCCTTGCCTGATAAAGAATTAGCAATTAAGCTTGATTTATTGCATATACAATCCGAAATTGCCTATAAAACTAAAAACACTGGCTCATTAGAGCTACTCGAAATATGGCGCACTCAAATTATTGATGCACGCATTTACAAAATGGAAAACAATATTCCCGATGCTCCCAACGAAATAGAAGAAGCCATTGCCGATATAGAAACATTACCTTACATTAATTTACTCTTGAAATGAAAAAATACTTTTTTATCCCCTATTTGATTCTGTGTTGGAGTTTATCTGTTCATGCTCAAACAAAACTCCTTAGCATGGAAGATGCTTTTATCAGGCAAAAAACTACCCTTGCTCCCTCAAAACTTAAACAATTAATGTGGGTAAAAGGAAGCAATAATTACTCGTATGTTGATACAAAAGACAGTATTGATATTTTAATTTTGGGTAATGGAGAAAGTGATAAAAAGCCTTTAAAAACACTAACAACAATTGTGGAAATTAATGACGCATTAGGAAAATCAAAATTAAAATCGCTTAAAACATTTCCGCAAATTCAATGGAAAAATGTCGATCAGTTTACATTTGAAACTGAAAAAAAATTGCTTGCGTATGATTTAAAATCAAAAATAATTTCAATCGAATCTACAAGAGATTTTGGCGAAAACACTGAAAATATTGATGTAGCAGGGAAAACAAACTATGTTGCTTTTACCGTGAAAAACAATTTATTTGTTTATGATGGGAAAGACAATTTAATTGTAACCAACGATGCAAATGAAAATATCGTAAATGGAAAATCTGTTCATCGTGAAGAATTTGGAATTGTGAAAGGAACATTCTGGTCGCCAAGCGGTAATTTGCTTGCATTTTACAGAATGGATCAAACCATGGTAAAAGATTATCCAATCATTGACTGGACTGTCCGACCGGCAAAAAGCAATACCATTAAATATCCAATGGCCGGCGATACAAGCCACGAAGTTACGGTAGGGATTTATAATGTTAATACCGGCAAAACGATTTTCTTAAAAACAGGCGAACCGAAGGAGCAATATTTAACGAATATAGCCTGGAGTATGGATGAGCAAAGCATTTATATCGCGGTTTTAAACCGGGACCAAAACCTGTTGAAATTAAATTCATACAGTGTTGTAACCGGATTAATTAATAAAACATTGTTTGAAGAAAAGGACGATAAATATGTTCAGCCTTTGCATCCAATAGTATTTGTGCCCAATCATCCCGATCAATTTATCTGGCAATCGAGACGTGATGGATACAATCATTTATATTTATATGGTGTTACAGGGAAACTACTCAGGCAACTTACCAAAGGCAATTGGGAGGTAACTGATTTTAAATGGTTTGACGAAAAAGGGACAAAATTATTTTACTCATCAACCACAGAGAGCCCTATTACACGTAACTTTTACAGTCTTGACTTAAAAAAGGGAATCAGCACAAAAATCACTTCCGGCGATGGTACACACACACCAATCTTAAATAGTAAGGGAAATTATTTTATTGATAATTTTCAAAGCACCATAGTCCCAAGAGAAATTTCTATCTATACCACCAAAGGGAAGAAAGTGCAAACAATTAAACAAGCTGAAAACCCATTAAAAGATTACAAACTGGGACTGATGAGCATTTTCAAATTAAAAAATGAAAATGGAGATGATTTGTATTGCCGCATGTTTAAACCTGTTGACTTTGATTCAACAAAAAAATATCCGGTAATCGTTTATTTATATGGCGGACCTAATGTTCAACTGATAAATAACACATGGAATGGTGGAGGGGATTTATGGTTTCAATATTTGGCAGAGCGCGGATTCTTAGTGTTTACATTGGATAGCAGGGGAAGTGATAATCGCGGGAAAGCTTTTGAACAAGCCACTTTTCAACATTTAGGAACAGTAGAAATGCAAGATCAGTTAGTTGGAGTTACATTTCTGAAAAATTTAAAATATGTGGACACAAATCGCATGGGCTTGATGGGATGGAGCTTTGGCGGTTTCATGACAACATCCATTATGACCCGTTATCCTGATTTATTCAAAGCGGCTGTTGCCGGTGGACCAGTAATAGACTGGAGTTATTATGAAATTATGTATACTGAGCGTTATATGGATACTCCACAATCAAATCCGAAAGGATATGAAGAAGCAAAAGTGCTGAATTATGTGGATAGCTTAAAAGGTAAATTAATGTTGATTCACGGAACCGCAGATAACGTTGTTGTTTGGCAACATAGCCTGATGTTTTTAAAAGCCTGTGTGGATAAAGGCAAGCAGGTGGATTATTTTGTTTATCCCGGACATGAACATAATGTTTTGGGCAAAGACAGAGTACATTTGTTCAACAAAATTACCGATTATTTTATTCAGAATTTATAGGGTTAACATGAACATGTTATCATACCTTTGCAATCCAAAAAATAATATGGTTTCGTAGTTCAACGGATACCCGCCCGACTGAACACGTCAGTCGTTCGGGCGGGGAATAGAAGTTTTCTAAACTTTTAAAATGAAGATTGAAAAAATAATTTGGTTTCGTAGTTCAACGGATAGAATAGAAGTTTCCTAAACTTTTGATCCCAGTTCGATTCTGGGCGAAACCACTCTCCCTTTTTTCATTTTTTTTACAAAAAAATTGAATGATCATCATCCGGAAGTAATTTTTTGGTAGGACGCTAAGAGAGGTTTCTATCTCACTAACGTTACAATGCCTTTATAGTTGTGTTTTTTATTTTTAAAATCGGTAACCACAACACTGTAAACATACACATCCACTTGCGCCATGTCTTTGCCATTATTGGCTTTCCCATCCCAGGGTTTAGTAATAGTATCGGTAAAATAGATCATGTCTCCCCAACGGTCAAATATCCTCATTTCATAGGCTTTAATAAAAAGTCCTTTGCCTATAAAGGTGTCGTTTATATTGTCTCCATTTGGTGAAAATGCATTGGGAATATAAAAATCAAAGTCGGGATCAACAATTACCCACTGATATGCTGTGTCTATACAACCATATTGAGTAGCCGTAATAAGTCTGACTAAATAAGTACCTGTGTCAGGATAAATATGTGATGGAGGATTATACAAAGAGGAGGTAGTCATATCGCCAAAATTCCAATTCAGAATGGTAGCTCCGGAAGATAAATTGGTAAATGAAACTAAAGGCTCTGTTATTAATGTGGTTTGAGGCTGAGCTGTGAAATTCGCAATTGGATTTGGATACACGGTAATATAATTGTTTTTTGTTACGGTGGAGGAACAGCCACCTGTTGTAGTTACAGTTAATGATACGGTAAATTGAACCGGCGAAAAAACAGAATCATTGGTATAACAATGTGGAAAATTTTGAGAATGAATAATCGGACTTCCATCACCAATAGTCCAATCCCACTGTACATTAACTCCTGTAGGAACAAGAGGTGAATTTTGAAAAGTTAAACACAATGGTTCGCAACCAACAGTGTCACTTGCGGTAAAATCTGCCGATGGTTTGCAGGAAACAATTACTGTATTAGTGAGTGTGGAAACACAACCACTATCGCTTGTAACAGTGAGTTTAGCTGTATAATCATTGCACGCCGGATAATAATAGCTGGTATTATTTGTTGTAGCAGAATCTCCATTATAACCCAGTAGCCAAACGGAACTAAAGTTTCCTGAAGCAACCGTAGATGTGTTATTAAACAACGTTGAATCACCAAGACATACAGCAGCCGCAGTAAAACTTGCTACTGGTAATGGGTTTGAATCAATAAAAACCGAATCGAATTTTTTACAGGAGTTGGAGTCACTAATCGTCACAATGTAGATACCAACAATTAATCCGCTTATACTTTGTGTTGTTTGTATCGGGTTAGTGTCCCAACTGTAGGTATATGGATTTGTACCTCCATAAGGATAAACAATTGCCGAGCCATTAGCATCCATGGGGCACATTGCTTGTCTGCCCTTTATGCTATCAAGTAGTGGTAAAGGAGCCGTTAATGTAACTGTGGTATCGAAACTACATCCTGAATTAGATGCAATGGTACACGTATAAGTTCCGCCTACCAAGCCAATTGCTTTGGTGGTGCTATCATTCAAAATGGAATTGGAAACAGTTGGTGTCCAGGTAACATTTGTAATTATCTGGTTACTTAACAACGTAATTGTTATTGTACCATCATTACTTAAATTGCATAAAGGGTTTGTTGTTTCTACAGTTAATGCTTTAACACCATATCCAATGGTCACCGTATCGGTAATAAACGAAGGGTTACAGATTCCATTTCGCACAGTAATTATATGATCGCCCATTGGTAAATTAACCCTCATAGAATCGGTACTTCCATCGTCCCACAGGTAAGAAAATGGAGGGAAGCCCTGTGTAGGTATAACTTGTACTGTATTAATTTCGGGGTCGCAGGGGTCACTAACAATTACAATGCTATCGGCTCCGCATGATTCCCGCCCAAAAGGCAGAGGAGTTAAAAAGCCATCGCCACTGGCTATAATATCCGAATTTTGGGAATAAGCTATATCATACACAGCAGCCGGGCTGGCTTGAAATTCTTTTTGTACCAGGTTAAAATCGAAACGGTAAACTCCATTAGATGCGCCTACAAACAAATTGTTACAATCATCCGCTAATATTCCGCTACCCTCATTTTGTTGTCCCCCCGGAATAGGGGCACTGCTTAATAGTGCATACGTGTTTCTATCCCATTTTTTTATTTCTGCACCATCGGAAGTAAATAAAAATGTAGCTCCTCCTAATGCCATCATATTATAACCATTAGCGAGATAATTCGGATAATACGTTGGCGTGCCTCCAACTCCTATCTCTGAAAGATTGTATCCATCCGGAACAGTAGCTAAAACATTGTTTGAGTTATCTCCAAAAAATACATTATTTGATATAGCACCTATCAAATAGGGCTTCCCTGTTTCATCTACACATAATCCGGCCATATCTTCATGTGAACTGTACATCGACAAAGCATTTATCAAAACACCTGTGCTAATATCTATTTCGGCAATATTCAAAGTAGGAGTAGTGGTGCCTCCACCGGCAACAATTACTTTGCTGGTAACGCAGTTAAGCGCCAGACGCCAGTGTTCCTGATAGTTTGTACCAATTGTACTTTGCCATATTAAGGTGGATGTTGGAGCATATTTATACGTATGACCACCACCACCAACATACCCTTCGGATAAATAAAAATTTCCGGTACCATCCACCAACATATCGCCATAATAATTTTGGTCTATTCCACTAGCCAGAGACCAGATAGGGGCACCACCACCGGCAGCGTATTTCTCCACTAAAAAATTACCTAAGGCCCCACCATAAATGTATATATTGCCATTGTCATCTACCCCATTATCAAAGGCTTGTGAAGGAGTAAAACCGGGAACAACAGTCCAGGGATCAATTACTATTTCCTGATCTTTTAAATAAGGCGACAACTGAAACGAAACTATATTATTATTGATGGAAAATGAGGATGCTATTTTTTCTTTGCTGTTTGCATAATAGGTTAAAGGAGCATGATCAATAATGTCACCGGCAAGAGTTGTTATACGTACCTCGCCCCCTTCCCCTCTCCACATGGAGAGGGGTGTCCGATAGGACGGGGTAAGGTATTGCATTTTAACCTGACTGATATCGGCACCCGGATGAACCAATAAGTTATATTCTATACCATTATCGGGATGAAAAATATATTCTACATCAATGCCCTCATAAAGATTTTTATAAATTAATTTTGAATACCCTGCACACATTACAGTAGTGGGTTTTCCACCCTGCGGGTGGCCACCTGAAAGGGTGGTATTATTAACTACATAGGAATAATAGGTGCTTTGCTTGTCTTCAACTATAATGGTTGCATTAGGATTTGAATTGAGCCATTTTACATTTATAAACTCCGTTTCGGCTTTCAATTCATGTTCTCTTATTTCGCGTTTTTCTTCTGTTTCAAATAAATTAAACAATGCTTTTTTTGATTTAACATGTTTGGTAAAACGATAACAGATTTCGTTTTTGTAAAAAAACAACTGGTATCCATTGTCTATACAGTAATTAAAGTTTTGTTTATCTGTCGGCAGATTAATTTCAAACTGCCCTTTGTTTTCTATAAAAGCTTTTCGTTCAAAAGGTTTTGCAACCCAATGGTGTTCTTTCGAAAATTTGCTTGCTTTGCTTTGGGAATACAAGGGAGTAGTAATAAGCAAAAGCAGATTGATTGGACTGAAAAATATTTTTAAATAGTGTAGGAGTGGTTTCATTTTCTTTTTATACAACACTAAAAAAACGCAGGGAATTAATCAAATTTAAGATGTTTGGTGGTAAGATGCAAGATTTATTAAAAAGGTTGCTTCAATCGCCGTTGTGAAAATAAAAATATTGAGTAAAAATTTGTGAAATTGTATATGGAAAAATTATTTTTTATTGCACCAGTATTTAACAATCGAATGACGATCGTAATCTTATAAATAAAATTTGTAATTATCAAATAAATTGTTTTCATTTGTCGAAGTCTAACAAGAATTAGAGGGGAATATTTAATGAATTGTCGAAATGTTATTATTGTCCCGAAAACCAAAAACCTCAATAGAATTAATATTAAAACCAACAATATGAAAAGAAAAATCACTTTACTCGCGATGATTTTGATAAGCATTAATGCTCTCGCAATTACCCCCCCCCCCTTGTTTACCTCCGGTAATAACTACCAATCCAAACTCATTTAGTGCCTGTGCCGGCATGAATGCTCTATTTTCGGTAATTGCAAACGGTTCCGGCTTAACCTACCAGTGGCAGGTTGACCAAGGGTCGGGATTTACAGACCTTACCAACGTCCCGCCTTATGGCATAGTCACATCAAACATGCTGATCATTTCATTTGTTCCACCTGGATTTACCGGTTATCAATACCGTTGCAGTGTTACTGATTCCTGTTCAAATACAATTAGCTCAGATGCGGCAACGCTTACAGTAAGCCCGGCAATAAATCTAAGCGTAAATTCCCCAACAATAAACTCAGGTCAAACGGCTGTCCTCACAGCAAGTGGGGCTACAAGTTATTTTTGGCCCGGCGGAGTTCCCTCTATCCCTCCTGCCGGACTTACTACTAATCCTATTTCTGTTTCCCCTACAACTACTACTACCTATACTGTAACCGGAACAACTAATGGTTGCTCCAGAACAGCTTTTGCAATGGTTACTGTAATTTCCAATGGCACGGGAGGAGCAACAGGAGCAACAGGTTCAACAGGAGCCACCGGAGCCATAGGTGCAACAGGCATTGATGGTATACAGGGAGCAACAGGAATACAAGGTGAAACTGGCGCTATTGGTGCAACAGGAGCAACAGGAGCCGATGGCGCATTAAGCGCATGGGGCAAAGGAGGAACATCCGGAACAAATCCTTCTACTGATTTCTTAGGTACTACCGATGCTACCGCTTTAGCCTTTCGCACCAATAACATCGAAAGAATAAGAATATTGCCATCAGGTAGTATAGGAATGGGGACTGCTACTCCCATTACTATCGGAAAAGTTGTTCAGGTTTCAGCTAATGATGCCAATGGAACCAGCTTGCTTTTGGAAAATACCGTAACCGGTGGAAAAAACTGGAGAATGTTGAGCGCAGCCACTAACAATACCGGGGGAGCCGGCTCCTTTATGATAGTAAACCATACGGACGACCCTGTTAATCCAAAACTATTGATTACCCCTTCAGGTAATATAGGCATGGGTACTGCCACTCCCAATGCTATTGGTAAAACACTTGCCATAGCTTCTACCGTTAGCGGAGGAACCAGCCTGTTTTTAGAAAACACAAAAAGCTGGCGTGTATTGAGCACAGGGTCTGCAAATACAGGTGGTGGCGGAAACTTTATGATAGTAAATCACAGCGATGATGCCGCTAACCCTAAGTTTACGATTAACGCCGCGGGCAATGTTGGTATA
This sequence comes from Bacteroidia bacterium, assembly GCA_036170475.1. Lineage (GTDB taxonomy): Bacteria > Bacteroidota > Bacteroidia > 2-12-FULL-35-15 > 2-12-FULL-35-15 > 2-12-FULL-35-15. Next base: position 12,503 of record JAVHPE010000060.1, on the reverse strand, counting down.
AGCACAGCTGCCCCTTCCGCTAAACTGGATATAGCGGGTAATCTGCGTGTTCAAACAGTCGCGCAAAACAATACCGCCACTAAAGTATTGGTGGCAGATGCTACCGGAATAGTAGGTTACAAAGATGCTTCTTCTTTAATTGGAGCAACAGGACCCGCAGGAGCACCCGGCGCTGACGGCGCTGCAAACGCATGGTCTTTTACAGGCACCGCGAATACAAATCCCGCTATTAATTTTATTGGTACTACTGATAATGTGGATGTAGTTTTAAAAACCAATAATGCGGAAGTTCTCCGTTTAGCTGCCAATGGCAATGTAGGAGTTGATACAAATACACCGCAAGCTAAATTGGATGTGAATGGGGATGCAAAAATTGCAAATGATTTAACGGTAGGGGGTAATATTACTTTTGCGGGAAATAAACCGATTTCTTATTTGCCTGCTTCAGGAGGATTTCCTGAAGCTTTTGGTTTTGGAATAGCACCAAGGCAACTACCAGCACCTCAACCAGGACTTGGTTGCGGTGGTTCGCTCCCACCATTTGTAGGAACAAATCAATTTAACAATTTAATTCAAAGTTGGGGAGATCTTATGTCAATGTCAATGGGTATTAATATAGATAATACAGCCGTTATTGAATCGACAGTACCTCTTTCAATCAACACGGTTTGTGGTAAAGATATTTACATGGGAGGAAATGTTGGCGTTGGAACATCAAATCCATTAACAAAACTCCAAGTAAACGGAAGCATTTCTATTTATGATGGCGATGGAAATACTTCTCTATTCTTTGGAGCGGAAAACACGTCTGACCATGCTTTTGGTAAATGGGGAATACAATATGTAACCCCTAATACATTCTCCCCAGACTTTAATAATAAGGGCGGGCTTAACTTCTGGGTACCTTATTTAACTGGAAATAATGGTGGAAATAATTATCTTTTTCTTTCAGATGATGGAAATGTTGGTATTGGAACAACGGATACAAAAGGTTATAAATTAGGAGTTAATGGAAAAATAATTTGCGAAGAAATAAATGTAAAACTTTATGGTACTTGGTTCGATCATGTTTTTGATAAAAAATATAAATTAATGAGTATTGAAGAACTACAGGAATTTACAAAAAGGGAAAAACATTTGCCAGACATGCCTACCTCTACTGATGTGGAAAAGAACGGAATTAATACTTCTGAAATGATAGGCAAACTACTAAAAACACAGGAGGAACAAGCACAATATATTTTTCAGTTGAATGAACAAAATAAAGAATTGAAAAAAGAAATTGAAAAACTTCAAAAACATTAACCATGAAAAAATTTCTTTTTATATCATTATCCTGCCTGCATTATTCTTTTACAAATGCACAAGCTTATATCTACCATCCAATGCCTGAGAGCAATGCGGTGTGGAGAGTGGATTGGGGTACCCTCACTTTTTGTGCAGACATTTATTCAAAATATCAATACACTATAAGTGGGGATACAGCCATTGGAATTAATACTTATAAAAAAATATATAAGTCAGGAATGGAAAACATGTGTGGGACTGTTGGAAATTATTTCTATAATTATGCAGGAGGAATGAGACAAGATACTATTAATAAAAAAGTTTATTTCATTTGCCCAAGCAATTTAACAGACACATTGCTTTATGATTTCTCCTTAAATGTGGGCGATACTATTCATAGTATATTCAGTGTCTTTGGTTGTCCACAAAGTTATTCTCCAAACCCGATAATCTCAACTATTGATTCTGTTTTGGTTGGAAATAATTTTCATAAAAGATTTAACACTTATTCTGGATTTTCATTCATTGAAGGAATAGGAAATATTACCGGATTCTTGGAACCAATTGATTTATGGGAGAATGAAAGTTGGCAGTTAGTATGTTTTAATCATAACACAGACATTTATCCAAGTAATTCAAATTCTTGTTCTTTAGTTACTGGGAGTTTCAATGAACAAAAAGAAAAAAATACTTATCAGATTCAAATTTATCCGAATCCCATTGAAGATATAAGTATACTGGAATTTAATGCCAATATAAATAAAACAATGAAGGTTTTTATTTATAATGCTTTGGGAAATTTGGTGAAAACAATTAGTAATGTACGTTCCAATAAATTGAATCTCTGTAAAAAAGATTTTAATACCGGGTTATATTTTATAAGACTAACTGATGAGAGCAAATCATCAGTTGCAATAAAATTTATTGTTAATTAATTTAATTCTATTATGAAAAATTGTCAAAAATTATATATTCTTTTTTTTGTATGTATATGTATAAATTTTCATTTACATGCTCAAACCCCCGCTCCTCATGGCAACCCTCCTGTAAATTTTTACATTATAAAAGCTCAGATGGATGCTTATTATGATTCTATAAAACAATTAATCGGAGAGGATTCGTTAAACAAGGATGAATCTGTCTATAGCAAATATCAGGCAAACATACGTTATTGGGAACCCCTTGTATACCCGAGTGGTAATTTTTCTACTCCTTTTAATGCCTTAAATAAAATTGGACTAATAAATTCTACACGCGCTACTTCTTCAGTTAGTTCTGACTGGACTGAATTGGGTCCCTTTAACCAACCTTCAGAATCAGTTTCAATGATTGGTCAAGTGGGAGGTACCGGAGTGGTTCATTTCATAACAATAGATCCTCAGAACTCCAACGCATTGGTAACCGGATCGCCGTCAGGAGGATTATTTTATTCTACTAATGGAGGTAATGATTGGCTCAATGCAAATACTGATGAATTACTTCCAAATCTTGGTATTTCAGATTGCGTCATCGACCCTCATAATAGTAACAATTGGTTCATAGGAACGGGTGATAGAACGGCCATTGATGATGGCAACCCTATTCACTGCGGATGGAATGCTTCAACGGGCATTTATAGAAAAATGGGAACAGGTTTTAACTGGCAGAGAATAGCTACAGAATCAGATTTAGGCGCTTCCGATGGATTAGGAGGGATATGGACAGGTTGGCAAATCAAAAAACTTATTTTCGATCCTTCTGATGCAACTTCAAATACTTTGTGGGCGGCAACTTCTTTTGGTATTTATAAAACAGCAAACGCACTTTCAACAACCCCAACCTGGCAACATATCCTTGGTACTGGTGGTATTAATAGCGATTGGGCAATTAACGATATAGAATTTATTGGTTCTGCAATTTATGCTACAAGAGATTTTCTTCTCAATACGGCTACAACAGCAAATATTATTAAGAGTACAGATGGTGGAGCCACGTGGATAAATTTCGATAATGGAATAAACTTAACTGAGGTTCAGAGAATCGAAATTGAAACTGGTCATCAGGCTAATCCGACAATGTTATATGCATTAACAACAGGTACCCCAACCCATCCATCTCACTTTTATACAATTAATACGTCCTCCCAGACTACATGGACTGATAAAGGGGCTGTTCCGATTGGGCATTATAATGAAGGTGTGTTTTTTAGTCATGTGACTTCTCTCTGTGTTTCTCCCATAAAAATAAACCCAAATGAAGAAATTCTATTTGGTGATTATAAACCTTTTTATAGATCTATCAATGGTGGAACCACTTGGCCTTATGAAATTTCAGAGGACATAGTCCATGGCGATATTCATGATATTGTTTATGCCCCTGATGGTAATACAATTTATATCGCTACTGATGGTGGTGTATGGAAATCAACCAATGACGGCACAACCTGGGTTGCAAAAAATAGTGGACTTGGAGTAGAAACTATTTATAGGATGGTGGGGTCTGCTTCAAATTCAGATATCGTTCTACAGGGGAATCAGGATTGTGGCACAAATCTTAAAAATGGAACTAACTGGACGCATGTTTATGGGGGCGATGGACTAACACCTATGATAGACTTTAAAGACCCTAATAATATGTATGCAAGTTATATTTATGGTTCTATAGTCAGATCAGATGACATGGGTGCTAATTTCCTACTTGGGGCAAGTAGTGGAGGGGGCAGCTCTTGGTCTACTTTTGAAATAATGAATACGAGTGATCCAAAGATTTTTTATCAGGCAAATGGCGAAATAATGAGAACAAGTGACAGGGGAAATTCCGGAACATGGACTAATATTTCACATGGGTTTGTCTTTTACAATGGTAGCTGGAGTTATTTAAAACAATCAATACCATCAATTTTTACTGCACCTTCCGATCCGAATTATTTATACGCTATTGTGGAAAATAATAATACTTATATGTTAGTCAAAACATCAAATGCTAATGCTGATGTTGATGGTAATAATCCGAATAATGTCGCATGGTCGGTAATTCCACAACATCCAGCGTTCCCATTTAACAAAGAAATTGTAGATATAGCCGTTGATGATAAAGATCCTGAAATTTTATGGATTGTTTATGCCGGATTTAATGACCCACCAAATTTCATCGATAAAAAAATCTGGAAATACGATGGACACACTCAAACATGGACAAATTTAACAACTGGTTTAGCAGATATTAGTATAAAATCAATGGTAAAAGAAAAAGGTAGTGATGATGCACTCTATATTGGGACTAACGCCACCGGAGTTTTTTATACCAACAATAAATTTATTATTTCGTCTCCGTCAAATCCTTGGCAACAATTTCTTACTGGTTTACCGAATGTGAATATTTCACAGCTTGAAATTAATTATGCTTCAAATACAATTCGTGCAGCAACATTTGGCAGAGGACTTTGGGTATCACCTCTTGCATGCCCTCCAGCAGGACCGCTAAACCTTACAGGAGTTGAAACTCAAAACAATTTTCAAGAAGCTGACGAGCTTATTACTTCAACTCAAGCTTTTAATTCAGGATTAACAAATACATACCGCGCCACAGATGAAATAGTTCTTCTCCCAGGTTTTGTTGCAACAGCAACACCTGGTAGTAATTTTAAAGCTTATATACATCCATGCAATTTACCAGGCAATAGTTTCCGCAAACTTGAGACTAATAACAATAATAGCACAATCCAGCAATCTACACTAATTGGAAAAGCACAATCCCTTGCAAATAATAATATAGGCATTATTCCCAACCCTAATAATGGTACCTTCCAAATTTCTGTTACCAAAAATAATCAGGCGGTAGGTGTTAAAGAGGTAAAAGTTTATGATATAATGGGTAAAGTTATCTGGGAAAACATAACACCAATAGGTAATCTGTTTAAAGTTGATATTTCAGGCTATTCGCGTGGTATTTATTATGTCCGTGCAATTAATGAAATGGGGGAGGTAGAAGTTAAGAAACTAATAAAACAATAAATAAATTTATGAAAAGTATTATGAATTCCCAGCTGAACTACTCCCTTGCATTCATCTAATAGCTTATGATCCAACGAACAATAATTCACAAATTACCCAACTGGATGTAAATACAATGGAAACTGTAGCTGATGCACAAGCTTTTGACCCTTGTATTATTGCAACGCCAATTGTTCCCTTTACGTGGAACACTTTTGGAAATTATGTTAACGCAAATAACCGTTTTATAGGAACTGTAAGCAATTTTGATTTTAAGATTAGAACTAATAATATTCAACGAATGGTTGTAACAAAGGATGGTAGTGTTGGTATTGGAACTCCATTAACTCACAATGATAATTCTTATTTATTAGCAGTAAATGGGCTCATTGGAGCCAAGGAATTGAAGATTGAAATTAATAGCACCACTTGGCCGGATTATGTTTTTAATAAAAGCTATTCTTTATTGTCTCTAAACGAATTAGAACAATATCTGGATAAGAACAAACATTTACCAAATATACCAAGCGCAAAAAATGTAAATAAAGATAATGGAGTTTTAGTTGGCGATATGCAAGTTAAATTATTACAAAAGGTGGAAGAACTTACGCTTTACATTATTGAGATGAACAAAAAAACGGACGAATTGCAAGTGAAGATGCAACTTCAACAACTGCAAATAGAGGCACTACAATACAAATAAAACAATGATTAAAAAAGTAGCGATAATTTTCATTCTGATTATTTTTATTGATGGATGCAAAAAATATCCTGAAGATGAACATATTCACATGTTTACCGCTTCGGGGAGGCTATGCCGAACACCTTGGAGAGTGAGAAAGTTTGAAAATTTGACTTCTCAAACATTTAGTTTCGGTTTAGTCTTGTCGGATTTGCCAGTTATATTTAATAAAAATGGTACATGCAGTGGTGGAGATGTAATGTCATATATAGACGGGAATGGAATTAATCATAATGGTTCTTACATATTTAATTTCAATGGTACATGGGAGTTTATCGAACATAAAACTAAAATAAAAATAACCAATAATTCTTACCATTATACAGTTTGGCAGATATTTCAATTAGATAGATCGACTTTAGCAATAGCAAGTGATAGTATTAAATATTATTTTAAAGAACCCAAATTCAAGTAAATTATGCCAATTCGAAAAACGATTAATAGATTATTTCTTATTTGTATTATAGTTTGTAATACATCGGCTTGGGCGCAACCTGAACAGAATTTAAAAAAATACTGGCGGTACCGCGAACGGTTTAAAAACTATGTTGTCCCGGGCGAATGTCAAGGATGTGGTTTGCCATCCACAGGTAGATTCCCTGAGCTTGATGTCAATGGTAGTATCATCAAATCAGGTCACCTAAATTATCCAGATGAAACAATTCATTTAGGGCATTATATTGGGATGTTAGCAATGGAGCTTCATCTTACCGGAGGAGGAGTAAACCTTGATATATGGTATGCATTGGAAGCATTTAACCGGCTTGACAAAACTGCGGAAGGCTGGTGGCGCCATTATTACCTCGATCAAAGTTCAATTCCAACTGATAATGACTTGAATGGTTTTTTTATCAGAGACGATGTGCCGCAAGATTTTGTTAACCAAATGTATTATAACGATAATAGCAATATCGATCATCTGGTTGAAAATGATTTAAACTCCAGTTACTTCCCTTCAAATGATGGCAGAATTGCAGAAGTTGTTGGATCCAGTTTTACCAATGCTGTTTACGAAACGGGATATGGTTTTAATTCTCCTTGTGCTTATTTTAATGGTGCCGGAGTGGGTCCAAGAGAAGAATCGCTCGATCAGGTTACCCAGTTGATGGTTGGTCTTGCCCTGGCTGCAAAATTTATTCCATCTGGTCTTCATGCATTGGATCACAATGGTTTAAAAAAACATTTTGCGGATAATGAAACTGATATTTTACAGGAAGTAAAAAATATTGCCGGACGGATAACAGGTTGGATCCATGACCATAATTGGACTATTCAAAACCCTGTAACAGGATCTTGCGCAAAAGCTGTATGGTGGCCAAGCGAGACAGGTATTTCTGATCCATGTAAATGTATAGCAGGAGGCTCCGAGTTTCAGCTTTTTTCTTACGGACTGGCAATGGTAAACTCCGCTATTCAAGTGCCTAATATGACAAATGCTGACCAAGTAAACACCTATTTTAATTATAATTATACAGACGGTATAATTGCAACCAGCTCAAATATTTGGGCTACTACATTATTTAATTACTCTATGGGCAAGGAAGATTACAAAGTTTTATCACTTGCGGCAGCAGCACATATATGGGGAAATTCAACCGGCAGTATGCTGGTAAACAGATGTGCCCATGAATTTACTGAAGGACAAATACCAGGAGATCGTTTACACCTGCCGCTATTACATCAGGCACTATATCCAGATCCTAACACCCTCTCTTATTCTTCTGCTTTTTATGAGTGCATGTTAGATCATGCAGAATGTTATGGTCCACAAGGGAATGATGACAATCAAATATGGTCAGGGAATCAGGGTTTATTAGTTTACGGATATGCTGATGGAAATAACCCTGTTCTTGAATTTAATGGTTTAAGTTATATGTTTTATTTTAATCTTTACAACCTTGTATATCCAAATTACCTTCCTTATCATCACTATATACCTCCATTTGACTTGTGTGAGGAAGATATTGTTAAAACGGGATTTATACCTACCAATAGTAATACCCCATTTATAGAATCTGATCAAAAAACATTTATAGCTTCAAACAGTATCACAGCTCAGGGTGGTGGCGATCCCAATAATCCTGTTCCGTACATTATTGATAATGATGATGATCCTCAATCCATGCCTTATTCTCAGGCAAATGTTACATTTATGGCTAAAAATCTGGTACATTTGCTTCCAGGATTTGAGGCTCATGAAGGAGTTGAGTTTCATGCAACTATTAATACTTCCCTTAATGGAATGGATTGCACTACGTCCAACCAAGCATCTGTCAGTGATTGTTCGTATTTAATACCTCAAGAATTGAGAAGCATGACAACAAGTAATACAAATCCTCAACAAACCATACAAACAATAGCCGAAGTATTTGAAAAACAAAAATCAAATATAGCAACTATTCAAAAAGAGAGCGATGCAGATTATGCTATTGTTCCTAACCCTAACAATGGAGTTTTTTCAATTATTTCAACAAACACTTCAGATCAGCAAGCCAATAAAATAATAATTTATGATGCAATGGGAAATATTATCAAAAAAACAGAAACGATGAATGAAGCAATACCTATTGATATTTCCACGCAAGCTAAAGGTTTATACTTTGTAAAAATAGAAAATGAACAGGGTATAAAAATTGAAAAAATAATTTATCAAAAATAATTCAATACTGCCTTAAAAATTTAGCAACAAGGGTAAGTTATAGGAATAAAAAAATTAATCCAAACGAAATGAAAAAATACCTGTTATTGTTAATAGCAATTTTCATTATTACAATTACATATTCACAAACAGAAAAAGGAAAATTGATTATTGATGGTCAGTTTAACATCTATGGTCATAGTAATTCTGACTTCAATATCTTGTCCGCTACTGACAGCAATTCATTTAGGTTTCAAATTATTCCCAATTTCGGTTATTTCATCAAGGACAATTTTGCTATTGGAGTAAGTCTAAATATAGGAGTATCCAATGGAATGCGTTTTATTGAAATTCCCAATCAAAGTCCTTATAATACTACTATTAATAGTACCGCTAAATCCAATTCTATAAGTTATGGTGGGGGCGGTTTTGTGCGGCACTATAAAAAAATTGTTGGAAATTTATTATTTTCCTTAAATGGTTTGGCATCCTATACCTATCAAACAACAAAACTGGATTACTCGAACAATATTCCCAATTATCATTATTCAGCCAGCGACCCTGCTCATCAGGAGATACAGGCAAACACCTTTTTTGTTGGCATTTCTCCAGGATTGATATACTTTATGACTCCCAAACTTGGAATTGAAACTACTTTTAGCAGCATTTATTACAGTAATTCAAGTTCCAAAAATATAAGTTTGTTGGATGGTAATCATAAAAATGCAAATAACTATGGCTTTAACTTAAATATTACTACATTTTATTTTGGATTTAATTACAACTTCTAAGTACCCCCGTTCAGCGTAGCGTATAAAAAAATTTACAAACAATATTTGTTAAGCGTAGCGTCCCGCTACGCTTTCTTTAACCGGCATCCTGCCGTAGTATGCTAATTGAAAGTAGAATAATATTTTTGAAAAAGGGACATAATTATAGCATTTGAAAAAAATCAATTAAAAAACGCACGTAGGCTGGAAGCCTTATCAATAAGAGCAGAGCGAGACGCTCTGCTCAACAGGGGGGTAAAGGTATCATTTACCCAATCGCCATCGGGGGTAAATGAATTTGGAATAAAAAACACAAAGTCGGGCTCAATAATAATTGTCTGATAGGCGGTATCAAAACAATTAAATAAAGTAGATGTAATTAATGTTATGATGTAACTGCCTGTATCCGGGTAAATAAAAGGGGAAGGATTAGAGATAACTGAAGAATCTGAACCATTACCAAAATTCCAATTCCAAAAATCAGCCCCGCTGGATAAATCGCTGAATGAAATTATAGGATTTGACAGAGTTGTTGTTTGTGGATCAATCGTAAAATTCGTAAAGGATTTCCCGTCATAACGGCTTACTCCTCCGCCAGAAGTGCCGAACCAAAGATTTCCCGTTTTATCTTCCGTGATGCTCAAAACGGTGTTATTTTTTTGGCACGTGTTTTTGTTTTGAGGGCTGATTTTAGCTCTTTTGCAGGTGGTGGCGTGCTCTTGCGAACTCAAGTGATGAAACTTGCTATAAACGGTCATGTAACTTAGGTAATGTTGGGGGTTCGCAAAAACTAATAGATAAAATCTTCTACCGCTGTGAAAGGTTTTTGCCACGACCTATTTCAATTGCGAACTCAAATGATGAAACTTACTATAAACGGCAATATTGCTTAGGTGATGTTGGGTGCTTGCGTACTTGTCGTCAGCGCGTTACAACCATTGTCAATATTGAGTTTGTCCGTTATTCAGTCTGCGTTGTTGTCGTTTGAGCGTTGCGTAGTTTTTATTTTTTTGAAGCGTTTGGATTTTATAAAATTCAATTTTCTCTTGCGTTGGTTTTGAAAGCTCTTTTAAAAGCTTTGGTTTTGCGCTGAATGTGTGGCTTTTAAATGTGCTTGCAAAATGCGCTGGCTGTTAAACACGAATGCCAATAATTAAAATGTCGTCAACTTGTTCTGTTCCTGCTTTCCAATTTTCTACAAAATTGTCTAAGTGTTGCTCCTGTTCCTTCATTGATTTATTTTGAATTTCAATTAAAACTTCTTTCAGTTTTTTCGCCATTAATTTTTTTCCTTCTACACCGCCAAATTGGTCTGCGTAACCGTCTGTGCAAATGTAAAAAGTGTCGCCCTGCTGTAATTTTAATTCGTGACTTTCAAAGTGCTGCTTGTCTTCTGTCAGCCCGCCAATAGCTTTTTTGGTAGCTTTCGTTTCTTCTACTTCTGTCTGCCCATTACGGATAAGCCACATTGGTCTGTTTGCACCGGCATATTGTACAATACGGTTTTCTATGTCAACGGAGCAAAGGGCAATGTCCATACCGTCTCGTGTTGATTCATCGCTGTCTGATTGTTTCAGAGCGGTTTTAATTCCTTTATTCAATAGTGATAAAATTTCGGATGTGTCTGAACTTTCGGAAACAGCGTCATTTAATTTTGCCGAACCAATCATACTCATAAATGCTCCCGGTACACCGTGACCAGTGCAGTCGGCAACAGCTATAATTGCACATTGATTGTTTTTGTTAAAGAAATAAAAGTCACCGCTCACAATGTCTTTTGGTTTGAAAAGCACAAACGATTGAGGAAATGCAGCCCATATATCCTTGCGGTGCGGAAGCATTGCCCGCTGTATGCGCTTGGCATAGTTGATACTGTCGGTAATATCTTTGAGTGCCTCTCCGAGTTTTTCACTTTTTTCTTCCACAATTTTGTTTTTCTCCACAATAGTAACTGTTGCTTTCCGCACCTCTTCGGTAAGTTCTATTGCTTTTGCTCTTAGCCGCCTTCCGTTCCACCATACAATGAGTACAACTAATGCAATAGCCACAATGCCGTACACACTATACATCCACCAGGTGCGCCACCAGGGCGGAAGCACTTTAAATTTATATTCTATAGGCTCGCTCCACACGCCAAAAGGACTTTGCGCTTTTAATTTAAAAGTGTATGAACCTTCATATATATTACCAAATGTAGCTGTGGTGGCATTTGTTATCGGACTCCAATCATTATCGTAGCCCTCCAATATGTATTGGTAGCGCACAAGGTATGGCTTGGCAGGTTCAATGGCTGCAAAATCAAATGATACATTATTATTTCTGTGTGGTAATATAAGATTTTCGGGTAATGGATAAAACTTTGTGATACCGTCAAATTTTATATCCCTAAATTTCTGGTACATAGTGTTACGCTCTGCATCGTTTAGCACTTTGCCTAAAGTTGTAACTTCTTCGGTAATATTGGGGGGCGTAGTTGTACTATCAGACCTCACCCCCGTCCCCTCTCCATTTGGAGAGGGGCGAAGATTATACCAACAAATATTTTCGTTATTTATTTTTACACTTTGAATAAAAACGTCAGGTGGCATCTTGTTTTTATTTAATGCTGCATAATCAAACCTTACCAAGCCTGTTTTATCACTACCTGTCCCTGCCCAAATAATTCCTTTGCTATCCATAAACATACAGTTTTGCCCTACATTTACATCCTTTACAGGGTAGCCTGTATTGCTATTATAAATTTCAATAACAGGAGTATAGTTTTTCAACTCTTGGTTGTTCATATTATTCTGTGGTGGTATGACCTCACCCCCAGCCCCTCTCCGAGAGGAGAGGGGAGAAAATCCCGTAAGCACCCCCACTCCTAAGTTTGTTCCTATTGCTATGTTTTGTTCTTTTGTAAGTACTACTTGTGTTACTGTATTATCAGGTAGTCCCTGCGCGGTGGTAAAATTCGTAAAGGATTTCCCGTCATAACGGCTTACTCCTCCGCCCTGTGTGCCGAACCAAAGATTTCCCGTTTTATCTTCCGTGATGCTCCAAACGCTGTTATTTGCCAGTCCCTGCGCGGTGGTAAAATTCGTAAAGGATTTCCC